>JBEKGY010000019.1:0-62446 GCA_050012555.1 Occallatibacter sp.
TCGCTGATGGTAACCGACTGCGGCGCGTATATCCCCTCTTCGCCTGGACTGACCACCGGCGTGGCTACCTGGATGGTGTAAACCGCCGAACCCACCGCGCTGTTTGTATCGCCGCTGTGCGTGGCAAGGGCTTTAAGAGTCTCTGTGGCAGAGACAGTGATCGCGCTCGAATACACCGCGGAACTGGTCGTCGGCGTACTTCCGTTGGTGGTGTAGTAGACGGTTGCGCCTGAGGTGGAATCGCTGATGGTCACCGTCTGCGCCGAGGTATACGTTCCGGCCCCGGGGCTGAAGGCTGGCGTGGCAACTTGGATGGTATACTTCGCAGAACCAACCGCGCTGTTCGTATCGCCGCTGTGTGTTCCGATGGCCTTCAGCGTCTGTGTAACCGACACCGATACCGGTGAGCTATAGTGGGTCGAGGCGGTCGTCGGCGTATTTCCGTTGGTGGTGTAGTAGATCGACGCACCCGAGGTCGTATCGCTGATGGTCACCGTCTGCGTCGAGGTATACGTGCCTGCCGCAGGACTGAAGGTCGGGGTAGCCACCGTTGTGGCCGATGCTGACGTGCTGCTGGCCAAAAATGCGAGGAAGAGAAAATGGCTGAAAAAGCTGAACGCATTCAAGTGAAGACGAGAAGACTTCACCCAACCGGAGAGGCAATTGCTGGATACCATGACGTGCTCCTTTTTGACCCCTCGCGGCGAGATAGGCGGGCAGGCCACCCAAATTGATTGTGGAGATACCTTACAGACATTGCGTGTCATCAAGCAAAGGTTATTTTAGTAATAAGAAAACTTTAGTACTGTACAGTTAACAAGCTGAATCAATAGGGGTAATCGTTGAGCGGGTTGCGGCGCCGGCGGTGGCTAGCACAATAATGGCCGGCTCGATGGGCTGGCGGTAATCCATCAGCGGATGGGTTATGTAATAAGTCAGCGGGAAGACGGCGATGAGCACCAGATAAGGCAGGGCGGCGGCGCGGTTCTGGCGCCAGAAGCGGCGGGCGCCGCGCAGCATGAGGAGCGTTATGCCGCCGCAGAAGAACAGGTTGGGCAGCTCAAACGGCTCACGATTCATGTATTCCGCGGAGAAGCTCCAGAAGCCGCTCCAATAATAGATGACGCGGCGGAGCGAGACATACGCGAAAAACAGTGGATGATGGCTGACGTAAGCGACGGCCAGGGTGTGCTTCTCAGCCAGATAGGCCGGCTCGCCCATGAAGAGGAATTTCTGCATTTCAACAGCGTTCGATGCGGGGTGGGCCGAGGACGGGTTGGGGTCGGAGGTGTCGCCGAAGTTGCCGGCGTAGAACTCCAGCCAGTAGTTGTCGCGGACGGGACAGAGGATGCCGAGGGCGCGATAGTTGCGGATGGTCCACGGCGTGACGACGGCCAGCACGGCCAGGGCGGTGAGCGTGGCGTTGAGCAGCCAGCGGCGGCCGGACCGTCGCACCCTATAGAGCGCCAAAGCCAGCAGAAACGGCAGCATGGAAAGCACGGAGGGGTTGGACAGCGCCGTGACGCCGTAGAGCAGGCCCCAGCCGAGCCAGGCGAGGGGGTTGGCGGTGGAGTGAATGCGCTGCGCGATGCAAAAGCAGGTGGTGAACAGCAGCGCGGTCAGAGAGTACTCCCAGACGCGGCCCGCGGAGAAGTAAATGGCAAAGGGATAGAAGGCCCAGGCCCAGGCTGCGAATTTTGCGCCGCGCGCGCCGAGAGAGTATTTGGCGCTGAAGTAGATGGGGATGCAGGTGAGGGAACTGAGCAGGCTGTTGATGGAGAGGATGACGAATCCCGAGGTGAGCGAGTAGATGCCGAAGATACGGAAGACGGCGGCCAGCAGGAAGGTATAGAGCGGCGGCACCAGCGCGGTGGGCCCGCTCCAGGGGAAGAACGGCGAGGAGAATCCATGGCCGGCGGCCAGGGCGCGCGCCACCCAGCCGATCTCCCAGCCGAACTGCTCGTAGAATTTGTCCGCGTCGGGCAGGCCGCGATAGGTGAAGCAGACCACCACCAGGCGGATGGCCAGAGCTGCCAGAATGATGACGGAAAGCAGCCGGCGCGAGGTTATCTTTTGTTCCGGTTGTGCCTTGTGGGCGGTAGAAGTCGCCATGCGCCTATTTCATCGGAGAGAGATGTGAGCCAACTCCGATTAAAACACATCGGATTGGGGGTATTGGTCAGGACGGATGGTATGATGGGGCGGATTTGGAACGGGATTAAGGAGATCGTCCATGTTGAAAACCTTGTCAGTAGTTGTTGTATTGCTTGCCGCCACTGTGGTTGGATTTGCACAGCCCGCCGTGGCCAGCTTCGATGCCGCCAGCAAGGTCTTCCGGTTGGATGGGGGCGGGGTTTCCTATGTGTTTGGCGTGAATGAGCGCGGGGAACTGGAGCAGCTTTACTGGGGCGGACGGCTGGAGGCGACGGATGTATTTCCGCCGGCCAGGGCGATGGAGGAGTGGGCCTCGTTCGACTCGTCCTATACGACGACGCCGCAGGAGTACGCGGGGTGGGGCGCGGGGCTGTTTGTGGAGCCGGCGCTGAAGGTGAGCTTTGCCGACGGGAACCGCGACCTGGTGCTGCGCTACGAGAGCTATAGCGAGGCGCCGCACGGCTTCGACGTGGTGCTCAAGGACATCCGGCGCGGGATTTATGTGACCTTGCACTACGAGATGGATCCGAAGAGCGGGATTCTGGCGCGGTCGGCGAAGATCGAGAATCGCGAGGCACAGGCGGTGACGGTGGAGCAGGCCGCGGCCGCGGCGTGGGCGCTGCCGGCGGGAGCCTACACGCTGAACTATCTGACCGGGCGTTGGTCCGGTGAGTGGACGCTGACCCAGGAAGAGGTGCATCCGGGGGCGCGGGTGATTGAGAGCCGGAGGGGTTCGACGGGGCACCAGGCAAATCCCTGGTTTGCGCTTCAGGCAGGCAAGACCGACGAGGAGCACGGCGAGGTGTGGTTTGGAGCGCTGGGCTGGAGCGGGTCGTGGAGAATCACGGTGGAGCAGGACCAGATGAACGCGGTGCGGGTCACCGGCGGATTCAATCCCTTCGACTTCGGCTACGTGCTGCATCCGGGGCAATCGCTGGAGACGCCGATTTTCTATGCGGGGTACTCGTCGAACGGGCTGGGCGGGGCTTCGCGGCTGCTGCACCGGTTTGAGCTGGAGCGCATCTTGCCGCGGACGGCCGCGACGGCAGGCCAGGCGCTGCCGAAGGTGCGGCCAGTGATCTACAACTCGTGGGATGCGACGACGTTCAACGTGAACGAGGCCGGGCAGATTGCACTGGCGGAGAAGGCGGCTACCCTGGGGGTCGACCGGTTTGTGGTGGATGACGGGTGGTTTGGGCAGCGCAAGGACGACCACGCGGGCCTGGGCGACTGGTACGTGAACAAGGGAAAGTTTCCGCACGGGCTCAAGCCGCTGATCGACAAGGTTCACGCGCTGGGGATGGATTTCGGGCTGTGGGTTGAACCGGAGATGGTGAACCCTGACTCGGATCTCTACAGAAAGCATCCGGATTGGGTGCTGAACTTTCCCGGCCGTCCCCGCTCGGAGCAGCGCAACCAACTGGTGCTGAATCTGGCGCGTCCGGATGTGCGCGCCTTTGTGCTTGGGTTCCTTGACAAGCTGCTGACCGAAAACGACATTACGTATATAAAAGTGGACTACAACCGCAACTGGAGCGAGCCGGGGTGGGATCAGCTTCCCGCCGCGGAGCAGAAGCGGGTTTACGTTGAATTCGTACAGAACATGTATGCGATTCTGGCCGAGCTGCGCAAGAGGCACCCGAATTTGGAGATCGAGTCCTGCTCGGGCGGCGGGGGTCGCGTGGACCTGGGAATTTTGCGCTATGTGGACGAGGTTGCGATCTCCGACGATGGCGATGCCTTCGACGGTTTGACGCTGCAGGATGGATTCACCTACGCTTACACGCCGCTGATCATGACCACCTGGGAGACGGATACACCGGACTGGCTGAATAAGCGGTCGACGTCGATGTCTTACCGGATGCTGAGCGCGATGCAGGGCTCGCTGGGGATTAGCGCCGACATCAACAAGTGGAGCGACGAAGAGACAGCCCTGGCCAAACGGCTGATTGCGGCTTACCACCAGTTGCAGGCGACCATCGTGCAGGGCGACCTGTACCGGCTGATCTCCCCGCGCAACGGAAGCGAGTTTTCAGCCAACGAGAGGGTGCGGGAGGATAAGAGCCAGGCGGTGGTGTTTGCGTTTATTCATTCCACGCAGAAGGGTTGGGGATTTCCCACGCTCAAGCTGAAGGGGTTGGACCCGTCGGCGGAGTATGCGCTGAGCCCCATCGAAGGCAAGGCGCGCGAGGGAACGCCGGCCGTGGCCAGCGGTGCGTGGTGGATGCATCATGGGCTCGAGATGGACGAAGGCTTCCGCGGAGATTTTCAAGCAGCGGCGTTCCGGCTGGATAAGAAGTAATGCCGCTCCTTTCCTGTTTTGGTTGGGATAATTTATGCAGCAGTTAGGCTGAAACGGTTAACCCAACCCGAGAAAAACAGCCAGTGCCCGGTCGACAGCCGTCAGAGTCCGCCGCTCCAGTTCGCCGAACGGTTCGCCTGCCTTATCACGCGGAATGGTGTGAGCCTTGTCCACCATAATCTGCGACGGGGCGCGCAGTCCGTTCTTTTTGCTCGGCTCAGCAGCAATGCGAAAGGTCTCGATGGGGCGCAGTTCGCAGGTGACGGGCAAAACCGTGACGGAAGGATGCTTCGTAAATAAGTCCGACTGAATCACCAGCGCTGGCCGTGGTTTTCCGTACGTTCCCGCCAAAACTACAGGGATCAGATCGCCGCGTTTCATACCCATCCATCCGTATCCGAGACTTCGGCAATCCAATCAAGCGTCTCTGCCTCCAGCGGTTCGGCGACAAGCGACAGGGATTCCCGCTCGCACTTCTGGCGAAAGCTCGCCGACCTGGTATCAGGAACCCAGATCTGCACCGGCTTCAACCCCTCAGCCCGCAACTGCTCGCGATGCTTGCGCACCCGTTCTGTGACTGCTGCTCTCATGCCGAACCTCTCGTTACATGAAACATAGTACACTATTACATTGTTTCATGCAACAGTTTTCCGCCGAGACTATCTGTTTGTGGGCCAACAGTTTGGCGTAAAAAATCCGGCCCTGCATGTGATCGCTATGCAGAGCCGGATTTTATGCAGCGCGGCGAAATGCTTACCGGTTCTTTGCGACTTCTTCGACCGTGACGGGGTCGAGGAAGGGCATCGAGGCGCGGAGGGTTTTGCCGATGATCTCGACCGGATGCCTGGCTTCGGCTTCGCGGAAGGCTAAAAACTCCTTGCGGCCGGAGTTCTGGTCGGCGAGGAACCTTTTTGCGAAGCTACCGTCCTGGATCTCCGCCAGAATCTGCTTCATGGCCTTGCGGCTCTCTTCGTTTATGACGCGTGGACCGCTGACGTAGTCGCCAAACTCGGCGGTGTCGGAGATGGAGTAGCGCATGTAGGCCAGGCCGCCGCGATAGATCAGGTCCACGATCAGCTTGAGCTCGTGCATGCACTCGAAGTAGGCGCTTTCGGGCTGATAGCCGGCTTCGACCAGGGTCTCAAAGCCGGCCTTGATGAGGGCGCTGATGCCGCCGCAGAGCACGGCCTGCTCGCCGAAGAGGTCGGTCTCGGTCTCCTCTTTGAATGTGGTCTCGAGGACTCCGGCGCGGGTGCAGCCGATGCCCTTGAGGTAGCTGAGATTGAGGGCGTGGGCCTTGCCGGTGGCGTCCTGGTGGATGGCGATGAGGCCGGGCACGCCGCCGCCCTCGATGAAGATCTCGCGGACGCGGTGGCCGGGGGCCTTGGGCGCCGCCATGCCCACGTCGATGTCCGCGGCGGGGACGATGGTCTTGAAGTGGATATTGAAGCCGTGGGCGAACATGAGCATCTTGCCGGCGGTGAGGTTGGGGCCGATCTCTTCGGCATACAACTTGGCCTGTATCTGGTCGGGCGCGAGGATCATCACCACATCGGCCCACTTCGTCGCTTCAGCCGGCGGGACCACTTCGAAGCCCGCCTTCCGCGCCTTGGCAACGGACTCCGCTTCCGTGGCGGGCAGGCCCACTTTGACGTGGACGCCGGAGTCCTTGAGGTTGAGGGCATGAGCGTGCCCTTGCGAGCCGTAGCCGATGATGGCTACCTTCTTGGCTTGGATGAGAGAGAGGTCGGCATCGTGATCGTAATAAGTCTTGGCCATGATTTTCTCGGTTTTCCTTTGCTTGGTTGAAATTCCGTGGAGCGGGCCGGTTGCTGCTCGGCCCACAATTTTGTGTTCGATCCGGCATCGATGGGCCGAAGAGCAACCGCAGCTCCTTCGACTCTACTCAGGAGGACAGCATCAGTGAGAGCTCAGGATGACAAACCCGGCGTCATTCCTGTTCGGGGGCCACGCTGTCTTCAATAGCTTCCGAAGACGGTTCGGCTGGCTCGTCGGGAGCGGAGCCCATGGCCTTGAGGACGCTGCTGGTGTGGTGGCCGCGGCGCATGGTCAGTTTGCCGCTGCGGCAGATTTCGAGCACCTGGCCCTCGCCTTCATGGAGTACCTGGATGAGGCCTTCGATCTTGCTTTCGACGCCGGTCATCTCGATCATGAGCGATTCCGGGGCCAGGTCGACGATGCGGGCGCGAAAGACCTCGACCAGTTCGAAGACCTGGGAGCGGGTGCGTGGCGTGGCGGCAACCTTGATGAGGGCCAGCTCGCGGGTAACGTTCGGAGCCTGGGCAATGTCGTCCACATCGACGACATTTTCCAGCTTATACAGGCTGGCGCGGATGCGGTGACCGGCTTCGGCGGAGGCCTCGCAGACCAGGGTGAGGCGCGAGAGGCCGGGGCGCTCGCTGCGGCCCACGGTGAGCGAGTTGATGTTGATGTTGAGGCGGCGGAAGAGCGAGGCGACGCGGGTGAGCACGCCGGGCAGGTCTTCAACGTAAGAGACGAATGTGTGCAGCATGATGACTAGCCTCTAGCTTTCCAGTGGTCAGTGATCAGTTGTCAGTGCCGGTCAGGCTAATTTCGTCGAGTGAACTTTGATTCAGCTCATTTGCCAAGGGCTGACCACTGATCACTGACTACTGACCACTGTTTTTGTTACTTGTCGTCCGGCGATTCCAGCAGCGGGTCTTTGCCGGGGCGGCGGATCATTTCGTGCAATGCGGAGCCGGCGGGAATCATCGGGTAGACCGAGTCTTCCTTCTCGACCATGAAGTTGAGCAAAAATGCGCCGGATGCGGAGCGGGCTTCGGCGACGGCGGAGGCGACATCGGCGCGGGTGCGGACGGTGAGGCCGGAGATGCCGTGCGCGCCGGCCAGCTTGACAAAGTCGGGGCTGACCATCGGCGTGGCCTCGTAGTTGCGCTCGTAAAAGAACTCCTGCCACTGGCGGACCATGCCCAGGTAGCCGTTGTTGATGACGGCGATGTTGATCTTGATTTTTTCCTGGACGATGGTGGAGAGCTCGGCGGCGGTCATCTGGAAGCCGCCGTCGCCGGCGACGACCCAGACCTCTTTATCCGGGCAGGCGAATTTTGCGCCGATGGCGGCGGGCAAAGCATAACCCATTGTTCCCAGGCCGCCGGAGGTGATGAGGGTGCGGGGCTTCTCGTGGTGGTAGTACTGCGCCTCCCACATCTGGTGCTGGCCGACGTCGGTGACGATGATGGCGTTGCCGCCGGTGATGCGCCACAGGTCGTGCATAACGTGGGCGGCGTAGAGGTGGCCGGAGTCGGGGAGGTTCTTGATGTCGCGAACGGCGGCAGCGCCCTTGATGCCGTCGATGGTCTTGAGCCATGCCTGGCCGTCGCGGCCGGCGATGCGTGGCAGCAGCTCTTCGAGCACTTCGCGGAGATCGCCGACCAGGGCGACGTCGACCTTGATGTTCTTGTTGATCTCGGCGGGATCGACCTCGATGTGGATTTTTTTGGCCTTGGTGGCGTAGGTGGAGGTGGTTCCGGTAACGCGATCGTCGAACCTCATGCCGCAGGCGATGAGCAGGTCGGCGTCCTGGATGGCGTGGTTGACCCAGGCCTCGCCGTGCATGCCCATCATGCCCAGGTTGAGCGGATGGGATGCAGGGAATGCGCCCAGGCCGAGGAGGGTCAGGCCCACGGGAATCTGCGCGCGCTCGGCGAGGGTACGCACCTGCTCCATGGCGCCGGATTCGATGATGCCGTGGCCGGCCAGGATGACGGGGCGTTTCGAGTTGCGGATCAACTCTGCGGCCTGCGCCAAGCCGGAGTCCTCAACCTTGCGCATGGGGTGGAGGCGATGGGGGCGCGGTTTGGCAGCGTCAAAGTCGAAGATGGCCGTACCCTGCTGCGCGTCCTTCGTAATGTCGATGAGCACCGGGCCGGGGCGCGCTGATTGGGCGATCTGGAAGGCGTAGCGGATGGCTGGGGCTATATCCTCGGCGCGGCTGATGAGGAAGTTGTGCTTGGTCACGGGCAGGGTGATGCCGGTGATGTCCACTTCCTGAAAGGCGTCGGTGCCGAGGACCTTGCTGGAGACGTTGCCGGTGATGCAGACGATGGGAATGGAGTCCAGCATAGCGGTGGCGATGCCGGTGACTAAATTTGTGGCCCCGGGGCCGCTGGTGGCGATGGCCACGCCCACCTTGCCCGAGGCGCGGGCGTATCCGTCGGCCATGTGCGCGGCACCCTGCTCGTGGCGCACCAGCGTGTGGTGAATGGGAAATTTGCGCAAAGCGTCGTAGACCGGCAGGATGGCGCCGCCAGGGTAGCCGAATACGTCGGTAACGCCCTCGCCCACCAGCGTGGCCCAGACGATCTCCGCGCCGGTAAGGCGTGCAGGTGGTTGGAGGTGGGTATCGGATGCTTGCGTTTTGGCTTTGGTTCCCATGGGTGGACTCCTTTTTTAGCTGTCAGCTATTAGCTTTTAGCTCTTAGCTTGTTACCCGGTGATGCCAGATTGTTTGTGCTGCTCCTTAGTTACCGGCCCTAGCTGAAAGCTAATAGCTAACAGCTAAAAGCTGTTCTTACGTCGTTGCTCCCTCAGAGGCCGATCTTACGCGATCGACGTATTTGCGGAAGACGCCTTTGGGCCAGCGCAGCGCGGGCGGCTTGAAGCCTTTGAGGCGGTCCGCGATTTCTTTTTCGCTGACTTCAAGCGTCAGCTTGCGGTTGGGAATGTCGAAGTGGATGCTGTCGCCTTCGCGGACGGCAGCAATGGGTCCGCCGACGAAGGCTTCAGGAGCTACGTGGCCGGCGGTAAACCCGCGCGTGGCGCCGGAGAAGCGGCCGTCGGTGAGCAGTGCAACGGTGGCCGAAAGTTCGGCGTTGGAGCTAATGGCCGCGGTGACTTGCAGCATCTCTCTCATGCCGGGACCGCCCTTGGGTCCTTCATAGCGGATAACGAGCACGTCGCCGGGGTTGATCTTGCCGGATTGGACGGCGGCGAAGCAGGCCTCTTCGGTATCGAAGACGCGTGCGGGGCCGCGATGCTCCACGCGGTTAGCGGCGGCGATTTTCATCACGCAGCCCTCGGGAGCCAGGTTGCCTTTGAGGATGACCAGGCCGCCGGTGGGCTTGATGGGCTTCTCGAAGGTGTGAATCACGACCTGGCCGGGAGTCTCGACTGCGAGGGCGGCTTCTTCAGCGAGGGTGCGGCCGCTGATGGCGAGGGTGGAACCGTCGGCGTGGCCGGCGTCGATGAGGCGCTTGGCGAGAAGGCGCGAGCCGCCCGCGGCCTGGTAATCGGAGGCGACGTATTTGCCGGCCGGAGTGAGTGAGCAGATGTAGGGCGTGCGTTTGGAGATCAAGTCGAAGTCGTCGATGGAGAGAGGAATGCCCATCTCTCGCGCGATGGCGATGAGGTGAAGGACGGCGTTGGTGGAACCGCCGCTGGCCGCGACTGCGGCGATGGCGTTCTCAAGGGATTTGCGAGTGATGATCTGCGAGGGGCGTCGGTTGGCGCGGACGGCATCCATGAGAATGCGGCCGGCTTCGCGGGTGGAGGCGGGCTTGTCTGGCGACGTGGCGGGAACGCCGGAGAGATAAATCGGCGCGATGCCCAGAATCTCCGCCGACATAGCCATGGTGTTGGCGGTGAACTGGCCGCCGCAGGCGCCCGCGCCCGGACAGGCGTTGGCCTCAAGAGCTTCAAGTCCGGCGGCATCGATGCGGCCGGAGGCGTAGGAGCCGATGCCCTCGAATACGTCCTGGATGGTGATGTCTACTCCGTTCAGCTTGCCTGGAGCAATGGAGCCGCCGTAGAGCATGAGTCCGGGAATATCGAGGCGGCAGAGAGCCATGATGATGCCGGGCATGTTCTTGTCGCAGCCGCCAATACCGGCCAGGCCGTCAAAGAGGTTGCCGCGGGCAACCAATTCAATTGAGTCGGCAATGACTTCGCGCGAGACCAGCGAGGCCTTCATGCCCTGCGTGCCCATGGTGATGCCGTCGGAGATGGTGATGGTGTTAAATTCCATCGGAGTCCCGCCCGCCTCGCGAATGCCTTGCTTGAGTGCTTCCGCAATCTCGCGCAGGTGGACGTTGCAGGTGCCGATCTCGGTCCATGTGTTTGCAATCCCAATAATGGGCTTGTGCAGATCTTCTCTGCTGTAGCCGACGCCGCGCAGGTAAGAACGCGCCGCAGCGCGGCTGGGGCCTTCAGTCAACGGAATGCTTTGTCGCTTGCCTTCGATGGTCATTTGCTCCCTTCGTTCGCCAGTGGTCAGTTTTCAGTGATCAGTGGTCAGTTTGTTTGCAGAGCGGTGCAATGGGCTCCGCGCATTGATTGTTGTGGTTTCCCACCCTAGCCGCAAAAACAAAGGTGCGGCGAGGGTGGGGCACCCAGTTTATTTCGCTTTTAACCATGTTGCTTGGTCGTGTTTGGCTTCATATGTGTCGAGCGCCGCTTGATGGCGCAGGGTTAGGCCGATGTCGTCGAGGCCTTCGAGGAGACAGAATTTGCGGAAGGGATCGACTTCAAAAGTTGCGTGGAAGCCGTGCTTGTCTGTGACTGTCTGGGCTTCGAGGTTGACGGTGAGTTGATAGTTCGGAATCGTTTTTGCGTTGTGGAGCAACTGGGCGACCTGCTCCTCGCTCAGGCGGACGAGAACGATGCCGTTCTTGCCCGCGTTGGAGAAAAAGATGTCGGCAAAAGTAGGCGCGATGACGGCGCGGAAGCCGTAGTCCGAGAGCGCCCAGGCGGCGTGCTCGCGGCTCGATCCGCAGGCAAAGTTTTTCCCGGCGATTAGAATCTGCGCGCCCTTGTAGCGCGGATCGTTCAACTCGAACTCCGGGTTGGGGTCGCCGGATGCGGTGCGGCGCCAGTCGAAGAAAAGAAATTCGCCGTAGCCGGTGCGCTCGATGCGCTTCAAAAACTGCTTGGGAATGATCTGGTCGGTATCGACGTTGGTGCGGTCCAGAGGCGCGGCCAGCGCTGTCAATGTGCGAAAGGGTTGCATCAGGCTTTCCTCCCTTGCAGTGCGGGCTCGCGGACGGCCCAGTTGCGAATGTCGACGAAGTGGCCGGCAATGGCGGCTGCCGCGGCCATCTCCGGCGAAACCAGGTGGGTGCGTCCGCCGCGGCCCTGGCGGCCTTCGAAGTTGCGGTTGCTGGTGGAGGCGCAGCGCTCGCCGGGCGAGAGAATATCGGGATTCATGCCCAGGCACATGGAGCAGCCGGGCTCGCGCCAGTCGAATCCGGCTTCGCGAAAGACGCGGTCCAGCCCCTCGGCTTCAGCCTGCGCCTTGACGGCCTGCGAGCCGGGAACCACCATGGCGCTGACGTGCGTGGAGACCTTGTAGCCAGAGGCGATGCGGGCGGCGGCGCGCAGATCTTCAATGCGGGAGTTGGTGCAGGAGCCGATGAAGACGCGGTCGATGGAGACGTCTTCAAGCGGCGTGCCGGCCTTGAGGCCCATGTATTCGAGGGCGCGTTCCAGGCCCTTGCGCTCCTGATCGGAACCGGCGGCGGCGGGATCGGGAACGGAAGAGGTGATGGGCGCGACCATGCCGGGACTGGTGCCCCAACTGACGTAAGGAACCAGCGTGGCCGCGTCGATGACCAGTTTGCGATCGAATTTTGCGCCGGGGTCGGTGGGCAGCTTGCTCCATTCGCGGACGGCCTCATCCCACGCCGCGCCTTGCGGCGAGAAGCGACGGCCCTTGAGGTAGGCATAGGTTTTTTTGTCGGGCGCGATCATGCCTGCGCGTGCTCCAGCTTCGATGCTCATGTTGCAGACGGTCATGCGTCCCTCCATGGAGAGAGCGCGAATCGCCGAGCCGGCGTACTCCACCACGCAGCCGGTAGCGCCGTCGGTGCCAATCTGCCCGATGATGGCGAGAATCATATCTTTTGCCGTAACGCCGCGCGCCAACGTACCCTCAACGGAGATGTGGAAGGTCTTGGGCTTCGATTGCGGCAGGGTCTGCGTAGCCAGAACGTGCTCCACTTCGCTGGTGCCGATACCGAAAGCCAGCGCGCCGAATGCGCCGTGGGTGCTGGTGTGCGAGTCGCCGCAGACGATGGTCATGCCCGGTTTGGTTAGCCCCAGCTCGGGTCCGATGATGTGAACGATGCCTTGCTCGCGCGAGTCCACGTCGTAAAGCTCGATGCCGAATTCGGCGCAGTTCTTGCGCAGCGTGGCGATCTGCGTGGCGGCGATCTGGTCGAGGATGTTCAGGCGGCCTTCGATGGTGGTGGGCACGTTGTGGTCCACAGTGGCGATACATCGATCGGGACGGCGCACCTTGCGGCCGGCCAGGCGCAGGCCCTCGAATGCCTGCGGCGAGGTGACCTCGTGGAGCAGTTGCAGGTCGATGTAGAGCAGGGTGGGCTCGCCTTTAGGCTCGACCACGACGTGCTGCTGCCAGACCTTTTCGAATAACGTCTTCGGTTCGGAACTCATCGGGTATTCCTTCGCGGATCTGTTACGTTATGCGGTTACGAGCATCGTTTTCACGGTTTCGCGTATCTTTGCGCCCATCTCGGTGGTGGTGAGGACGGTAAAGCCCTCGGCGCCATGGCGCACCAGATCGCGCGTGCGGAAGCCCAGCTCGAGAACCTTGCGCACGGACTTCTCAATGATCGCCGCCTCCTGGTCGAGTCCGGCCGTATGGCGCAGAAGCATTGCGCCGGTCAGAATGGTGGCCATGGGATTGGCGCGGTTCTTGCCTGCGCTGTTGGGCGCGGAGCCGTGAATCGGCTCATACAAATTGATCTTGCCGCCGATGGTGGCTGAGGGCAACATGCCCAGCGAGCCGGTGATGACGCCCGATTCGTCGCTGAGAATATCGCCGAAGGTATTCTCGACGACCACCACGTCGAAGTCGCGGGGGCGGTTCATCAGGTGCATGGACATGGCGTCAACGTATTGGTGCTCCAGCTCCACATCTGGGAACTCCGCGGCCACTTCCGTCACCGTGGCGCGCCACATCTGCGAGACTTCAAGCACGTTGGCCTTGTCCACGCTGGTGAGATGCCTGCGGCGCTTCTGCGCCAACTGGAAGGCCACGCGGGCCACGCGGGCCACTTCCTCGCGTGTGTAGTACATGGTGTTGTAGCCCACGCCCTTCTCCCGGTCCCAGCCGCGGGGCTGGCCGTAGTAGAGGCCCCCGAGCAGTTCGCGGACAAATAAAATATCTGTCCCGTCGATGATCTCCGGCCTGAGCGGGCTGTTCACACAGGTTTCCTTGAAGGCGAAGGTGGGCCGGAGATTGGCGAAGCCGCCCAGAGCGGAGCGCAACCGCAACAGGCCGCCTTCGGGGCGCTTGTCGGGGGGCAGGGAATTGAACTCGTTGCCGCCCACCGCGCCCAAAAAAACCGCATCTGAGTCGAGGGCGGCAGCGAGCGTTTCCTGGGGCAGGGGCGTACCGTCGGCGACGATAGCCACGCCGCCGATGCGCTTGAAATCCAACTCCAAAGTGTGACCGCCGGCGGCCATTACATCCTGCAGCACTCCGACCGCTTCGTTGATGACTTCGGGCCCAATGCCGTCGCCGGGGGTTACCAGAACTTTCAACTTCATTCTTACTCTCCTTGTTATTCGAGTATAGGTTTCTTCTTGCCGCTGGCCTTCCGGTGCGACCGAGCCTGAGCCGGCTCAGTCGAGTTCGGAGACCGGTTCGCGGCGCTTCTCGCGAATCTGATCCGGCACAATGCCGATCAGATCCTGGTCGTAGATGTTCTTTTTGCGGTCGGCCAGGGCGACAAAGCGGTAGTAGATATGCTGCAGCTCTTCGCGGGTGAGGGTGAAGCCGAGCTGTTCCAATCTGTGCCTGAGGGCGGCGCGGCCGGAGTGCTTGCCCAGCACCAGGTGCGTTTTGGCTACGCCCACCAGGGTGGGGGTCATGATCTCGTAGCACAGGGGGTTGGCCAGCATGCCGTGCTGATGAATGCCGGACTCGTGGGCAAATGCGTTGTCGCCGACGATGGCCTTGTTGGGCGAGGGACGGAAGGTGATGATCTGGCCCAGGATCTGGCTGGTGGGGTAGAGATTTTCGAGCTTGATGCCGGTGGAGACGCCGAAGCGGTCGCCGCGGACATAGATGGCGGCGGCAATCTCCTCGAGAGCAGCGTTGCCGGCTCTCTCGCCGATGCCGTTGATGGTGCACTCCACCTGGCGCGCGCCGGCGGAGATGGCGGCCAGGGAGTTGGCCACGGCCAGGCCCAGGTCGTCGTGGCAGTGCGAGGAGAGGACGATTCCCTCGGCGTCGATGGCGGGAACGCGTTGGCGGACCTCCAAAAACATTTGCGCGTACTCTTCGGGGGTGGTGTAGCCGACGGTGTCGGGCATGTTGATGGTGGTGGCGCCGGCCTGGACGGCGATGCGGACCATCTCGACCAGAAAGTCGCGGTCCGAGCGGGTGGCGTCTTCCGGGGAGAACTCGACGTCGTCCACCAGGGAGCGCGCCAGGCGGACCGATTCGGCGCAGAGGTCGAGAGCTTCCTGGCGGCTGATCTTGAGCTTGTATTCGAGGTGCAGGTCGCTCGATGCGAGGAAGACGTGGATGCGGGCGCGGTCGGCAA
Organism: Occallatibacter sp.; assembly: GCA_050012555.1. Taxonomy (GTDB): domain Bacteria; phylum Acidobacteriota; class Terriglobia; order Terriglobales; family Acidobacteriaceae; genus Telmatobacter. Next base: position 15,028 of record JBEKGY010000019.1, read on the forward strand.
ATTGCAGGGCGCGGGCGGCCATTTCAATGTCTTCGGTTTTGGTGCGGGCCAATGACGCGATGCGCGGCTGCCGTACGGCCTGGGTGATGGTGGCGATGGCCGCAAAGTCGCCCTCTGAGGCCATGGCGAAGCCGGCCTCGATGATGTCCACGCCCAGATCCTCGAGAGCATGGGCCATGGTGAGCTTTTCCTGCGTGGTCATGCTGCAGCCGGGGGACTGCTCGCCGTCGCGCAGGGTGGTGTCGAAGAAAGCTACGTGATTGGAGTGATTTGAGGTCATGTACTTGCCCGCCAGGAAAAGCCCTTTGCCAACTTTGCCATTATTTCGCATCCAGGCCGTATAAGGCAAAGTTATTATTATTTGGGAAGCGATTAGAATTTGTTATGATGTTTCAGAGATCAGAGATCAGGGAACAGAAGATGTAGTTCGGCTAGGCGGGATTGAATGACCAGCGGAACCCCGGCCGGACATGGGTTGCAAAGTATACCCATAATGGGTATAGTAAGGGTGGTTCTTATGAAAGATCCAACGCGTCAGAAAGGGCTGCAGTTTATTGAAGCACCGGCTTTCAGCCGGTATCGGGAGGATTATCTCGATGATGAGGGATTCCGAAAGTTGCAGCAGGCTTTGTCCGGTAACCCGGAAGAGGGGGACCTGATTCCGGGCGCGGGCGGCATTCGGAAACTGCGATGGAGCGACGTCAGACGAGGCAAAGGCAAACGCGGCGGGCTGCGCATCGTCTACTACTGCTTTCTGTCGGATGAAGAGATATGGCTGTTGACGTTGTACGGCAAGGACGAAGCATCCGATTTGTCGAAGGATGAGAAGGTGCAACTCAAGAGGGCGCTCGAAGCCGAGCGCGCCGCTCGAAAGAGAAGGGGGACGCAATGAGCAAGCAAAGGGGAACGAAGCGGGACATCTTCGCGGAACTGATGGAAGGCGTTGGCGCGATGGGGGAGCACCGCGAGGGCAAAGTGACGCTGAGAACTCACTCTCTTCCGGATGCTGAGGTGAAGGAATCGCCGGGGGCGGAGTTTTTTGTGGCTGTGCGGGAAAAATTCAACGTATCGCGCGCTGTGTGGGCCAATATGCTGCGCGTGAGCCCGCGCACGGTGGAGAAGTGGGAGCAAGGCGGGCAAGTGAGTCCCCTGGCAGCGACGTTTGTCGAACTGGTCTCGCGGTATCCCGATACAATCGAGCGGTTGCAGGCGCTGCCGAAGCGTGTTTCAAGGTTACCAAAGGCAGCTTCTACCGGTCTTGAGGTCAATGCTCAAAAACGTCCTGCGAGAGGAAAACAAGATTCGAAGGCGAATGCCCTTGCTCTCTAAATCCCCATGGAACTGAATCAACTGGAGACGTTTTTGGCGGTGGCGGAGGAGCGGAGCTTCTCGCGGGCGGCGGTGCGGCTGCACCGGACGCAGCCGGCGGTGAGCCAGGTGATCCGCAAGCTGGAGGCGTCAGTGGGCGAGACGCTTTTCGATCGGGCGGCGCGGGACGGATCGCTGACCGCGGCGGGGGTGCTGCTGCGCGACTATGCGTTGCGGCTGGTGGCGCTCAGGCGGGAGGCTTCCAGTGCCTTGGATGAGCTGAAAAGCCTGGAGCGGGGGCGGCTGCAACTGGCTGCTAATGAGTACACCTGCCTGTACCTGCTGCGGGCGATGGATCCGTTCCGGCGGGAGTATCCGCACGTGAGCGTGACCGTGCACCGGATGCTGGCCTCGCGGATACCAGAAGAGCTGAATCTGCGCACGTTTGAGCTGGGGATGATTTCGTTCCGGCCCGACCCGGAGCAGTTTCGCACCATCGCCGTGTATGCCGACAGCCTGGCGTTCATTGTGAGCCCCCATCATCCGCTGGCCGGTGCTGAGCGGGTTTCGATCAACGAGCTGGGGGAGGAGGTTTTTATCGCGCACAACGTGGCCTCTCCGCTGCGGCGCAAGGTGATCGAGGCATTTCAGCGCTACCGGACGCCGTTGAATATGGCCGTCGAGCTGCCCACCATCGAGGCCATCAAGCGGTTTGTGGCCATGGGCAACGGAGTGGCGCTGGTTCCGCATCTGACCGTGGCGCAGGAGCTGGAGAGCGGGGACCTGGTGCGGGTTGCGGTGGATGAGCTGGAGATGAAACGGGTGCTGCGGCTGGTACACCGGCGGCAGGCCACGCTGTCGTACGCCGCCAGGGCCTTTTTACGCACGGTGCGGACGCTTGCCAAGGAGCAGGGACCGCCGTTTTATTACCATGTGGAGCGGATGGTCTGAGCGGTCCCACAGAGCCGCGCGGCGGGTGGGGAGGGCCAATCGAGCGCATCTTTCAAGAGTTTGAGACAGGGAAGGCGCCCCTTTTGCCTGGCCTGCGTCTATAGCCTCAGAACATTTTGAACAAAGGACGGCAACAGCTTTCCGCCACGGACCGCTCCGGGCATTTACAATGCTGAGAGCGGGGCCCGGCTCGAACCGGCGCGCCGAATTGACAAGTCTCGTTGCCAGCCCGACGGTTGTGCAGTGGTGAGGTTCAGGACCGAATGAAGAAGATCGCCTTAATCGTATTTTTGCTGGCCATATGCGTGGCCGCAGGCCGCGCTCAAGAGAGCCGTCAGGACGTGAGCATCAGCGGAACGGTGCTTATTGAGCCGTTTAAAGCCTCGCCAACCGATACCGACGTGAGCGCGGACCGTGCCTTTGGCGCGTTGGTCAGTTACCGGTTCATGCTGACGCCAAACAGCGCGGTAGAGGCCAACTACGGGGTCACCTACCAGAACACGATCCACTATGTGATCAGCAATACCAACCACTATCTGGTGAACACCCGCACCCAGGAGGCTTCCTTCGCCTATGTGCGCAGCTTCACCTTCCGCAAGTTCAATCCGTTTGTCGAGGCGGGCGCGGGCGGATTGATTTTCCTGCCCATCCGCAACTCCGAAACCACCAACCTGGACGTCCAGCAGCAGACTCAAGCGGCTGCCTTGTTCGGCGGCGGCATCGCCTACGAGATCAGCCCCAGCTTCGACATTCGCGCCGAGTACCGGGGCCTGGTTACCAAGGTGCCGGACTTCAAAGATACGAAGGATTATCTCAATACCAACAAGTGGTACCAGATTTACAATCCGGTGATCGGCGTGGCCTACCACTTCTAGAGCCGCGGAGCAGAACAGACAAAAGGGGACGGGCCGAAGCCCGTCCCCTCTTTGTCGTTCAGATAGCCAGTCTGTTGATATAGACGCTTCTCGAGCCGTTTCCGCTCTACTGCGGCGCCTCGCGGTAGCGTCCCAACTCCTTGACCATGGAGCAATGGGAGTTGAGCGCCTGGAGTGTGCGCGAGCCCTCCTCGGAGGAGTGAATCTGAGCATCCACATAAAAAATGTACTCCCAGGGCTTGCCGTGGACCGGGCGGGACTCGATTTTGGTGAGATTGGTGCCGATGGCAGAGATCTCGGCGAGGGCGGCAACCAGGGAGCCGGGACGATTTTCGACTGAAAACGCAAGGCTTATCTTGTTCGACTGGGGATCGCAGACGGCGTCCTGACTACGGCGGACCAGGAAAAAACGGGTAAAGTTCTCCGGGTTGTCCTCGATGCCGGATTCAAGGATCTCGGCGCCGTAGTAATGGGCCGCGGCCTCGCTGGCGATGGCGGCGGCGTGGGGATCGCGGAGTTCGATGAGTTGTTTTACGCTGCCGGCGGTATCGTAATATGCGATGGCCTTCATGCGCGGGTGCTGGGCGAGGAAGCGCCGGCACTGGGCCAGGGCCACCGGGTGGGAGAAGACGCGGTCGATCCCGGCCATCGAGGCGCCGGAGCCGGCGATCAGGTTGTGGCGGATGCGCAACAGCGTCTCCCGTACCACCTTCACATCGTGGGCCAGCAGCAGGTCAAAGTGCTCGGCAACCGAGCCGGCCAGGCTGTTCTCAATGGGAATGACTGCGGCCTCGACAGCGCCCTCGACGAGCGCGGCAAAGACGTCGGCGGAGAGCGTACAGGGAACGATCACGGCGCCGGCGGCCATTTTCATGGCTGCTTCGTGGCTGAAGGAACCGGGTTCTCCCTGGATGGCAATCTTCATGCCTGTGCTTTGTTCTCCTGCCGGTCTGTGCGGGGTGGTTGCCATGAAGGCGTCTTGTGTGGAGCGCTTTCTCGCACCATACCACAGCTCGATTGGAGTTTTTACCGGGGAATTGGCGGGAAGGCCTGAAAAATCAGCTTCGCAGCCACAGGTCGGCTGCGACAAAGGCGAGAAAGACGGTGGCGATAACGCCGTTCATGGTGAAAAAAGCGGCATTGAGGCGGGTGAGGTCGCGGGGGGAGACCAGGGAGTGTTCGTATGCCAGCAGGAGGGCGACGGCGGCGATGCCGAGCCAGCCGAGTGTCCGAATTTGAAACAGCAGGCCGAACCAGACCAGCAGGCCCAGCATAGCAAGGTGCATGGTGCGGGCGGCAAAAAAAGCGGCGGGGATGCCGGCGGCCTGGGGCAGGCTGTGGAGGCCGGCGGCGCGGTCATGCTCCCAGTCCTGGCAGGCGTAGAGGACGTCGAAACCGCCTGCCCAGAGGGTGACGGCGGCGGTGAGGACGAGAATGCGGGGGTCCAGTGAGCCGCAGACGGCGATCCAGGCGGCCGAGGGGGCAAGGCCGAGGGCCAGGCCGAGTCCGAGGTGCGACCAGCGGGTGAAGCGCTTCAGGTAGCTGTAGCCAAGCAGCACCAGCAGGACCACGGGCGACAGGATGAGGGTGAGGCGGTTGAGTTCAGCCGAGGCCAGCACAAAGATTGCCGCCGCCAGCACGGTAAAGCCGAGAACGAACCGGCGCGAGAGCAGGCCGGCGGGAATGGCGCGGTTGCGGGTGCGGGGATTGGCGGCGTCCAGTTCGGCGTCGGCCCAGCGGTTGAAGGCCATGGCAGCGGAGCGGGCGGCGACCATGGCGACAAGAATCCAGACGATAGTGCGAGCCGCGGGCAGACCGTGGGCGGCGAGAAGCATGGCCGTGAGGGCAAAAGGGAGCGCGAAGATGGAGTGCTCCCATTTGATCATCTCCAGCGTGGTTCGCGTCCTGTACCATAGGCCGGGCATGGGGGTCTCCATGGGACAGTTTACTTGAGGGGCGGAGGGTGGCTGATCTGAGGTATACTCGGCGAGCCGGGAGAGCCCAACGGGAATTCCGGATCAAAGGAGGGAAAATGAAAATCAGCAGGATTGCAATCGTGGTTGGGATTCTCATCTGCCTGGGATCTGTCGGCCTGATGGCTCAGACCGTTCGCATAGGCGGCGAGTCGTTGCGCGCCAATGGCCAGATTGCACAAGGCTTTCAATACACGGGTTCATGCCCCGTCAACCTGAAATTTAGCTGGGGTCTGATCAGCACCGGACCAGCCACTGTGAATTACAGCTTTGTCCGCAACGACGGCGGCCATTCTTCCAACTCACAGAGCGTCGATATACCGCAGGCCAACCACTCCGTGCCGGTCTACGAAACGTGGAGTCTCGGCGCGAATAAGCCGCAATTCGCCAATTACACCGGCTGGGTGAATATTCTCATCACATCCCCCAATCAAGTCCAGGGGAAGATCGGCTTCACCATCCATTGCCAGTAGGGAAGATGGTGGTCCGTGTGCCCGCCAGGGAATGATTGTGCCCCTCGGGCAGCTTGAACGGATCCTGGGCGCGGAGCTGACTCGGGCGGCGATCCAGGGGGCGCTTGCGTTCTGGGAGTGAATGTTATAGCTAAGGAGGTACCCATGATGCGATCGGAGATCAACCGGCACATTGCCGAGGCAGGCGCGTTTTTCGCGGAGAATCGATTTGTGCTGCCGCCATATGCGGATTGGACGCCGGAGGAATGGCTCGAACGGGGTAGCGAGGCGAATGAATTGCGCAGCCAGCGGCTGGGGTGGGACGTTACGGATTTTAACGCCGGACGTTTCGAGTCGCTCGGCCTCACGCTGTTTACGCTGCGCAATGGGTCACCGGAGAGCGGCGCGGGCGGGAAAATCTACGCCGAGAAGATCATGTTTGTGCGGCAGGATCAGGAGACGCCGTTTCACTACCATGCCCGCAAGACCGAGGACATTATCAACCGCGGCGGCAAAGGGATGGGGCGGCTGGCGGTCAAACTCTATAACTCAGCCCCGGACGGAGGACTGGCCGAGACGCCGGTTTCGGTCTCCTGCGATGGAATCCGCCGGGAGGTGGAAGCGGGAGGCACGGTGATTCTGGGCCCGGGCGAGTCCATCACGCTGACCCCGTTACTCTACCACACGTTTCACGCCGTGGATGGCCATGGCCTGATCGGCGAGGTCTCCTCGGTCAATGACGACGATACGGACAACTTTTTCCTTGAGCCGCTGCCCCGCTATCCCGAGATCGTCGAGGATGAGCCTCCGCTGCGCTTGCTTTGCACCGAATACGGGCTAGCGTAGGCCTGGGATCCAAGGCGTTGGGCCACAGCAGTTCTCCAATCGCTATACCCCGAAACCACGACCGCCAAGTGGCTTTTTCCTGAAGAAAAAGCCACCCTGTACAGAATTGGCAAGGGCTCGTAAATTGGAGAACGGCTCTAGGCGCTCGCTTCCGCCTCTTCGATGCTGGCGGCCTGGGCAATGAGGGCGTCAACTTTGGTCAGCTTGAACAGCTCAAGGACGCGGTTGCTCACTCCGGAAATGATCAGCTTGACGCCATTGTTCTGGCAGCGGACGTAGTAGTTGATGATTGCGCCCATGCCTGACGAATCCATGTAGGGAACCCCGCTGAGATCGAGGATGGAGAGGCGGGGCAGCTCGCTAGTGCGCAACTGTGCCTGCAAATCGAAGAGATTGAGCAGGGTGACCGGGCCGGTGAGTTGAATGATCGTTGTGCCGGGGGTCTTGCCTTCTTTGCGTTCGCTGGTAAGGGGGGCGTCGAGAGCCATAGTGGGATAAGTGTAAGGAATAAAAAGGCCGTGTCGTTACAAATGTGTGAATGTCGCATAGCCGGATCCGCGGCATGGAGCCGTTCAAGGTTCTCCGGCAAGCAGGCTGCTTCCGGCATCCGGCGCGCTCTGCGCGCCGGAGAAGCTATTTCTGCCTCCCGGAGGGCTAGTTGCCGACCTGGAGGAAGTTCTTGACGCTGAAGACGCCGGCGACGCCGTTGGCGCGGATGGTGGCTACGTCATTGTCGGCCTGCGAGTCGACGGCGCCGTAGAGTTCGACGTTGCCATTCTGCACCGAGATGCGGATGGGCTTGGCGGGGTCGATGGCGTACTTGGTGAACATCGGGTAGCCGTAGACGGCGCGGTAGACCGCCACGCGTATCCGGTTATCCATCATGGAGACAGGATCAACCTGCATCTCATCAACCACGTCCTTGACGCCGGGATAGGTGGTGACCAGGCCCAGGGCTGAGTTCCTGGAATTATAGGAAAGGGCATGGCCGCCGAGGGTGACCACGCCGTTTTGGACGCCCAACGAGATGGCATTGAATGCGTTGCCGTAGAAAACACGATCATAGGCCAGCTTTTCCTGGAGCTTGGCTTGCAGTTGCTGGTCGGGAACGGTGGGACCGGCAACATCGATCAGGTTGCGCACGGAGGTGACGCCGTTGGCCTTGCTCACATGTTTCGCGGCGTCGGCCTTGTACACGTAGAGGTCCACGGTGCCTGTGAGCGTGGCGATGCCGTTGTCCACGGTCACCTTCACGTCGCGAAATTGCTTTTTGTTCAGCCGGGCCGCGGCGTCGCTGGATGCGGGGCTGGATGCGGGGCTGTTGACTGGCGCCTGCTCTGCTGTGCCGGCGGCCTGGGCTGCCGCGATCGAGAGATGGGAAAGGCCGCAAAGGGCTGCTGTGAGCGTGGCCGCGAGCATCGCGGTCCGGGTAGTACGGATCGTATTTGTCATCTGAAACACCTCCAAAGGTGTTGCGGCAGAATCAATGCGGCAGCCGCTGAGGCATGCCCTGCCGACCAGCCGTCCGCCGGTATAGACACAGATTACTGGAAAAGGTTGCGGATTCATGGGTGAATAAGGGCTGAAATGCTTCAGCGGAAGCGGCGAGTGGCTTTGACGACCATGGAAAAGACGCCCGATTCGTCGCGGGCGACCAGCAGGGAGACGTGGCGGTTGATGGCGACTTCGGCCTGGATCAACTGCTGGCCGGTGGTATCCACGTCGGTGGCATAGGTGAGGGTGACGTTCCTGCCCAACTGTTCCTCCACGATGATGCGGGAGGTGGAGTTGCCCAGGGCGCCGATATAGTTGGGGTCTACTTTTACTGAACCGGCCCCGAAGAGCTTTTGCACGCGGCTGCTGACGGTGGCGTTGAGGGCGCCGCCGAGCAGCGCATCGGTGGTGGGATTGGCCATCGATTGCACCTGCTGCTGGGTGTAGATGCGCTGCTGGCTCTCCGTGCGGCCGAGAGCCAGGAGGGCTACGACATCGGCTTCAGGGAGCGGGGGATCGCTGTGGTAGGTGACGGAAAGCTTATCAGGGGTTCCACGCAGGCCGAGGGTGATGTCGTAGTCCTCCACATGGGCGGTGGCGTTGAGGTCGATGGTGGGTTCAATGCGCACGGGGTTGGTGAAGTAGATGTCGCCGCGCTGCAGCTCGTAGCGGGTTCCGGCGATGATTGCGGAGCCCTCGGTGATGGAGACGCGGCCCAGCAGTGAGGGCGAGGCCACGGTGCCGCGCAGGCGCAGGTCCACGTTGCCGGCCAGCTTGGCGTAGGCGTTCTGGAAGTTCAATTGGGGCGAGGAGACCACATGCACGTCGAGGCGCATGTGGTTGGACGGGGCGCTGGGAGGCGCGATGGTCTGTACGGCATTGGCCTGCGCAACCAGGGCTGCGATGTCCAGATCGTGGCTGACCGAGAAGCGGGTGATGAGAACGTCGCCGGAGAGGAGCAGGTTGTCTTGCGGGCCTTGCAGGTGGAGTGTGGCGTCGGCCAGGGAACTGACCCCCTGCGGATAGCGAATGCGAATATCCTTGCCGGTGACCGAGAGGTCGGCGAAGATGCCGTGCTGGTAAGCCAGGTAACCGGTCACGCTCAACAGGCCGCCGCCGCTCATGGCGGTGAGCGATTTCACCTCCAGCCGGTTCTGGTTGAATTCGAGGGTTCCGTGCAACTGGCTGAGGCCGTTGGGAATGTCTTCTAGTGATAACGATGCGTTCTGGAAGTCGATGCGTCCCCTCAGGCCGGGGTTGGCGAGGGGGCCGTGCGCCTCCACCTGGAAGGTGGTGGTTCCGTTGGCGGTGAGGTCGGTATCGAGGGTCTCTGCAAGCTTCAGGCTGACCGAGCCGCTGGCGGCAAAGTCCAGTTGCTTCTTGTCCAGGAGCGAAAGGCTTCCCTGGGCGTGCAGATCGGTCTCTTCGCCGGTGACGTGGAGGGGGTCAAGATGGATGCGGCCGTAGGCCAGGGTGGCGTGGACGCCGCCCTGGCTCTCAAGATGGACGCCGGCAACGGTGACCGCGAGCTGCTGCAGACGGGCTTCGCCACGGAGCAGTTCGGGGTGGGCTAAAGGTCCCTCGATAGTGACCGTGCCGGCCAACGCGGACTCGCCGGTGAGGCTCGGCACGTTAGCCATCTTGAGCAGGGCGCCGATGTTGAAGCGGGAGAAATCGATTTTGGCCTGGGTGGCGTAATCGCCGCTGAGCGCGGTCTGGCCGTTCAGGCTGACTTCCGCGCCCTGCAGCCGGGAGGTTGCGTTGTAGGTGAGTGTGCGGTTGGTAGTGTGGGCGGCAAATTCCACTGCGCCCAGCGGTACTCCGCCCAGGGCCAGAGAGCTCAGCGCGGCGTGGACCTCGAGGCGCGGGTCGCCGGGCGTGCCCGAGCCGAGCATGGAAAAGCTCAGCTTTCCTGTGGCCGGCAGCCCCTGGCGTTGAAGAGCCTCGATTCTGGCCAGATCGATGCCCGAGCCGTGGGCATCCACCTGGAATTGGCGGGAGTTGAGATCGAAGCTGCCGGTGGCGGCGATACTGCCGGCGGCTCCGCTGAGGGTGATCGAGGCCAGCCTGATCACCTGGTTGGCTATCGTGCCCTGGGCACGGATGCGCTCGACCGGCTCGCCGTAGAGGCTGCCGCCGTCCATTTCCACCCATCCGGAACCTCCAAGGGCATGGATAGGCCCGTCAAGCTGGAGCTGCGCGTCGAGAGAGCCGGTCAACGGCAGCTTCTGTCCGGTGAAGGGCAGCAGATCGTCGAGGCCGACCTTGCCGGCGCGCAGGCGCAGATGGAGTTGGGAGTTGGCGTCGAATGCCGGAAGCCGGCCAGGCGCCGCTACGAGGCTCCCATTCAGGGCGATTTCGGCATTTCCGCGGCGCAGCAGGCTGTGTGAGAGGTCGATGCGCTCAGCCGCGTAGCTGCCGGTGAGGTCGACCGAATCCCAGCGGACGAATCTTGGCTGAACGATTTGCGGCTTGAGGGGTTTGTCCTTTTCGACGGGCTGGATAGGGAGCAACTCGATGCCCAGTTGTGTTGCCTTGAGGTTGCCTGCGATGTGGGGATTGACGAGCGAGCCGGTCCATACTCCATGGAGAAAATCAATCTGCCCGGCCAGAGTTACGGGCAAGGCGGCGGCCCCGGTCTTGCCGTAGCGTTTCAGTCCCAGATCGCGGAGCACGGCGTCGAACTCATCCAGATTGCTGGAATGGAAGTCGACGGCAAATGCCGAAGGGCTGGTGAGCGGGTAAGCGCCCAGATGGCCGTGCGCCTCCAACTGGCTGGCGGGGGTGTGCAGTTCGAGCTTGCGCAGATCAACGGCGCCGTCGCCATGGGTATATGTCGCATCGACGAATCCGCTGGCGGGAACTTCACCATTCAAGGCATGCGCGGGAGGGCTGAGACTCAAAGCCGCGCCGACGGCAACGGTCCGCGAAACGCCTTTGGACCAGTTGGCGGTGGCGAGACCGTTGATGCGGGTATCCAGACCGAGGCGCCGAAAGGGCGGCTGGCTCACCATATCGAGAAGCGCGTCCAGCGAGACGTTTTTGAACTGGGCCGTTACCTTGCCGTTCATGGCGATGATGGAGGGCGGAGGGGGGACGGGGGCAATGTTTCTGTCGCCACCACCCCAGGTAGCAGCGACCGCCTCCTGGGGAACCTTTTTACTGGTCGATTGAACTTTAACGGCGCGGGGGGTGGGAGGCAGCCACGGAGCCAGGTCAACCTCGCCCTCCAGTTGCCCGCCCTGGCGGAGACGCGCAACCACCGACGTAATCAGCAACTGCCTGGGGTCGGCATGCACATGCGCAGCCAATTGGATTCCGGTGGCGACGACGCCGGTTCCGATATAACTGCCTCCGTCGATGTGCATGTTGCCATCGATGCGAAATTCTCCGGCGGCGCCGGCGCTGTCGAGGTCGAGATGGGCAATGCCATCCGGCGCATGAGGATAGCCGAAGACCGGGTCCAGCAGCTTCATATCGAGATCGCCCAGCACCCTGGCCTGCCAGCGGGGATGGGCAAAGTCTTTGAGCGTGCCTGAGACTTCGAGGCTATGATCTTTGGCCATTTGACCATGAACGGCAGGGGTCTGGGATGTGATCCGCAGGGAACGCAGGTAAACGGCTGTGCGCGTCAGGTCAAGCGTAGCCTGAAAAATACCATGCACGGGCTGTTGCAGGCTCTGCGCCCCGCCCCGCGACAGGTTTAGATCGATGGCCCCGGCCTCGATGCGGTAACTCTCCGGCTCCGGAGGAGAAGACTTGCCCGCAAAAAACCTGAAGGACCTGGCGGGCAGGTAGCTGACGAGCAGGGAAAGATCGTTGGCTTCGAAATCGAGTGGGATGTAGCGATTCTGGTAGTCGAAGGATGAGGCGCGGTTCTCGTAGTGGAGTACGCCCTGCTGGACTGAAACGTGACCGGCCCGCAGGTTGAAGAAGGTATCGAGCGCGGATATGCCTTGTTTCCGGGGCTTGCGGGGATGGGGCTGGTTGGTCGTTCCGTTGGGATAGACGATGATGTGCAATGCGGGGTGGTCGATGACGAGATTGCGCAGAAAAATGCGGGGGCTCCAGAAGTACCGCAGGCTGATCCGGACGCGCAGTCCATCGGCCTGGGCGTAGGGGACTTCGCCGGGGTCTTCGAGGCCGTGAATCACCAGCCCGCCGGCATCGGCCTCCAGGTGGAGCGGTTGCCAGTGAAAGGAGGCGATCTCCACCCGGCCGCCGGTCGCAGCTTCCAGCTGGGCGATCAGTTCCTTGCGAACCAGCCCCTCGAATGTGGCTGAATTGATAAAAAAATAAATGCCCAGGATGGCCGCCAGCGGCAGAATGACCATGCAGGCTCCAAGGATGAGAAAAATGTGCAGGCGCGGCCGCCGTACCGGGCTGGAAGGCTCAGGAGAATCTGTCGAAGAGGGAAGCGTGGATTCGGGCTCGGTCATTGGCTTCCTTTTCCTGGATCGGCCGGGTGCTCAGGGGCTTCGAGGGCCGGATCCAGCACTTCGACTTCGCCCTGCTTGCGCAAGTTCCCGAGCCAATCGTCGAAGAGGATATTCACCTGCTGCTGCAGCAGGATTTCCTCAATGCGCGGGGCCACCTGTTCCAGCTTTGGAATCGCCTCGCCGGTGATGTATTGGGGCAGCAGCGTGTCGCGGTAATAACTGTCAATCTGCTCCGGGGAAACGCGAATGCCTGGCTGGAAACGCTGCTCGATGAAGCGCAGGATCTGGAGCCGGTAGCGGAAATAAGCCTCGACGCGCTCCTCTGTCAGCCCATGCGCGGCCAGAAATACCTTCCATCCGGTCTCCGTGGCGCAGTTCTGGCGGATACAGACGGGGAGTTCCCTGCGTATCTCCGCCAGCCGGGCATTGACTTCGGCCTGAGGGGGGTCGGCGGCCTGCTCGTCTTCCTGCCGGATCTGCTGCTGAATGAGGGCGCGGCTGATCAACTGCTCGAGGGCCCGTTTGTGCGTAAGAACCCCGAGGCCGACTCCGGCCGGATCCAGCACCGAGAGCTGGATCTCCTGGTCGAGGTCGCTGGCCAGGATGGTCTGGTTGTTAACCACGGCGACGACGCGGTCGAGGACGGCCGGCGAGGTGGGTTGAGGCGCCTGGGCTCGTCCCGGCAGTGCTCCTGAGGCGGCCAGGCACACGGCCAGAATCCACAGCCAGGCGGGGCCGAGCGCGATCTTGAGCCGGATTGGGGGCCGGTTGTTCATCAGAAGGTTTGTCCCAGGCTGAAGAAGAAGTTGAAGTGGTTGGCCTCGCCCACGTGCATCTGCGAGGTCGGATTCGTGAGCGAGTAATTGTAGATTACGGGGTAAATGGGCGTATTCAGGTTGTAGCTGAAGTCGAACCGGATAGGCCCTGCCGGCGTGTGGTAACGCAACCCTGTGCCCAGCGCGTGAGAGAAGTAGTTGAAATTACACAATCCCTGCTGCCCGGTTGAAGTCACAGGCCCGGTGGGGACGGTGGGGTTGCTGGTTGGCACCTGGCACGTTGAGCGGTTGGGCTGGCGCGAGCGCAGGGCGCTGGCCCAGGCGTCCCCGGCGTTGGCGAAGATGTTGCCCATATCGTGAAAGAGGACAAAGCTGACCGTGTTGGCGAGCCAGGGCAGGGTGGGCGGAGGCAGGCGCAGTTCGGTGCTGTTGTCCAGCGCGCCCGCTCCGCCGATGGGGTAGCCGGTCTCGGGATCGCGGGGGCCGGCGGCATTTTGCGAAAAACCGCGCAGCGAGGTAGGTCCGCCGGCGTAAAGCCGCTCGGGGAGGGGAATCAGCTCTTCGGAGGGAGTGCCGAAGGCCCGTTCCTGGCCGTAGCGGGTATTGCGGGCCACCACGAACCGGCCTTTGTCGAAGCCGTAATAGCTCGAATTCGATACGTCGATGCGGTTGAAATCGGCCTGGGCGCCGAAGGCCTGATGGGAGAGGAACTCCTGGAAGCTGGTGTAAGTGCCGCGGCGGGCGTCGAGGGGCGAATCGCGGGTATCGCGAATCCAGGTGAACGCAGGCCCTCCCACGCGCACCGCCGTGGACAACGGCAGGATCTCGCCGGGGGCGACCTGGAGGCTGCTGGCCTGCACCTTGACGCGGCGGAAGTTCAATTCATAGACAAACGTATTGGCTTTTGAAAGGCGAGAGCCCGGCGTGTTGAAGTGCTCGGTCCAGCGCACGCCGCCCTGCAGCCTTGAGGCCACGTAGGTAGTTACGTCCAGGCTGTTGGCGTAGCCGCCGGAGAAATCGAGTCCGAAGTTCCGGTCGCCTTCAAAGTGCGGAATCTGATAGAGCAGATTGATCTTCTGCTCCAGCAAACCATAAGTGCCGCGCACCGATGCCGACTGCTCCCGGCCGAAGAGGCTGTTGCGGGTGAGGTCGGCGATGACGCGGGGGCTGACGCCGGTCTTGCCGTTGGGATTGCAAGTGGCGCCGCTGGCGGTGATGCCGCCGCAGTTGTACTGGGGCGTTCCGGTCTGGGCCTCAAATCCGAAGCCGTAGGTGAGGGTCCAGCGCCGCGCCTCCACCGCCTGCAGCAGAACGGTCTTGTAGATTTCGCCGCCGGTGGGATTCTCGACCGCCGTATCGACCTCGCTGAAGAGAGCGAAGTCGTAGAGATTGCGCTGCGTCTCGAGCAGGGCGGTCTGGTTGAGCGGGTCGCCGGCATGGAGGGTGATGGCCCGGGCAACGGTGGCCGGCCGCGTGTAGTGCAGCCCGGTGAGGAGCACGTTGCGCACAAAAATCTGCTCTCCCTCGGTGATGTGGAAGACCACGTCGACCTTGCTCGGGTTGGCCGGCTCAAACTGCTGGACGACCTCCACCTGCGCCTGGAGAAAGCCGCGGCTCATATAGCCGGTCAACAGGGCGTCGCGGTCCCCGGCCAGGTTCCGGGGCGAAAGCAATTGGCCCGCCGCAGTATTCAGCAGCGGGGTAAGTTTGTTGGCATCCACGTGCTCGTTCCCATCCAGGCGCACCGCGCCCACGCGTAGCTGTTCGCCCTCTTCGATGCGGTAGACCACAGCCAGCGGTGCTGTTTTCGACTGCATGCCCGCTTTCCCGGCTCCTGCACTGGTCTCAGGAGCGCCGGCATCTGCCGCACTGGTCTCAGGAGTGCTGGTCTCCGGCGTGATCTTCACCTTGGAGAAGCCGTTGTTCTGATAGACGGCCTGCAATGCGCTCACATCGGCGGAGACGAGAGCCTGGCTGTAGGCGCCATGGCGGTCAAGAGTATCGGCGGCATGAACGTTCAGCAAATCCTTGAGCGTCGCGGAGTCGAAATAATGGTTTCCCGCGACCGAGACCCGTTCCACGCGGCGGCGCGGTCCCAGGCGCACCTTGTAGAGAATCACCACCTGCTCGGCGCTGGTGGATTGCCTCTCGTGATCTACCTTGACGTCGAAGTAACCCAGGCGCTGGTAGTAGTCCCTTACGCGGCGATTGCCTTCGTTGAGCAGGTCGTCGTCGACGGTGCCCTCTTCGAAGATGGGAATCACATGCTTGATGCGCTCCGGGCCCATCTTTGCGCCCTCCACCAGCACCTTGACCTTAGGTCCCTGGCTGGCGGAAAAGCGGAAGTCGGCATTGACGGCGCCAGCGGCGACCTGTTCGGACTCCAGCTTGATCTCGGCTTCCAACCGCTCCTCTCCCCGGTAGTGTTTGAGCACTCCCGCCAGGGCGCGGTTGGGGGTGTCGTGGTCCACGCGCGCACCGGTTCTGAGGTGGGCGTGGCGGCGGAATTCGTCCGTGCTCATCCCAGGGTCGCCGGTAACCTGAACCGAGCCCACCCGCGCCTGCGGGCCGCTGACCACGTGAAACGCGATATCGACCAATTGTTCATCGGGGTGCGGGGTCAGGGTTTGGGTAATCGCCGGCGAGTGGAAGCCGTTCTGGTCCAGTGTGCGGCGCATCTGCTCGAGCGCAAGGCTGAGTTTTGCCTGGGTAAAGCGGGTGCCGGGATCGAGTTGGCAGGCGCGCTCAAGTTGCGTATTCACGGTGGCGCCCCTGGCTCCTTCCACGCTGACGGTCCCGATAAATGTGCGCGGAGTCCCGCGGAAGACCAGGGCCACGCCGTCCTGCCGGCGCGATCCCTCCACCTGGATGGTTTCGAAGAGGCCGGTAGCAAAGAGCTGGCGTAGGCTTTTTTTCAGGTTTTCGGGGCTGAGCGGTCTTCCCTCGGCCTGGGCAAGATGGCCCGTCAGCGGGGCAAGCCGGCTGACGGCAACCCCCTTGAACGAGATGCTCCGCACCGGCAGGCCATTCCACAGGGCAAGGGAATCCAGGCCGGCACTGGAAGGCGCTTGCGCCGCCGAGGAGCCTGAAGCACCGGGAGCGGCAGCTCTCTGACCGGCGGCATTGCTGGCGCTGCCCGCCGTCTGGCTCCAGCCGTTCATCCACCCGCCGGACCCAAGGACGAAAACACATACCAGCAGAACGCTGCGCCCGTACCGATTGCCGCACTGCCCCGCCGGTTTTGCCTTCAAGACGTATCTCCAATAAACGCGGGGAACCAATTTCTGTGGTCAGTGGCCAGTCGTCAGTGATCGCCGACCACTGATCTCTGTTCCCTGTCCCTTATACTAACGAGTAAAGACTCCCTGCGCAGCAACACCCTGGTTACGGAGCGATACCCGAGGAAGCACATGCCCGATCCAAGGTTTCCGGCCCGGCCTCCCGATGCGGCTTCTCACCCGCCTGCCGGGGATGCGCCGGCTGGGATTCCAGCCTCAACCCCGGCGCCGTCTGCCCCCGTTGCTACACCTGATCCCGTCGAGGCCGATGCAGTGGCCCGGGCGCAGAAGGGCGATCATTTTGCCTTCGCCCAACTGTACTCTTTGCACAAAAGACGCATCTATACCTTATGTCTGCGCATGGTGGCCAATACAGCGGAAGCCGAAGACCTGACCCAGGAAGCGTTTCTTCAGTTGTACCGCAAGATCGGCACCTTCAGCGGCGACTCGGCCTTCTCCACTTGGCTGCACCGTATGGCCATCAATGTGGTGCTGATGCATTTGCGCAAGAAAGGATTACCGGTGAGTTCACTGGATGAAGCCATGGAACCCGCGGCAGATGAACGCCCCGGGCGCGGCTTCAGCGCTCCGGATCTCAACCTGGCCGGCTCCATCGACCGGCTGGTCCTGGAACGCGCCATCGCCACTCTGCCGGCCGGCTACCGGCTCATCTTTATCCTGCACGACATCAAGGGGTATGAGCATAATGAGATTGCCTCCATGCTCGACTGCTCGTTGGGCAACAGCAAGTCGCAGTTGCACAAGGCGCGACTGAAGCTGCGCGACGCCCTGCGCGCCTATCCCCGGCAGGAGGACCGGCGATGACAGAAGAGCCCGACAATTTGAGCTGCGCCGCCTTCCAGGCGCAATTGCCGGAGTTGATCGGCAGCGGCGTGCCTCTTGTTTTCCATCCCCATATCCAAAGTTGCGAGTGTTGCCGCGCCCTGCTGGCAGATCTGGAGACCATCGCCGAGGCTGCCCGCAACTTGTTCCCCATCGAGGAACCGCCGGACAAATTGTGGAAGCAGATCGAAGCGGCGATCAAAAGCCAGAAAAACTGCTCCGATCCGTGCTGAACCGGCCGTGGAGCAATTCAGATCCAAGAGGAACGCGGGCAGAATCCTCATCCATCCGGTTGATCTACCTCACCTTCCTCGGAGTTTGGCCGATAAATCCGTCGAGCAATGGTGCATCCAGGCTGTCAATGGGCGCCGTCCACGGGCAGTTTGAACGGGTTTTGAACGGACTTTGGACCCACGGCGCGGGCTCGAAGGGAACCACGGCCGGCGTCGGACCGTACCGACGAAGGAATGTTCGGTTTGAGATGGGCGGGGAACGGGGCAGGAGGGGAACAATCCTGAAACTTTTTGAAGTCTGCGCCGTCTAATGAAGAAAAGTTGATAAGAGGACGCTCAATGCAAAACAAGCCATCCAACCTGCCGCTTGCCAAGAACGCACTCGGGAAAGAGACCTACGGAGTGCGCAGGATTCCCGTTCTTCCAGTTAGGGAGACTGTGTTGTTTCCCCATGCTGTCCTGCCCTTGACGGTGGGCCGCGAGAGCTCCATCCAGTTGATCGAATCTTTGGGCGAAGAGCGGACGATTGTGGTAACGGCCCAGTTGGACCCGCGGCTGGACTCTCCCAAACCAGCCGATCTGCACGCGGTGGGAACGCTGGCCACGGTCCACAAGGTCGTGCGCATGCCCAACCAGAGCCGGTTCGTCTTCACCGAGGGGGTGGAGCGGGTGCGGCTGGTGGGCTACAGCCAGACCGAGCCCTTCATGGTGGCCGAAGTTGAAACACTGGAAGAGGCAGAACCGGCGTCCACGCCGGGCGTGGAAGCGCTGGTGCGCAATGTGATCGAGCAGTTCCAGCAGATCGTCTCCGAGTCGCAGACGCTGTCGGACGAACTGAGGACGATCGCGGCGAACATCGAGGAGCCGAACCGGCTGGTGGACTTTGTGGCCTCGTCGCTGCCCTTTCTGACCACTGACGACAAGCAGCAACTGCTGGAGACGGCGAGCATCGTCTTCCGGCTGGAGCTGTTGAACAGCCATCTGGCCAAGGAGATCGAGGTGCAGCAGTTGCGCACTAAGATCCAGACCGAGGTGCAGGACCAGGTGCAGCAGTCGCAGCGCGACTACTATCTCCGCGAGCAGCTCAAGGCCATCCAGAAGGAACTGGGCGAGCAGGACGAGGGCCAGCGGGAGACCGACGAACTGCGCCAGAAGATCGATGCCGCCGGAATGCCGGAGGACGTGAAGAAGGAAGCCATGAAGGAGCTGACGCGGCTGTCGCGCATGTCTCCCATGGCCGCCGACTATTCGCTCACCCGCAACTACATCGAGTGGCTGGCCATTTTGCCCTGGGCTAAGAGCTCCGGCTCCAAGGTGGATATCAGCAAGGCCAAAGAGATTCTGGACGAGGACCACTACGAGCTGAAGAAGGTGAAGGACCGCATTCTGGACTACCTGAGCGTGCTGGAGCTGAAGCCGGACATGAAGGGGCCGATTCTGTGCTTCGTGGGTCCGCCGGGGGTGGGCAAAACCAGCCTGGGACGATCCATCGCCCGAGCCCTGGGCCGCAAGTTTCAGCGCATCTCGCTCGGCGGGATGCACGACGAGGCGGAGATTCGCGGCCACCGGCGCACCTACATCGGCGCCTTGCCGGGGCAGATCATCCAGTGCATCCGCCGGGCCGAAACCAACGACCCGGTGATCATGCTGGACGAGATCGATAAGCTGGGGCGGGACTTCCGCGGCGACCCGGCCTCGGCGCTGCTGGAGACGCTGGACCCGGAGCAGAATTCGGTCTTCCGCGACAACTACCTGGACGTGCCCTTCGACCTGTCGAAGACGCTGTTCATCTGCACGGCCAACATGCTGGACCCGGTTCCGCCGCCGCTGCTGGACAGGATGGAGTTGATCTTCCTGCAGGGCTACAGCGAAGAGGAGAAGGTGCATATCGCCTACCGTTACCTGATTCCGCGCCAGATCAAGGAGAACGGCATCACGCCGGAGCAGATCGAGTTTCCCGAGGATGCCTTGCGGCACATTGTGCGCCACTACACGCGGGAAGCCGGCGTGCGCAAGCTGGAGCAGGTACTGGGCACAGTGTGCCGCAAGCAGGCTCGCCGCGTGGTCGAGGGCCACACGGAAAAGCTGGTGGTCACGCGCGAGGTCCTCAAGGAGTTTCTGGGCGGCATCCAGGTGCGTGTGGATACCGAAGTCGCGGAGCGGGTGAAACGGCCCGGTGTGGCCGTAGGACTGGCCTGGACGGCGGCGGGCGGCGACATACTCTTCATCGAGGCCAACAAGATGAAGGGCAAGGGCGGCTTTACCATGACCGGGCAGATCGGCGAGGTGATGCAGGAGTCGATGCAGGCCGCGCTCACCTGGGTGCGGTCGAATGCCGCAAGCCTGGGGCTGGCCGAGGACTTTACCAAGGAGATGGATCTGCATATTCACGTGCCGGCGGGAGCCATTCCCAAGGACGGCCCCTCGGCCGGCGTGACCATGGCCACGGTGCTGGCTTCGCTGCTTACCGATACGCCGGTGCGTCCGCTGACCGCCATGACCGGTGAGATCACGCTCAGCGGAAACGTGCTGCCGGTGGGCGGCATCAAGGAAAAGTTCCTGGCCGCGCGCCGGGCTGGGGTGGAAACCATCATCCTGCCCGCCGAGAACCGCCAGGATGTGGAAGAGGACCTGACGCCGGGGCTGATGGAGGGTGTGACGGTGCATTACGCCAGCCGCATCGAGGATGTGCTGGCCATGGCTCTGCCGTTGATGAAGGCGCGGCCCGACACCCAGCTGGCAGAGCCTGAGGTTCCGGTGGGAGCGATAGCGTAAGCAAAGCTGCCATCGATGTTGGGAATTGCCGGCGAAACGGGCGCAGGATTCGATCCCGGCGCTCATTTTGATGCATCTGCAGCCAGGTTCTGAGCTAAACTCTGATCATACGGAGGAACCTATGCTGACCATGGGCATGTTGACCGTTGCAATGCTATTGCCGTCGGCACTCCTCGGCCAGGATGGCCGCGAAGCCGATGAACAGGCAATCCGCGGGGTCATGGATGGTTTCATGGATGCTTGGAACCACCACGACGCCAAGGCTTTTGCCGCCCTGTTTTCAGAAGACGCAGACTTCACCAATGTTCGTGGAATGGGTGCCAGCGGACGGACCAACATCGAGCAATTCCATGCTCCGGTCTTTGCCACCATATTCAAGAACAGCCATCAGAAATACACCGGTATCAAGATTCGCTTCATCCGTCCGGATGTGGCGGCAGTGGATGTGCATTGGGAGATGACGGGAGCAACGGATCCTGCCGGAAATCCAGGTCCTTTGCGTCAGGGGTTGTTGAACTTCGTCATGGCGAAGAGCCAGGAGAAATGGCAGATCGTCGTCATGCACAACATGGACCTGACCGCATCGCCGCCAGCTCCAAAGTAAGCTTTGCGCGGTCGATCAATCGGGAATGTCAGCGACAATGGGAAGGCAGGCGAACCTGCCGGCCTTCTTATTGTTGCGTGGGAGGGCAGGTTTGGCCCATTTCCGGGGCTGCACTGCCGGGCCGGGGGCGCGGACCTTCCCCAGTCCCAATTGCCCGGCTGTACAAAAAAAGAGCAACTTTAGTGATTCCGGCCTGCTGAAAACCGAGATTGTGCCGCTAAAAGCGACAGAACCCAGTGCGCGGGAACGCGCGAAGAGCGGTGACCATGGCGACCACACAGGTAACCCCACATCAGATTGTGCCGTTACTCCTCCCTTCGACCGCGTCCCACTCTTCGACTACGACCTGAGCGGCATCGAGTTCAGCATCTTTTATGAAAACCGGGCCCGCAACCTGTGGGGAACGCCCACCGGGTTTCTGTATAAGCTGGTGTGAGAAGAGCAGGGAACAGGCCGAAGGCTCGCCGTGGCGAGGAATAGGGAATAGAAAAGCACGGAGGGAAGGTTCATCGTTCCTGCTCGGCTCTGCGTAATTATGCTCGATTTCAATGAGGAGTGACGGGCTTTTCGCTTCACAAATACATCGAGCCTTCGACGTTCATTTCCAATTTGAGCCTGGATTCGACGCGGTCCGGCGAATCCCTATTCCTCGCCACGGCGAGCCTTCGGCCTGTTCCCTATTCCCTACTCCCTGCTTTGCTGCGTCTAACGAGCAGGCGGTATTCTTGTTAGCGTGATGCAGGTGCAAGTTCTCCCCTTTGGCATGATGAAAGACTGGCTATGCGCGTTCGCGGTCACGTGGGCGTTGCTGGCACTTGCGCCTCTGTCTCTGGCCGCGCAGGAACTCACGCTGCACGTGGACGTGAAGCTGGTGAATGTTTTTGTGAACGTGACGGACCGGAACGGGGCCATCGTAGCAGGGCTCACGCGCGAGGATTTTGCCCTGACCGAGGACGGGCGGCCGCAGCAGATTGCGGTCTTCGAGCGGCAGTCGGAGCTGCCGCTGAACCTGACGCTGGCCATCGACACCAGCGGCAGCGTGCACAAGGATATGGCCGATGAAGCGGACGCGGCCAAGCGCTTTGTCCATGCCATTCTGCGCCCCCAGGACCAGATGAGCCTGCTGCAGTTTGCCACCGAGGTGCGCGAGCTGACGCCCTTCACCAACAAGGTGAGCCAGATCGATCATGGCCTCGGCCAGTTGCGCGGCGACTGGGCTACGGCGCTCTACGACGCCATCTGCCTGGCTTCTGACCGGCTGGGCAAAAAGGAGGGCCGCTCGCCGCGGCGAGTGCTGGTCGTAGTCTCCGACGGCGACGATACGGCCAAGACCACCACCTACGCCCAGGCTTTGGAGGCGGCTCTGCGCAACGAGGTGATGATCTACTCCATCATCGACGTGCCCATCGAAGCCAGCGCCGGCCGCGACCTGGGCGGGGAACACGCGCTGATTACCCTGGCCGAACAGACCGGCGGCAAGAGCTTCTACGAGAACGACGGCGGGCTGGACAAGGCCTTTGCGCGGGTGAGCGACGACCTGCGCACGCAATATTTGCTCGGCTATTATCCAAAAAATCAAGAGCCTGGAAGGGCCTTCCACCGGGTGCAGGTGACGGTTCCCAGGGCCGCGGCGAATGAGTTCAATATCCGCCACAAGACGGGCTATTACCTGGATTCGCCGGCCAAGGGAAATTGATTGCGGGCTCCCGGTCCGATCTCCAGGAAACGCCGGTGCCAGAAAACGCCGGAGTCGGTTCAGCTTTCGGTTTGCCCGTCACCCACCCGGAACTCAAGCCATTCTACGCCTTGTGAGCGAGAAGCTCGGGGGCCGCACGTCATGTGCAGGCTCGGAGTGCCTACAGTCAGAATTGGCACAGACCCAACGCAGGCCGTCCGATCCGGAGTTCGTGAGGTAGAGATAGCCATGGCCTGCCGGACAAGTCGGCGACCTCTGACGATCGAATGCCACCCCCGATTCGCGAATTTCGTGATATCCCATATTCTCGCGAAATGCCCGAGTGCAGGCCGGACAAATAAAGGCCTCGAAACAAAAAGACCTAGACGTGACCTGCATCGGCCTCATCGGTCGAAGATGCCGATCACAATATGGTTCGCACGATAAAGACACGACAGCAGCCACCCGCCTTTTCTGATGACTCTATCGGCTCGTTAGAGGCCAAATTTTGGCAGAAAAACTTTGCTTCTTCTTAAGGAACCTCAGGCGGCGGCCTCATTGGCAGTACCTTCCTATCGATCTCGCTCTTTTTCTTCAAGTTCCCTCAAACGCTGCCTAAGCTTCTCCACTTCGATTGCCAGACTCGCAAATACCTCTTTCTCAATG
The DNA here is from genome assembly GCA_050012555.1 of Occallatibacter sp. Classification (GTDB taxonomy): domain Bacteria; phylum Acidobacteriota; class Terriglobia; order Terriglobales; family Acidobacteriaceae; genus Telmatobacter. The sequence continues at coordinate 38,216 of JBEKGY010000019.1, forward strand.
CGATCCATAAACCGCGAGGTCTTCAGAGACTCTTCTGTCCCCGTCGCCATAAGATTGATTTTTTCCAACTTTGCTTGCTTCACATATTGATCTACATAAGAATCCAAAAGATCGTTCATCTTCAGTAAAAGGGCCTCATTGTAGGTGGGGAGAGCACGGCTCAGAAGGTAGTCCTTTAGCATAGCTGCATCATCAACAGCCCTTACCGACCACAACAATCTCGCTAAAAAGGCTGGGGGCACATCGATTCCCACCAAAAGATCGACCAGCTGAATCAGATTTTGAGGCGAGATAAGCGAGTCCTTCAGGGTTGAAATCGAGGATAGGCCAACTGCCCGCCGCAGTTTCGTATCCGCTGTGACCAAGATTGGTCGTCTTCCGGCCTCCATATCCAAATGCATCGCAAAGAGTTGAGCCGCTTCATGCTTCTTCAGGAGGGGGACTTTCAGTTCACGCCGATCCAACGATGCCTCCTCAATATCATATCCTGCGTCGAGTGCTTCCTCGATCTTAGCTAAACTAGATACACTGGCCGGGTCCTTTGGAACGGTGGACGCGACCTTGAAGCCCTGCTTAGACAAGAACCCTTTTAGCTGGGCTACGGTCTCGTACGGTGCCTCTTGCGCGAGGAAGGCTCCGAAGGACAGCCCCTCGCTCTGTTTGTCCGTTGAAGCCCACCGAGAATATGCACCTATGAAAACATTCACCTTATCGGCACCGTAGTATTGAATTCGCTTTAGCAGAGTCTCCCGATCATCCAAGCCACCGGCCTTGACGAATTCGATCGCTTTTCTCCGGTGGCTTACGACCTCGTCCAAAAACACGTCTGTGATCTGAATGACAGTTCCACCTGATGATCGCGCAGCATCCTGGAGCTTTGCAATTGCATTCAAATAAGCTCTTCTGAACGGATGTCCTGGCACAATCGCAGGAAGAAGCACGCTTGCATCCAGGTAGACGATATGGGGAAGCGATAGGGCGTACATAGTCGAGCGTCCTGCTTGAAGGACGATCTCAATTCCGAATGCAATCCGACCTAGCTCTCCGAGTAGCGTCTCCTCTCGCTCGTCCGGATGACGTAGCATCTCTCGAAATACCTCGGCTAGCGCGTGCTTCTTGTCTTGCCAATAGTCCCCAAGGTGCCGATCTACAGCCATCGTTATCGTTTCGAAAACGTCTACTTCCTTCCTCAGAGAGGCACCTGAGAACTCTGCGCCTAAATCGAATCCGCGCAGGACGATGACCTCCTCGACAATATTGCAGATCGACGAAAGAATGGTTTCAGTTATTTCGAACTTCTCCCTTAGCCGGAGCCTTGCAACTATTCCATCCGCTAGAATTTGAACAGGCGGAGTGGTAGATTGGTTTTCGACTAAGACAATCGTGTTATTGTCTTGCATACACACGTTTTTCTTGACCAACCTGGAGACGGAAGAGTCCACCAACAGACAGGCTTCTCCGTCGCTCAAGGCTATGTACCCGCGAAGCTTCGATACCAAGGTATCTATTTCACCAACCCCAAAAGAAAGCTCCGAAAGGATGATCCCATCCACCACAAGTTGCCTCAGCGCGGCACCCTGATCGCCCATTGAAACTCTGGCATAGCAGGTAGCCAAAAGTCGCTTCGCGGTGTCGAAGTTGGCAGTAACTGGTGCAAAGGTAAATGAGGAGTCTCGCTGACGAATGCCTGCCGCCTCGCTGACGCCATCCCATAAGACAGCGTGATTATTGTTGGGGGGATATTCGAAAACCCGAATGTTGTATGCCGCCATCTCCTCGGCCAACCCTTGATTGCCCGTTGGAAGGAACGCGTAGTGCAAGCGGGGGAAGATCTTCCGAGCCTTCAGAAACTCAAGAATTTTGCTGATCGCCGGATCAAGGAAAGAGAATCCGACAAAAATGAATCGATGCTGCACAAGAAGTGATCGCAAGAAATCTTGGTATTCATTGTCTGAATAGAGGCGCGCGTAATCAGTGTCATCGAGAATCATTGAATCAGGAAGCTCAGCGCGCCCGTGAATTCGCGCGATGTAAAAGTCCTTCCAGAACAGGGCTTCCTTGAATGTAGGGTCGCCCAACTCGACGCATTGGGGAGCGGTATCTCTTCGCTTCCCAAAAGCATCGTGCAGCGCGCGGTCATAGTTCGTCGTGGCGGCGAGTTCAAACGGGAGCGTGCAAAGCGGCCAAAGTGCCTTTGCATCGTAGTCCTTTAATGGGGCTGAGAGCAGCCTGAGCTTTTCACCCTCAGGAATATCAGCGCAACCTTTGAAGTAACCGGCAGCCTCGAGAAGGAGCTTTGCCTTGATCCGCTTCCTCATCAGACCTGCGATCATGGGCTCGTAAGCTTCGGCCTCGTCCGCAAGCAGGTTCAAGTATTCTTCCCATACGGGCAATTTAGCGTGGGCTGAAACGCCCGCTCCAGCAAAGAGACAACAAGGTCCGTCGCTAAAGATCACGCCGATCTGTTCTGCAACTTCGGAAGGAGTATTCAGAAGCATATGGGCCGCCAAGAAGATCGAAGTGTTGGAGAGATTAGATTTTGACCAATTCTAAGCGCCCTAGCAGCATTCGTCAAAACCAACCGTGACCGGGTGGGTGCGTATGCGTAGAGGAAAATTGTGTAAGTTGAAATGCCTCTCGTCGTTGGGACTGGACCGATTCGCCGGGGCCAGGATTAATCCCGCCAAGTCGGCTTGCGTCCGCCGATCCGTCTGGGCAAGATCGTCAGCTGACGCCAACAGCCCAACGCACTCAACGAGCATTTCCGCCATTCTTTTCGGCCCCTGGGTGTGTGGTTCGCTATTAGGAAATTGGCTGGAGCGGAGCCCGAGTAGATGGACCCCGGAACCTATACGGCCAAGTGACTTTTTTCCCCTCCGGGGTCTGCGCTTCTTTGAGGGGGCGAGCGGAGTAGCGCCGGTCTCCATCAGGTTTGCTCTGGCTCCGCTCTAAGGAACCTCTGAATGAGTCGATGCTTTGAAAGGGCACGACTTCAGTCGTGCCGTAAGCGCAACAAAATGACGGCGGGCTTTAGCCCCTGAGGGAATGCCGGCGTCACATTCGAACTTCATCAGAGGTTCCCTAAAGGCTGCTTTGCAGATAATTATCCTCCCTTGGCGCACACTACCAATAGAGCGAAATCTTGAGGCCTCTGGAGAGCCGGACCATGCGAACCGTCAGAAACATCACCGTAGCCGTCGAACCCGAACCCGCCCGCTCACTCTTTCCCGGCCCCCCCCCCCGGAAGAAAGCGAAATTCCGCCCTGTACGCCTGGTTTGCCACTCAACCCCATTTCCTTCAGCAACTTGAGGGATAAAACTCGATGTCCGTACAAGATAAGTATTTCAGTATTCCTACCATAAAGCCGTCATTTCAATGGGCTTACGAGCCATTCCGCAAATCGCGCTTTCCACCGCTGTATGCCAGTAAAAAGGCCCCCTGGCTCCGCAGAAATCCAAGAAAAATAACCACTTATCCGTTCAACAATCCGCAAAGCTTTCGCGGCGCAATGCGGCGTTTTTGCGCCCGATCGGGCCTTCCTCTCCGCAGCGCCCAAGGACGCCGCTCGATGGCGCCAGATGAGGTTGCCAAGTTGCCAGGTTGCCAAGTTGCCGGTGTTGCCTGCGTTGCCATCCCTTCCTGCATCTAAAATAGGATCATGACCTCACCCTTATCCTCGCGCCGCCGTTCCAAGGCGCCTCCGCCGGGCGAAACCGGACAGGAGGCGCTCTACCTGCGTTCTCTCAGCGATCGCCAGGTCATCGTCCAGATCAAGCTGCGCGACGGGGAGACGGTGCGCGGCTGGATCGAGTACTTCGACGACGCCATGCTGCGCCTGACCCGGGAGGGAATGCCGAACCTCTTCATCTACAAGCATCAGATCCGCACCATCACGGAAGCAGGGCGGAAGCGGGGTCCGAGGACCGAGGGCTCCGGCGGGCTAGAGGGGAACGGTTCGGATCCGGGCAATTCGGTTTCGAATGGGGCGGCTTCTTGAGTGGCGCGGCGGAAGCGGATTTCGTCTGGGTTCCCAAGGCCTCGGCCATTGCCGAGGAGGCGGGCGCGCGGCTGCGCGAGTTTTTTGCCCACGGCGTTGAGACCGAGTACAAGGGCGGCGTGGACCTGGTGACAGTGGCTGACCGAACCTCGGAAAAGCTGATACGCGAGCGGCTCGCCCAAGCCTTTCCGGAGCACGGCATCTACGGCGAAGAGGGCACGCGGGAGGGTCTGGAGAGGGAGTTTCGCTGGTATGTGGACCCGCTGGACGGGACCACGAACTTTGCCCACGGATTTCCGCAGTTTTGCGTCTCTCTCGGCCTGGAGCAGCGCCCCGCAGGGATCAGTCCCGAAGAGGACGGAACGCTGGTGGCCGCGGTGATCTATGATCCCATGCGGAATGAGCTGTTTACCGCCGAACGGGGACGGGGCGCGCGGCTGAACGGCAAGCCGATGCGAGTCTCGCGCGTGCCGGAGCTTGGCGAGGCGCTGGTGGCCACGGGCTTTCCCAGCCGCAAGCGCCACGACAGCCCGAATATTCACTTTTACCAGGAGTTCACGCTGCGCTCGCACGGAGTGCGGCGGGCCGGCTCGGCGGCGCTGGACCTGGCTTATACCGCCTGCGGCCGTTTTGACGCCTACTGGGAGTTCAAGCTGAATCCCTGGGACACGGCGGCGGGCATTCTGCTGGTAGAAGAGGCCGGAGGGCGGGCGACGGACTTCAGCGGCAACAAATTCCGGCTCGACAGCCGGGAGATTCTGGCTTCGAACGGGCTGATCCACGCGGAGTTGCTGGGTTTCTTCAGCGATATGTTTGCCGGACGCGGTCTGTCGCCCATTCCCACGCCGCAGGAGTATGCGGCGCACAGGGCGGCGCGGACGGCGGCTGGATAGATGGTTTGACGGGGTCCGGCTTGCCGGCCCGCCGAATGGATTGTTCGCTTACGGGACTTAAAGTCCAGGGAATGATTCTCATGATTCCCGCATCGCAAAACAGCGGTGCGGGCGGTAGGGTCAGACTTTGGGGTCCTGTGCTACTATCAGCGTCGAGAGTTTGTTCCCGGGAGAATTCGAGAGATGGCATACGTTATTGCAGAACCCTGTATCGGCACCAAGGACACCGCCTGTGTGGACGCCTGTCCTGTCGATTGCATCCACCCCAAAAAGGACGAGGACGGTCACGCCGAGGCTGAACAGTTGTTCATCGATCCGGTCGAGTGCATCGACTGCGGCGCCTGCGTTCCTGCCTGCCCGGTCTCGGCTATCTTCGCGCTGGACGACCTGCCGGAGAAATGGGCCCAATTTGCAGAGAAGAACTCCGCCCACTTCGGCCGCTGAGCGGTTTTGAGCTGGCTTCAGACGCGTCCGCCGAGGCGGACGCGTCTGTTTTTGCGCGCCGCGGGGCCGCTTGGGCGAGGCAGGGGTAGTGCAGGAAACAGCCGGTTGTTGCCGTAAAGTCTGCTTGAGGCAGCCTACAGGCTGGTCTCATTCATCTCTTCGCCGGCGGGCGAGAAATCCAGTCTGGGAATCCAGCCTTTGGGGTCCGCGATCGATCCTGCGCCGGGTGTGATGGCAAACCGGCCTTTCTCGATTTCAACAAAATCCACGCTGTCGCCGGTCTTCAGGCCAAGCTGTTTGCGCACGTGGTAGGGAAGTGTGATGCGGCCGTTGAAGGTGACCATTGCGGAAGGCATTTGGAACCTCTAGGCCTATTCTAGCTTTGGGTCAACCACCGGCCTTGTGCAAAACTGGACAGCAGGCCGGGCGCTATGGCCTATTCGATCAGTTGCATTCCGGCATCGCGCGCGGCTATGCGGTCGAAGGTGACGGTTCGGCTGCATCCGGCCGCCTTGGCCGAACTGGCGATCAGGCAATCGGGAAAGTCTGTATTTCCAGAGTGATAGAGCCGCAAGGCATCGCGCACAGTATCGGCTTGCTCGACGACGATCTGCTCGCGGGAGAGCAAACCATCGAGGACGTAGATCACACCGTTGCGGTCAAACCGAAAGACGCTGGTCATTACCCACAGCAGCTCCATGAGGGCAGCCAAAGCGACCCAGCCTGGCTCCTCTGCCGTGAGTGAAAGCATGATCTCTTCTGCCCTTTCACCTTGGACAGGATCGTCCTGGCCAAAGAAACGAACGAGGATGTTGGTGTCGAGACCAATCACGCTGGTTCACTCTACTCAGGGGCCGGTTCACGGAGACCGGCAAGATAGTTCTCTGCAACTGCATCGCGGACGGCCTGATCCATCTCTTCGATGGTGGGGACGTACCCAAGCTTGGGGAAACAGCCTTTCATGTCCATAATGGAGCCGGTCCTTGGCTTGATGGCAAACTGACCCTTCTCGATTTCGACAAAATCGATTTTGTCGCCGGCATCCAGGCCAAGAGCCGTGCGGACCTGGATGGGGATGGTGATCTGTCCTTTCGAGGTAAGAGTGGCGCTGGGCATCTCGATTTCCTTTCAAAATCCATTATACCTTACATTCAACATAATCCCTTACTTATTGGTAAGGAATCCGCATAGCGGTAAATTCTGAGAGCAGAGAACAGTGCGAAGATAGTAGACGCATGAGCGTACTCACCTCAGAGGCGGTGGTTTTGCGCACCTGGCCGGTGCATGAGGCCGACCTGATTGTGAGCTTTTTCACGCGCGATTACGGCAAGGTGAAGGGGGTGGCCAAGTCGGCGCTGAGGAGCCGCAAGCGGTTTGGCGGGGCGCTGGAGCCGATGACCGTGGCGCGAGCCTGGTTTGCCGAGCGGCCGCGGCAGGAACTGGTGCGTCTGGATCAGCTGGAGATTTTGTGCTCGCCGCTTTCGGCTCCGGTGGATCATGCGCGCATGGCGGTGCTCAGCTTTTTTGCCGAGGTGCTGGACGAGGCGCTGCCCGAGCACGATCCCCAGGATGCGGTCTTCCGGCTGTTGCTGGCGGTGCTGGAGCAAACCACGGTAGAGCAGCCGTGGATGCCTCTGACCTATTTTTCGCTGTGGATGACGCGTTTGATGGGGCTGTTGCCGGACGTTGTTCATTGCACGGCCTGCGGCGAAGCTCTCACGGCCGGCGAAACCAGCTTCAATACCCTAGGCGACGGGCTGTTTTGCACCCTGCATCGGAGCGGAAACGCTAGCGGGCTCTCGATGGACTCCTGGCAACTGGCGCAGAGGATGCTGAGGGCGCCGGCGTCGGCCTTTGCCGCCGAACCCTGGCCGCGGCGGCGCGGGCAGGACCTGCGCCGGTTTACCGTGCAGGCTCTGGAGCGGCATCTGGAGCGCAAGCTGCGCTCGGCGGAGGCGCTGGCGCGATTGGGCGGATGAAATCGCCCGGATTTCAGCCTGATCTCCCGGACGATCATGGAAGGCGTAAAATCCGAATATGCATCGACCGCAGCGAATGACGGCTATTCTATCGCGCGAAGACGATGGCTTTGTCGCCTTGTGCCCCGAGTTGGATATCGCAAGCCAGGGTTCCACGATTGAGGAGGCGCGCGCCAACCTCGTCGAAGCCTTGACGCTCTTTTTCGAGACCGCATCTTCTTCCGAAATTGCACGGCGGCTGCACAGTGAGGTCTTCGTCACTCAGGTTGAGGTGCCCGTTGGGTAAACTGAGAGTCCTCTCAGGCGCCGAAGCCTGCAAGATTCTCGAAGGGCACGGATTTGCCGCCGTGCGCCAGCGCGGCAGTCACCGGATCATGCAGTTGCAAGCGGAGGGAACAACCAACACCGTCCCTGTACCGCTCCACGATTCACTCAGGCGCGGCACTCTTCTGAGCATCATTCGCCAATCTGGCCTCGACAAGTCGCTGTTTGAATTCGAATAGTCTGTATCCTTCGGGAACTCGAGGCGAAGATGCCAGCGGAGGCGCTGGGCCGGCTGGGGGGCTGATCAAGGCTGGTAAAATTGGCTCAGTCCCTTAGAGAGAGAGTTTCCCGTGCCTTCATCCAAAACTTCATCCTCCGCGGCAGCGACCGCTCCAAAGCCCGCCGCGCTCACCTTTCAGGAGTTGTTGTTTCGCTTGCAGGGCTTTTGGGCGGAGCGCGGCTGTGTGCTGCAGCAGCCCTACGACCTTGAAGTGGGCGCCGGCACCATGGCGCCGGAGACGGTTCTGCGCGTGCTGGGGCCCAAGCCCTACAAGGTGGGCTACGCGCAGCCCTCCAGGCGGCCGGCCGACGGCCGTTATGGCGAGAATCCCAACCGGCTGTTCAAGCATACCCAGTTCCAGCTCATTCTGAAGCCGCCGCCGGTCAACGTGCAGGAGCTTTATCTGGAATCTCTGGAAGCCATGGGAATCGACCTCGCCCAGCACGACCTGAAGTTTGAAGAGGACAACTGGGAGGCGCCTACTATCGGCGCCTGGGGCGTGGGCTGGCAGGTGATGCTGGATGGCCTCGAGATTACCCAGTTCACTTACTTCCAGCAGTGCGGCGGCCTCGACCTGGACCCCATCTGCGCGGAACTGACCTATGGGATGGAGCGCATTGCGGCCTTCATGCAGGACGTGGATTCGATCTACGACATTGTGTGGGCGCGCGATCCAGAGACCGGCGCGACGGTGACGTATGGCGATGTAAGGCTGGAAGAGGAGTTGCAGTTTTCGGTATATAACTTCGAGTTTGCCGATGTGGAGAAGCTCTGGGAGCACTTCCGGCTCTATGAGGCCGAGGCGCAGGCGTTGATCGACCAGGCCAATGCGCTGTTTGCGCGCGAAGATGCGGGCGCGGTGGAGAAGCGGCGCTTTCCGCTGCTGGCTACCTACGAGTTGGTGCTCAAATGTTCGCACCTTTTCAACCTGCTGGACGCGCGGGGGGCTATCAGCGTGACCGAGAGGGTGGGCGTGATTGGGCGCATTCGCGCGCTGGCGGTGGGCGTGGCCAAGGCGTATGTGGCGCAGCAGGCTAGTTAGCGAGTTAGCAAGTTAGCGAGTTAGCGAGTTAGCGCCGCTTGTGCGGCATTAGCAAGTTAGCGAGAAAGCAATAGGGTTATGGCGGATTTTTTACTGGAGATTGGGCTGGAAGAGATTCCGGACCGCATGATTGCCGGGGCTGAGGCCGAGTTGGGCCGCCGGGTGAACGATTTGCTCACTCGCGAGCGGCTGCTGGGGCCGAACGGCAAATTGACCACTTACTCCACGCCGCGGCGTCTGGCCGTGCTGGTGGAGGACGTGCTGGCCCGCCAGGCGGATACCGAGGAGCAGTTGACGGGGCCGTCGTGGAAGGTGGCGTTCAAGGACGGCGCGCCGACGGCTGCGGCCGAGGCCTTTGCGAAAAAGGCGGGCGTGGCCGTATCGGCTCTTGAAAAGGTAGACAATGCCAAGGGCGAGTATGTGGGCGCGACGGTGAAGCGGTTGGGCCGCGCGGCGGCGGAGTTGCTGGCTGCGGAGTTGCCGAAGGAAGTGTTGGGCATCTACTGGGCAAAAAATATGTACTGGCGGGAGGGCAAGCCGGAACGTTTCGTCAGGCCGGTGCGGTGGGTGGTGGCGCTGCTCGATTCTGCCGTTGTTCCGCTGGAGGTTGCAGGGATTGCGGCAGGAAACGCGAGCCGCGGGCACCGCGTACTGCACGGCGACCACTCCGTGGTTCTAGATTCACCAAAGAGTTATGTGGAAACCTTGCGCACAGCCTACGTGATCGCCGATGTCGCCGAGCGCCGGGAGTCGATCCGCAAGGCGCTGGATGCGGCCACGCGCACCGTGGCAGGCGCGCGATGGCGTGAGGGTAAGCCGCCGCTGATTGAGACGGTGGTCCACCTGACCGAGTGGCCCACGGTGGTTCTTGGCGACTTTGAGCCCGAGTACCTGGCTCTGCCGGAAGAGGTTCTGGTCACGGTGATGCGCGACCACCAGAAGTATTTCGCGGTCGAGGGCAAGGACGGCAAGCTCGCGCCGCACTTCCTCGCCGTGCTGAACACGCAGGTAGACGCGGAGGGCGAAGCGATCATCCGCCACGGCAATGCGCGCGTCCTGCGCGCGCGCTTCAAGGACGCGCGCTTCTTCTGGGACTTCGACCAGAAGACGCCGCTTGTGGACCGTGTGGAGAGCTTGAAAAAAGTCACGTTCAAAAAAGAATTAGGCAGCTATTGGGATAAGACAGAACGGAATCGCGCGGTAGTGCTGGAGCTTGCGGATACGGCGGAGGCGGCTGGAGTCAACTTCGATAAGGCTGCACTGTTGAAGGCTGTCGAGCTGGCCAAGACCGATCTGACGACTGAGCTGGTAAAGGAGTTCACTGAGCTTCAAGGGGTCATCGGCGGACTCTATGCGCGGGCGCAGGGGCTGGGCGAGACGGTCGCGTTGGCTATCCAATATCAGTTCAAGCCATTATTCGCAGCGGATACTATTCCTCCGACGGTGGAAGGACAGCTATTAGGCCTAGCGGACCGAATCGAGACTATTACAGCAATGTTCGGAAAAGGCTTTGCCCCCACTGGTTCGAAGGATCCCTTTGCACTGCGCCGGGCGGCGAGCGCGATCGTGAAGATTCTGGCCGAAACGAAAACGAATTTGCAGCTTACCTTGCGCGACGTATTGGGTGCTACTGGCACAGAGCCAGAGCAAGGAATTGGTCCAGACGATAAGCTCCAACCGGATAGCCCGGTTCGGGCATTTCTAAAGGAACGGCAGCGTTTCGACCTACAGGAGGTGCGCGGATTCTCCTATGACATCGTAAATGCCCTCTTGGCAAGGGATTCAAGCGACGTGCGGGATGTTATCAAGTGGGCCGAGGCATTCACCCAGATGCGCGGGTCTGAGGATTTTATTGCCATCTGCGAGGCTTTCAAGCGCATCAAGAACATTCTTCGAGAGGCAGAGGAAAAGCACTTCGGCATCGGTCCGCCGATAAGCGTTCCACTTTCTCCAGCGGCGCAGGATCTTCGGATCGCTGCTCAAGGACTGAAGCCCAAGGTAGAGGTTCTGATTAAAAAAAAGGCTTACGTTGCAGCTTTAACCTTGATTGCTACCCTGAGGCCCGACGTGAAAGCGTTCTTTGAAAAGGTGATGGTTCTCGATCCGGACCCGAACCTGCGCCGGGCGCATCTCGCGATAATCGAGGACGTTCTGGATTGGCTTAGAGGCATCGCCGACTTCAGCGAAATCGTGACGACGTAGGCATGGAGCCATTTGGTAGCGGGTCAGTTTGAATTTAAGGCAAAAACGGCAAGCGCCGAGGTGTAATCACTCGGCGCTTGCGCAATCCTGGGGGGATTCGAACCCCCGACCCCCGCGTTGGAAGCGCGGCGCTCTATCCACTGAGCTACAGGCCTATTTGCGACTTTCGCCGCACTCCTATTGTACAGCCATTTCCATTGCATCTTCAATGCCATTCCGCCGTCTACAATCAGTAGAGATGGCCGACACGCTTTATCTGAGCTTGTGGTATCCCAACCTGCGTCTTGCCGCGCTAGCCGGCAAGCTGGCGGCGGTGCTGGGCGCGTTTGCCGCGCACGGTGGCGAGGGGCGGGTCTATGCTTCGACGGTGTGGCCGGTGAGCTGGAGCGAGTCGCCGGTTTTTCAGCGGGTATATGGATGGGGCGAAAGAGGAGCTGAGCCCCTGTTTGCGGTCGAAGAGGCGCTGGAACCGCTGCATGACGATTATGCCTACGAGTTCCAGATCGGCTGGAGCCTTTGGGAACTTGAAACAGGTGGAGGGCTTGATGCGCGCTGGGCGCGGGAGCCGCGGCTGGTGCGGGTGACGGGCTATGGGCCGCTCTTCGACGAGGGGGCTTATGAGCAGGATGGGCACATCCGTGTGGATTTCGGCTCGGACGCGCCGTTTCTTGAAGAAGACCTGGAACTGGACTCCGTAGCGGCCCGGCATGTGGCAGAGAACGTGCGCCAACTGGTGGAGCTGACCGCGGCCGTCGAGAAGGATTCGGGGGCTACGGCGCGGCTATTGTGGAGCGAGTTGGGCGAAAGCCTTGCGCAACGGCTGGCGGCACGGCTCGGGGTGGCAAACTGAGCACGCGAATCACCATCGAGAAGATGCGGACGCTGGTGCTGGCGGCTGGGGTTCTGCTGCTGGCGGCGCTGCTGGTGTTTCTGGCCGTGGGCAAGTGGAAGAATCCCTTCAATCGGCGCGATCTGCCCAATCGGCTGGGCATCGAAATTCAGCAGGAGTCCAACGGCGTCACGTATACGCAGGCTCACGGCGGGCATACGCTGTTCAAGCTGCATGCGTCGAAGGCGGTGCAGTTGAAGGAAGGCAACCACGTACTGCTGCACGACGTGAAGATCGAGCTATATGGCGCGGACGGCAGCCGCGTGGACCGCATCGAGGGCGACGAGTTCGAGTACGACCCGGAAACGAATTTGGCCACGGCCGCCGGGCCGGTGGAGATTACGGTGATGCGGCCGGGAGTGGCGCCGGCGATTGCGCCCAAGGCAACGGCGGGGCACGTGGTGGGCAATCCGCCGCGGCGGACCAGGGGCAGCACGCTGGCCTCGGCCGCCGGGACGGCCGCGCGCGGTGAGATTCACGTAAAGACCAGTGGGGTCACCTTCAACGAGAAGAGCGGAGTGGCGACGACCGACAAGCATGTGGATTTTTCCACGATCCAGGGAAGCGGCATCTCGATGGGGGCCACGTATGACTCGCAGCAGGGCCACCTGGTGCTGGATCGCGCTGTGGAGTTGAAGACCGAGCACGGCGGAGAGCCGGTCATAGTGCATGCCCAGCACGCTGAGTTCGAGCGCGGCGACATGCTGTGCAGGATGCGTGCGGCCACGGCCGATTACAAGGGTGGGGTAGCGACGGCAGTCGACGCGAATATTCTGTTTCGCGAGGATGGATCGGCGGTGCGGCTGGACGCGATGAACGGGTTTACGCTGACGACCCAGACCGGCGGGCACGTTGCTGCGCCCACCGGGTCAATGGACTTCAATGAACACAACCAGCCCCGGCACGCACACATGGAAGGCGGGGTGAAGATGGACTCGGCGAGCCAGAATGGGAGCAATAGCCGGCAGGTGCATGGGACCTCGCCGGCCGCGGAGCTCGAATTCACGCCGCGGGGCCAGCTGCGCCACGTCCACATGGGGCGGGGCGTGGAGATGCACAGCGAGGATCTGAGCGAGCCTGAGGGCGGGGCAGGTCCGCTGCGGGTGAGCCGGACTTGGGCGTCGACGGTGGCCGACATGGATTTCCGCGATAACGGGCATGGGCAGGCGGAGCCGGCCACGATTCAGGGTACGCAAGGAGTGGTTTTGACGGGCGAGAGCCAGCGCGGCAAGGGACCAGTTGTGCCCTCCCGGCTGGCGGCCGATGAGGTGACCGGCGAGTTGGGGCCCGGTTCACAGTTGAGAGCGATGACCGGGGTGGGCCATGCCAGCATCGAGGAGACTACGGCCACGGGTACCCGGCAGACCTCGACCGGCGACCGGCTGCAGGCGCATTTTGCAGCCGCCGGAGAGGGCGGGACAAAGAACGGGGCAAAGAGCGGGCAAGGCAGCGCGACGCAGGTTCAGTCGGCGGTGTTGGACGGCCATGTGGTGCTGACGCAGACGCCGGCGGCCAAACCGGGCACGCAACAGGAGGCGCCGCTGCGGGCTACGGCAGGCCGAGCCGTCTATGAGGGTGAGGGAGAGTGGCTGCACCTGACGCTGAGCCCGCGCGTGGAAAGCGGCGGTTTCGAACTCACGGCGGACAAGGTCGACGTATCCCACGACTCGGGGGACGCGTTTGGGCATGGAAACGTGAAGGCGACCTGGGTGGAAACGGGCAATGCCGGCCAGCAGGACAAGGGCGCAAACGGCTCTTCCGGACTGGGCAGTACGGGTTTAGGCGGAAAGGGTCCATCGCATGCGGTTTCGGCCGAGGCTCAACTGCATCAGGCCACCGGCGAGGCCACCTTCCGGGGACATGCGCGGCTGTGGCAGCAGGCAAACTCGGTGGCCGCGCCGGTGATCGTGCTGAACCGGGAGCGGCAGACGCTGGTGGCGCGCAGCACGGATACGGCAGAACCGGTGAAGGTGGTGCTGTTGAGCACCGGCGGGCCGGAATCAGGCAAGGCTGCGGGGAATGAATCGGGCCGGAACCCGGGCCAGGATTCGACCGGGAAATCAGCCGCGCCGTCGGTGATCCGGGTGCGCGGGGGCGACCTGAAGTACTCCGACGCCGAGCACAAGGCGGTGATGCACAGCGGCGCCATGGGCACGGTGACGGCGGAAACGGGGACGGCAACCTCAGTCTCGAATGAAGTTGAACTGTTGCTGCTGCCTACGGACAATCACGCCGGCAAGGACGGCAGCGCGGCGCGGGTGGACCGCATGACGGCCAGGGGCGACGTGAAACTGAATTCCGAGGGCCGGCGCGGAACCGGGGAGCAGTTGGTCTATACCGGCGAGACCGGGGAGTATGTGCTGACCGGAACCGCCGCCGCGCCGCCCAGGATGGACGATCCGGCGCGGGGAACCGTGACCGGGGAGGCTTTGATTTTCCATAGCGGCGATGATAGCGTCAGTGTCGAAGGGGGCGGACGCAAGACAACGACGGAGACCACGGCGCCCAAGTGAGGGGCGAAAGCGAGCCATAAAACCAGATGGAAACACTGATAGCCGAGGGAATCGGCAAGACGTACAAGGGACGGCCGGTGGTGCGCGGAGTCGATCTGCGAATCAGCCGCGGGGAGGTGGTGGGGCTGCTGGGGCCGAATGGCGCCGGCAAGACGACCTGCTTTTACATCATGGTGGGACTGGTGGCGCCCGATACAGGGCGAGTGCTGGTAGACGAGGAGGAGATCACGCGGGCGCCGATGTATCTGCGCGCGCGCAACTTCGGCATCAGCTACCTGCCGCAGGAACCTTCGGTCTTCCGCAAGCTGACCGTTGAGGAGAATATTCTGGCGGTGCTGGAGGCGCAGCCGCTGGGCAACCGGGAGCGGCGGACCAGGACAGAGCGGCTGGTGAATCAGCTCAATCTCGGCCACATCCGCACCACGCGGGGCTATGCGCTGTCCGGCGGTGAAAGGCGGCGGGTGGAGATTGCGCGCTCGCTGTGCATCCAGCCCAACTTCATTCTGCTGGACGAGCCTTTCAGCGGCATCGATCCCATCGCGGTTCTGGAGTTGCAGAAGATCATCTTCGATCTGAGGGCCAGCGGCATCGGAGTTTTGGTGACCGACCACAACGTGCGCGAGACGCTGAGCGTGACCGACAGGGCGTACATTATCGCCGAGGGGCGCATCATATTCGCCGGGACCCCCCATGAGCTGGGCAACAATGTCGAGGTGCGGCGCCTCTATCTGGGCGAGGGCTTCTCGCTGGGGTGAAGGCATGGTCCCCGGCAACGGATTCTTCTCGCTGGGGTGAAGGACGGGGCCACCACGGACAGATCTTCGTCCATGGGTTGCAAGGGCGGATGACGGAGTTCAGGATTTGTCAATGGGCCAAAGGTGCCAGGCGGCGCACGAAATTCCGGGGTTAGATTCCCGGATTGATTGTTGCCTGATCCGGAACGATTGGCGCGTTATGGGGCAATTTTCCCATTAACCTTTTTCCAGCGCGATTACACTTAGATTGAGTACAACGATTCCCAACGGGGAACGAATCCCATTTATGGCGCTGCTGCAACCCAACTTGAGCCTCAAAGTCACGCAACGCCAGGTCCTGACCCCGGGCCTGATGCAGATGGTGAGTGTTCTGGCTCTGAATAAGTTGGAATTGAAGGAGATGATCGATGCCGAGATGGTGGAAAATCCTGTCCTGGAGGAGATTGATGAAACGGTTCCGATGCTGGATGAGGTCGCGGGCCGCGAGAAACGGCTGGAGCGCGGAGTGGAAGAGCCGCCGGCCCCACCCAAGGACCCCTTCCAGGAGGTCGATTTCGGATCGTACTTCCAGGATTATCTTGATCCCGGCTACCGCACACAGCCGGAGTATGAAGAGAGCGACAAACCCTCGTTTGAAAACTTTCTCTCCCAGCCTACGACCCTGTCCGATCACCTGGCGTGGCAGTTGGGAGTTCTGACGCTGCAACCGGAACTGCGCGAGGCGGCGGAGTTCGTGATCGGCAATCTGGATGAGGACGGCTACCTGGCCGCCGGCGAGGAAGAACTGGCCACGGCCTTCATCCACTCCCCTGAAGAGCAGTTGCCTGAGAACCAATCCGTGGCTGGCCTTTCGGCGTCCAACGGGGAAGATGCGGAACTGGCCGCGGCTCTTGATCTGTTGCGGCGCGGCATTGACCAGGTGCAGCATCTTGACCCCGCGGGAGTGGGGGCCAGAGATCTGCGCGAGTGCCTTCTGCTCCAGATCGCGGCCCAGCAGCAGGAGTTCGGCCATTTGTACTCCAGGCAGGCAGCCGAGCTGGATAATCTGGACGAGGATCCCCATCGCAGCTTCCGCGCCGAGGCCGAGGAGCGGCTTGAGGAGCGGCGGCGCAGCATGGAAGTCGCGGCGCTGATCGTAGACCGTCACTTGCAACTGCTGCAAAAGCGGGACCTGAAAGACCTGGCGCGGGCGGCCCAGATAACGCCCGCGGAGGCTGAGGCTGGGGTGGAATTCATCCGCACCCTGGACCCCCGGCCCGGCCGCCAGTACAACCGCGAACAGACGCGGCTGATCGAACCCGATGTGGTGTTTATCAAGCGGGGCGGCGAGTGGATTGTTTCCATGAACGAAGAGAATATGCCCAGCCTGCGTCTCAGTACGCGCTACCGGCGGATGCTGGTGGCCGAAGGCACCGACAAAGAGGTGAAGGACTACGTGAAGGAGCGGTTCCGCTCCGCGCTGCAACTGATGCGCAACATCGCCCAGAGGAAGAGCACGATTCTGCGCACCTGCGAGGTGATCGTGCGCCGCCAGCAGGACTTTCTCGAAAAGGGCGTGGAGGCTTTACGGCCGATGATGATCAAGGAAGTGGCGGAGGAGATCGGGGTTCACCCCTCGACGGTGAGCCGCGCGGTATCAAACAAGTATGCGCATACCCCGCAGGGGGTGATCGAGCTGCGTTTCTTCTTTTCCGAGGGGTCGAACGGGCCGGAGGGCGCGGATACGCCCTTGCTGGTGCTCAAGCGCAGGGTGCGCAAGCTGATCGAGGAGGAGGATGCGCGCCATCCGCACACCGACGACCAGCTTGCCGCGATGCTGGGGGCGCAGGGCATTCAACTGACCCGCCGCACGGTGGCCAAGTACCGCGAGGATATGAGTATTCCCTCCACGCACCAGCGGCGGCGGCGCGACAGATAGGAAAAACAGTTGTCAGTGGTCAGTGGTCAGTTATCAGTTCGCGGCATCCAACTGTAAGCAGGAAACGGACGGAAGAAAACGCAGGGTAATCAGACGATTCTGTGCTCCATCCAACCGGCGTAATAATGACTGAAAACTGATCACTGATCACTGTTCACTGACCACTGATCACTGACAGAGAACGAAGAGCGGAGGCCAACCATGGAAGTGGAGTTCACCGCCAGACAAGGGAAGATCTCCAGGGCGCTGCGCACGCAGGCCGAGGAGGGATTGGAAGGCATAGCCCGGATTCTGGGCAAGAGCGCGCGCGCCAGCGTGACCTTCGGCGCGCAGAGGCATGTGCAGATCGTGGAGCTGACCCTGCAGGCGCGGCAGCAGACGATCGTGGCCACGGGCAAGGCTGCCACCCTGGATGTGGCGCTGCGGCATGCAATCGAGCACGCCGAGAACCAGGCGCGCCGGCACCGGGACCGGCGGATGGAAGGCAAACGCCTGCCCACGGAAGAGAAGGTGCTCACCGCGCCTCCTGTTGCCAGGCCCAAGGTCCGCGCGGCCCAGGCGGAGGCCGCGGCAGGGGAGAGCAAGCCTGCCCGCGCCAAGGCCCGCGCGTCGATCGCCGTACACTCGTACCCCAGCCGCGCGACGGTGGTCGAACCGCACATCCTCAAGAGCGGCGAAGCCATTGCACTGAGACCCATGACCATCGAGGAGGCGGTGAAGGAAGCGGAGTTCCGCGACCGCGACCTGCTGATCTTCCACAATTCTTCAGGAGATATGTTTGTGCTCCATCGCCGCCGCGACGGGCAGATGGAGCTGGTGGAGATTCCCTGACTCATCTCCCGAATTCCCCTGCACAATGAGAACGGAGTTAGCATCCAGGTGGTAGATAGTTCGGACATAGGTGGCATCCGATGCCCGATTCAGGGGATGGAGCCCGGCCTGCATTCGGGATACGATTACGGATTGGCCGCATCGATGGGGAAACCGCAAGGGGCCGGAGAGGAAATACACAAGGATGGCGATTGCGGCAATTCCTTGGGAGACTATGAGCTTGAATCTTCCAGAAAACTCGGACTCCGCCCAACAGCAGGAGATCCTCGACGCCTTGCCGGTGCTGGTTTTTCTGGAGCGACAGGGCAGGATTGTATTTGCCAATATGGAAGCGCGCCTGATGCTGGGCCTGGCCGAAGAAGAGTGGGTCCCGCGGCCGGTCGTGGACGTCTTGTGGGGGCTGGTTCCGGATCCGGCCGAGCCGCAGATCCTGCCCATAGGAAGTATGCTGGCCAACCCGTTCCGCGCCACGCTGCCGGCCAGAAATGGCCGCCTGTTGCCGGTCGAAGGCACATACAGCATTCTGAACGCGGAGCTGCGCGAGGCGGTGATCGTGGCCCATCCAAGTGGACGGGATCGGGCGCCGAAGTCGCGGCTGATGGAGGATGTGCTGTCCAGCATTCCCGAGGCCGTGGTGATCATGCATGACAACCATGTGCTCTACACCAATCCGGCATTTACACGGATGTTCGGTTACACCGCCGAAGAGGCGAGCGGCGGCAGCCTGCCGGAACTCATTGTGCCGGAGACGCGCCGGCACGAACAGGGGATGCTGGAACAGGCATTGGATCAGCAAGGGCGCGCGACCATCGAGACGGTGCGCGTGAGCAAGAATGGCGCGCTGTTGGATGTGGTTCTGCAGGCCGGGCCTTTGCTGGTCGACGGAGCCAGGATCGGCTACGTGCTTACCTTCCGCGACATTGGCGAGCGCAAGCAGACTGAAGCCAAATTACAGCACGATGCCTTGCACGACATGCTGACGGGATTGCCCAATCGCGCGCTCTTTCTGGACCGGCTGACCTTGGCGCTCTCGCGCCTGTCGCGGCGCCGGGATCAGAGCTGCGGCGTACTTTTTATTGACCTGGACCGCTTCAAGGAGATCAACGACTCACTGGGTCACGCGGCGGGCGATATGATGCTGGTTGCGGTAGCCGACCGGCTGCGCGCGTCGCTGCGTCCGCAGGACTCGGCTTGCCGGCTGGGTGGCGACGAATTTGCCGTTCTGGTGGAAAACATTCTGGAAGCCGGCGATCTGAACGTGGTGGCCAGCCGCATTTTGCGCGAGATGGAGCGGCCGTTTGAAATCTTTGCTCAGCTCGTCCCGGCCAGCGCCAGCATAGGCATGGCGCTGGCCGGAGCAGACCACACTACACCCGAGATGCTCATCCGGGACGCGGACTTTGCCATGTATCGCGCCAAGCAGGAGGGCGGCGGTCGAATGGAAATCTTCGACAAGCGCCTGGAGGTGCACATCACCAGCCACAGGGAGCGGGAGCGGGAATTGCGCCAGGTGCTGGACAACCGGCAGTTCGAGGTCTGGTATCAGCCCATCTACCGTCTCGGGAATGGCAAGCTGGTGGGATTCGAGTCGGTGCTACGCTGGCGCCGGCTGGACGGCACGGCCGACAGTTTCTTCGACCTGCTCCGCGTGGCCGAAAATACCGGGCTCTCCATCACTCTCGGCCGGGAGACGTTTGATACAGTATGCAGGCAGTTGCGGATCTGGAGCGAAGAGTTGCCGCAGGAAGAGCTGATCGTGAGCATCAATTTGACTCACCGGCAGTTCTACCATCCGGATATGGTTCTGCAGTTGAAGAGGGCTCTGGACGCGAACGCGGTCGATCCGTCGCGGCTGTTGTTAGAGGTGGCGGAGACCACGCTGAACGAGAACCCGGATACGGCGGTGGCCATTCTGCAGCGCATGGTGGACTGCAACGTGCGCATCGCGGTGGGCAACTTCGGCTCCAGTTTTGCGCCCCTCAGCCACCTGGTGCGGATGCCCATCGATGTGGTGAAGTTGGCTCCCCAGCTGACCATGGCCGCGGTCAGCGTAGGTCGCCAGCAGGCGGTGCTGGAGTCGCTGATTCATCTGGGCCACACGCTGGGCATGCAGGTGGTTGCGCAGGGGATCGAGACGGCTGCGCAACTGGATGGGTTGTGCCGCATGGGTTGCGAATTGGGCCAGGGCCCCCTGCTGTCGTATGCGCTGGATCCGGCGCGGGCTACGGAGCTGATGGTACAGGGTACTGGGCAGTCGCACCCGGTGCCTGAACCGGGCCCCTCGGTGTAGGATGGGCGCATGACGACCTCGAAGCCGGCGCCCCGAGCGACCTCAGCGCGAGCGGCCGCCAAACGCGGCAAGAAAGCTGCCAAGCCGGGCAAAGCTGCCAAGCCGGGACAAACCGCCAAGCCGGACAAGGAACTGGTAATCGTGACCGGAATCTCCGGCGCCGGGAAAGCTTCGGCGCTCAAGGACTTTGAAGATCTGGGTTATCATGCCGTGGATAACCTGCCGCTGGAGTTGCTGCCGGATTTTGCCGGCCTGGTGCGGAAGTCCGCCGAGATTGAAAGCGCCGTGATCGTGGTGGATGTGCGCGAAGGGCAGACCCTGGACCAGCTTCCGGATATTCTCAAGCGGGTAAAGACGCTGTTGCCCACGCGGGTGGTCTTTCTGGACGCGCAGGACGCGGTGCTGGTGCGGCGCTACTCGGAGACCCGGCGGCCGCATCCGCTGCGCAGGTCGGAGACGGTGTGGCGCTCCATTGTGGAAGAGCGGCAACTGCTGGACCCCGTTCGCAATCTGGCGGATACGCTGATCGATACCTCGAACTTCAACGTGCACGAACTGCGCGCCCATATCCAGGCCCGGTTTGGCCACCAGGACCAGAGCAAGCAACTGCTGGTCTCCTGCCTGAGCTTCGGATTCAAGAACGGCGTGCCGCTGGACGCGGATATGGTCTTCGATGTGCGCTTCCTGCCCAATCCGCATTTTGTGCCGGAGTTTCGCAAGCTGACCGGACTGGACCCCAAGGTGGCGGCGTATGTGCGCGGGTTTCCGCAGAGCAGGGAGTTTCTTGACCGGGTGACGGAGCTGATGCTTTACCTGCTTCCGCATTATGTGGAGGAAGGGAAGAGCTACCTGACGGTGGGATTCGGCTGCACCGGCGGACAGCATCGCAGCGTGATGATGGCCGAGGAGATAAGCAAACGGTTCAAGAAGGCCGGCTACCAGGCGAAGGCTGTGCACCGGGATATACCGCAGTGATTTTGCAAGTCAGCGAGCCGGCAAGCCAGCGAGTCGGTAAGTCAGCGAGCCGGCAAGCCAGCGAGTCAGCAAACCGGCTTAGACAGATCGATATTGGCTAGTTAGTCCTGGCGCGGCAACAGTATTAGCGGGAAGTGGAAATGCGAAGACGAGATCTGATCAGTGGTTCTTTTGCGGCCGCGCTTTCGGCGTCGCTCAAGGTTCGAGCCGCCAACCTGCTTCCGGCAGTCTTTTCGGGCGCACCAGGCCGCCGCCTGCGCTCTGTGCGTGTCGGAGCGCCTGTTCCGGTGGAGGATAACAGCGGCGATACCTGGGTAGCGGCGTGGGCTGACGACGATAACCTCTATTCTCCGTCGGACGATACTACTGGGTTTCACAAGGCGCCCAGTGCGAACGTTGCATTCAATCGCATCAGTGGAAGCGACCCCTTGCACCTGAGCGGGATAACAGTGAATCCGATGCAGGATTATGGAGAGGCGGGTAAAAAAGGCCCCGACGGATGCACGTGGAAATCCAGCGGCTGCACCTTCATTGACGGCGCCTTGTATTGGGTTGTCGCCCGGCATGAGTATGGAGATACCAGCGGTGACCCTCACCGGAGACAGCCGGCTCATAACGCAAGCATCATCAAGAGCCTCGACTATGGGCGAACGTGGACACGTCCGGAGGATGTGAACTATCAGGCCCCGATGTTTCCAGGGCGGCGCTTTGCTACGCCTTACTTCATTGAATTCGGCCGTGAGGGATGGGGCCAGGCTAACGTAGGCGACTACGTCTATGCCCTTTCAAACAACGGTTTTTGGGATTGCGGCGACGACATGGTGCTGGGCCGCGTGGCGCGATCCAAAATCGGCCTGCTGAACGGCTCCGATTGGGAGTTCTACACGGGCGGAAACGGCGGCCGTGCTAATTCCTGGACGAAAAATATGAACGATGCCAAGCCGGTTCTGGAAGGAGCCGGCAGATTCGGCATGACGGGAGCCGTTTACCTGCATGCTCACCAAAGGTATTTCCTGATCGGTTGGTATTATCCTGCCGGGGGTGGAAAGATGCCCGGGGCTCAGAGACATACGGCTTGGGACTTCTATGAGTCGCCGTGGCCCTGGGGGCCATGGACCCGCATCGGCTCCTATGATTCTCAGCCTTCCGGCTACTATTCACCGCAGGTGAGCCCGAAGTTTCAAACTCCCGACAAAGTTTTTGTATTCACTGCTGGGAATTGGGATAGCCCGCCGGACTATCGCCTGACCGTTTTCCCACTTGAAATCGGTACGTGAAGTTCTAAAAAACAATTCCGATAACGCCCTGGAAAGGATAGAAGCATGAAAATGAAGTACTGGATTGCAGCAATACTGGCCTGCGGAATTTCTTTCATGACAGCGTCGGGACAGCAGAGCACTACGCCCGCGTCCAAACCCGCCGACAGCGGGCCGTCCCTGGCGGTTACGATGCAGCTCCTCCAATCCAAGCTGAACGAACAAGGCAAGCTGAGTTGGACCACGCATTATCATGACAGTGCCGATAATACGAATTGGATCTATCAATTCACCGTCGAAGCCGGCAAAGTGGTTGCCGATGCTGCGGCCTGCACAATCGCCTATCACTACATCATCGTACGGGACGGCACTCAGATCTCCGATAGCGACGCTTCGTTCAACCTGCACGATGTGCAGGACGTGACGCTGACCACGGGCGACCAGCGACAGAATAAGAACGATACGGCCGCCGGGCACCCAACCTGGAACGCGAAGGTCGATCCGCCCGTCTTCGACCTGATTGTGCGAGGGAAGGAGAATGCGGAGTTCTACTTCTTCTTTTTCGATGAAGATACGGCCAACCGCGTGACCAAAGCCATGGGGCACGCGGTGGAATTATGCGGCGGCAGCAGAGGTTCGTTCTAGGCGAGCTGGAACGACACAAGCCAGGATATATACGGCATCGTGTTTGCGCATCTAGTAGCGGCAAAACCCAGGTCTCAGAAACGAGACCTGGGGCACCCAGTTTCGGTGAACATTAGTACTTGACGATGGCGGTGAAGGAGTCGGGCTTGAGGCTGGCTCCGCCGACCAGTGCGCCGTCGATCTCTTCCTGGCCGATGAGGGCCGTGGCGTTGTCGGGCTTGACGCTGCCGCCGTAGAGAATGCGCATGGCCGCGGCAACGGCCGGACCCAGCAATTTTGCCACTTCGGCGCGGATGATCTTGTGCGCGTCCACGGCGATCTCCGGCGTAGCGGTCTTGCCGGTGCCGATGGCCCACACCGGCTCGTATGCAATCACAATCGGCCCGGCGGCCTCGGCGGTGATGCCGGCAAAGGCTCCGGCGATCTGGGTCTTGAGCACGTGGGCGGTCTTGCCGGCCTCGCGTTCGGCCAGAACCTCGCCGATGCAGACCACGGGGACGACGCCGTGCCTGAGCGCGGTGTGCAGCTTCTTGTTCACGATCTCGTCGGTTTCGGCAAAGTACTGGCGGCGCTCGGAGTGGCCGATCAGGGTATGCGTTCCACCCACGGCCTGCAGCTGGCCCACCGAGGTCTCGCCGGTATAGGCGCCCTCCTCGGCAAAGTGGATATTCTGCGCTCCGACCAGGACGTTGGAGCCCTTGGCGGCTGCAATCACGGTGGGTAGCAGGACGGGCGAGGGAAACAGGGCAATCTCGTCGCGGCTGTGACCGGCAACGAGGGGCAAAAAGGCATCGACGAAGGCTTTGGCCTCGGCAGGCGTCTTGTACATCTTCCAATTGGCGGCGATCAGGGCTTTACGGGGCATTTTTTCTGGGTTCCTCGACTCAATTTTAGTCGATGGGATTTGGACGGAGGGTGACGAGGAGCACAGCGCGAGTTATGGAGGTATTTTGCGCCACAAATGGTTCAGTTTATGGCTCTTTTCACCTGTTTTGGTGCAAAACGGAGGCGCTTGATTTGTTGATACTGTTAATGTTATGCTCCAGAAAGCGAAGAT
>JBEKGY010000020.1:0-61511 GCA_050012555.1 Occallatibacter sp.
CTGTGCATCAAGCGGTTGCAGGGAGAATGTTAGCTGTTAACCGGACAGTAGTGATGCCGAATTGCAATTGACAAACGATCCGATGGCATAACCACCGGCTGGGCATTCGGACCTTACTGAGGTTTTGCTACGTGTCACAGACGTCACTCCGGGAATAGCGAACCGCAAAGCCAGGCGTTTGTGCCTCTGTGGTGAGGCTTGTAGTGTGTTAGGTATCCAACCTAGTTGAAATCGCATGAGGAATGGTTGTAGCCTCAAGAAGAAGCTTTTGGCAGTTGAATGGGAAGGGAGATCGGCCCCGGTCATGGCTTCACCCCTGAAAAGCTGCGCTGTCTTCTTGTAGTGAACTCACGCTGTTCTCTGGAGAGCAGCTACTCGCGCACAGACTGGATGTTGTAGAGAATTGTGCGCCCGACACAAACACGCGGTGGCCCTTTACGCAGGGCTTCCCAACGGTCGATTGTTCGTGGGCTAAGGCCAAACTGCTGCGCTAACTCCTCGCGGCGCAGAAAGCCTTCAAGGATCAGCCGAGCTAGAGGTCTTTCTTGTGATTCAGGAGAAGATGAGC
Organism: Occallatibacter sp.; assembly: GCA_050012555.1. Taxonomy (GTDB): domain Bacteria; phylum Acidobacteriota; class Terriglobia; order Terriglobales; family Acidobacteriaceae; genus Telmatobacter. The sequence continues at coordinate 569 of JBEKGY010000020.1, forward strand.
AGGGTTCCTGCGGTGGGTCTTGCAGCGGATTGGACATAGCGGCCTCCAATGTGTAGGAAGTGCCAGTCTCCACTCCATTGGAAGTCGGCCATCTTATTGATTGTTTTTAGTATCGCACGAGAGGGACTTGAATTTCAAGAGAAATTGTAACTCGATAAATTACCGAGTCACTAACATTTGAAAGGCTGCATTGCCCGTGATGTTATGTGCCAGAACTGTGCATCTTGGTTTCGGTATATATGTCACCAAATCGGTTGGTCGCGGCTCGCAGTGCTTCATCCTGCAAGTGCGCATACCGCATCGTGGTTGCTGCCTGAGCGTGCCCGAGCAGCTTACCAACTATATGCAGGGATACCCCATTAGAGACCAGATGGGAGGCATAGCTATGCCGTAGATCATGGATGCGGACGGTGGGATGGTATCGCGTAACCTTGCGGCGCTTCCCCATGACTTGCTCGGCCACGACTAGGCCGGACACTTTGCAAGCCTGTATCCAAGGTCGCCGGAGGGAGACACGTGCTCCGCCGTGTGCTCCGGGGAATAGTGTCCCTGTCGCATCCTTCGGCATCATTCTCTTGAGCAGCTTGAGCGCCGGTGTGCTCAGCGGTATATGTTCGACCCGTTTTTGCTTCGTATTGTGGCTCGGCTTTGTCCACACCCCGCGCTGAAAGTCGAATTGTTCCCATTCTGCTTTCAGAACTTCGCCTTCGCGCGAGCCAGTGAGCATCAGCAACCTCAGAGCGTTCGCCGCGTTTTGGTCTGGGTAGGAGTCGAGCGCCTCCCGAAACCGCTGAATCTCCTCCGTGGTTAGCCACCTCTCGCGCTTGCCTTCTTGGAACCTGGGAACACCACGAGCGGGATTATCTGTCGTCCACCTCCATTGAATTCCGAGATTAAACATCTTCGAGAGCAGCGACAGGACACGATTGGCGGCATAAGGAGTTGCCTTCATGGAAAGATGAAGCGCCTCAATATCGCGTCTCCCGACCGCCTTGAGGCGGCGCTTGCCGATCCTGGGTCGGATGATCTTGTCGATTATCTGCCGGTCCACTCGCAAACTGGTGGGCCGCTTGTTGGGCACCGCGTGGCGTTCCAGGTACTCTGTGGCCAAATCTCCAAGAGTTGGCTCAAGACGGCTTTGATGGCGCTCCTCCATTGGATCGTGACCGTCACGAATCCTCAATCTGAGTTCCACCGCCTCAGCCCGCGCAGCCGCCACTGTGAGTTCAGGATGGCGGCCAATGGTGTATCGCCGCTGGCGGCCAGAAATCCGGTAGTCAAGGATGAAGCTCGTGACCCCTGCGGCAGTGACCCTCACACCGAAGCCGGGGATTTCGGAGTCCCATTCAATCCGATTCCCTCGCTTAGGGGATTCCATCTTCTTGATCGACTTTTCGACGATTCGCTTCCCCATGTTGGCTCCCGATCCATGTAAGTAATTGCATCCAATTGACAAACTCTCGACACCTGTGTCAACACTGTGTCAACAACAAGTGCGCATTTGTGTCGATCTATGTCTCTCATTGTCAGCGAAGCGATTCTGTATGTCAATCAAATAAAAGACATAACTCGTAACGTTTTTATTTCGTGTCAGCACGAATAAATAGGTGCGCTGATTAATAATCAGCAGATCGTCAGTTCAAGTCTGACCGTCGGCTCCATTGCCTTCCTCCGCAACTTACCTCCATTCCGTGCAACTTCCTCGCCGGGTTTGGTAGGGTTCAACCGCGTTTCATGCATTTCTCCTCGGTTTTCCACAGACCTCCCACGGGTCTGTCAGCGTCCAGGCCTGGGCGCGAACCAAGTCAGGCACTCGTTATCCACTTGTTTTTTGCTGCGGCGGCAGTTCCAGTCCGCTTATCCACGCATACTCTTGGCATAATCGCAGCAAGAGCGGTTCCTCCGTATCTGTTCCATGAGTTACGTACAGGACCTGAGTCGGAAATTCGAGTTCAGAAGACGAGTTCCAACGCCGAGGCAGAGCCGTACCGGGGTCCCCAGCGATGCCCAGTGGGCACCCACTTCGTCGCTGGGGTGGTGTAATCCTGTGGGAGCACGCAAGAGTGACCAGCTATAGCCGTCAGGACGTATTGCGCATCTTGCAGATCAGTTCCCACCAGTTGCAGGGGTGGGAGCGAGCCGAACTGATTCCGCAGCGGCAGACCTACACCTTCCAGGACCTTGGGCAGTTAAGGATCCTGCGCGCGCTGCGCGAGGAGGACGTCTCCGCGGCTTCCATCCGGCACTCGATCATGGCCATGAAGGCAGTGGCCGGCATGGCTAATCCGCTGCTCGAGGCATGTCTGATCCGTACCGGGACGCGGCTGGCCTTTCGCCACCGCGGCGCCATGGTCGACCCTATCCGCCGCCAGTTGCTCTTCGACTTCGAGCGTGTGGACCGGGCAGACCGGATTGACCCGTCATCGGCCGGTTTCGACCTGTATCCGCTGCGCCGTCCGGGCGTGGTTGCTCCCAGCGGCGTGCAGGACCGCTTTCTGGCCGCTGTGCAGGCCGAGGAGGCGGGTGAAAGGCAGCGCGCCGTTACGCTCTATCAAGAGATTCTGGAGCTCGATCCGGAGTACGCGGCGGCCTATATCAACCTGGGAACCATCCTCTTTCACCAGCGCAATTACGAACTGGCCGAGGAGCTCTACCGCCGCGCAACAGTAGCCGACCCCGCGTACGTGCTGGCCTACTTTGATCTGGGCAACGTGCTGGACGAGTTGCAGCGGCTGGATGAGTCCATCGCCGCTTACCGCCAGGCCGTTGCGCTTGCGCCCCGCTACGCCGACGCCCACTACAACCTGGCCCTGGCCTTTGAACGGAAAGGACAGCGCCGCCAGGCCCTCCGCCACTGGCAGTCCTACATCAGGATTGACAACCGCGGCCCCTGGGCCGACCACGCCCGCGGCCAGATCCGCAAACTCATCAGCCGCGATAAGCTCTCCATCGCCTGGCGCGCTGACAGCTTCGTCCCACCCCGCAAAGGGACGGCGGCGCTGGAGCTGGTGTAGGGCTGCAGCCGCGAACAATTTCTCAAGCTCTTAGCTTCTAGCCTCTAGCTGGTTCATCGGTGGAGATGGCTTCCGGGCCTTCAGTTGACGGGCCAAAGCAGTCAAAGCCAGGAACTGGAGGCTAGAAGCGAAAAGCTGGCGTTTACAGCTTCTGTGTCCGCTGCACGGCGCGCACGCCGCCGACGCTGCGCAGGCCCAGGACCATGCGGTCCACGCGCCGCTCACGCCAGCTTCGCTCGTTTGGCGGTTCGTGCCGGGCTGGGTGGGGGGTCGAGGAGTTTGGGCCTGGATGCATTCTCCTCTGGCAATCCATCGTGCAGAACCGTGTTGAGCAGCGACTTGTGAACCCGAATGCGGCCGTTGTAATCGATGTAGCCGAGCTTCCTGAAGCGATTCATGAAGAAGCTGACGCGTGACCGGGTTGTACCGATCATCTCCGCAAGAGTCTGTTGAGTGACCGGGGGGATCAGTGTCTCCGGCTCACCCGGTTCACCATATTCCGCCATCAATAAGAGTGTCCGCGCCAAACGCCTCTCGCTGGAGTTGAATAGCTGATCGACGAGATCCGCCTGGGTTCTCATGCCCCGAATCACGGTGAACTTCAAGAAAAAGTCGGAGAACGCATGTTCCTCGTGCAGGACGCGGAGAATCCGGTCCCTCTCTATCTTGAGCGCCGTACAGGCGGTAATGGCAGAGGCCGTGGCCATTCGAAGCGTTCCCGCTCCGGCCATCGACTCCTCGCCAAAAAAGTCCCCGCCTAAGAGCAGCGTAACCGTAGCTTCTTTGCCCTTCTTGGAAGCGACGGTGAGCTTTGCCCGGCCAGTCTGGAGATAAAACACAGCGTCGGCTGGGTCTCCCTGGGAAAAGAAAACCTCCCTTGCCGCGAGTTGGACGATGCTTCGTCCCGGCCCTTCGGTGGCGAGGAAAATGGAGAGATTAAAGGACTTCTTCTTTACTCCGCCCATCTGGACGGCCCCTTCCTGAATGCGGTCTGTCCGATAAACGTCATCAGCGCCGCGTGCGGCGGCGATGGACCGTCATTCCGTTCCAAAGCACACAATTCTTCACGCGCTCAGACAGCATCGCACCGCGCCCGGCAATAGTCTGTTCACTTTAGCTCAATCGGTGCATCCACCTGACAGGTAACGGGAGCCGTCATCTTGAGGCTTGAACGAGTGGACGTGTGAGCATCTGGCCACGGGGTTCCTGAGGAGCCACCCGGCAGCCGCCTTACAGCTTCTGCGTCCGCTGCACGGCGCGCACGCCGTCCACCCGGCGCAGGCCGAGGACCATGCGGTTCAGGTGGTGCAGGTCTTCGGCCTCGACGACGAAGGCGATGGAGGCTTCGCCGTCTTCGTTGCGGCTGATATCGACGGTGCGGATATTGGTGTTGTCGTCGGAGATGACGGCGGTCAGCTCCTTCAACATGCCGGCGCGGTCGTCGCAGGAAACGGTGATCTTGACGGGGTAGCGCTGGGGACGGTCGGATTGGTCGCCTACTCGGGACCACTCGACGGCAATGCGGCGGTCGCTCTCGTAGAGCAGGTTCTGCACGTTGGGGCAACTGCGCGCGTGCACGGCCACGCCCTTGCCGCGGGTAACGTAGCCCACGATCTCTTCGCCGCGAATGGGATTGCAGCAGCGGGCGCGATAGACCAGCAGGTCGTTCTGACCCTCCACCTGGAGCGAGTCGGAGCCGGTGAGATGCAGCTTGCGCACCGCGTCGGACATGGCCGGCTCGCCGCTGCCGGGTTTGGTCTCCGGAACGGGCTCGGCGGTTTGCAGGTTGGCGCTGCCGGGAGCCAGCTTGTTGAGCACATGGCGGGCGGAGTTCTTGCCCTGCCCCAGGGTGGCCAGCAGATCGGCGGCGGTGGCCACGCCATATTCGTTGGCGATGCGGCTGAGGTCCTGGTCGTCGATCTGGCTCTGCGGGACTTTATATTTGCGGGCCTCGCGCTCCAGCAGCTTGCGCCCGATCTCCACCGCCCGCCGGCGCTGGTCTTCGTTGAGCCAGTGCTTGATCTTGTTGCGGGCGCGGGGGCTCTTGACGAAGGTGAGCCAGTCGCGGCTCGGCTTGTGATCCTTCTGGGTAACGATTTCGACGATGTCGCCGGTGCGCAGCTTGGTGCGCAGGGGCGCCATGCGGCCGTTTACCTTGGCGCCCACGCAGGTGTGGCCCACCTCGGTATGGATGGTATAGGCAAAGTCCACCGGCGTGGCGTCGGCCGGAACCACCACCACCTTCCCCTTGGGCGTGAAGGTATAAACCTCGTCGGGATAGAGGTCCATCTTCAGGCTGGAGAGGAACTCGTTGGGGTCGGTCATCTCCTTCTGCCACTCGACCAGTTGGCGGATCCAGTTGAGCCGCTCCTCGTCGCGGGCCGTCATCATGCTTCCGCCGGCCTTGTACTTCCAGTGGGCGGCGATGCCCTCTTCGGCGATGCGGTGCATCTCATCGGTGCGGATCTGCACCTCGAACTGATGGCCGCCGGCGCCCATCACCGTGGTGTGCAGCGACCGGTAACGGTTGGCGCGGGGGCTGGCGATGAAGTCCTTGATGCGCCCCGGCACCGGCCGCCACAGGGTATGAATGAGCCCGAAGACGGCGTAACAGGAGGCCACGTCCTGGGTGATGACGCGGATGGCCAGCAGGTCGTAGACCTGGTCGAAGGAGACCTTGGAGCGCTCGATCTTCTGGTAAATGGAGTAGAGCCTCTTGATGCGCCACTCCACCCGGGCCTCGATGCTGTTTTCCCGCAGTTGCTCGACCAGAGTGTCTTCTACGCCGCGCAAAAACTGCTCGCCCTCGATGCGGCGGGCCTCCACGGCCGCAGCCACCTTCTCGTAGCTCACCGGGTCGGTGTAGCGAAAGGCCAGGTCCTCGAGTTCGCCGCGCACCTTGCCCATGCCCAGCCGGTGCGCCAGAGGAGCGTAGATCTCCTGGGTCTCGCGGGCGATGGCCTCCCGGCGGTCCGGCTGCAGGTGCTCCAGGGTGCGCATGTTGTGCAGGCGGTCAGCCAGCTTGATGAGCACCACGCGCACGTCCTCCACCATGGCCAGCAGCATCTTGCGCACGTTTTCGGCCTGGCGGTCTTCGCGGTTGGCAAACTGGATTTTGTCGATTTTGGTGACGCCCTCGACGATGTGGGCCACCTGGTCGCCAAACTCGGCTTGAATTTCCTCATTAGTGGCGGGCGTGTCTTCAACCGAGTCGTGCAGCAGGCCGGCGGCGATTGCGGTCGCGTCCATCTTCATCTCCGCCAGCACCTCGGCCACCTCGAGCGGGTGGACGATGTAGGGCTCGCCGGAGGCGCGCATCTGGCCCTCGTGGTGCTTGACGCAAAACTCCCAGGCCTTGCGGATGAGAGAGATGTCTTCGCTGGGACGATTGGCCTGGACCTGCTTGAGCAGCGATTCAAAGCGCGCTTCGATTGCGCGCTGGTCCACATCGCGCACAACAACCGGCAATTCCCCCGCGTTGGACGGGGGCGCGCTGGAAACCTCTGCCGGAATGGCGTGCCGGACTGTCGCCATGCTTTATTATAGGCCGCTTCGGTTCGACTCGCATTAAATCGCTGGTAGCACCCTGCATCGAGCCGATATTTGAAAGACGAATAGCGAGCAAGCCGCAGTGGAATCCCAAGTCTCAGATGTGAGACCCAAGAACCCTCGCACCCGCGAACGATCAGGCTTCAACTTTTTCCTTATACCTGAGCAGATCTTCGTCTGTGACGTCCTTTGGAGGCACAAGTTTGTAGTGTTTTTCTGAATAGACGCCCACTCCGTCCGCATTTTGATCAAACTCAAACATGGCGATAACGTCATCCGCCATGAACTGAGCAGCGATTGGGCGACAGATCAAAGTAGGGTACCGATTAGCACAAACTGCAAAATCCTGCTCGATTTGAACAATTCCCAGTTTGTCGTTCCCGCCTTTTGCCTGAATTGGGATAACGTAGTGGGCGCCTTTCTTATCCAGTCCGACGTATATCTCATCCGTTTCAACCTGCCCCATCTGAGGTACTGCTGTTCGGAGGTGATTCTGAAGCGAATAGCAAGTTAGCCCCGTGAAAACATCGATGAGGCGGTTATAGCGCACTTTCGCAAGCAGGGCCTGCTCGTCCTCAAAAGCGTACTTTGCGACGATACCAGGAGTCGAGTCAGGAACTTTGGTTACGGTCATCATGAAATTTGGCGCGAGCGGCTTGTCCGCGACCAGTGCGAACTTGTATTTCCCCCTGCCTGTTGGTCGGATTATCCAGCATTCGCCATGCTTCGCAGTTCCTTGAATGCTTTCCGGCAATGCTGCCCGGTAGCGAAAGCTGTAAACGATGTCTCCCAGATTGAGCGGAAGTACGATATCCAGACTTTTCGAGAAGGTTTCAAACTCGGCTCGTGCAAATTCCACTTCGCGCATTCCCTTTTTGTATTTGCTCTTGAAGATACTTGCCACTAAAGCGGAATATCTGTTGTCCTTGTCGGTGTTCTTCTTTTCAGCCATTTTTCACATTCCTTTCTTTCCTGCTCCAGGCCACCGCAGCAAAACGACTTCTTCTCGGAGTTGCTCTCCGGTGGCAGTCGCCAGACGGGTACGAAACAGGTCAATTCCCGTGACTTCGTATCCAAGAGACTCGGCTATATCGGCAAGCAGTTGCCCGGTGCGAATCATAACCCGGAGATACGAAGCCTGATCTCCGACAACATATGCGAGTTGCGCGCCGGGCCTAAGAACCTTCCGTAGGTCGGCCAGATGTCGATGCATACCGCCAAAATAGAGTGTTGTCAGCCTGCTATACAGCCGTTCAAATCCGGACGTCTTTTGCAGTTCAATACGACGATCTTCTATCGCTTCCGCAATTCTCTGAATCCCAACATGCCCTTTAACCAGCAGATGGTCGGTGTCTGACTTATAGACGCTGCGGGTATTAGATCGAACCAGATCATGCTTTACTGAGCGCAGATCGGCCTTGCTCTTCGTGAACCCTAATAGCACCGATTCGAGCCGGGTTGTCCGCGTATAATCCTTTTCGTTTGGGTAAGGGGGTGAGGTAATCACTGCATCCACAGTGTCCGGCGCAAGCACGGCGGAGGTGTTCCGCGAATCCGCCCGGTATACAGTTGCCTGACCGAACTTGCTCTCAGGCAGGTTTGCCATATCGTGCGCCATTGCGGTGACGCGCCTGAGCCAGGCTGCTATCACAGCGGCATCTTTCTTGGGTTTGCCTACGCCGACCTCTGGCCCAAAATGCAGGTTACTTATATCTGAAACAATTGCCTTCGCCAGAGCTAATCTTTCGTGAGCGGCAAATCGCTCGTCGGAGTGCTCTTGAAGAGCTTCCAACAGCACCAGGGTCTTGTGCAGGGGGAGCGGGCTTATGGAGTTGGCCAGGATCAGCTTCTCGGCTTCATGAGGTAGCTTCTTTAGCTCTTGAGAAGTGATATCGCCGGGAAATAGCGGAAGGCCACCAATATCAGGTGTTCCACCGCTAACGAGTTTTTCCTCCGCAGTGTCGGCAACTTTTCCAGCGTGCATTAGCAGCGCGTCGGGATGCGGTTTCCAATCAATCTTCGTATTTGTAGCGAACCACGGCATTGGATTAGCTTCAAGTCCGACCGAATTGACGCCAAGCCTCTTGCACTCGACGAGCGTTGTACCGGTGCCGCAGAATGGATCAAGAACGCAACCACCTTCAGAAAGACCAAAACGCTGTAGATAATCTCGAACCAAATGCGGGGGAAAGGACAAAACGAACCTATACCAATCGTGAATTGCACGATCTTCAACCTTTACCCGATTATTCTCCGTAACGACCTCGCGCACGATGATCGGCTTCTGCAAATGACCCGAAAAGGTTGCTTGAATAGCTTCTGCGCTGTCCATCGCTACGTATCCCCTTCGCCCGATTATACGTCTCGACCGAATCACATGTTGCCGCGTGCCGCACCAAATACTGACCCTTGAGAACTCGAAGGGGCTTCGATGAGTGGCAGGATGACGGGATAAGATGTGGGTACGATGAACCAGGCCGGATCGGAACGCGCTGGGTCAATAAGCTCTGTCCTCGGAGCGCGCATCAACCGCCGCGCCTCCGACCGGCTGCGGGGCGGCTATTTATGGGTCTACGCCTCCGATATCGAGACCATTGAATTGCCTCAAACCGGCGACCCTCCCGCGCTGCTGCCGGTGGCCGACGGCCGCGGCCTTTTGCTGGGTACGGCGCTTTACAGCCCCTCATCGCAGATTGCGCTGCGGCTGGTCTCGCGCGAAACCATCGATGAGGCCGGCTGGCTGCGGTTACTGGCCACGCGGCTGCGGGCGGCGATTGCCCGGCGCAAACCTCTGCTCGACGACCGCAACAACGCCTGCCGGCTCTGCTTCAGCGAAGCCGACGAACTGCCCGGCCTGGTGGCGGACAAGTACGGCGAGTTGGCGATCGTTCAACTCCTGGCCAAGGGATTGGATTCGGCCGCGGTGCGGGAGACGTGCGTGCGCGTACTGCGCGAAGAACTGGCGCCGGCGGCGATTCTCGAGCGGCCCGACCCGCGCATGCGCGAACTGGAGGGTCTGGCCGCGCCCAGCTCCGAACCTCTTTTTGTCGAAGACGCTACGAATCCTCCCACCAGTTCCCAATTCCGGCTCAACGGTCTGGTTTTCCAATTCGACGCAAACTCCGGGCAGAAAACGGGCGCATTCCTCGACCAGCGAGCCAATTACGCCGCCGCCCAGGAGTGGTCGCGGCGGCTGGGCGCTACCGGACGGGCGCTGGACGTTTGCTGCTACCAGGGCGGCTTTGCACTGCACCTGGCACAGGTCTGCAGCCAGGTTACCGGCATCGACGCCTCCCGAGCCTCGCTCGAGGTGGCGGAGCGGAATCTTGAGGCCAATCGCGCCCGGCTCACCGCAGAGGTGGACTGGGTGGAGGGAGACGCCTTCGAGATTCTGCGCGACTGGTCAATCTCTGAGGCCTTCGACGCCATCGTTCTCGATCCACCCGCATTCGCCAAGACCAAGCGGGCGGTGGAGGGAGCGTTGCGCGGCTACAAGGAGCTGAATTTGAGAGCCCTCAGGATGCTGCGCCCCGGCGGCCTGCTGGTGACCTGCTCCTGCTCGCATCACGTGAGCTGGGCCGATCTCGAGGGCAGCGTGGCCTCGGCCGCCGCCGATGCCGGGCGGCGCGTGCGCCTGCTGGAACGCCGCGGCGCCGCCCCCGACCATCCGGTGGTGCTGAACCTGCCGGAGACCGAATACCTGAAGTGCCTGGTGCTGGAAGTGGAATAGGCTCGGTATCCAGACGACCGAAACGGAAAAATAGTCAAGACTGACGGTTATAATTCCACTACATGGCTACCCCTCCCATTCCCAGCCTGTTGGAAGCCTAGTCCCTCACCGCAAACGAACTCTCCGAGATTGTCGCGGAGAATCCGAGTATGCGTGGCTTGATGTTCGGTTTTGTAGCCGAATACAAACTCAAACAGGAGTGGCTGTTGCGGCCAGAGGTTGAGAACCTGATACGCCCGCGCTCACACGATCGAAAACAGAAATGCGATTTCCTTTTCGACTACAGAGGTGAGGCGATAAAGGTGGAAGTGAAGTGCCTAGACAGTCCCAAGGTTAAGCAGGTCGAAGGGGGCTACGTGGGCACCTTCCAATGCAACGCAAGCGACAAGACAGAGGTGCTACTACCGAGTGGGGAGGTAGTCAGCACCAATTGCCTACTCGTAGGCGGGTTTGACCTACTCGCGGTCTGTCTCTATTCGTTTGGTCGCGTGTGGCGGTTTGCATTCGCGTTGAATGACGACCTGCCGCGTTCGACTTGGAAGGGCTACACGCCAGAGCAGAAAAGCATCTTTTGCCAAGCAGAATGAAGATTACATGGCCACTATCCCCGCCGTTTGCGGACGAGCCCTTTGCTCTTCTTGACCGGCTGCTTGCCAAGCGAGCGGGGAGATGAGGTCTTCACGAAGACCAAGAAATACGAGTGGTTTTTCCGGGCATGAACCTGCTTCTTTAGGCGGGTAATGCAAGGGCTATTCGTTCTCATCACCACAAACAAATCTTTGGCATAAAAGCCGAGTTGTGCATAGTGATTGATTATCTCAACATGCGTTAGCCGCTGCATGTTGGCTGAGACCTCATCCTGGCATTTGACGATCAAAGTTCCATCCTGTCGAAGAATGCGGTAAGCTTCCGCCCCTGCCCGGTAGTACATATCGAGAACCGCATCATGCCATTTAGGCCCGGACTTCGTTTCCTGACCGTTTGAGTACGCGGTTCGGAATACCCCATGAGTGCCAGAGCCTGCGAGATGCCCATTTGTATTTCGATACAAGCCCTCCATGTAGGGTGGGTCAAGAACCACACAGTCGAATGATCCTGTGTGATAGGGCAAATTGCGGCAATCCAGGCCTGTTTTTATATCGCTCGGAACCAGCTTGTATTCTTCTATATCCACGTTTCGCCAAAAGACGCCGAGGCCATATGTAACGTCTGCGATTTTTGCGCCCTTCGGAACGTGAAGGTCAAGAATCTTCGGGAACACCTCTGCGTTATCGCCAAGATGAGCGGAAAGCGTGACATCGGATGTGCAGACTCCGCCCTGGACGCGACGGTGGGAGACATCTTCACTAAAAAGAACTGCTTGCGCGTATCCCATTTATTCCGCCTTTTGATTTGATTCCAACATGGTTCGCATGAATCCTCACTTCTAGGTAACCGCGCCGGAAAGTGAACCGCAACCTGTGAAAAGCTGCAAAACAAGTCGTTTATGTGAAGTTCTCGGCCATCTCGTATCCTGTCAACAGATTAGATGAAATGCAAGGGAAAATGGGTTTATTTATGCTCTGACCCCATTACCTCAAGTCTGGGCAACGCGCTGATTGGGATGCCAGCGAGGCAAAAGGCGCAACAACCACCCCAGCCAGGAGCGCGGAGTGGAGGCGGTCTGCTTCCTTTTGGGTGGGTCCGGACGCAACTGGGCCAGCGTGTCTTTCACCAGCGCCCGCAGGGACTCAGCCTCAAAGGTGCAGGAGCGCAGGTAGGCAGAGACGGTGAGCCCTGCTTCGGCAGCGCGTTTGTGCAATTGCGCGCATTCCGCCTTGCTCAGCCGGATGGTGATGCTGGCGGACTTCAGATTCCTGTCAAGCGCCGTGGCCGGACCGTGGATGGCCCAGGGTTCTGCCAGTGCACTCGAAGAAGCGATCGCTTGCTGAGTTACCGCTGGAGCGGCCGGGGACGCATCGTCTGAAAACGCCTCATCGCTATAGATTGGCCCAGGATCGAAGGGCTGGGTAAGCGACCGGTCGCTGGGATGATCGGAGCGGTAGCGCGCGTGGGCGCGCAGGGCGCGCTCATAGCTGAGGGTTGCCACGTCGTCTTCCAGGCCGTCATCGTTCCATGTAGGGCCGCGGTCCGCCCCACCACGGCGGGCAGGCGCGGCGGACGCGGGCGCTGCAAGAGCAGCCAGCAGGCCGGCAAAGTTGGAGGAGGTGAGGGAGGGCGCGGTTTTCCACCCCAGCGACAAAGACCCGTCGCCGGGGGCCCCGGAATTCCACCCCAGCGACAAAGACCCGTCGCCGGGGGCCCCGGAATTTTCCGCTGGTTGCTGCATGGGTTGGAGCATACCCCGAGGATGGGTCGCTAGCGTGAGCAATTTCCCTTGTGAAATGCCGAGCAAATCCCGAATGAAGACCGGCGTTTCGCCAGTTCCAAAATGAAACCGCACCCCTGGCGTACTACCCACCCTAGCCGCAAAAACAAAAACGCGGGGCCCCGACCCCGACCCAGAGGGTTCCCCGGTTCCCCGGCGCCCCGGTGGGGCACCCGCAAAGCTGCGCGCGGTCAGGCGGGAACGGCTTCGCGTGCCTCGGGATCGGGGAGCACGCGTCCAGGGAGCCGCAACAGTTGGGTGACAGCCTCGGCGCTCATAGGGCGGGCGAAGAGGAAGCCCTGGCCGAAGCGGCAGCCCAATTGCCGCAGCAGGCGATACTGTTCGCGGGTTTCGATGCCCTCGGCGACGACGTCCATCCCCAACACCCGGGCCAGTTCGATGATGGTGCGCACGATCTGCAGCGGTTGATCTCCCTCGGTCATGCGGCCTACAAACGAGCGGTCGATCTTGAGCACGTCGAAGGGAAAGGAATGCAGGTGGTTGAGCGAGCTGTATCCGGTGCCGAAGTCGTCCATCAGCAGGGAGACGCCCAGCCGGCGCAGGCTGCCCAGCACCTCCAGGGCAGTTTGTATGTTGGGAAACAGGCTGGACTCGGTCATCTCCAGACCGAGTTGCCGGCTGGAGATGCCGGATTGAAGCAGCAACGCCTCGATGTGGTCGGCCAGACCCACACGGGAGAACTGACGGGCGGAGAGGTTGACGCAGACCCGCAGAGAGCCGTGGCGGGGATCCTCGCGGCACCACGTCTGGATCTGCCTGCATGCCTCGGCGAGTCCCCAGTCGCCGATGGGCAGGATCAACCCGCTCTCCTCGGCCAGCGGAATGAAGTCCATGGGCGGAATCAGCCCCCGCTCCGGATGCGCCCAGCGGATCAGCGCCTCAAGACCAATGATCTTACGGGTGGAGAGTTCGACCTCGGGTTGGTAGTAGAGCACAAACTGGCGCTCGTCCAGGGCTAGGCGCAAGTCTGGTCCGCACGGCCAGCCGGGGATGATGCTGGAGGTGCGAGACCTGCGCGACCAGTTCCCGGTGAATGATTTGCGCAGCCTGCGCAGTTCCAGTTGGCTGGCCACCATATCGGCCAGGCTCTCGAGCATGCGCAGCTCGTCCGGCGCCAGGCCGGGACGAGGCTCTCGCCAGAAGATGCTCAAAACCCCTAGAATCTTGTCGTCGAATGAGCGCACGGGAACGCTGGCAAAGAAACCCATGCCGATCTGCTTGAGGCGGGGCGCTTGCCCTTCCAATTGGGTTTGCCTGGAGATATCCGTGGCTATCACCGGCCCGTCTTCGGCCAGCACCAGATCGAAGATGGAGTTCTTCCGGGGTAACTCGCGCACGTGCTCACCGAAGTGCGACTTGATCCAGATGCGGCTCTGGTCGGCAAAAGCGAGCCCGGCCGAATCGGCCTGGAAATATTCAGCAGCCAGCCGCGTGATGGCGTCGTAGCTGGGTTCGGGCGGAGTATCGAGAATCCCGATAGAAGCCAACTCAGCCAGCCGGGTTTCCTCCTGCTGCCGATCGATTTTGCCGGTCTCCAACTCTATTTGTGGCATCTTGGCTCCGTACCCAGTGATACCCCGGAAGCCTGTTTCCAGCCGGGAACAGCCAGCCACCCAGGGGCAAGCCGGCTTTGCAAAGGGCCGAGAGCGGCCTCACTGGCCGCAGCGCGTTCAAATTTCCGCGGATACTGCCAGTGAATGACCGCCCATAGGAACGTGCTCAAAAAATTCACGCACTTTCCTTATCGGAAGGGATTACCAAGGACATGAGGTTACGCCGGAGCGGTCCTGCTGAGTACCCGTCCAATGTGAACCGGCCACTACTTACGTAACGAGGGCTGACCCGTTTCACTCCACAGGAAGGTGAGCTGGTCGGCATCGTCCTGGACCTCCTGGTCCGCGCCCACTCCCGCGCTGTGTCCTCCTGCCAGGCTGTAGTGCAGCAGGATAGGCCGGCCGCTGGAGCTGGCCGACTGCAACCGGGGCGTCATCTTGCGCGCATGGAGCGGGTCCACGCGCGTGTCGCCGTCGCCGGTGAAGAACATCACCGCCGGGTAGGCGGTCCCCGCTTTTACGTTTTGGTAGGGAGAATACTTCAGGAGATAGGGAAACTGCTTTTCGTTCTCCGCGGAGCCGTACTCCGTGGTCCAGTACGAGCCCACCAGGAACTTCTGGAAGCGCAGCATATCCAGCAGCGGATAGCCGCACCAGACGGCCGAGAACAGCTCCGGCCGCTGGGTGATGGCCGCGCCCATAAGCAGGCCGCCGTTGGAGCGGCCGGTGATGGCAAAGTGCTCCGGCGAAGTGTATTTGTTGTCGATCAGGTACTCGGCCGCAGCAAACCAGTCGTCGAAGACGTTCTGTTTACCAGCAAACATCCCCTGCTCGTGCCAGCTCTCGCCATATTCGCCGCCGCCGCGCAGGTTAGGCTCCGCGAACCAGCCGCCCTGCTCCAGCCACCAGGCCACGCGGGAGTTCCAGCCGGGAGTCTCGTTCAGGTTGAAGCCGCCATAGCCGGTCATCAGCAGCCGCTGGGTCCCATCCCGCTTCAGCCCTTTCTTGCCGGCAATGAACATGGGAACCTCGGTCCCATCTTTGGACTTGAAAAATACCTGCTTCAGCTCATACTGGCTGGAGTCGAAGGGGATTTTGGGCTGGAAAAAGACCTCGCGCTTGCCGGTCTTCGTATCCAGCCGGTAGATGGTCCAGGGCACGATGAACGACTCAAAGCTGAAGTAGCCGTAGCGGTCCGTTGTCCGGCCAAAGACTCCTGAGGCCGAGCCGATTCCTTCGTATTCGATCTGCCCGGCCGGCTTTCCATTCAGGGCATAGACTGTCGTCTCCGATTTCACGTCCCTCAGCCGGTTCACGAAGATCTTTCCACTCACAATCGACCACTCATCGATCACATCCGGCCCCTCGGGCACGATGGTCTTCCACGCGCCGGGCGGAGTGCCGGGAATGCCTTCGAGAATCCTTCCCTTGGGCGCCTGGTAGTCGGTCTTCACAACCCACGCGCCCCTGGCGTAGATTGCGGCGAAGCGCGCATTCAGCCCCCAGACCAGCACTTCAAAGGGCGATCCGGGTTTGGTCAGGTCGCGGAAGACGATATCCACGCGCCGGGGCGGAACGCCGCGGCTGATCGTCACCACCAGGTAGTGGCCGTCGTCGGTCACCACGCCCGAGAAAAGGTCGTTGCCAGCCAGCGGCTCTGAGCGAAACTCGCGGCCGAACAACAGCGTATCCGCGGAAACGGGCGTGCCCAGCACGTGCTGGTAGAGCAGCGTTCCCTCCTTGTCGTTGCGCGCGTAGTAGAGGCTGGCCCCATCCGGCGCAAAGCCGGCGCCGAAGTAGCGGGCCTTCGGCAGCTCATCCTCGAGCGCCAGGCCGGTCTTCACATTCAACACATGGATGACGGTCTCGTCCGCTCCGCCGTTCCGCACCGCATAGGCCAGCAGCACTCCATCGCGGGAAACATCCGTCATGAAGACCGAAGTGTTGGGGTCGGGGCTCAGTTTGGCCGGATCGATCAGGCGCTGGTCCTTGCCCCTCCATCCGTGGCGCACGTAGATCGAGAACTGCTGTTCGCCGGCCAGCCGCCTGCCGAAAAAATAGTTGTTGGCGCGTTCGACGGGTGCACCGTTCTCGGAGACTTTCTCCAGAGCGTCCAGATCGCCCACCACTTGCGGCCGGATGCGCGCCTGCTGCATATACTGCGCCGTGTAGGCATTCTGCGCATCGATAAAGGCGCGCGTCTCAGGACTCTTTGCGTCTTCGAGCCATCGATAGCTGTCGGAAATTTTTGTTCCGAAGTAATCGTCGACCACCGGGATGGCCTCAACGGCAGGCGGCGGCGGCAAGGTGATGCCCTCCCGCCCATGAATCGTCTGAGCAACCGCATTGAGCCCAACAATCACCCCAAGCGCGAAACCAACAGTACGCTGCAAGCAGTACCTCCTGCGGACAGTTTACGTGGAAAAAATGGGCCGGCTCCCCGCCCTTTCGGAATTCAATTCCGATGAGAACCATCCGCCGGCGCGCAGGCCCGTTAGAATCGACTTCAGTGGCTGAATCGCAACCAACTCAACCTATTCCACGCGCGCCTTCGCGGTGGGCACGCGGCCTGGGAATGCTGCGCCCATCGCACGTGCATACGGCGTTCACGGCGACTCTGCTGCTGATGGCATCCACTTTTCTGTCGCGCATCATCGGACTGGTGCGGATGAAATATATTGTGTGGCTCTTCGGCAAGGGCATGGAGGCGGACGCGCTGAACGCCGCTTTCGTGCTGCCGGATATGATCTCGTACTTCCTGGTCGGCGGCGCGGCTTCCATCACCTTTGTCACCATCCTTACCCGCTATCGCGAAACGGGGCGGGAGGCGGAGGGTCAGCGGTCGCTGTCGGTGATTCTGACCACAATGTATCTGGTGCTGGGCGGGGCCATTGTGCTGGCCGAGCTGGTTGCTCCCTGGTTTATCCACTGGATGTTCCCCTGGTTTGGCGCAGAGAAGGCCGCTCTTTGCGTGCTGCTGACGCGCATTCTGCTGCCCGCGCAATTGTGTTTCTTGGCCGGTGGAGTCTTCGGCGCGGTTCTGCTGGTGCGCAAGCAATTCAGCGTGCAGGCGGTCACGCCGCTGATTTACGGTTTAGGCACCATTGTGGGCGGCCTCTTGCTGGTGCGGCGCATTGGAGTTTCATCGCTGGCTATCGGAGCTGTGGCGGGCGCGTTCCTTGGGCCGTTTCTCCTCAATTGGATCTTTGCGCGGCGGGCTGGCACACGATACCGGCCGATTCTGGACTGGCACGACAAGGGATTGCGCGACTGGGTGAGGCTGTCGCTCCCGCTTATGGCGGGCATTTCGCTGGTGACTGCCGATAACTGGATCATCGCCCACTTTGCCTCGGCAACCAACGGCGCGGTCTCGCAGATGAGCTATGCAAAGCAGCTTTTTACCGCGCCCATGGCCGTGCTGGCACAGGCGGCGGGCGCTGCCTCCATGCCGTTTTTCGCCAGCCTGTGGTCGCAGAAGCGACACTACGACTTTGCAACCGGCGTGGCGGACTCGGTATCGCGGGTTGCGGCGCTGGGGCTGCTGGCGGCCTCAGGCATGGTGGCGCTGGGCCAGCCGATGATCGACCTGGTGTTTACCGGCGGACGCTTTTCGGCCGCCGATGCGCGGGAGTGCGCAGCATACTTCGCCGTATTCTCCATTTCGTTGTTTCTGTGGTCGGCGCAGGCCATCTATGCGCGCGCGTTTTACGCAGCGCAAAATACTTTCGTTCCCATGGCGGCGGCAACAATCTTGACGGTGGTCTCGCTGCCCCTCTATGCAGCGTTTTACCACTGGCAAGGGGCGATGGGGCTGGCCATCGCCTCGGATATAGGAATCGCTCTGCAAACCGGCACCATCGCCGTATTGCTGCACCAGCGGCGCATGGTCTCGCTGGCCAGCCTGGACTTCGCTGAAATGGGCCGCTGCCTGCTGGCCGCACTGGCCAGCGGCGCGTGCGTGTGGATGGTCATCTGGGGCATGGGCGGCCTGCTGGGCCATCTTGGCCGTTTGCACCTGCCCGCTGAGACCCGCTGGACCGACCTGGGCCAACTGCTGGCCGGAACCGCGGTTTGGGTGGTGGCCGCTAAGTGGGTTCTGGAGAAGACAGGATCAGCCCTGCCCAGGGTGACGATGAAGCGGCTGGGGCTGGGATAAGCGATTTCGAGACCTTTTTCCAATTCATTTTCACGTCATTTACCGATATTTGTCCGCATAGAGTGCCTCGTTTGTCTATCGGGAAGGCCGGCAATGCTCCATCCACAAAAAACACACAAGCCCCCGCAGATGCGAGGGCTTTTGTGCTGGAGCGAAAGCGCTCTCAGGAGTTAAGCCTCTTTGAGTTCATCGACCGTTGCCAGAGTCATGGAACGCACCTGCTTGGCCTCAGGCTTGCGAATGTCGATACCACCCTTGAAGAAGGCGCCATCCTCAACGCTGACGCGGGCTGCGATCACGTCCCCGGTGAGCCCGCCCTCGGCGCGGATGTCCACGCGGTCCGTGGCGGTGACATTGCCGCGGATTTTGCCCATCACCACGATCTCGCGAGCGTTGATGGTGGCTTCCACAATTCCATTGCGGCCCACGGTGACGCGGTTACCGGGCAAACTGATGCTGCCTTCGACCTTACCGTCGATAAAAAGCGACTCCGAGCCGGTGATGTCGCCGTGGAGGATCAGACCCTTGCCGATGGTAGCCTGGTCGCCGGCAGAAACTGCGCCGTGAGCCTTTGGCTCATTGGGCACGATACCCAGCAAAGTGTGTAAGGACTCAGGAATGTGATTGTAGGCGAGTGTTCTGATCTGGTTGGATTTCAACATAGCTGACACAATTGCGCTTCCTTTCCTGGGGAGTGGGGGCTGCACGGCAAAGCCATTGCCGCAGCCCGGAAACACACATGCCGATAGCTGTCTGTTGCTATCGGCTTCGCATTTTGTGACCACTTTCTATGATGCTGTCCCGACGCGGACCGCCGGAACATCGTTCGCCCATGTTTGCTCGATCCTTTCCATAGGCCTCTCAAGCGACGAGGAATTTAATGTAACAGAAATTAGTTGAATTTGAAAAAGATTACTGTACAAAACTAGACACTTACTAAATTTGACCGCAGCCTGAAGGCGCGATAGAGGCAAGGGCGAGATCTTCGTTGCACTATTACCAAATCAGAGGCTCTTGGACCGCCTGAATGCGTTCTGTGGTGGGCGCACTGCATTCAAAGTAGCCAATTCTACGTTACGATAGTTATTCTTTGTAACAAGATAGATATTACTAGTGTTACTTTAGGTAACCAGTACGATGTTTTCAATAGTTACCGAACGAGGCGGGCGCTGGAGAAACGAGTCCGTCAACTGGATTCGGCTGTAACTGCACGCCAAACTGAACCTTGATTGAGCTAGGAACCGGCTTGATGATTGAGGTTTCCCACCCAGGCGCTGGGAACACGCAAGAAAGATGTCGCGGCTTCTTTGAAAGCGGAGCAAGGAAGCAGCCCTGCAGCGACTGAAAGGCGGAGTTATAGCAGCGCCTGTTTTGTCGACTCGGACGTTGCTGTGGCTCCAGGTACGGCCTGTTTGACTTCGGGCTTGCGAATGTCGATTCCGCCCTTGAAGAAAGCGCCATCCTCGATGCTGATGCGGGCCACGGTGACGTCGCCGATCAGAGAGCCCTCGGCGCGGATATCCACGCGGTCCGAGGCGGAGACATTGCCGCGAATCTTGCCCAGAATCACAATCTCGCGAGCGATGATGTTGGCCGCGACCTGGCCGTTGCGGCCCACGGTGACGCGGTTGCCGGGAAGGTTGATATTGCCCTCAACCTTGCCGTCGATGAACAGCGACTCTGAGCCGGTGATCTCACCCTTGATCAGCAGGCCTTTGCCGATGCTAGCCTGGTCCCCGGTCGCGGCCGGGGCGCGATTGGCGGATTCAACGACCGTAGCGGCCGGCGCGGGGCGGTAAGGTTCCGGGGTGGGAGTGGGTGTGATCGATCCGGACTGGCTGGGTTTCCACATAGCGCTCACGGGTGTGTTTCCTTTTCTGTCCTGACGGGACGGGGCTTACAAGGCAGGGCCATTGCCTTGGGTCCAAAAATCTGTATATGCAGGCTGCCGGCAATTTGGCTACGGCAACCTCTGACGGCCACAAGTACGATGTTACCCCTTTGCGGTTCGCCCAGGACGTTGGTTTACCGTTATTTTAAAACCGAGCATGGCAGTTTAGCGAAAATAGCGGGTGAACAAGGGCAATCGGTAGCCAATGTCGAGAAAAATTGAGGCGGCCTGGCGGAGGGTAAAGCCGGATTTCATGCCCGCCGCGGCAGGGTGCTGCGTACTGGCTTTCCACCCCAGCGAGCAAAAATCGCTCGCCGGGGACCCCCGGTTTCCACCCCAGCGAACATCCGCCGCGGCGGATGTTCGCCGGGGGCCCCGGTTTGCCAATAGCCTACTCTTAGTTTATGACCGACCGTGAATTGGTGGCGCGGATCGCCCGCTCTGCAGGGCAGAAGGCCGGATATAAGCAACTGGTCCGCGAGCTGAGCCTGGGCGGCGGGCGCGAGCGGCGCCTGCTGCTGGAGCAACTGGACCGGCTGACCGCGCGCGGCGAACTCATCCTGCTGGACCGCGAGCACTGGAGCATTCCCAGGCCGGTTGGAAGGCGGGAAAACCTGGCCGCCGGAAGGCTCGATCTGCATCGCGACAGCTACGGGTTTGTGCGGCCCAACCGAAGGTCTGCCGTGGCGGATGCGCGCCAGGCTTCAGGCCAGGAAGACCGGGGTCCCCGCGGTCGAGGCCTCGTCCGTGGGGTGGAGGAAGATATTTTTATCCCTCCAGACGAGATCAACGGCGCCATGCAGGGCGACCAGGTGCTGGTTGAAGTGGAGCCTCCGAAGGCCGATGGCCGCCGTATGGGCCGCATTGTCCGGGTGCTGGAGCGGCGCAACCCCACCGTGGTCGGCGTCTTTCACTATGCGCGCTCCGACCGTGCGCAGGGCCATTCAGTCGTCCCGTTCGACGAGCGCATGACGCAGCCCATTTTGATTCCCGATGGGCAGGAACTGCCGGCAGCAGGGGAGGCTGCCACGCCGCACCGGGTACTGGGCCATGAGGCTGCGTCTGCCTCCGTTCACGAAAGCCTGGAGGGCCTGGTGGTGGATGTGGAGATCACCAGTTGGCCCACGCCTACCCGGCCCCCGGTGGGCCGCGTGATTGAGGTGCTGGGATCGGCCGACGACTTCGGCGTGGACGTGGAGATGGTGATCCGCAAGCACCAGTTGCCGCGGGTCTTCCCGGAGAATGTGCTGGCGGAGGCCCGTGCGGTGGCTCAACTCGACCTCTCCGAGGTTTCTCGTCGTCGAGATTTTCGCAACCTCCCGATCGTCACCATCGACGGCGAGACGGCGCGCGACTTCGATGATGCAGTTCTTGTCACAGAACGCGCCCACGGCGCCGGCTACGAGTTGCAGGTGCATATTGCCGACGTGGCCGAGTATGTGCGCGCGGGAACCGGCCTCGACCTGGAGGCGCGGCTGCGCGGAACCAGCGTCTACTTTCCCGATCGCGCCATTCCCATGCTGCCGCAGGAGCTTTCAACCGATATATGCAGCCTGCTTCCCGGCGAAGACCGGCTGGTCCTGAGCTGCATCATGGAGCTTGACTCAGGGGGCAGGATCGAAAGCTACGTAATTGTCGAGGGCGTCATTCGCTCCGTGGCGCGGATGACCTATACGGAGGTCTCCGAAATTCTCAACCAAAAGGAAGAAGCGCGGAAGCGCCTCGTTCCCGATTTTGAGCGGATGCGGACGCTCGCCGGGCTGATGAACAAGCAGCGCGAGGCGAGGGGCTCGATCGACTTCGACCTGCCCGAGCCGGTGATCGAGTTTGACGAGCAAGGGCAGATGCGCGGCATCACCAAATCCGAGCGCACCTGGGCCAACCGCCTGATCGAGGAGTTCATGCTGGCGGCCAACGAGTGCGTGGCCACCTGGCTGGAGGACCTGGGCGTACCCTCGCTCTACCGGATTCATGAAAAGCCCGAACCGCGCCGTGTGGTCCAATTCGAGGAACTGGCCGCCAGCTTCGGCTACTCGCTCGGTCTCGGCGCTCTGCCGGTCCGGCGCATTGAGACCCGCGGTGAGCGGCGGGAGGCAACCGGCAGCGGCCGTCGCCCGCGCCAGCACGAAGTGCCCGAAGATATCGCCGTCACGCCGCGCATGTACCAGAAGCTGGCGGCAAAGATCGAGGGCAAGCCGGAGGAGCGGATTCTGAGCTACCTGATGCTGCGCTCGCTTAAGCAGGCCCGCTACTCCGAGATCAACGAAGGCCACTTTGCGCTGGCCGCGCCCTCGTATACGCACTTCACTTCGCCCATCCGCCGTTACCCTGACCTGATCGTCCATCGCATCGCCAAGACGCTGCTCAGGGAAGGCGTGAGCGGCAAGGGGGTGGTGACGAAAGACCGGCACGGTTCGCCCTGGACACACCCGAATGAGGGGCTACGACCGAGCGGTATGGCTTCCCACCCTTTCGACAGAAATCCGCCGCGGCGGACGAAAGGATGGGGCACGGAGATTTCCGCGGCTTCCGGCACGGGCTTTTCCGGCGAGCCTCCGATTCCCGAGTCCGAGCTGGCCCAGATCGCCGAGGAGACCAGCCAGACCGAGCGCCGCGCCGCCGACGCCGAGCGCGAGCTGGTGGAGTGGAAGAAGGTTCGCTTCATGCAGGACCGGGTGGGCGAGGAGTTTGCCGCGCTGGTGCTGAACCCGGCCAAATTCGGCCTCTTTGTCGAGCTGACCGATCTTTTTGTCGAGGGGCTGGTGCCCATCGATACCCTGCGCGGCGACCGCTATACCTGGCGCGAGAACACGCACGAGATTGCCGGCGAGCGCACGGGCCGCCGCTTTCGCGCCGGCGACAGGGTGCAGGTGATCCTGGACCGCATCCTGGCGGCTGAGCGGAAGCTGCAATTCTCAATTGTGGAGGAAGGACTGCCGCTGACCGGCAGAAAAGCGGCCCCGCCCAGGGCGAAAAAGAACAGACGCAACGTTGGCGCGCCCCCTGGGCAGAAGGCGAAGAAGCGGTTCGGCCCCAAGGGCAAACGGAGATAAGAGGAACGGCCCCCATGCGGAGGCCGTTCACCAGACTTTGCGTCGACTATAGCGGTTTTCCAGTTGCTGTTGAGCGAAACCACTTACGCTGAGTGGCTTTTTCCTAAAGAAAAATCCGCCTTGGACGATGCCGGAAACGCCACGCACACTGGAGAACCGCTCTGAATGCTTACTTGCTGGGATTGGCCTCCCGTTCGGCAAGGGCGCCGAGAAGCGGGAGCTTCAAGCGCTTTCCGTTCAACGCGGCGATAGCCCACACGACCCATATGCCGAGCCACATACCCCAGATCACCCGGGTGATGATCAGGAAGATGATTGCCGCAGACATCATGTAGGGCATCACCAGATATGTCAGGGCGAAACTGAGCAAAAACGTCATAACGTTGAGAAGGAGAGATTGCCAGGCGTGGAAGCGGACATAGGCACTCGTGTTGTAACGCGGGAGAATCAGGAAAAGGATCGCCGGAATGAAGGTGATGTAGGAGAGCGCGGCAATGCCATTTTCAGAGAGGCCAGACATCTTAGTTTCAGA
Source organism: Occallatibacter sp. (assembly GCA_050012555.1). GTDB lineage: Bacteria > Acidobacteriota > Terriglobia > Terriglobales > Acidobacteriaceae > Telmatobacter. The sequence goes on from JBEKGY010000020.1 coordinate 24,436, forward strand.
CACAGTAGCTCCTTGGGTGTGAGTCTCAACTTCAAAGCCGGTGATTGCTCCTTCAGGCCAGGTTAAGCAAAAAGGAACATATCCCAGGCCGGCAACGCATAAATTGAGCGCGAAGCTGGACTGAGATAAGAAAAGGCCGTATGCAGGAAATTGTCAAGCGGGATTTGAGTGTTTGGACCCAGATAGTTAGCTGAATCGGGAAAAACTCCGGTGGAATACGCAAGTGGCGCTGAGGCTTCCCGGCCCACAGCGCCATATGCGGTGAAGTTCCGATGCCTTTAGGCGCCGGCCTGCTTTTCAGCAAGGTCGCCGATAAACGGCAGCTTGTAGCGCTGCCCTTTCAGAGCCTTGAGCAAAACAATGATCCAAAGCACAAGGAACCCGATGAGGACAAACGGGATCAGAATCCACCCGATCACGGGAATGACCGAGAGGACGATCTGGACGGCGAAGGCGGCAATGCCCAGGAAGATGGACTGCCAGGCGTGGAAGCGTATGTAGGAGTTTTTGCTATAGGGTTCGACCAGCAGGAAGACGATCGCCGGAATGACCGTTACGTAGGCCAGTGCGCCGGCGGAATTGTCAGAAAGGCCAGATTGCGGAGTTTCTTCGGACACGTTAGCTCCTTTGGGGGTTGAGATCAAACGACTGGGGTGATATGCCCAGGTTATTGAACGGATGAAGCGCACTGGAGCGAACGCAAACCGCGCGGTCAATCTCCACCAGCGGGAACGGTTTCAGCGTGGAACCGTTCCCGTAAATGCTGCGGCTCATCTGCCGGTTAGTTGTTGGCCTGCTTCTCGGCCAGATCGCCAATCAACGGAATCTTGAATCGTTGGCCGTTGAAGGCTTTGATCAGCACGATGATCCAGAGGATGAAGAATCCGAGAGCCACCAGCGGCCACAAAATCAGATTGATCAGACCGATGAAAGGCATCCTGCCAAGAATCATCAGAACCACGTCGGCTGCTACCCAGGCAATGGCCAGGAAGATGGACTGCCAGGAGTGGAAGCGCACGTTGGGACTTTTGTTGTAAGGCGGCACGATCAGGAAGATGATCGCCGGAATGATGGTGATGTAGGCAAGCCCACCGGCGGCGTTGTCTGAGAGACCAGATTGATTTGGATCGGACACGTTAGCTCCTTTGGGATTGGGACTGAACTGCGGGACCGGTTGCTCCACGCTCCAGCCGGAGTGAACTAATAAAGGGAATCTCCCGCCCGCGGATCCGGGTAAGAGCGTGCGCTAGGATCAAGCTAAGAAAAGCCGATATGCGCGGAATTGTCAAGCGATTTCGACTTGAGGAGCGCGGAGGCCGTTCCGCAGCCGGAAAAGGCTGGGCAGGAAGGGCCACCGGCAAACGCGCGAAAGGCCTCGCGTGGAGACCGTTCTTGCGCTCGGCGGAGAGGGGAAGCCGGTTACCGGTTGGCCTGCTTCTCGGCCAGGTCGCCAATGATGGGCAGCTTGAGGCGCTTGCCGCTGAAGGCGCTGACAAATACGAAGATCCAGACGAGGAAGATGGCCAGGCCCACCAATTGCAGAACCGTCAAGGTAAGGAAGACGGCAGATGGAACGATATTCTGCACCACCCCGACCAGAATGTCGATCACCGCCCAGGCTACGAAAAAGAAGATCGACTGCCAGGCGTGGAAGCGGACATAAGAACTCCTCTTGAAGGGTTCAATGATCAGGAAGACGATGGCCGGAATGAGCGTGATGTAGGCAAGGCCACCCGCGGCGTTGTCAGAGAGGCCAGACGGATTCGAATCGGGCATGGAAGCTCCTTAATTGAGGCGTGGCTGCTCGACCGGAGATGGTCCGCTGCCGGAAAACCGAGGTAACGCCAAGAGAATTGTGCGCCAGGCGGAGTGAACCGGTCCGGTCAGATTTGCTCAAGTAATTGCGAATCGTTGTTGCGCACGTTTCCGACGCGCTCGCTGACTGGCCAGACGCGCATTTTCTCCGCCGGGAAGGGGCGGAGCAAATCCACGGGCGGCCTGGCCGGATCGCCTGCGTCGAGCCAGCGCGGGTAATCGCGAGCTGCGAGGATCGCCGGCATCCGGTTGTGGATGGGCTCCATCAGCTCGTTTGGATCGGTGGTGAGAATGGTGAAGGACTCGAGCGGCGCGCCTTCTTTGGGCTTCCAGCTCTCCCACAGGCCGGCCATGGCGCAGGGCTCGCCGCTCCTGAGGGCAATGGCATAGGGCCGCCTGGTTTTCTTGTCGATCCGCTGCCACTCGTAGAAGGCGTCGGCGGGCACCAGGCAACGGCGCTTCTTCAGAGCCTCACGGTAGGCGGGCTTTGTGGCTGCCTCTTCGGCGCGGGCGTTGATGGTGCTGTAGCTGAACTTGGCCTCCTTGGCCCAGAAAGGCACCAGACCCCAGCGCAACAGGGCAAACTCCCGGTTGCCGGAGTCGCGATTGATCCGCACCACGGGTTGCACGCTGCTGGGCGCCACGTTGTAGCTGGGCGCAAACCACGGCATCGTCTCCAGATCCACGCCAAACCAGCCGGCGAGAACCTCCCGATCGGATTGACGGACGTATCGGCCGCACATACCCTCACAGGATAGATTGTTCCGGGCAGCGCAAGCCAAACGCCGCGAGCCGCAGCGCGCCCCATCCAATTACAATGAGCCTGGGAGATACGATGGCACATATGGTTTTTTGCGTTCGTAACAAGAAGGAGATGGAGGGCCTGGACGAACCGCCCTTTGACTCGGAGTTCGGCCAGAAAATCTTCAAGAACGTCTCCAAGGCGGCCTGGGCGGAGTGGGCCGAGCGGCAGAAGATGCTGCTGAATGAGTACCGGCTGCAGCCCTGGACCCCGCAGGCGCAGCAGTTCCTGGTGGAGCAGATGGAGCAGTTCTTCTTCGGCGAGGGCTCGGCGCTGCCCTCGGAGTTCGTTCCCCCGTCGCACTAGGTCTCTGACCGCATGATTTCGTACGATATGATTCTCGGTTTCCCACCCTTCCGCCAGGAAAAAGGCGAAAGGATGGGGTACGGAGCTGGTACCAAAACAAGCGGTCAGAGACCTAGCCGTTTACGCACTTACTTTGCCGCCGCGGCAGCCGGCTGCCAGGTATACGGCAACGGCACAGCGGGCGGCCTGTAAATAACCATCGTTCGCTGGTATGCGGTGAACTCAGTCAGGCCGTCGAGCAGAGTCTTTGCCGCATCGGCGCTGGCGCTGAAAATATCACCTGCCTTGTCGATGGCATTCGGAGAGGTGTGGGCGCGAAGGGCTTCCGACTGGCTTGTATAGTGCTCGAACCAATCCCCCGATAATTCGTTTTTGGCCGCATTTTCCCATATGTCGGCTGCCTCGCGCGGTGAGAACCACGGGCCATGCGAGGCGGGTCCAAGCCTGCGCACAAAGTCTGCCGGAAAGCTGGCGGATGCCCAGGAAGTACTCTCCTCCTCCTCCTTCTGAGCCTTATATGCGTCCGCCGGCGTGACGTATGCTGCTAATGCCATGGGCATATGCGGAGGCGTGCGAAGCCCATCCACATACCGGCGCGCGAGCCGAGCTTGTTCCGCCGCCCCCGGTTTGCCGCCCAATTTGTCCTCGGCTGCGCCGATAAGCATACCGGCATATTGCTTTATGCCGTCTAAATCCATCTTGTTATAAACCTCCCAGTCTGCCTTTAAGTTACCGTCTTCAAGATAGAACTCAATGACATCGGCAAGCTCCGGATTGATGCCCAATTTTTTGTCTCCATACATGTCCGGGGCCGGCTCCGGGGCATGAATCGCGGCAACAGCGCAGGCACGGACAGTATCCATCGCATCCCGCCGGTTAAACATATCGTTGAGCACAAACTGCCTGGCCGCGAAGTAGATGGATGCGTCGCACAAAGTTTGCAGGGAAAGTTTTTCCGCCGGGAGAATATCCGCGGGCCGGAACATGGTTCGCGCCGTGATCTCAGTAAGATAATGCCCGTCAACCAATTCGGGAATGTAGTTGATCCAGTCCGCTCCATGCTCATCTTCGCCGCGCAGCCGGGAGGCAAGTTCCACGCGGCCCCAGGTGGCAAACCCCCAGGCCAACGAATCCTTGTTCATGCCTCGATCAGCCAGCCAGTTCGCCGCTGCCCAGGCCTTGCTTGTGTCTCCTGGAAATGGCGGAAACACGCCGTTGTCGGCCTGGTTATACTCGCCTGCTCCCGGATGGTTTGGCTCCAGCAGCGCCAGTTCGTCGTCCATCAGAACATCGTGTGCCTTGCGCTCATCGAGTTCGTCGGGCGGAAAGAGGGCCACCATGCGCTCCATGGAGCCCACCAGCACGGCGGCGCGGCCGCGGCCCGCCTGTACCAGATGGTCGATGATGCTGCGAATCTCAGCGGCGCGCGGCGACTTGGGATCGAGCGCCAGATAAGCCTCAAACCATGCCGCGGCCGAAAGCTCCAGGCCAGGCAGCTTTGAGGTCGCCAGCCCCAGGTAGTAGAGATTCTCAGGCCAATAGGGGTCGGACTCGCGGGCAGCGAGAAAGTCCGTGCGGGCTTCGTTGAAGTCGGAACGTTTTGCCGCTGCCAGGCCTTTCTGTTCGGCGGCGCGCCCGGTTGCGGAGGCGTGGTAGGCTGCCGTGCTTTGTCCGTGCGCCGATGCGGACGCCAGCAGCAATGCCACAGCGGCGGCGATTGGGGTAAGGCTTGCACTTACAAATCTGCTCATGGATGCGCCTCCGCTGCGGGTTGAGTTTTTTGGGCGGCGGCGCGCGCCTTGGCCGCCTTCTTCTGCAGCACCAATTTCAGAACCAGCCTCTGCAGGCTGGCCTGCGCCGCATAGATCTTCTCGTTGTTGTTATCGTTTTGCGCCAGGTGCTCCAGGGCGTCTGCCTGCTTGTAAATCGTGTAGGCGGAATCCAGAATATCGGCCCATGGACCGGTGAGTTCTTCCACTTTCTCCGATTGAGATACATGATCCCACAAAGTTTGCCAGTTTGCGATCCAAACGGCTGTCTTGTTTTTCTCGTCAACAGTTTTGTCCATATCTTCAATCTTTCCGCCAGGGTCGTTGAGCTTAGCGGTAAGACGCAGCTTCTCCGCGCGCCGTTCCAGTTGCTCCTTGCGGTTGACCAGCAATGCGTAATAAGTTTGACTGCTGGGATTGGCGGCATCCTCAGGAGTGCGGTTGAGCAATTCCTGCAGGGCATTGGATTTCTCTTCTTCGTTCATATCCTTCAATTCGTCGTTGAACCCTCCCGCAAGGTCGAGAACCAGCTTGATGCTCAGCCCCTCGGCGTCGGTGGTGGCCTCTTCGCTGTCCTTTTCATACTCCTGGCGCAGTTCATCGCCGGCCTTGTTGTTTTCAATCAGGCGGCGCAACTCTTCCTGCGCTTTGTGAATCTGCTCGTCAATCCTTTCCACTTCAGTCTGGTTTGCGAGCAGAACCCTGGCCGGAGCGCTGTTCGGAGATACAGGCGTCTTGAATACTGGAAAGGAGACCGGCTTGTCGGCCGCGGCGGGAGCGGGGTTGGGGTTCGTAAAGCTCAGAGATGCGGTGGCTTCGGTGTGCTCCGTTACGACCGGAAGCGATGGCGGAGTGAAGTCCAGGCCGGTGACGGGCAACGACTCCGCCAGCACCGCCGATTGCGTGTTGCCGTCGTAGCTGGCCTGGAAGTCCTCACCGAGAATGCCCTGGAATTTGGCTGCCAGTTGCTGCGTTCTGTCCGCGTAGTCCTCTCTCGCCTGGGCCTCGCGCTGCCGCGCTGCCGCTTCAGCGGCCGCTTTAGCCGCCAACTGCCGGTTTTTCTCGGCAATCTGGATTTGTTGTTTGGTATACGCGATGTAGTTGAGAATATTCTGATCGCCGGGATGCGCGGCCAGCGCCTGCTGGTAATGCCACAACGCGCCGGTGTAATTGCCGCTGTTGTACAAATAGTTACCCTGGTTGAGCTCGGCAACGGCGGGATCCGGCGTCGCGGGCGCCGGATTCGTGACCCTCGGACCCGGACGCGGGCCGGGCTGAATGCCTGGGCCGCGCGTAATATGCGATACCGGTGGCGCCCCGCAGGGCACCTCCCTGTATGACCTGCCGTTGGGGATGGCGCAGTGAGTTGGGCCCGCCGGCGAAGAAGAGGGCGTCTCCTGGGCCAGGATTCGCCCGGATTCAACGGAAGATACCGCCAGCATCCCAAGTGAAAACAGAATGAGTCTCGTGCCTGCCGCTTTGCTGTTACGCATGGTTGTGCCTCGACGAAGGAACGCGTCCACCGGCGATTCTTGCACGGAAAAAGCAAAAACTGTCTGCCGGAAGGCCTGGAGAGGTCGCCGGACAAAGTTGCTCATCGCCCAATCCGCTTGCCAGCTTGCTGCAATAGTACTAACAAAACCAGCTCGCATCCTCAAGCTCTATTTGCCGCGGGACGGAACTCATCGTCCAGCCTGATTAGCCCCAAAGTTTTCACTTCAACCGATTGAAAGCCGGGATAGTGTGCCTGAACGCGCCACAATGACTCCAAAAGCCCTGCTGATAGAATGGAAACAGCCGCACTGCGCGACGATTCGCTTTCTCTCTGCCCCCAACCCCATAACCTCCAAGGCCGAAACCAACTAGAAGGAAAAACGTCCCCCTGTGGCCCAGACGATACGCAATATCGCCATCATTGCCCATGTAGACCACGGCAAAACCACGCTGGTGGACGCCATGCTGCGGCAGTCTGGAACCTTCCGCGCCAACGAGCAGGTGGCCGACCGGGTGATGGACTCGAACGAACTGGAGCGGGAGCGCGGCATCACCATCCTGGCCAAGAACACGGCCATCGTCTTCGAGGGCGGCAAGATCAACATTGTGGATACGCCGGGCCACGCCGATTTTGGCGGCGAGGTGGAACGCGCGCTGGAGATGGTGGACGGGGTGATGCTGCTGGTGGACGCGGCCGAGGGCCCGCTGCCGCAGACGCGCTACGTGCTGGCCAAGGCGCTGGAGGCCAAGCTGCTGCCCATCGTGGTCATCAACAAAGTTGACCGCCCCGACGCCCGGCCGCAGGAAGTGCTGAACGAAATTTACGATCTTTTCATCGACCTCGACGCCGACGAGTCGCAACTGGATTTTCCGGTGCTCTACGCGGTGGCCAAGGAGGGCACGGCGACGCTCGATCCCGCCACGCCCGGCGTGAACCTGCAGCCGCTCTTTCAGACCATCGTCTCCACCATTCCCGCGGCCACCGGCGACCCGGACGGCACCTTGCAGATCCTTGTCACCAATCTCGACTACTCGGATTATTTTGGCCGCATCGCCATCTGCCGCGTCTTCCAGGGCACGCTGCACTTCGGCGACGACGTGACCATCTCCAAGCGCGACGGGGCGCTGATGAAGACGCGCATCACCAAGCTCTTCACCTTCAGCGGCCTCAAGCGGACGGAGATCGCCGAGACTACCATGGGCGATATTGTGGCCGTGGCCGGCGTGGAGGGCATCACCATCGGCGAGACCATCACCTCTGTCGAAAACCCGGCGCCGCTGCCGCTGATCGTGATTGACGAGCCGACCATCGCAATTCAGTTCAGCGTCAACAACTCGCCCTTCGCGGGGCGCGAGGGCCAATATGTAACCAGCCGCAACCTGCGCGAGCGCCTGGAAAAAGAGTTGCTGACCAACGTCAGTATTCGCGTGGAAGAGACCGGCTCGCCCGACAGCTTCAAGGTGCTGGGCCGGGGCGAACTGCAACTGGCGATTCTGATCGAGATGATGCGGCGCGAGAGTTTTGAGCTGATGGCCGGACGGCCGGAGATCGTCACCAAGGTGGTGGACGGCGTGCGCATGGAGCCGGTGGAGCACCTGACCATCGACGTGCCCGAGGTTTACACAGGCACGGTGATCGAGAAGCTCGGCCCGCGCAAGGGCGAGATGACCAAGATGCACAATCACGGCTCAGGCCGCGTGCGATTGGAGTTTCGCATACCCAGCCGCGGCATCATCGGCTTGCGCTCGGAGATGCTCACCGAAACGCGCGGAACGATTGTCATGAATGCGCTCTTCGACGGCTACATGCCCTACCAGGGCGAGATTCCGCAGCGGCCCACGGGCGCGCTGGTCTCTGACCGCCAGGGACAGACGACCACTTATGCACTGAACGGCCTGCAGGAGCGCGGGATTTTGTTTGTGGGAGCGGGCGTCGAGGTCTACGAGGGCATGATCATCGGCGAGCACTCGCGCGATAAGGACCTGGACGTGAACGTGGTGCGCGAAAAGAAGATGACCAACATGCGCGCCTCCACTGCCGACGAAGCCATCCGCCTGGTGCCCTGCAAAACGCTGAATCTGGAGCAGGCCATCGAGTTTGTCGCCGACGACGAGATGGTCGAGGTCACGCCTAAATCATTGCGGCTGCGCAAGAGAATTTTGCAGGCTAACCGCAGGCCGCGGCGGGGGGAAAAGGTCGAGTAACAGGCTCTGAGGAAGGCGGGGTTGTACAACTCATAAATCCGTAGAGCGTGTTTCATAAACCCGCTTTGTGTCAGGGCACGACTTCAGTCGTGCCGAAAAGCGCATTAAAAACAAGGGTTTTAACCCCTGAGGGATGCGCAATCAAATCGCCGCACTTTTGGCAAACTTTATCAATCCCAACTTCACATTCACTATTCGTCCGGTGAAGGATGAATAAACAGCTTGGTAGAATTCGAAATCGGTCCGTCCTTCTTTCCTGCATTTCTCTTCTACGATGTGCATGATTCTGATCTTATCCGCAGTCGAGGTTTTGATGCCGAAGATCAATCCTTGCAGGTCCTCTAAGTGATATTGCAGCTTTCTTGTGGACTTTTCCGTAAGATCAGTAATGAAACTATAGAAAGGGAGCCGATATTCCTTTTCCTGTGCCCAGTCTGGCAGCTTGGTGGTTACGGCCTTCAAATAGTCTTCCCAATACTTCTCACGCCAACCCGCAGATTCCGACGCAATATCGCTGACAATTGGGCTGACGTTTCCTGTGAGGTCTCTGCACCAATAATTGAGCATGGGCATCGTGATTCTTCCCAAAGAGCGAAAAAAGTTAAGTTCAACGAAATTCGATTCGTAGGTCACACTTTGAAATTCATGCATACGATCCCCATAAATTGGGGTTACGCCTTGATTATTGCCGCTCCACGCATTGATCTGCCTTAATCTGATAGCCGGTTTGCCGCTTGCACTCGCCTGCGTTTTGAAAATGAGGCATACCCCTTTGTGTCCATCTCCATAATGACCCCACATTGCTGCATCCGTGGGATCTTCCATGAAGGACGCCACATACCAGTCGCGGTAAAGCAGTTGCTCGAGTTGGCTCACATGACGCTTCGGAAATTCCGAGATAATGGTTTGCCAAGCTCGCCCAAGCTTCAAAGAGATACCATTGTATTCGTGGATGAGATCCTGCTGCATCGAACTAACATTACCGACCGCGCTCACTGCTTCAGCAATATCGGGTTGGTCTGGATGCTCCAACTCTAGACGGCTCACGGCATCTAGCATAGCTTTGCAAGGAATTGGCTTTGTACTCGCGGCACGAAAAGGACCGTCCTCCGGGCGGGATGTCAACAAAGAACATTCCTCCATGCCCGTAATAACCGCATTCAACGCATGAAGATGTAATGCCTGAAGGCACATGGTGAGTTCGTTGCGCCGGATAGGAGATTTGCGATCAGAGAGTAGGGCTGGAAGCTGTGCAGCATCTTCGTGCTGAAAGAAAATGTCGCAAATCCGGTGATATAGGCTCTTCATTTCTGGAGTCGGCAATGATGCCTCGGTGCTGAAGACATAGCTTTGATTGCAGGCGAATGTATGATCTGGTCCGCAGATGTGCGCGTCGAAGACAGTTCGCATAAGGCACATCAAGTAGTGCTTTAGCAGGTTAGACCACAGGATTCGGTCGCCCTTCCAGAAAAGATTCGTGAAGCCCTCCAACGGATCATTAAGTTCATCTGGCGATGCGAAATATATCTCCTGTTTCTCCAATTCCTGATACTCTGCGCCAAGCAGCTTATCAGTGGGTCGAAAACGATACAGAAAAGTCGTCATGGCATTCTCGGAATATCCCGCAGGTGGCCCATGTCTGAAGCAGCAAAAAACTGGGTGCCCTACAAAAACGTCGCTCACTCGGGCAGCTTCGCATCCAGCACTTCTTGCGCTCGCGCCGCTCTCCACGCGGATAACCGTTCATACAGCGCCGTATCATTCAGAGCCAGAATTTCGGCGGCAAAGAGGGCGGCGTTGGCCGCTCCAGGCTTGCCGATAGCCAGCGTGGCCACGGGAACGCCTTTCGGCATCTGCACCATCGAAAGCAGCGAATCCAGGCCATTGAGCGGCGTGGAGGCAATGGGCACAGCCAGCACGGGAACCAGCGTCTTGGCGGCGATGACGCCGGCCAGGTGAGCCGCACCTCCCGCCCCGGCGATGAAGACTTGCATCCCCTGCTCCTGCGCTTTGGCAACGTATTCGAAGAGTTGATCGGGAGTGCGATGCGCGCTCAAAACCCGCGCTTCATGGGGAATCTCAAGCGCCTTCAGAATTTCAACCGCAGCCGAGAGCACTTCGTAGTCGCTCTTGCTGCCCATCACTATGCCAACCAATGCATGTTCGCTCATAGATCTGATTATACGAAGGATTCCATAGCAGGCCAAAGCGGAAAATATGCGGCATTACCGGAATGGCTTCTACATTGAAGCTCAATGCCGGTGCCAGGCTTCCACAGCCACTTCGATCACTGCAAACAGAACGCTCAAAGCCGCGAGAAATCCCTTGGCCCGCTGCCAGTTCTGCTCGTGCCGCTCCATGCGCCGCTCCAGCTCGGCCAGGCGCCCGCCGTTGCCATCGCCCATCAGCCCGGTCATCTGCGTCTTGAGCACGCACAGATCGCTCAGCACCTGCGCCTCGAATTCATTCATCATCCGCATTTGCCAAGCTCCATCTGCTGCGCCTCCCACCCTAGACGCAAAAACAAATACGCGTCGAGGGTGGGGCACCCGGTTTTTGTGGTGGGGCACCCAGTTTTTGTTTTGCCATCAGGAGCAGGAACATCCACCGTTTACGATCCCAGCGGCAAATTGATGAACAATGCCGTTGACCACTCCGAGTAGTTCGGCGGCGTTGAACCGTCGTACATGCGGATATAGAACCGGTCGTTGGCGGTGATGCGAGAGAAGGTCATGTTGGGCAAAGTCGCCCGCACTGCCAGCGCCGGGTCTTCTCCCGGCATGAAGGCGAAGTCCCGCAGCCGTATCTCGAATCCTCCACCCGCGGGCGGCGTCACGCCGGTATTGATGGCTACCGTGGTTCCATTCAGAGTGGTCACCGTGAGGCCGGTCAGATTGGCCAGCACGGTGGGAGCGATGGCCGCCGGAAGCCACGCATCCACGGGCACCGTGGTGCTGCTCTTGATGGCCAGATCGTCGGCCCAGTCATTGGCAAACGCAATCGCATACTCCACCAGGTCAGGATAACTGGCGCTATAACTCACCTTCACCGTCCGCACCACCACCTGCGCGTTCAGGCTGGTCGAAGGCGCATTCAAGAGCAGCGCGTCGCCCGGCCAAACGTCGCTCGAAAAGCTCGTCCTGTTGCCGCTGTAAGTGCCGCTCCACAGCGCGCTCACCCCGGCCGCCGCCTGCTCCATCGCCAGCGCCGCGTTCAGGCAGTCCGCGGAACTGCGCGCCGGGGGATTGGTGACCGAACCGATCCACACGGCAACGGCGGGCGATCCGGCTTCTGCCAGCGCCGCCTGGCTGGCGGTATTCACCGCTCGTCCCACCGCCCTGCCCACGGTGCGGTAGTTCACCGCGATCTGCTCGCCGGCCAGCGGCGCATACCCGGTATAAAACACCAACTTGCCGGTGCGCTCCAGGTGGCACTCGGCCGCCTCGGCTGTGGCGCCCAGCCGCCGCGTATACGGGCCGCCGCTGGGAGGCGTGCTCACCACCCAACCTGAGCCAAGATTGGTCAGGTTGATGGCGCGCATGGTTCCAATCAGGTTGATGCTGCTGGCTGCCACCACCATGCACGCTCCGGGCAGGCTGGCGAGCGCGCCGTCATAAAGCGTCACCGGCGTCCCGCCCACTCCATTCACAAACTCCTGAATCTCCAGTTGCAGTTTGCCCGGACTTAGGATCGACTGTCCGCCGCAGGTGATTGCCCCGTTCTCTCCAAAGGAGCGGTAAATGGCCAGCGCCCGTTCATTCTCGGGGCAATGCACCCTGGCGCGGAGCGTATATTGGTTGGCCGGATTCACTGCATAAGCCGTTCCCGCCGGTGTTCCCTGAATCATGGGCTGCAAGGTAACCGCTCCGGTGCCGGTCTGCGCCGTCGCCTGAAACCCCGCTATGCAGGCGGACTGCGTCTCCAGGCCAATAAAAAAGCCGGCCAGAATTCCGGTGCTGCCCGGTGAAAGAGTTACCCCCACGGCCTCCAGCAGCAGCGTTCCGCCCATCTCCACCGGATCGAGCCAGGTCAGCAGCGTCTCCCCGTCGATGCCATTGCCCCCGTCCATCACCAAGCCGCTTGCGCCCAGCCTGAGATATCCGGACCCGCCCGGATTGCCCCACACTTGCAGGTTGATAGCACTCTCGTTGAATAGCTCGCTGATGATGGTGGACTTGGATGCGGCGGGAAAGAACGGGGCGGCGGCTAGATAGAACTGCGTTGTAACTCCGTCGCCGAGGAAGTACTCGGTTACATAGGCAACCGGCTCATGCTGGCCGCAAACCGTCACATCGTTTGCCAGTGCGCGCTTGACGCTGGCAGTGAATGCGAGGGCCGCCAGGTTCAGGCTGCCGTCGGTCTCATTCAGCGTATGCACGGCGCCTGGCACGCTGGTGACCGTCAACGCCCCATTGACGGCGCTATACGCAGCCCGTGCCTGGCTGGCTACTTGTCCGGCACTGGTGCTCCACGACGCGCCCGGGTCCGGAACAAAGTTGCTCACCGGCGCACTTAACGACAGACCCTGCGTAGAAAGCGCCGCCGATCCGGCATGAGTCACCAGGGCGGTCATCAGCGCCCCGGCAGTCTCGCCCGTCGCGCCCGTGCTGGGCGGCATCAATAACTGGTCCAGCAGCAGTTCGTCGCTCACCGCCTGAATTGCAATCCGGTAGCGCGGGCCTTCGATTGCCAGCCCGGCGTATTCCGGCAGCGGAGTTACCGCGATGTAACCCGTGAAGTAGAGTGTGCCATCATCGCCCGTCACCGCCAGATACTGGTTGCGGGAGGGCATGGCCAGGCTGCCGTTGGCCGGCAGGCTCAGCCATAGCTGGCAGATGGAGGGCTCGTTCAGCTTGCGCTCGATGGTTAACGGCCGCGCTTCATCGAGCGCTGCCGTATAGTTCTGCCCCTGGATCGTAATTTTCATCGTGACTCGCTGACTCTCTGACTCGCTGACTTGTTTACACCAGCGCATTGGGCGCGGGCAGGAAGCTCCGGTAACACACCACGCGTTCCCCATCCAGCGGATCGGTGACCGGCAGCGCCAGATACTGTCCCTTGAGCAGCACCCGCGCCTGCCCGCCTGGATTCTTACCGCTCAGCAAGATGGCCGCTTCTTCCGCGCCGGCCATGGTCTGCAGCCTTGGATAGTGGAAGAAAATCCTCTCTCCCTGGCTGCCTTGCATCACAAACAGCGCCGACCACTCCTGATAGAAACTTCCGCCTTCACGGTCTACAAATCCAGTTACCGCCTGCAGCTTGGCACCCGTCGGCGGAGCACCCCCCGGAAGCGGTTCGGCGAGCGTAAGGCCGGTGGAATTCACCTGGGATACCAACGCCATGTTGAAGGTCACGCGCCGGATATAGTCCACATCCGTCAGCGCCTGCCGCACATACGCGCCCGAAACAGGCGTGCCTACAAAACCGGTCTGCCCGGTGTAATCCACATCCAGTGCAATGATCGAGCCGGCCGCAAACTTGGCCGCGTCCGCCGAAGCCAGCACGATGGATGCAGCTGTCGATCCGGTCTGCGGAATCACCGCTGTTGCCGCATGCGCTCCATCCGCCGCCGGAGCAGCTCCGCTGGCAGGAGCCAGCAGGTTCATGTGCTGCGAGCCCGTGGCCAGCGCCATGGTCAGCTTGGTCCAGCTCAGGAACTGCAAGCTCACCTGCGCCTGCAGCGTCTCGCGCACCTGTTCCAATGTCGCCGCCGGAATCCCCGTCAATACAGGCGAGGTCTTGCTTCCGGGTTTGCGCGTAAACTCCTGAATCCAACCCAGGCTGATCCACGGAGCCGGTGGAGCGTCCAGGCTGAACCCGCCCTGCTCCGACGCATCGAAGAGCACCGGCGTCTGCGTGGCCCGATTCACCGGCGCAAAATACCCTCGCACCCGCCTTGCCACCGGCGCGGGAGCTGAAAACCAATTCGCCGCCATTTACTCCCCCTGCTCCTGGTAGCTGTAAACCATCAACTTCGCCGAGCGGCTCAACTGGTCCCGCTGGACCACGATTGGCCCAAACCCCGGCTCGTCCCAAAAGATCTGTGTCAGCATCGCCGCCGGCGGTGTTGCAGTGTAACTGAGCTTGGGTGTGTAGAAAGGTTGGAGCATCGCCACCAGTTCCTCGTCCATCTCGCTCAGCGACCGGCCGCGGTCCAGCCCGCCAAAGCTCTGCGTTCCGCAGGTCTGATAGAAGACCTCGCACTCCTCGGCCGCCATCGTGGAACCGAGATCCATATCGACGCCCAGGCCCAGCCAGCGCAACACAAACACATCATTGGGAAGCTGGCTGAAGGGAGCTTCCGCTTCCTCCACCAGAATTCCCGGCCGCACCGTCCCGCGCAGCAGAACCGTGCGCTCCGGATTGATCGTCGCCAGCCGCGTGCGCAGCGCCATATAAAACGAGTCTTTCGCATTTTGCATGGAGTTCTCCGATAGGGACTAGGGAATAGGGACTAGGGACTAAGGCAATGGAGCAGTTCGTGGTAAATGACCTATGTTGCATATTGTCATCACAATCCGCGCATCGACGGCAGGCTGTCGCATCTACAGAGAAGGGCTTGTTCAATAACTCATGCAGAAAGTACAGAACTGCGCTCTAGTCCCTAATCCTTAGTCCCTAGTCCCTATTCCCTAGTCCCTGCTTTACTTACACCGCCTGCTGCCGCGCCTCCCGCAACAGCAGCCGGTAGAGATAGATCTGTCCGAAGGCCTCGTTGGAAGCGATCGACTCAATCAGGTAATCCTGCCCCGCCACCGTAACCGCAAGCGTCATCGCAAACAGCGACTGGGCCGAAGCCAGGTCCAGCGCACTCACCTGCTGCTCCACTGCTGTCGCGGATACAAACAGCTCCCACTTCGACTGCCCGCCCTCCTGCCATGTTGGCCGCAGCTTGCGCATCACCACCGGGCTCACCACCACATCGGCAAAGGTCGTCGCCACCAGTCCTACCTCGGACTGGTTGGTATCCGTGTTCGTGCCCGTCACGCGCAGAAGGGCCGACGTTCCTGTCATGCTTCGCAACAGGGCATCGGCCAGCATCCGCGGCGCACTCACCGGGTTGCGCGGCGCCGTATCGCTCATCGCTCACCCCAGCCTGTTCGCAATGTAGGGACGAAGCCAGGCTTGCACCGTTTCGTCCACCAGCGAACTCGAGAAATACTGCATCTGCATCGTGTCGATCCTGGTCTTGCTGGCGTTCAACGCCGGCGTCGACTGCGCATTGCGCACAATCTGCGCGCACGCCGATTTCACGTCGTCGCCGATCGCCGCCAGGCCCGCCGTGTAAGTAACCGCCACTTCGTTGTAGGGCAGCCCCAGCACATTCCACGGCAGCGTCAGCTCCCCGGTGTTGGGGTCAAAGTCCACGGAGTTCGCATCGATCGCCGTCCATTGCCCAGGCAGTGAGAACGCCCACACGATCTCAAACAGCGGCTGGTTCAGAATCTCCCCGCGCCGCGGCTTCGCATACCGGCCCTCAATGCTCACGATCGGCGTGGTGGCAGTCCCCAGCGGCGCCAGCGGCAGATAACTCAGCAACGCCGTCTGCGATCCCCTGGTGAGCCGCAGCCGCTCCGTGTACTGGATCACGTTCAGGTCCGGCCGCCTGCAGTAGCTGTTGATCAATGCCGTGGCGGCCGTGATCCAGTCCGCCGTCGTTCCAGCCGGCAATCCATAGTTCGGGTAATCCGCTGGCTGCAGATATGCCATAACCTATCCTTTCCAAATGAGGGAACATACTAGGGACTAGGGACTAAGGGACTAAGGGACTAGGGACTAGGGAATCGGAGCAGGGAGTCAGGGAGCAGAGACCAGCGAGTGGCAATGGCAACCCATTCGTAAGCCGTACTTCGCTGCCCGGTCGCCACCCTCAACCAGTGAATAGTCCCTTAGTCCCTTAGTCCCTAGTCCCCAGTCCCTACGTCCCTAGTCCCTACTTTTCCTACCGGTCCACCAGAACCTGGTAGTGCGCATAGTTGGCGCCCTTCACCACCGGCGCGCCGAACTTCACCGCGACATACTGATATGCCATCGAGTTAGGCAGTCCCAGCTGGAAGATGCGCGGCGTGGGATCGCCGAGCCAGTGATACTCGATCAGATCCTCGGTCACGATGTAGGCCGGCAGCACCGCCGAACCCGATCCCGGCGTGCCCGTGTAGCTCAGGCTCCAGTCCGGAATCAGGGGCAGATCGCCCGCCTGCGTCGACAGCATCTTCACCCGGATGCCACCCGTGATGTTGTCGGTGTTCAACACCACGTTGAACTCGGTCTTCATCTCCCGGTCGATCAGGTCCAGCAGCACCGGGTTGGCGTAAATCGCCGTGGGCCGCACATAGTAGCCGTTGTTGGCCACCATCTGCGCCACCGCCGACTTGATCCCGTCCACGATGGAAGCCGTCTCGCCGATGGTGGTCGTGAGGCCGCCGGCCACGATCTGACTGATAACTCCCATGTACTGCGTGGTCGTCGGGGTGCTCAGGCTGGTGTCGTTGCCGTTCCACAGAGCCACATCGTGAGTCACCATCACGCCGCTCACCGTATCCACCAGGTCTTTGGCCTGCAGATAGGCGAACTGCTTTTGCTGGTCGCCCAACTCGATGTCGAACAGGTTGTAGTTGATCTGCGAAACGATCGCTTTCAGAGGCACGCTCCGCTCTACCCGTGTCGGGTTCACCACCGTGGGCGTGATGCTGCGTGGATTCACGAACCCGGCCGTGCCCGGATTCGGAATTGCCGTCTCCTCAAAAAACCGCGAGGGATGACCGGTCGCCGGAACCTGCTTGATGCGCTGCCCGAAGGGGCTCGAACGCCGGCAAATGTCGAAAATCTCAGTCTGATACAGCGGTACTTCGATCGCGCCCGGCCCGATGTAATCCGCTGCCGCGTGAATGTCTGCAAAGGTTGCGTTCATAGGCTCTTTCCGCCCCCTCCATGGGGCCGTGTTTCAGTTATCAGTTGTCAGTTATCAGTTATCAGCCGCCAGGAGCAGCAATCAGCTATGACTGATCACTGACAACTGACCACTGACAACTGCCTTCAGGCGATCGAGCCTGCCCGCAGCAGTTGGGTCTTCACTGCGATGCGCTGTTCCAGGCTCAATCCGGTCAGCGCCGCGTCCAGGGTCCGCACGTCCACCGGACCGTCGCCGATTCCGTGCTTGGCAAGCATCTCTGAAGTAGCCGCCGGCACCGTCCTGCGCAGCGGGTTCAATACCGTTGCCGCAGCCTTCAGCTCGGCCAGCTCCCGTTCCGCCTCGGCCAGCTTCTCGGCCAGCTCCGCCTCCCGACGGCTCTGCTCGACGGTCGCCGAGATCCTCTCCACCTCGCCAGTCAACGCGGTCGCCGCGGCGACCCGCTCCTCCAGCCAGCTCAGCGTCCTTTCCAGCAGGGTGGTTGCGGCTTCCAGCCGTTCCGCTATCTCCTTCTCGTCCTTTTCCATGCCATTCCTTTCTTGTTCGCCTTGAATGTCGTACAGAATTCCCGCTAACTCGCTAGAGCGTGTTTCATAAATGGCCACCGCATTCCTGTTGTGATCCCTCAGGGGTTAAAACCCCTTGTTTTTCCGGCCCTTTTCGGCACGACTGAAGTCGTGCCCTGATACAAAGCGGGTTTATGAAATACGCTCTAACAAAAGAGGCTCCGCAACCCGGAGCCTTTCTGCTAACTCGCCAACGATCTCCGTGCCCCATCCTTTCGCCTTTTTTCTGGCGAAAGGGTGGGAAACCACAAATCGAGCCCGGGCGCTCTTCGCTGACTCGCTGACCTGCTGACCCGCTGCTTCTCTAACTCGCCATGCGGAAGCTTGTCGCCCGGTAAGCCGCCTTCTCCCGCAACAGGATCGCCGCCCCGGTAAAGGTCACGCGGGTCAGCTTCCACACCTCGGCCCGCATATCCTCAACCCGCGCATCGGCCAGTTCGTAGCTCATGCCCATGGCCTCGGAGGACTGCGCCAGGATGGCCCCGGCCACCTCGGGAAAGTCCCGCGCGTACAGGTACCCGCGCACCACCAGCCGCTGCCCGATCACGTCCGCCTCGGTCAGCAGCCCGATCTTGCGCCGCGCATCATGGCCGTCCCAGCCCGGCCGGTAGTCCACCGCCATGCCCAGCAGCGAAGGCAGCGCCTTCTCCGCCGCCTCGCGCGTCAGCATCACCCGATGCCCCCGCGCTCCGGCCGGCGCCTTGTCGCTGGCCGCATTCACCACCGTCAATACCCCCTCGAACGGCACCCGGTTGGGGTGCCCGTCCACGTGGGGAATCTTTACTGCCATCGCTTCCAATCGCATGCGCTCTCCACTTCACGAGGGACTAGGGACTAAGGGACTAGGGACTAAGGACTAAGATCGGTGTTGGTTCGAGCAGCCCCGGATACTTTGATCCAGCTCCAGATCCGGGCCGGATCTTCTGGCCTCGGTTCACTATTCCCTATTCCCTAGTCCCTAGTCCCTCAGTCCCTAGTCCCTGTTCTCTGTCTTCCGACTCGCCCGCCAGCTGCACCGCCCCGTCCTGCCCCAGCGGCCCCAACCCCCGCATCGCCCGCACCTCGTTCACCGTCAGCACGCCGGCCTGCAAGAGCTGCACCTGCACCGCCAGCTCCGTCTCCTCGTCGCGCGCGTTCAGTTCGTTGAAGACAAACTCGAACTCCCGCCATCCGATGCACTTGCCGAAGAGATCGCGGGTCATGTGCCCGGCCAGCAGCAACGCCAGCGGCGAGATCGCCCCGCGGAAGGCCTCGTCGGTCATCTCCGCGGCGGTCGACTGGTTCACGTCCGCCTCCAGGCCCAGCATCAGCGGCGGCAGGCCAAACGCATTGGCCACCATGCGGATCAGAAACTCCTGCCAGGCCAGCCGCATATCCGCATCCGTGCCCTGGGCAAAGCGCAGCACCTCCGGCTTCTGCTCGGTCGAGATCAACGGCACGCGCCCCGTGCCCTCGATCTCGTCCTGCCACCAGCGGATCAGCCGGTCGTGCTGCGCCGGCGTGGCCTCGTTCAGCCACAGCGCATACTGCGCCACCGCGTTGGACGCCAGCTTGCCCGCGAAGCGGTGCGCGCTCAGAAACTGGTTCACCGTCTCAAAGGCCACCTCCAGCGGTCCCAGCCCGAAGGGCGTAAAGCTGCGCGGATTCATCCGTATGTACATCAACTGGCCGTCGCGCAACTCGATCGCGCTCGACTCCAGTTGCCCCGGCAGCGCCTGCGCATACCTGGGCGTCTCCGGGTCGCCGTCCCACCGCGCGTTGATGCGGATCGAAGCCCCGTCCACCGCCCACAGCATCGCCGGCCGTTCCCCGTCGCCGGTGGGCTCCATCTCGATGGCCCCGAAGCCGCCGGTCAACGCATCCTCGATTACCTGCTCGATCAAAGTGCGAAAGCTGTCCACCGCGTTCGGCTCTTCCAGCGTCCGGCGCAGCGCCCTGAGCTTCCTCTCCGCAAAGGCGACATCGGACGGCCTCACCCCGCGCCGCACCCTCACCTGCCAGTCCATGGCCGCAATGCGATCCTTGATGACGTTGATCGCCCGGCGCACCACCGGCGTCTCGGCGAACCGGCGCAGGTTCACCGGCGTCGGCTTGGGCAGCAGGCGCCCCGGAAACTGGACCGGAGTCAGGATCGCGGGCAGCGCCAATGTCTTTCGTTCCGCCTCCGCATCGGCCGCGCCTGCCGTCAACTCCGCCCTCCGCCCACTCCCGGCCTGCCCGCCGTGGCGGGTCGCCTGCCGCCAGATCTCCCGCAACTGTTCTCCTACCCTCACGCGCACCTTCCTTTTTCCGCCGCCCCAAAAATAAAAAGGCACAGCCCCGGAAAGGGCCATGCCTCGGAATACAGTGGTCAGTTGTCAGTTATCAGTGGTCAGTTATGTACTGACAGCCTCTAACTTCCATCCATCTCTCAACAAATTCGATCCTACCGCAAAGACAGGTAATTATCTGTAAAACAACAGAAGATAAATTGATCGAAGAAATCAGTACGTCGCATTCGGTAGCTAACAGTCGAAAAACTGACAACTGATCACTGACAACTGATCACTGACAACTGTTCTTCACACCCGCAGCTCCCGCCGCGCCGTCTCCGCCACCCGGCCCAGGTCCGACGTGGTCAGCACCCGGATCTGGTGCTCTTCCATCGTCTCCACGCCAAAGCGGTACATCTCAAGGCGTTCCGGCTCCTCGCCCGCCAGCTTGGCCGCCGGCTCAATCACCGCGGTCAGCTCCAGTTGGGCCTTCTCTACCCGTTCCACGCCGGCGCGCAATCCCGCCGCCGAAAACGCCAGCACCTTGGCCATCTCCACCCCCGGCTCCAGGCTCACGGCATGAAACATGCGAATCAACCCGTTGGGCCGGTACCCCACGTCAATCCGCAGCGGGTCTCCGGGCCGCGTGTACTCAGAAGCCGCAATTCTCTTTCTCAGCAGCTCCCACACCCCGGCCCGCTCGAACTCCGTCCGCATCCTGGCCTGAATCGCCGCGCGCCCGCTCAGCCGCGGCAGCCGTTCTTTCGGCGGCGGCTCCACATACAGCCGCATCAGCTCTTCCATCCCCGCCGGAAGGCTCTCCGCCAGGTAAGCCTTGGCCTCGGTCATCTGCACGCTCAGCGACAGGGACTCATTGAGCAGCCGCATCAAATTTCCGTCCGGCTCGGCCAGGAAGCGCCTGCGCAGCTCGCTTTCCATCCCCTCCAGCAGCGCGGTGTCCGCATCCGGGTCGAGGCAGCGCACTCTTCGCCAGTCGCGGGTAAACCGGACCAGAATCGGCTCAGGGCTGGCCGGCTCAGGGCTGGCCTCCCGGCTGTCCGCCGCGGCGGACTCGCGCAGGATCACCCCGATATGCACATACTCGTTCCGCACCGCATCCGGCACATACCGGAGCAGATGAAACTCGCATGCCCGCCGCTGGGTTCCACTGTTCATCGATGCGAACTCTCAGCCCTCAGCCCTCAGCCCTTAGCTCTTAGCCCTTAGCCCTTAGCCCTCAGTTCATGTTTGCCAGCTAGCAGTTGCCAGGTACCAAAGCAAAAAACTGAAAGCTGATAGCTAAAAGCTGAAAGCTGCCTTTCAATTCACCCTTCCCGCAATGTTAGTATCCCACCGCGCATCCTTCCAGCCTTCTCCCTCACTTTTTCCCATCCCGCCCCATTTCGGAAACGGGTTCCTGTCCGACTTCCCGAACTCTTCAATCAGTTCCCGAATCCGGCTCCGCCGCAGGAGCAGCTTCTCCACCAGCGCTTCCATCTCGGTCAAATCGCCGCCGTACCACTCCGGCGGCACCTCGCCCGCCGCCGCCCACACCGTCTCCGCCGGCAGGGTCTCGAGACGCGTCAGCCAGGGCTCGAAGGACTCCCATCCGCTGACCTCCCGGTACACGTCATTGCGATAATAGACCCCGCGCAGCGGCGCATCCTCAAACCGCCACTCCCCGGCGTGAAAGCAATACCCGAAATCGATGAAGACCGCCCGGTACCTCCGCTCCCGCTGCCGGCGCGTAAAGACCGCCTGGCGCCCGTTGGCGTTCCCGGTCCACTTGTCCAGGGCCAGGATGCCGGCAAACTCGCCCAGGTTTCTCACCTCGGCCATCTGCTCCTCGGGCAGGTAATCCACCACCTGGCCCGGCATCAGGCCGCCCACAAACCGCGACCCGAACTGCAGCCCCGCCCGGCATCGCACCCGCGTTCTGCCCAGATCGATCTCCAGCTCCGGCGTGTTCTCCACCAGCCAGCTCGATACCTCGACCAGCTCCGTCTCCGGCGCCGTCAGCCCCGCCGCCGCCGCCAGCCGCGAGGCCAGAAACTCGTTGGCCAGCACCCGGGTATGCTGGGGGTTGTTCTGGAACTTCACCACGTATACGTGACCGTCCGCGCCCAGCATCAGCTGGCCCTGCGCGCCGCCCCGCATCCGCCGGATCTGCTGCACCGCCAGAACAGCCAACCCCGTTCCCCCGCCTTTTCCTGGTTCTCCATCAAATTCTATGCTAAGAGCAGCTTTCAGCCGTCAGCTTTTAGCTCTTAGCTCACCGGCCATTGGCAGCAAAGAAGATCAAAAACAGTTGCAATCACCCCACTCACTCCGCCTTCGGCAAACCCAAGCTAACAGCTAAGAGCTAAAAGCTAACGGCTGCCTTTTTCCAGCATCTCCGCCCGCGCCGCCAGGCCGATGGCCATGGCCATCACCCGGTCGTCATGCGTCCCCGCCCGCGCCCCCGACCTGCCGTCGGGCAGCCTGACAAAACTCCTGCATTCGCCCAGCAGCCGCTTGCTCTGGAAGCGTTCCGGCTGTTCCACCAGCCCCGCATCCAGCCGCCCCAGCGCCGCCGGACGGCTCATGGACGTAGTCAACCACCCAGGCTGTCCCCCTTGCCGCCCACCTTGCGTATAGATCCGCGCGTATTTACAGACCGTCTCCGCCAGCGCCAGCACCCCGCTGCCGTGGTTGTTCCTCTCCACCACCAGCCAGGCCTGGTTATACTCAGCCGCCAGCTTTGTCACCAGCTGCGCCAGCTCCAGGCCTCCCGCATGCCCGGCATACTCCGCGCACTGCAACCCGGTCTCCAGATCCAGTACCTCGGCCGCCGAGTAGTCCCCCTCGCTTCCGCCGCCGGACGGGTCCACCGCTACCAGGTACTGCTTGCCCTGGAGCGCCGGCAGCCACACCTCCAACTCCCCGTTCCGCCGCCGTTCCACCGGCTCCGGCGCCTCCTTGAGCCGCGCCTCGATGGCCGCCAGCTCAAAGATCGAATTCCCGCTTGCCAGAAAGCAGTTCTCCGCGTCCTCGGCATACTCCTGCGCGGCGAGCCCGCGAAACTGCGCCCGCATCTGCCGCCGGAAGCCAATCTGTTCCAGATCCAGCTTGTGCCGGCTCATCAGCGCCCGTTCCTCTTCTGTCAGGCTGGCTTTGTCCACCGCCCCGGCACGGTAGCGCCGCTCCATCCACCAGGGAAAGAAATGCCGCACCATCCCCGACTCGCCGGCCTTCTGCCACTCCTCATAGAAGCATCCGCCCACCCCGTCCGGCGTCGACTCCAGAATCAGCTCCGCCCCCGGCGCCATCGCCGCCCGCAACCCCGCCAGGGTCTCCGCCGGGTCTCCCGGCCAGCGCGCCAGCTCCGAGCAGTGCAGGTTCTGCACCGTCAATCCCCGTCCCGCGTTCCGGTCTCCCGCCGTAACCACCCGGTACTGCGCATCCATCTCCGGAAACACGATCTGCCGCACATTGGTCCGCGAGGTTTTCAGCGTTCCCTCCCGCATCTCCTCCGGAAGCCAGTCCACAAACCGGTGCACAATGCGGAAGATCTCCTCGGCCGCCTCCTGGGTGTGCGCCACCTGCAAAGTCAGCGTCCCCGGATGGGTAATGGTCTTCAGAAAGAACCGCGCCGCCGCCCAGGTCGTCAGCCCCATCTGCCGCGCCTTCAGCACGATGTTCCGCTCGCCCCGCCGCCGCTCAAAGGCCCGCTGCGCAGCATTCGCCTTCAGCGCCGCCGGCTTTCCCTCCCGCGTTCTTACCAGCAGCAACTTCTCGGCCAGCGCCATCCCCACCGTTCGCCCCCGCAGGCTCACCGGACGAGAATCCAGAATCCGCCCGAACCGCTCCAACTCCTCCCGGTCCAGCTCCTCGGGGATCAGGCTCCAGCCTCCGCCTCCGGGGTTGTACTCCATACTCATCTCAGCCACAGTACCCTCGTGCGCGTCGTCGCCTGCACTCCCTCGCAAAAGCCTCTGACCTGCATGAAAAGCGACCCATTCCAGAACTTCTCACGGCAGCCAAGTGCAGGAACTTCCCGGCTCGATGACCAGCGCATCTGACGTGCTGCTGGAGAGTCCATAGACCGTCAAGGTCACCGCGTTGGAACTTCCCGTAGTGAGGGTAAAATCGATCTCGTCCCTGTATCCTGTCGCCGTGGCGCTGGGCGCATCCGCTGCGGATACCGCGGTCGTTGTCGTTGAGGCGATCGTGGTGTACGTCGGCGCCTTGTACGCTCCGGGGGAGTCCTGATTAATCACCCAAAGGTCCGTAGGCGCATTGTTCATCCCCATTCCGAATTGCACCGTGCCCACCGCCGTGTTCTGCTCCCAGATCAACACGCACATTCCGCGCTTGGCCGTGCTGACCGGAATCGCCGGAAGCGCCAGCCCGGTGCTTGTAAAGCTGGTTGCCGCGATGCTCGTTGCGCTGGAAAGCGATACCCCCATCCCGCCTGTGATTGTGCCGGCGGCCGTCAATGTGCCTGGTACGTTGGCATTGCCCGAACTGGTTACGGTGAAGGCCGCGGTGTTGTAGTTCGACCCGCCCTCGTAGACAATAAAGCCGCCCGTGCCGGCTCCCGACGATGAATTGTTGATAGTGACTGCGCTTGTGCCCTGCGAGTTGATGTTGGTGCCCGCATTGATGTAGCCGGTCAGAATGTCCACCGGAGTCGTCGCGCCCTGATCGTGAATCTTGAGATCGTAGCTCGCGTCCTCTTCGATATACCACTCGGTTACCGGCGTGGCGGCGGCGCTGTTCAGTTGAATCCCGCCAAGCTCCGCGGTGCTCGACGTACCCGGCTGAATGACAATATAGTCGGTGTTGGCCGAGTTATTCGCAAAGGTGGTCGTGTTCCCGGTAAAGGTCGGCGAAATCGCTGCAACCGGACTCCCCGTGCCGGTCGTGGCCGTAAAGCTCGGCGCGGCGCTCGAAGTGGTGAAGTTTCCAAACGCGGTATTGGCGCTCGCCGTCGCCGCCCCCGTTCCGCCGTTCGCCGCCGTCAGCGGGTTGGTCAGCGAAAGGCTCGTGGCGCCGGCCGCTCCCAACGTAGGAGTAACAAACACGGGCGAAGTGGTCAGTGCCAATGTTGATCCGCTTCCCGATAAGCCGCTAATCGCCGTTCCATTGATCTCCGTCGCGTTGGCATTCCCCAGTTGTCCTTCAAGCTGCCAGTAAGTACCATCGAACGTCGCGCTAATCCAATTACCAGCCAACAAGTCACTGGCAATCAAGTTGGCGCCGCCGCCCCACTTCTTAATAGAAGCAGCCGTGGCGCCATTCACTGACAATGTTGCAGCGCCCGTGTTAGCCACATCAGCTTTGAACTGAATGTGATCGCCGGTAGCGGGCGTAAAGGCGGGCGAGGTTGGGCACGTATATGCCGTCCCGGACCCGGAAGCCGCGATGCAATTCGCCGGTACGCTCAGGTTATGTGTGGTTGAGGCGACAGGTTGGCTACTGGAGTTAGTGCTCAAGGCGTTCGCCGATGCCGGAATGCTTCCGCCGTTGATTCTGCCTACGGCTGTGGCCGATTGAGTCCCGGTAACATCGCCGGCGAGAGAGCCGGTAAAGCCGGCCGCCGTCCCGGTCGTGTTGTTGCTCAGGGTGCCGGCTGGCGAGATGTCAGCGGCCGCAAGCGGCCGCCATGTGGGTGTAGTGGCTGAGCCGGAAGACGGTCCAGCGTGGATGTAGTTGGCGTTTTGGTTTGCCCAAGCTGCGGTGAGTGTGCCGCTGCTGGTGACGGGTGTGTTGGTGACGTTGAAGTCTGCGGGCAGGCTCAAACCTACGCTCGTGACGCTCCCGTTTCCAGCACCGCAAGCCGCGCCCGTCGGGGTCACCGAACCGGACGAGCCGATCTGCAGACAATAATTTCCAGTGGACGGCAAACCCGGCAGTCCGCTCAGCAGGACGGTCGCCTGTTTAAACAGCGCCGTCGATGCCGTCAGTCTGGCAACGTAGCTGGAGCCGTCAAAGATGTGGTCGATATACCAACTGATCGAAGTCGCATCGCGCTCCGCCAACCCGCCTGTCGCGCCGTCAATTCCGTATGCTGAGTCACCATTATCAGCCGAGGTCAACGCCGGCCTGTTCCCAGGAGTGGCAAGAGTCTTGAATTGATTGCTATCGATGAGCGTGATGGCATCGGTCGGACCCCCATCCCACGGCCAGCCGCCATTGTTCACTCCTAAGTTATACAGCCCCTTCAGGCCGGAAGGCGTGTACTTGAACCACATCGGATTCAGCGTTGCCGAAGGCACGTAATTCGAATAGTTCATTCCCGATTGCCGATTGAGCAGGACAGGCGTATACCCCGCGCCGTTGCCGTTATAGCCATCCTCCGTCGGGCCCTCGCAGGTAATGTATGTTCGATTGAACTCGCCTGTGTAATCCGGCACAACAATCTGTCCGGCAACGGGGCAGCGGCCAATATAATAGCCGTGGTTCGTAGCCGGGCCAGTCAGCACTATGTCTGCGCCCGGCCAACCATATCCACCGATGGCTACGCCATAAGGTTGAGGATAGGAAGTGAATGTGTAGGACGTTAAACTGGAAGTCGGCGTGGTGTCCGTAAAGGAAAGGTAGGTGCCTGAGCCACAAGCTACGCCTTGCTCCCCCGGGATCGCATAGTTCAGCCCGCTGCCGCTATACGGAGCCACTAGTCCATTGACCGTTTGGTCAATCCGCAGGAAATCACAGGTATCGCCCGAGTTGGGGCTGGTAGGCGAGGTCACAACCACGCCGTTGCCGCCGCCGAGAGTGGCGTTTGCGTTGCCATCCATGCCTATATAAAGCGGTATGGTTGCAGGTGTATCTGAACCGGATTCACCACTTTGATGGATCACAACATAGTAAGCATAATTCTCTGATCCTGGTGTGCTGCCGCTGCTGTTTGGAAATACACCGCCTCCGCCACTCCCGCTGGATCC
Organism: Occallatibacter sp.; assembly: GCA_050012555.1. GTDB lineage: Bacteria > Acidobacteriota > Terriglobia > Terriglobales > Acidobacteriaceae > Telmatobacter. The sequence continues at coordinate 51,485 of JBEKGY010000020.1, forward strand.
ATTCGGCATCCGCAGAGTTATACCTGTTCCGATTACAAAGCCGGATCCGCCTGCAATGCCATTCAGCATTGGATTGGTGCACCCCCCCATCTCGTTGTGGACGCCTATCGCCGTGACGTTCCCGCTTCCTCCGCCGGCGGTGCTGTTCACCTTCAATCCGAACTGGTTGTAGCCTTGCAGAATGACGCCATTCAGCTTGAGGTCGTTGCCGCCTTCCCAATCAATCGAGTTTCCAAAACACCCCATCGAGAGTGCGGAATCGTTGATGTAACCCACCGCGGAATTGCCGGAGCCTGCAGTGTTGTAGATGCCTGACCCGCAGAACGTGCTATCGCAGCGCAGCGTACCGTAGTTTCCGGTATAGGATTGCCCGAAGGCGGCATGATAGATTGCATTGAAGCCGTTGACCGTTAAATCCTCATCCGAATCAACCTGAATATTGTAGTACCAGTAATAACCGGAAGAGGGAAGGTTGGGATAGTTCTGAACAAACCTTGGCCGGTTGATCGTCAGTCCAAACTGGCTTGATGTATCGTGGATGGCCGCGTATGGAATTGCAGCTCCCGGCATCAGGCAAACATCATTCAGAGTGTCCAGAGAGCCGGAAACTACCAGACTGTCTCCTGATGTGTAGGTGGTCACAATGCAGGCGCCGTTTCCGTTGAGGATGACATAGTTATTGGAGATAGTAAGCTGGCTTGATACATTGTAGATGGTTCCCGGCGTTAAATTAACCGTTCCGTTCGCTCCCGCTGCTGTGATCGCCGACTGAATATTTCCGCCCGGAGGTACTGTTACAACGCATGGGCCACTGGCGGAAGCAAGAATTCCGCCCGTGCCCGGTTGTTCACAGTTGCCGGGAGTCAATCCCGAATCGGTGACGTTGGTAGTTGAGATCGTCCCGGTAAAGACCGCGCCCGTCAACGCCGCGTAGGTGCTCGATGCACTCGATGTGGTCAGATACCCTGGGACAGTCGGCGTACCGGTGAAAGTCGGACTTGCTAAAGGCGCGCCGCCCAGGTTCGCCAGCGCCCCGGCTGCGGTCGCAGCCCCCGTCCCGCCTGCTGTAACGGGAACCGCATTCATGCCGCCGACCGTGGTGCCGGTGGCCGAGTAATATGCGATCTGCCCCGCGCTTCCCGAGCTTACCGTCCCGCTCCCGCCAGTGCCCGAGCCGCAGGCTGAACCGGTATTGGTTAAAGATCCCGAGGTATCGATTTGCAGGCAGTTGTGGCCGCTGCTCGCCGCAAGACCTGGGAACATGATCGAAGTTGTTCCCGTGAAGCTTGCATACAAAGAGCTGCTGCCGCCGCCGTATATTTTGAATCCCGCACCCGACCCGGTTTCGTAGTTAATCCGCACCACCCCCGAAGAATTCGAGGCATCGATGTAAGTATCGCCGCTATTTGTGCTCTGGTACGCCTTGAAGCTGTCCAGCCCGCCCGTTGCCGAGTTCAACTCCCAGTTGTTGCTGGCGTCCTTCTCCATATACCACTGGCTGTTGCCGTTCCAGTCCTTGTAGATGAAGGACTCCTTCTGGCTCGTCGTCAAACCGGCCCAAAGCATTGCGTCGATCTCCGCGTCCGCCTGGTTCTTCACCGTCGGCGTATTGATGAATGTCGAGGTCCCGCCCACCTGCAGCGTTCCGTTGAACTGCGCGTTCCCCGCGTTGTTGATCGTCGCCACGGTGGACTCTGTCGCTCCGCCCGACCCGAAGACCACCCCTCCCGTCCCAGAGTTATTCGATCCGTTCAGCACCACCGAGCCCGTCCCGGCCGCATTGATCACCGTCTGGTTGTTGGTGCTCGACTGCCCGTTGTTATACTGCCCGATCGACAGCCGGTTCACGTTGTTCAGCAGATCCTGGATCTGATAGAACTGCTCGCCCGCCGTCGCATCCGAGTACCCAGCAATCCAGCGGTATCCATAATCCGTCTGAATCTCATTCAGCAGCCCGCGCTCATTCCCCGCGCCGATCCCTAACCTCCAGTGATTGGTCACCGTGGCATCCTTCTGGCTGCCGTACCAATCCCCATTCATTCCGTTAAAGCTGCGATGGAAGGTATCCAGAAAACTGTTGCGCGTGCCGTTGTCCGTTAACTGGCCGGTAAATATCGTTCCGCCGGTCATCCAGTTGTTGTACGAACTGCCCGCATCCGCCACCACCTGGTTGTTCGAGTTCTCGTTCCGCAATCCGACGATCGTATTGTTCTGAGCGTTCGCCCCCAGGTGCAGAGCCGTCGAGCAACCTTCCACGTCTCCCCCCGTAAATGTGTTTCCATCTCCTGCTGCAAGGTTGATCCCATAGGTCCCGCCGATCGGGCTGCCCCCGCTGGTTGGGCAATCAATGTGCAACCTCACAAACGTGCTCGCATTCATCCAATCCGTCGTGGCCGGATTTGAAATCTGGTGCCCGATTGCGTTCACCGCCGTCTGGAACCCGTCGAACTGGTCGCCGAAATAGCTTCCGCCCGTATAATTGCCGGTCCCGTCCAGCGTCATGCCTGTCTGATTCGAGTTACCCAGGAAATACAGGCTCTCAATATCCATCTCCTGCGTGCGATAGGCTGCCAGCCCCTGCGCTGTCGCATTGCTGGCCGCGGTCGTGTTGATCACCGCGTTGTCCATGTGAAAGCCCATCGTATCCGCCGCATACGTCGGGTCTCCCACCTGCACCATCGCGCCCGTCCCCGAGTACAGGAACACCGTTCCGCCCTGGCTCCCGCTGGCTGTGCTGGCTCCGCGCAAGGCGCATCCGCGCAAGGCCACGTTCCTTGTTCCCGCCGTCACAATCACCTGGTTGGCCGTCGAAATCGTCGCGCAGGGCAACAGCACGGTCGCATTCGCTGTCGAGATCGTCAGGTTCGATCCCATCGACTGCGTCCCCGTAAAATTGCGAGCGTCGCAGGTCCCGCCGTAACTCGCGCTCAATGTTCCCAGGCACGCTTGTAACTTGGCTCCGAAGTCCGCGCCGGGATACTGGTCCACCTGATAGGCGGTTCCCAACTTGTTGTTTAACACCAGCGCCGTATAGCTCCCTCCGCCCGGCAAGCTCCCGCCGCCCCCATCCAACTGCGTTCCATAACTCTGGGAGCCCGCCGCGTTCCACACCGTATACCCGCCGTTGCCCTTCAGCAGGTTCCCGCCAAAGAACGTCATACTCTGCCCGGCAATCAGGTTCACCGCCGCCGCCGTATCCCAGCTCCCGGCCACGTTCACGCTCGCCGTCGTCGTTCCCGAGCAGCCCACCCCGCCAGAGGTTACGCTGATCGTGCCGATTGACCCATTACTGTTCACATTCGCCGTGGCCTGCGCCGTGCAACTCCCGCTGAACTCCAGCGGAACCTGCGTACCATACGGATCGAATCCCAATCCGTGTTCCGTACCCACGCTCACCCCGGTCACCGCGCCGCCCGCGGCCGTCACCGTCAGTTGCGGCTGCACCGCGTCCCACGCCGGCAACACCACCGCATTCCGCACCGTCCAGCCCTGTTGCGCACCCGCAAAATCCAGCACTAGCCCTGTCGGCGGCTCGGCTGTCGCCGCTGAATTCCCTACCTCCGCCACCACGTCATCCAGCACGTTGTTCGAACCCGCCGCCGCCGTAAACCCGTGCGTCGCCTGGATCGTGATGTTCTGCCAGCGATTCGAATCCGCATTCAATCCCGCCGGCGTAGCCACCGGCAACGCGGGGATCGCGATGCCCGTATTCAGCCCGCGAATATCGATATTCCGGAACTCGCTCCACTGCGGCCACTGCGCCAGGTAGAGGCCGCAGGTGTGCGTCGAGTGCGCTCCCGGATACTCGGCCGCCATGGGGTCCACGCCCGTCGTCGCAATCTCCAGGTTCTCCATCTCCGCCACGCGCAGCCCGTTGCCGCCCGCTCCCGTTACCGCCGGCATGGCAATCGCGCAATTGCCCACCGCCCATGCCGCGCCTGTTCCCAAAGTCCCCGTCAGCCCGCTCCCGCCCGGCGAAAAAATCGAATTGCTCTCCATCTGCCGGCCCACCGCGCAGCTTCCCGCCGGCGCGCGCCCCTCGGCCGGCGTGCACGACACATCCACGCTCTGATCCACATAAATGGTCAGATCGTGAATCCGCGTATATCCCAGCAGGTTCATGCTGTCCGTCACCGTCGACAGCACATCCTGTCCCGGAAACCCCATCAGCGCCGACACCTGCTTGCCCATTCCGCCAATCGACTCCCCGTGCCAGTTCAGCGCGCGCGTCTTGCATGTTCCCTGCGGAATCGTCAGCGCCACACCGTGCGTCTGGGCATAGTTCAGCGCCGCCTGCAATGCGTTGGTGTCGTCCGTACTCCCATCGCACACCGCGCCGAATTCCTTCACGCTGCGCTCAAACTGCTGCGAACTCGTCTGCCGCAAATCCGTCACATAGATCCCATTCGGATTCGTGAAACCGTCCGTCCCCGCATATGCCGGCGGAATCTCCATCGCCCCGTTCGTCCCCGCCGCGTTCATCGCCTCCTGGATCGTCGTCTGCGAACTCGCCGCCTGTGGCGACTGCACTCCGTTCACCGACGGCGTCGTCAAGGCCCCCGTCATATTCCCGCCCGCCAGCGGGACCGCCAGGGCGAAGCTCTCATCCACGTAATGCTTGTCCGCCGCCTGCAACGACTGCGTCGGATCCCCGCTCAGATACAGCGGCCCGCTCAGCGTCCCGCCCGACGCCGTCAGCAGGCTCTCCGTCAGCTCCGTAATCGACTGGTCCACATACGCCTTGCTCACCGTCTGCACGGCCTGCGCCGCCGGCATCACTTGCGCTTGCACCGCCCCCAGGCTCGCCTGCGACGCCGCCGGCACCACCCAGTACTCGGTGCTCGTCGAGCCGTCGCTCATGTAGAAAACAGCCGTGTAATAAAGCCCCGCCGGAGTCGCCCCCAGGTTCGGCGCCAGATTCACGCTCACAAATCCATCCGTGGCAATCGTCACCGTCGTGCTGTCCGCGGCCACTGCCTGGCCGTTCGCCGTCGTAAACGCCGGCCAGCTCACCACCAGTGTCCCGGCGCCGGCTTGCCCGTTGGCCAGATACACTGTCCCCTGAACCGTCGTCGTGCTCACCCCCTGCGCGTTGGCTAACCCTCCCAACGCCATCCACAACAGGCACAGTCCCAGCCCGAGTCTCAGCTCAAGTTTCATTCCCATCCATCTGCCTATGCCGAACCAATCGTTTATAGTGAGCTTCATCCGCGTCTCATCCTTCTTCTCGGGAATGCGGCAAAGAGCCCATCCGTCTCTCCGCCGCTCTGCAGCCCAAGTCATTTTCCTGCCCAACCGCCCTGCCCGTCGGGCTGTAGCGGTTCTCCAATTGCTGTACACCGAAAACCACTCGCCGTCGAGTGGCTTTTTTCCATTCCCTGGTCCCCGGTGAATCTGGGCTCCCAGCGAGCGTCCGCCGCGGCGGATGCCCGCTGGGTGGCCCTTGCCAGCTTCTCCATGAATGTTTCGATGCCCCATGAAGATGCTCGCGAAATTCCATCAGCCTTCCGGTTCCCGGCTCCCGGGCTCCGTCTCCGCGAGTGTTTCAATGACCTCATCACGCCACTCCGGCTCGGCCGCCAACTCCTGCGCCGTACTCCGGCCTCGCCGCTTTTTCTTGGCGTCCTCTTTCTCCTGTTGCAACGCCGCAAGGTCAATCAACAGCTTTGCCATGCCAACTTTGCCCTTGAGCGTCGCTTTCAGCAGGGATGCCGTTATCTTGGCACTGTTCTCCCCGACCGTCTCGTCCGCCGCCTCACGAAGAATCTTCACGCCTTTCGGAACCTTCTTCTTCCCGATAGCCGCTTTTCTCCGCGTCTTGCTCTTCAGTGCCGCTTTCTTCTCTGCCCTAGCCATCTCTCCGCCATTCCCGGCCCACCATTCCACGGTCATTCGCACTCCCCGTAGAAAGGAATAAGGAGCAAAACCCTGCGGTATCACCCCTCCAACGCATTCAAAAAAATGCTGTAGCCTCGTCTTCTTCTCTACGCCCGCGAACCCGCGGTGATGGCCCGAAGAAGATCAGGAAAGCCCTATGCGCTTTCCCTTGTAGAATTATTTCGCTTTGAATGTTCTTAGCTTAACCAAATACACCGTAATTCCCTGCAATCCGTTCAAACCCACTCTTCTCATGTGTTTTCAACGACTTAACCATGCCAAGCCAGCTCGGATTCTTTGACACCGCGCCCGAAAAGGAACTATCGGTTCTCTTAATGGCTCCAACCGCCCATCCACGGCATAATCAATCTATGCTGTTCCTGGCCTCCGCCTCGCCCCGCCGCCGCGAACTTCTCGCCCAGGCCGGCTTCTCGTTTGAGGTCCACCCCACAACCATCCCCGAGGATCCCCACCCCAACGAGGATCCCATCACCTACGTCACCCGCCTCGCCCGCGAAAAAGCCCAATCCGTCTTCCGCGAACTGACCTTGGCCTCCACGGCTGCGGACCTGCTCCCTCTGGTGAAGGGTACGGGCTTTAGCCCGTACGTTCAAACAGCAAAAGAACCGGGGGCTTTAGCCCCTGAGGGAGTCCTTTCTGAAATCTCCCCAGCCTCAGAAAATCCCTCCGTATTCCAGGCCTCGGACACTCTCGCCGTCCTGGGAGCCGATACCACAGTCACTCTCGACAACCACATCCTGGGCAAGCCCGAAGACCCCGCCGACGCCGCCCGCATCCTGCGCCTGCTCTCCGGCCGCACCCATCGCGTCATCACCGGCGTCGCCCTGGTCACCGCGGAGCGCACCCAAGTAGCCGCCGAAGTCACCGCCGTCAAATTCCTCACCCTCTCTGAAGAAGAGATCGCCGCCTACATCGCCACCGGCGAGCCCATGGACAAAGCCGGCGCCTACGCCATCCAGGGCCGCGCCGCCCGATGGATTCCCCGCATCGAAGGCGACTACTTCAACGTAGTAGGCCTGCCCATCGCCCTGGTCTCCACTATGCTCGAAGCCCGCTGAATCGTCCCCGCATCATAACCAGAACAGCGATTGCTCAATGCATCAACTCTGCATCCCCGGTCCATCACAATCATCCATTCACTTATGAGCCATCCTCTTTTTTCTCCCTTCCAGCTTCGCTCCGTCGCCTTTGCCAACCGCATCGGCGTATCGCCCATGTGCCAGTACTCATCCCAGGACGGCTTCGCCACCGATTGGCATCTCGTCCACCTGGGCAGCCGCGCCCAGGGTGGCGCCGGCCTGGTCATCCTTGAAGCCTCCGCCGTCCTCCCCGAAGGCCGCATCTCACCAGCCGATCTCGGCATCTGGAAAGACGCGCACATCCCCGCCTTGGCGCGCATCGCCACATTTCTCCACTCCCAGGGCTCCCGCGCCGGCATTCAATTGGCCCACGCCGGCCGAAAGGCGAGCATGGCTCCGCCCCAAATCGGCGACCGTCTTCTCCTGCCCGCTGAAGGTGGATGGCAACCCGTCGCGCCCAGCGCCCTCGCATTTTCCCCCACCTACGCCGTCCCTCAAGCTCTCGATCAGCGCGGCATCGACGCAGTAGTCGAGGCCTTTCGTCAGGCAGCATCCCGGGCTCTCATGGCAGGCTTTGACTTCGTTGAAATCCACGCCGCCCATGGCTATCTTCTCCACCAGTTCCTCTCCCCGCTCGCCAATCTGCGTACCGATGCCTACGGCGGCAGCTTTCTCAACCGCGCCCACCTGGTCCTTGAAGTCGCTCGCGTCGTCCGCGCCGAGTGGCCTTCCCACCTGCCCATCTTTGTCCGCATCTCCGCCTCGGACTGGGCTGAAGGCGGCTGGAATATCGACGAATCCGTTCAACTCGCCCGCCTCTTCCGCGACGAAGGTGTCGATCTGGTCGATGTCTCCTCCGGCGGTCTCGTTCCCAATGCCCAGGTTCCCTTAGGCCCCGGCTACCAGGTCGAGTTTGCCTCCAGAATCCGCCGCGAAGCCTCCATTCCCACCGCCGCCGTAGGCCTCATCACCGATTCCGCCCAGGCAAACGCCATAGTCGAGCAGGGGGATGCCGATCTCGTGCTCCTCGGCCGCGAATTTCTCCACCATCCCTACTGGCCCCTCCGCGCCGCCGCCGTGCTCGGCGAACCGGCCAGTTGGCCGTCCCAGTACCTCCGCGCCGCGCCGCCCAAATCGCCCGTGCGCACCCCCATCACCCGCCCTGAAAGCGCATAAGATCATTTCGCTTAAGGTATGCTGTGATTCTCTGCTGGTCTGAAGATTACCGGTCACGATGAGAATAGATAGCGCCGGCCTCCTGGCCGGCTGTAGCGTGGACCTCCCGGCCGGCTGTAGCGTGGACCTCCCGGCCGGCTGTAGCGTGGACCTCCCGGCCGGCTGTAGCGTGGACCTCCCGGTCCACGCTCCTACGCCTTCAGAAGAATTGCTCTGGCAACCCAGTCCGCAACCCGCTCCGGTCTGCCCCTCTTACCTATCCAGGTAACCATGCGGCTAACCCCCCGATTTTGCTTCACTAAGAGTGCAAATTCTGGCCTATACTGCGCTTAGAGCGAGGTTCCGGCCACAATTGCGGTCTACTCCTCGTCGTTCCCATGGCCACGCAACTCGCCCAAAAACGCGCCCTCGACTCGCCAACAATCCCCGACCGTCTCTACTTCAAAATTGGAGATGTCGCCCGCATCTGCGAGCTAGAGACCTACGTCCTGCGCTTTTGGGAGTCGCAGTTTCCCCAGCTAAAACCCAACAAGAGCGGAACCGGCCAGCGTCTTTATCGCCGCCGCGACGTCGAGATGGTTCTGAATATCAAGCGCCTGGTCCACGCCGAGGGATACACCATCTCCGGCGCCCGTCAGGTTCTCGAGCAGACTCACCACCGCCCCGGCCCGCAGCCGGCCCCGCAGCTAACCCCGCACCGCGCCCCCGGTCACGATCCTCAATCCCTCCTCCCCGTCAGCGACCCCACCCAGCGCCTCAATGCCGTAACCGCCACCATCGGCAACGCCCGCACAGAGCTAAGAGAGATAGTCGGCCTGCTCTCCTCGCCAGTCCAAATCCCCCCGCGCCGCCGCCCCCGCATCACCCCACCCCCAGAATTTTCCGGCTCCCTCTTCCCGTCCTAGAGCTGGTCCTATAAACCTGGTTTTGTAACGGTATGACTTTATTCAGGCTTATCCTCTTGATTCAAGGCATGCTCCGGAAGGAAGATTAAGTGCATGTACGAATACACTCAATCCAAACGAAAATTCATTAACCGAGATAATTTCCTGTACTTGATCGCTCTGATTGTCGCCGTTCTTGCTTGGGCATTGGTACCAGATTGGTGGGTTAAATTATTTTGTCTGGTTGTTTGCTGGGCTGTTCTACTATTGCTTGCGTATAGATCGCACTGGGCAAGCAAATGGAAGCCTTGGATAAGAGCTATCGCAGCATTTGTAATCACGCTGGCATTAATTGTTTTATCTGCTCCTCAGTTAATTAATCAATGGAGACAGGCGCACCTTAAGATTGACGATCCAGAAGTCACAATAGCGACACAAGGTGGTCTAACACCTACTGATTTTCCAGATTTGACCATTTCGACAAAAATGTCGCATGAATTACGTCGACAGAATTTAGTAATCAAGAACACCAATAAAATTGATATCTTGAATCTTGTCATGCGATTTCAACTTCCTGAACCTGTAATCGGTTCCTCGGTAATCGAAAATCGTCCAGCAGGAGTGGAACTTACTTGGAACCCATGCAGATTACCATATTCAGTCATTGGCTCCGTTAAATCTATTGGCAATGGAGGCATTACAATTTCTTCAGATGCCAAACCGGGCGCTTTCGCTGGGATGTTCGTAATTGCTAATGGTAATGAAGTATGCTCTGCGGAAAAGAGCAATAAGAATCTATACCCGACAGGCATCTATCAACTGAAGATAGAACGTTTACCGGCAGGCGAATTGATTCATCTTAGCTTCATAACCTCTATCGGCGAAGGCACTGATCATTATCGTGAGAAAGTGGAAAAATTAAAAGATTCATCCATACTTTTCTTCGGAGAAGGTACTTATCAGTACACATCTAATAATCAGACTGAGACT
>JBEKGY010000021.1:0-60371 GCA_050012555.1 Occallatibacter sp.
GCCGTCGACAGCCGCCGGGTGGAGATTGTCCCGGCTCCGAACGAGGACATGGCGGCGCTTCTCGACAAGGTGGAGGCCGTCGAGGTGGAGGTTTATCCCCGGGCGCGCGTGGTGGTGAACGAACGCACCGGGACCGTCGTCATCGGGGGCACGGTTCGCCTGCAGCCGGTCTCCATCCTGCACGGGGGATTGAGCGTGAATGTGATCTCCGAGACCAAGGTCTCGCAGCCCAACGCGTATTCCACTGGAACGACCGAAGTGGTCCAACAGACCACGGTGCAGGCCCAGGACAAGCCGGTAAACCGCATCGACCTGAAAGAAGGCGCGACGGTGGAGGATCTGGTCCAGGAATTGCAACAGACAGGAGCAGGCGCGCGGGACGTGATTTCGATCCTGCAGGCCATGAAGGAGGCCGGCGCGCTGGAGGCCGACCTGGACGTTCTGTGATGGAGGCGCCCGGATGATTTCTCCCTTGAATTCGGTAACCACAACGGCGGAGGGCACGCAGAGCGCAATTACGCCGCAACCCAGGCTGGTGCGCGCGGCGCACGAGTTTGAGGCGCAGATGATGAAGGAGATCATGAAGCCGATGACCAGCGCCAGCGGGCTTACTGGAGAGGACGATGACTCGAGCTCCGGCTCCGCCGGGGCGCTGGGGGAGTTTGCCTCCGAGGCTCTGGCACGGGCGCTGAGCGATCACGGAGGCTTTGGGATTGCCAGCCGCATCGTGCAGGAGCTTTCCCACTCTGGTAACCAGGAGGTAACCGGACCGGTAACCGGAAATCTGCACGGTAATACCGTGATGAGAGCCCCTGAATGACTACAGTGATTAGTAGGCATGCCGATAGACCCAGCAAGGAGCATTGCATATGGACGTTCGCACCAGTCTTGATGGATTGAAATCGCTTTTGGGAGTGACCACTCCCGCCCCGGCTGCTACGCCAACCAAGAGCAACGCCGCAACCGGCGGGAGCGCTCTGGCCAGCGACCGGGCCACGTTGAGCAGTGCGGGAAGCGAGGTTTCATTGACGGCCGCCGAGTCCGACGTGCGCACCGACAAGGTAGCCGCCGTTCAGGCAGCGCTCGAGGCAGGAACCTACGATGTGCCGGCCTCGGCGGTGGCGTCCAAGGTAGTGGACGCAATGCTGGGCGGCGAACGGTAATCCGGGTTTGCAGCCGGACTGGACCTGGGTTGTGCCGGCAGCGGTCTGGAGTTGGAGGTCGAGTGCTCTTGCCGCCATAGACGCGGCGAAAGTATGCCCGAAGAGCCCTGATCGGATGGGCGGAGACAGATGGCAATGGGGATCATCCCGGCGGAAATGAAAGCAAAGCGGGGAATCGAGGAAGCTGGGGCGCGCCCGGTGCATCCGGTGCTGAAGGACCTGGTGTTGGAGGCTTCGCGGTCGCTGGCCCGCCTGGATGCGGACCGGCTGGAGGAGCTGGCGCTCTCCTGCCAGGCGCTGAACCGGGATCTGGCGCCGGCAAACAGGGAAGCGCGCGCTGTGCTGGCCCGTCAGGCCAGGGAGGCTGCCGGGGATATGGCGACATTTGCCCGGGTGCTGGAGGTGACGCGGGCCAACCTGAATGTGTTGAACCGCCTGCGCGAGTTGCGCGCGGGGCGGCTGGAGTACGGCCAGGGAAGATGGGCGCGGACGGAGAGCGGGCATGGGAACGATTAACTCCGCATTCAGCCTGATATCGCAGGGGCTTGATGCCGATCAGGCGGCTCTGAGCATTGTGGCCAACAACGTGGCCAATGCCAACACTCCCGGTTATACGGAGGAGACCCCCAACTTTCAGGAGAACCAGCCGGTCGTGATCGACGGGGTCTCTTACGGCGACGGAGTTACGGAGACGGGCCCCACTTCCATGCGGAATAGCGTGCTGGAGGAGCGGCTGGACCAGCAGCAGCAGTTGGCCTCGGCCTCGAGCGCGCGGCTGACGGCGCTGAATACGATGCAGGCCCTGTTCACGCCCGACTCGGGTTCGGCCAGTTCCACGGCGGGAGACATTGGCAGCGACCTGACCAGCTTCTTCAGTTCGTTTTCATCGCTGGAAGCCAATCCCACCGACAATGCGCTGCGCCAGAACGTACTCTCCACGGCAGCCACGCTGGCCGGCGATATCTCGAATGCCGCCGACAGCCTGAACTCGCAGCGGTCGGCCCTGAACCAGGAAGCGGCCGGCGTGACCAGCCAGGTGAATTCGCTGACCGGCGCCATCGCCCAACTGAACCAGCAGATTATGACCACCTCGCCCGATGCCGATGCGGGAACGCTCGAAGATCAGCGCCAGCAGGACCTGAGCCAGCTTTCGCAGTTGATCGGGATCAACCAGATCAAGACCGAGAACAATGGCCTCTCCATCACTACCACCTCGGGCCAGTTGCTGCTCTCCGGGGGGTCGAGCTTCCAGTTGACCACCGGCACGGTGAACGGGGTAACCAATTTCTATCTGGGCGGTACGGACATTACCTCCCAGTTGGCCTCGGGCGGCGGCGAGCTGGGAGGGTACCTGACGGCGCGGGACGAGGACATTCCCGGCGCTCTGGCCTCGCTCGACCAACTGGCCTATAGCGTCTCCACGCAGGTGAATACGCAGAACAACGCGGGAACCGATCTGGATGGAGTCACCGGCACGGTGGCCGCTCCCCTCAACATCTTCAATTCGCCCGCCGCCGTGCCCGGCAGCGCGGCGTCGATGAGCGTGGTGATGACCGACCCCAACCAGATCGCCGCCGCCGGATTGGGCGATGGAACGGGCGACAACTCGAACGCCACGGCGATGGCCAACCTGGCCAACCAGTCGATTGTGAACGGCCAGACGCCCACCGATTACTATGCGAACTTTGTCTCCACGCTGGGCGCGACAGTCTCCGGCGTGCAAACCGAAAATACGACGCAAAACGCCTCGGTGACCCAGTTGCAGACCCAGAACGATGCGCTCTCCAGCGTCAATCTGAACGACGAAGCGTCGTCGATGACCACGTTGGAGCGAAGCTATCAGGCGGCTTCACAGGTCTTTGCGATGCTGAATACGGTCATGGCTTCGGCATTGAACCTGGGAGACCAGACCGCGGTTTCTTAATAAGCTGTCTAGCACTTGGTTTGTAGTGAAGGGTACGGGCTTTAGCCCGTACATTGAAGGCAGGAGAAGATTGGGGCTTTATTGAGGACAGCATAAGGAATGTCCGCACAAACGCGCTGGAGGCTAAGGAATGTCCGCACAAACGCGCCGGAGGCGCATAGTTGGTTAGCCCCGCGCTTCAGCGTGGGGAAAAGGGATTCCACAACTTCGTTACGGAGTCCCGTAGGGACGGCGCAAGGACATTATTGATGCAGGAACCAATAACCCCTGAGGGAATGCGAGGAATCAAAATGCGGGTGGATCCGAATTACGTTACGAATCTGGTGAGTTCGCTCGATCAGAGCCAGGCCAACGAGCAGCAGTTGACGGCTGAGCTCTCCAGCGGTGTGAGCATTACCTCCCTGAGCCAGAATCCGGTGGCCTCGGGCGAAAATGTGCTGCTGCTCAACCAGATTCAGCAGGATGACTCATTCACGCAAAGCTCAAGCCTGGTCACGGGCCAGTTGCAGGTGGCCGATTCGACCCTGGGCTCTGTGGTTACCCAGCTCACCCAGGCCATTTCGCTGGCCACCAGCGCCAATAACGGCACCATGAATGCAAGCGACGTGAAGTCCATCGGGAATCAGATCTCCGGCATTCTCGACGAAGTCACCTCGCTGGCCAACACCAGTTATCAGGGCCAGTACATCTTTGCCGGCGGCCAGACGTCCACCACTCCTTTCACCGCCTCGGCCGGCACATCGCCGGCCACCACCACCTACAACGGCGACGAAGATATCAACTACCTGGAGACGCCCAACGGCCAGAAGATCCAGTTGAATGTGCCCGGCGACCAGATCTTCCTGGCGAGCGGCGCGAACAGCGTCTTTGGCGCTCTGAACAATCTGGTGGCCGACTATTCCAGCGGCGCCGTCAATACCAGCCAGGCCGTCAGCGATACGGAGGCGTTGGGCACAGCGTTGAACTTTGTCTCCCAGCAGCGCGTGACCGTCGATAACTCCATTACTCAGCTCACTGCGGCCTCCGACGCAATGACCGCCAACCAGACCCAGCTGACCGCCGCGCAGACCAACCTGATGCAAGCCGATGTGGCGCAGGTCGCCACGCAGCTTTCCCTCTCTGAAACCCAGCAGACGGCCCTCGAAGATGTGATCGCGCAACTGAATTCCACCTCGAACGACCTGTTCAGCAAGCTGCCTCAGTGATGCCTCGCCGCGGGGCCGAGCCGTCTATACTGAAGGCATAGGAGATCCCTTGCTCGCCCCGCTTCGTTTCCTGTGGAATGCAACGCGCGGCCATCGGCTGGCTCCCTGGCGGAGCGAGTACCTGCGCTGGCGCGTGGAGACCTACTCCGGCATGAAGGCAGAAACCATGACCACCAGGGACATCATGGGTTTTGTCTGGGCCTCCCGCTGGGAGCTTTTGGCCTTCCTCGTCTGGATCGGCCGCATGGACCGCGAAGTGCGCAGGCAGGTGTGAGATCAGTGAACAGTGGTCAGTGGTCAGTGGTCAGTGGTCAAATGACAGTATGCAAATGGATGTGCAGCGTCAAGGGGATTTGTCACTTTTGTTTGCTTCAATCAGTACATTGAGCTTGGGAACGAAAACTGACCACTGACCACTGTTCACTGACCACTGATCTGGAGTTCCTGCCCGCATGAGATTTGGCTTTTTCCGCTCGTACTGCTTTGCGCTCGCCGCAATCCTCGCGACGGCAGCCGGGGTGCAGCAGTTGCCCCCCATCGAGCCTCCTCAACCGCTGCCCTCGGCGCATCCTGACTCTCCCACCCTGCGCGTGACGGCCAATGAGGTACTGGTGCCCACGCTGGTGGAGAAGCGCGACGGCGGCATCGTCTACGGCCTCAAGCCGGAAGATTTTGTGCTCGAAGATAACGGCGTGCCGCAGAAGATTCGCGTGCAGGAGGAGATGGATACCGCGCCGGTTTCCCTCGTAGTGGCCGTCGAGATGGGCGGCGTGAGCGTGCTCGAATTCGACAAGCTGGCCAAGCTCGGCCCGCTTCTCGATCTCTTCCTTGCGGACGACCGGAGCCAGGCGGCGCTGGTCGGCTTCGACTCCAAACCCCATCTCATTCGCGACTACACCCACACCGGCGATGAAATCAACCAGGCCCTCAAGCATCTCAGACCCGGCGACGGCGGCGATGCGATTCTGGATTCCGTGAGCTATGCCGTCGATCTGCTCGAGTCACAGCCCAAGGAGTATCGCCGCGTTCTGCTCCTCATCAGCGAAGAGCGCGACCACGGCAGCAAGCACACCAAGGAAGAGCAGTTGGTCCGGAAGATCGGCCAATCCGATGTGCTGGTGCTGAGCGTCTCGTTTACTCCCGCGCTCGCTGAGTTGAGCCACGACACCAAGGACTCCGGCGACCAGCGCACCATGAACATGATTTCGGCGCTGTTCCTGGTCGTGCAGGCTCTCAAGAAAAACGTATCCAAAGAAGTTGCCCTGATGAGCGGCGGGGAGTACGAAACCTTCTCCAGCAACAAGCGCTTTGAGCAGCGTATTTTGGATGCGGCCAAACACACGCGCAACCGGTATCTGCTCACCTTCAGCCCCTCCAATCCCACTCCCGGCCTGCATACCATCCGGGTGCGGACCGCGCAGGACTACGGCGCCCGCATCGTGGCCCGGGCCAACTACTGGCTGACGCAGGAACCGTAGAGGAACCAGAGTAGAGAAAACTGAACAGAATGTTGTATTTGGAACATTATTGCTCTCCATATACAAAATGCCGCGCAAACTATGGCATAATGTCCTTATGGGTCAAGCTGTTGCCAATCCCGTTTCTCCGCCACCAGTCTTTCATCTGGATTGGGCGGCTGCGAATCAAGGCGTACCTCTTTCCGCATTGGAGGACTTCGCCGCCTATTCCGGCTTTGCCGTGAAGGATATGCTGGAAGTCGTGATTCCTGCCCGGACGCTCAAACATCGCCGTCAACGGCAGGAACCGCTGAGCCTGGACGAGTCAGACCGCCTGGCGAGGGTGGCGCGACTCTACAAATTGGCCGTTCGAGTATTCGGCGATGCGGACAAAGCGCGGCGATGGCTGTCGAAGCCCAAGATTCGATTTGAGGAGCGTTCTCCACTTTCCATGATGCGCACGGAACTCGGCGGGCGCAGCGTGGAAGAGATGCTGATTCAGATCGATGAAGGGATGTTTGTCTAACAGTTTGTAAACAAGCAGCTTCCCATATTACCCCAGGATGGCTCTGGGCAAGGACATCAGGGCTGTTTGACGGCTGTTATGGATTCAGGGTGATGCGGTCGCCCGCCGCCGATCAGGAAGCAAGAGGCCTTATGGCGACGTGCAAATTTTGCGGAAAATGGAGCGGGTTATTCGACGACCAGCACCTCGACTGTGCACTAGCAGCTGCGCAGGGAAAGACCCTAGAGAGCTTCACCGAGATTGCGCCGCCAAGGCCGCTCACAGCAGTAACAATCTTCTGGACCGTATTTGGCGCGCTATGGGCTTTCGGCCTTACCGCAGGAATCGTTGCCGCGATCTTGAGAGAACTGCTGCGGTAGCTACTATCCCACGCCCATGGAACTCTTTGCACACCAAACTCTCCGCCGTTCCCCAATTATCGAGTTCTAACCTGCCCGCTGTATCGATGAGGCTACGCTGTCAGCAAAGGGGAATACAAACAAATGGCCGATACTGGACTGAAAACCCTCTGGCGTATCAGCAACCACATTGATCTGAGTGGCAAGGGCGGTCGCAAATTCAGTGCCCGATGGCATAACGCCGGCTCGAGAATTGTCTACCTTGCAGAGTCCCCAATGGCGGCACTCGTTGAAACTCTAGTGCATCTCGACGTGGACAGCGAAGACACACCGGATTTTTACACACTGCTTAAGATTTCCGTCCCTGATGGCCTTGTCGTTAAGCTGCTCGATCCACCAGCCGGGGACGAATGGAAGCAAGACCTGGAACTAACCCGGCGAATGGGCGATGCATGGCTTGCATCTCTTGAAACGCCGTTGGCACGCGTTCCTTCCGCCATTGCTCCCCACACCTGGAACTACCTCCTCAATCCCGAGCATCCCGACGCTAAACAGGTACAGGTTGCCGAGGTTATCCAGGAGCGCTTCGACAATCGTCTCTTCCGTTTCGGCACGCGCTGAGCAGTGCAGGGTTTCCATGTAGGTACCGGTCAGCCCGGCGAATAGCGCAGGGCCGCGCATTCATGGTAATCTCACAGTAGACACTTAAGAGTGGACCTGAGAGAACATGAGGAGTAACACACGCCGTGCTGGCGACTGCTAAGAAAACAACCCTGATTGAACGCTTCCGCACCCACGATACGGACACCGGTTCGCCGGAAGTCCAAATCGCGATTCTGAGTGAGCGGATCGGCGAACTGACCGAGCACTTCAAGATGCACAAGAAGGACCATGCCTCGCGGCGTGGACTTTTGATGCTGGTCAGCAAGCGCCGCCGCCTGCTGGATTACCTGAAGACGCATGATTCCGACCGCTATCGCGACGTAATCGGCAAACTCGGTATCCGCAAGTAATCGGAAAGCACACTTTGACCCGGAAGCGCCCAGACCGAGGAATGGTCACGGCCCCCGTTCCATCCAGAACCTGGGGCTATGGTGTACCTGGCGAACTGCACCCGCTGCCAGGGATTGCGCACAGCTATCGGCTGAGCGCGGCTCAGGCGTCACAGTCTGCAGAAAAACGGGGAGTGCGGTGCGATAACCCCGAAATACATTCCTCAGGGGTCCGCCGCGGCGGACTCCACGTTGATTTTGGAGCACTTGCGGCACGACTGAAGTCGTGCCCTGGCACGAATCAGCGTTTTTCAGCAGCTTGTTCAGCCCTGACCATCGCCGGCTTTCCCGCATCCTCCGGCGCATGCCCCCCACAAGATTCCCAAGTGATCAAAACGAAACGAGGATACTATGTCTACCAAGCATGAAGTAACCGTCGAGCTCGCCGGCGGCAAGCGGCTGGCCTTTGAGACCGGCCGCATGGCCAAGCAAGCCTCTGGCGCCGCACTGGTCACCACGGGCGAAACCGTCGTTCTGGCCACCGCGGTCGCCTCTCCAGAAGCCCGCGAAGGCATCGACTTTTTCCCCCTCACCGTCGATTACCGCGAGTACACCTACGCCGGCGGCCGCATCCCCGGAGGCTTCATCAAGCGTGAAGGCCGGCCCAGCGAAAAAGAAGTCCTGACCTGCCGGCAGATCGACCGTCCCATTCGCCCGCTCTTTCCCGACGGTTTCCGCAACGAGACCCAGGTGATTGCGCTGGTCTTCTCCGCCGACAAGGAGAACGATCCCGACGTGGTCGGCATCAACGCCGCCGCTTGCGCATTGGCTCTCTCCGACATTCCCTTCAGCGCCACCGTCGGCGCCGTGCGAGTGGGCCGCGTCGATGGCCAGTTCGTCATCAACCCCACCTACGAAGAGCGCGCCGCCACCACCGTCAACATCATGGTCGTCGGCCACAAAGACGGCATCGTAATGATCGAGTCGGGCGCCAAGGAGGAGACCGAAGAGGTCATTCTGGCCGCCATCGAGTTTGCCCATGGTGAGATCAAGAAGATCGTCGCCGCCATCGACGAATTGGTCGCCCTGGCCGGCAAGCCCAAGCGGGCCTTTACCGCGCCGGAGTTCGATGAGGCTTACTACGCTGAGCTGAAAGCCAAAATCGGCGACCGGCTCAAGGATGCGCTGGACACCAGGACCCACGGCAAGACGGAAAGCCAGCTCCTGATCAAGGAGATCAAGGACGAGCTGGCGGCCGAGCTGCCGGCCGACGATCTTGCGGCCAAGAAGAAGCTGGCGCACTACTACGAGCATCTGCGCGAGCGCATCTTCCGCGAACAGGTGACCCATGAGCGCGTCCGGCCCGATCGCCGCGCCTTCGACGAGATTCGCCAAATCACCATTGAGACCAGCGTTCTGCCCCGCGTGCACGGCTCGGCGCTCTTTACCCGCGGCGAAACCCAGGCCCTGGTTACGGCCACGCTGGGCACCACCGACGACGGCCAGCGTTTGGAGAGCTATGAAGGCGAGAAGAAGAAGCCCTTCATGCTCCACTACAACTTCCCGCCCTTCTGCGTGGGTGAAACCGGGCGCATGACTGGCACTGGCCGCCGCGAAATCGGCCACGGAGCACTGGCCGAGCGCGCCATTACCGCGGTTCTGCCCAGCCCGGAAGAGTCGCCTTACACCATCCGCATCGTCAGCGACATTCTCGAGTCCAACGGCTCATCGTCGATGGCCACAGTCTGCGGCGCGAGCCTGGCGCTCTTTGACGCCGGCATCGCCCTCAAGGGCGCGGTTGCCGGCGTGGCCATGGGACTGGTCAAGGAAGGCGACGACTACGCCATCCTTACCGACATTGCCGGCGCGGAAGACCACTACGGCGATATGGACTTCAAGGTAGCCGGCACCCGCAAGGGCATTACCGCGCTGCAGATGGACATCAAGATCGGCGGCCTGACCCGCGAGATTCTTGAGCAGGCCATGGAGCAGGCGCGCCGCGGACGGCTCTTTCTGCTCGACAAGATGGACGCCGTGCTCGACGGGCCGCGCACCGAGCGTTCGCAATATGCGCCGCGCATCGAAACCGTGATGATTCCCACCGACAAGATTCGCGATCTGATCGGAAAGGGCGGCGCCACCATCCGCGGCATCATCGAGCAGACCGGCGCCAAGATCGATGTGGACGACACCGGCCGGGTCAGCGTCGCCTCTTGCGACGCCGAGGGGCTGAAGAAGGCGCTCGAGATCATCGGCAACATCACCGCTGTGCCGGAAGTGGGCAAGGTTTATCTGGGCAAGGTAGTGCGGCTGGCCGAGTTCGGCGCTTTCGTCGAGCTATTCCCCGGCACCGATGGCCTGTTGCACATCTCCGAGATCGCCGAGCATCGCGTGAAGGAAGTGAAGGACGAGTTGCGCGAAGGCGATCAGGTGATGGTCAAGGTTCTGGCCATTGAGGGAAATCGCATCAAGCTCAGCCGCAAGGCGCTCATCAAGGAACAGAAGGCAAAGCTGGCGCCCGCTGCGCCGGTGGAGACGGACGAGGGGGAGATTGGCGCATCCAGTTCTCCAGCCGCTCCCGTCGCACACGCCGCGCCGGGCCCAAAGGGCGCCCCGCCCCGCAACGAGTTCGACGAGCGTCAGCCGAAATCCAACCAGAGCACAATCCTCATCGAGGGTGGTGACGACTTCGAAGACGAACCCGGCGAGGAGTTCGACGAAGAGAGCGAACCGAACTTCAACCGCGTAGAGGGTGCGCCGGTCCCAGCCGGCCAGGCAGTGGGCGCGGGCCGTCCTCCGGCCAACAACAATCGCCGCCGGCGGCGCCGCAGACCCGGCGGTCCTGGCGGCAGCCGCGGATCAGGCGGTCAGGGCTGACAGCCGGCACGATCCGAAGCAACAGAAAAACCCGGACTCGAGGTCCGGGCTTTTCTGTCTGCGTCAGTTGTCATCGGTTCATCCGTTACGTGTCATCGATCGCCTGTGCCTGGGGCTTAAGCGCAGGGAGCGGCGAAGCTGCTGAAGAGGCCGCTTGTTCCTCCATCTTCTCATTCTCAGAGACACGCTTGGCGTCGTACATGCGCTGATCTGCTGCGATGTACAGGGACTCCATGTCGCGTGCGTCTTCGGGGAAGAGCGCAATGCCTATGCTGGCCCCGATGCGCACTGTGTGTCCTTCCAGTTGCAGGGTGTCATTCAGAAGTTGCAGCAGAGAATGGCGTACGAGCTCGGCAGCGCTACGGCTGGTGGGCTCCTCCAGAATCACAGAAAATTCGTCGCCGCCCGTTCGGGCTACCGTATCGGAGCGGCGGACCCGTTTGCTAAGAATCGCAGCCACTTGCTTCAGAGCCAGATCGCCTGCATGGTGTCCCAGGGAGTCATTCACCTGCTTGAAGTGGTCCAGGTCGACCATCAGCAGGGCTACCTGTGTTCCATTGCGGCGGCCGCGCTCCATGGCGCTGGCCAACCGGTCCTGGTAGAGCCGGCGGTTGGCCAGTCCGGTCAATTCGTCGTGCAGCGCCAGAGTCTTGTTGTACTCAATCTGGTCTTCAAGCAGCAGCAGGATCATGCCTACGGCCACCACATAATACCCCAATTTGGGCAGACTCCACACCTGGCTCTCGATGTGGACCGCGGGCCACAATACCGTCATCAACGGCACCACCACAAACACCAGCGACCACGCCAGGAATCCGGCGATGGTGATGAATGCGCCGGCCGTGGCGCGGCGGTAGGCGTACCAGAAATGGATACAGCAGCCGAAATAGACGGTGAACAGGACGGCGTTCAAAGCCAGAGCAGTTCCATTGCCGGGCCGATGCTGGGAAAGAAGCAGGAAGATCGAGAGCGCACAATACTGGATGACGTTCACCCAGCGCAGCGAGGGGTTGAATTTGTGTATCGTTGAGAGCGCTGCTGCAAGCGGCAAGACTCCAAAGAGAGCCGCGGCCAGGTTCAATGCCCAGGCTGGCGCCGTACCGGCGACAAGAAGGGAAATGTAGAGTGTGTTCGCGCCCAGCAGCGCCGCCAGCATCCACCGGCTGGAGCTCTCCTGTTGGTAGGGAACCGAGGCCCACATAAAGAGCGTCCCCCCCCATGCCAGTGCAGTCAAACCGACAGCCTCTGCCAAAGTTCCCCAAATGCCGGGAGCGTTGGTGAACAGGAATGCGGCAAAGTGCAGCACGATCATCACCCAGCCGGTCAGCCAAATCCTCGATATATGTGTATGGCAGCGTCGCGATATGGAAGCGAAGGCCCCCGCCAACAGGACAACTGCTGCAAGGTCCGGAAGTTCATTCCAATTCACTGCGTCACCTTAAAAAACTGCGCTCAGTTCGAAGCAGAATGGCCGCCATGGAATAGCGGTCGTCGATTTGGTAGCTATTGTCTTAGCTCTTTTGTAGCACAGTTGAAAACTTCGAGGTAAACCTGCGTAGCCTCAGGCCATCAAAGCGCACCGCTGATAAGTTGTATGACGGCAACAAATATTTTTGTGTTTCCTGCATTTATCTCCTGTAAACTCAGAATGATGGCTGCCAGTTTGTACATCGTCGTCGAAGGCGAGGACCCTGGATTCGACATCTTTGTGAACGGCCATGCCCTGGCCCGCAACGAAGATGCCCTGGAGCGGTTGGCCGAGCGGCTGCATGTGGCTTCTCTGCTTGAATTCTTCTCCGCCGATGAGAATTCGATGGCCTTGCTGCTGGAGCAGGGCGCTGAAAACCCCAATTGGCCCCTGCCCCTGCCACAACCGCAATGGTACGATGCCACGGAAGGCCTGCTCACAGTTCGCGCAATGATCGATTACCTTGCCGAGTCGCCCGCCACCCTGGGCTCCGATACGCAGCCGGCTCTCGCCGAACTCCGCGAGTATGAGTGTGTGCTGCGCAAGACTGCCCAGCACGGACTACGCTGGCACGTAGCCGTTAGCTGGCGCTAGAGTCATCCCGCGATCACCTCGTCCTCTTTGGGCGCAAAGACATTTCTCATGCGCCGGATCTGCGCGCCCACGCCACGCAGCTTCTCCTCGAAGCGCTCATAGCCGCGATCGATGTGATAAACGCGGTCCAGGATGGATTCTCCGTCGGCTACCAGCGCGGCCAGCACCAGCGAAGCTGAAGCCCGCAGGTCAGAACACATGACGGCTGCCGCGGAAAGCCTGGCCGGCCCGCGCACGGTGGCCGTGCTTCCGTCCACCTTGATGTTGGCGCCCATCCGCACCATCTCCTGCACGTGCATGAAGCGGTTCTCGAAGATGTTTTCCGTCACCGTGCTCACTCCCTCGGCCTGCGTGGCCAGCGCCATGTACTGCGCCTGCATATCGGTCGGGTAACCGGGGTACTCCTCGGTGGAGATGTCGGCGGCGCGCAGCCGTCCGTCGGTACGCACGCGCACCGTATCCGGACCCAGCACCTCCACGCGGGCGCCGGTTTCCTGCAGTTTGGCGATCACGGCGCTCAGGTGAGTTGTGTTGCAGTTGGCCACAATCAGGTCGCCGCCCGTGATGGCCCCGGCCACCAGATATGTCCCCGCCTCAATGCGATCGGGGTTGATGCGGTGGCGCGCGCCATGGAGCCGGCTCACGCCCTGCACGCGGATCGTGGAGGTGCCGGCTCCGGCGATCTTCGCGCCCATGGCGGTCAGCAGGGCGGCCAGGTCGGCCACCTCGGGCTCGCGCGCGCAGTTCTCCATCAGCGTCTCGCCCTCGGCCAGTACGGCGGCCATCAGCAGGTCCTCCGTGCCGGTCACGGTAATCCTGTCGAAGACCAGGTGCGCGCCCCTTAATCGATCTGTCCGCGCCTCTAGGTACCCGTGCTCCTGGGTGATGGTGGCGCCCATCTTTTCCAGGCCCTTGATGTGCAGATCGATCGGCCGGCCGCCGATGGCGCACCCGCCGGGCATGGCCACGCGAGCCATTCCGGCGCGAGCCACCAGCGGGCCCAGCACCAGGGAGCTGGCACGCATGGTCTTCACGATCTCGTACTTGGCCTCCGGGTCGGAGAGTGTGCGGCAACTGATGGTGGTGCGATGCTGCGCGCGCCCATAGCCCAGCTCGACCTCGGCACCCATCGACGCCAGCAGCCGCCGCTCGGTCTCGATGTCCCGCACCTGGGGAATGTTTTCGAGAGTAACCTCGTCCTCGGTCAGAATCGCCGCGGCCATGCAGGGAAGCGCCGAGTTCTTGGCTCCCGAAACGCGAATCGTACCCACCAGCGGATTGCCGCCGCGAATGACAAATTTATCCATGAAGAATGGCCGGCTCCTGACCCTTCCAGTGTAAATCCGGGGCTCGACGGGGCAGGGGAGCCGTCAGTATCGACTCGGCTGAGCCGTTGCGCTTCTACAGTGCCATCACATTATCTTCGATGGCCAGCCGCACGTTGCCGTCGGATTTTGCCAGCCGCCGCACGGCCTCCGGCTTGTCGACCTTGGCCTTGAGCATCACCAGCGCCACCGGGACGCTGCGGCCGGCGCTCTTGATGGTATGCACCGCGGTGTGCCGGTCGATCTTGCAGGCGCCCATCAGGATGCGGATACCGCGTTCGACAAGTTTCGAGTTCTGCATGTGTACGTTGACCATCAGGTTTTCATACACGTAGCCCAGCCGGGTCATGGCGCCCGTGGTGATCATGTTCAGCACCATCTTCTGGGCGGTGCCGGCCTTCATGCGCGTGGAGCCGGAGATGACTTCAGGGCCGGCGTCGGCAACGATGGCGATATCGGCGGCCGCGGCCAGAGGCGTCTCCTGGTTGCAGGTAACGGCAGCGGTGTGGGCGCCGCGAGCCCGGGCATAGGCCACGGCCGCCACCACGTAGGGAGTGCGCCCGCAAGCGGAGACCCCAACCACGATGTCCTTGCGCGTGGGGCGGCGCCGGGCCATGTCCTGCTGGCCAAGCTCTTCAGAGTCCTCGTTGACCTCGACGGCGGAGGCCAGCGCCTTGGGTCCGCCGGCCATGATGTACTGCACCTGTCCCGGAGCCGTGGAGTAGGTGGGTGGGCATTCGGAGGCGTCCAGCGCGGCAATGCGGCCGCTGGAGCCGGCGCCGACGTAGATCAGCCGGCCGCCATCGCGTAGGCAGCGAGCCACCTGGTCGATGACCTGCGCAATCTCAGGTATCGCCTTTTTCACCGCTGCCGCCACCTTCGCATCCTCATGATTGATGATGCGCGCGATCTCCAGCGCGGATTTGGTGTCGAAGCCTTGAGAGGCCTCGTTTTGACTTTCGGTCGTCAATTGCTGAAGCAGGGTGGCATGATCTTTCTTTGGTTCGTCCATTTGGGTGCCGGCCGTCTCCTGCAAAGTCGAGCTGGTAAGCATCGCGTCAGTCCCCAAGTTTTTATTATATCTGGAAATCAGTCAACCAAGAAAGAATTCTGATGGTGGATCGGTGTGAAGGGTACGGGCTTTAGGTGAAGGGTACGGGCTTCAGGTGAAGGGTATGGGCTTCAGCCCGTACATTCTTCAATGCTATAAATCAACCGGGCTTTAGCCCCTGAGGGATGACTTTTTATAAACTGTTCCTCTGTCGGAATTCTGATGACCTGACCCGCCGGGGAAGCGCAGATGAATGAATTGTTACAGCGCCTCTCGAACGGCGTCGTGAAAAGCAGGCCGAACCTCTTGAATCAACTGGCTCTGCCGATCGGGCCAGGTGCGGTTGGTGAGCAACGCAACGGCAACGCGGGCCTCCAGGTCAATCCAAAGCGAGCAACCGCTGAAGCCAAGATGCCCGATCGAGCGCGGCGAAAAGTGACGGCCGGAGGAGGAGTTCTCTGAAGGCGTATCCCAGCCGAGCGCACGCGAGCTGCCCTCCGGGATCTGCCGCTGGGAAAACAGTTCCACCGTCGCCGCGTTGAACAGGCCGGGCTTTTCTGTCGCGGTCTTCGCTGCGCGTCCGGCATTGAGGATCTCGCCGGCCAGGCGCAGCAGGTCAGGGACGTTGGAGAAGAGTCCGGCGTGGCCGCTGATGCCTTTGAGCACCCACGCGTTTTCGTCCTGCACCTCGCCCTGGACTCGAATCTGTGTGCGCCGCTGGTGCAGTGTGGCGTCCTCTTCCGTGGGCGGAATCGAAGGCCGCGCTTCGGGCGGCGGCGAGAATCCTGTGGCGCGCATCCCCAGCGGCTCAAAGACCTCGTAGCGAGCCAGGCTTGCGAGGGACTCGCGCGTGCACACCTCCAATGCCTTGCCGAGCAGAATGAAGCCCGGATCGGAGTACTCGGCGCGCGCGCCCGGCTCGGCCTCGAGGGGCAATTCCAGGCAGGCGCGCAGCAGCTCGGACGGCGTGGCGGCGGTGCGAAAGAGCCCCACGTAGCCCGGTAGTCCGGAGTTGTGCGCCAGCAGGTGGCGCAGCGTCACATAGCGAGCACGTTCACCGGGAGCGCGGCCCACCACAAACCCCGGCAGCAACTCGCCCAGGGGAGTGTCCAGGTCGAGCAGGCCGCGCTGGTAGAGCAGCATGGCCCCGGCCGTAGTGGCTGCCACCTTGGTGAGGCTGGCCACGTCGTAGACGGTCTCCACGCTCACAGCGGGCGCGCCTTCGTCATAGGTAAAGCGGCCCAGCGCATCCTGGAGCACGGCTTTGCCGCCGTCCATCACGCCAAAGGCGCAGCCGGGGAAGGCGCGGCTGGCGATCGCATCGTTCAGCACCCGGTAAACGGCGGCAAACCGGTCGCGGGGGGGGGGCGGCGGAGTGATTTTTAAAATCATTGCTATCTTGCATCGTAACGCGAATCGAGATTCATCGCATCCTTTTCCCAACGGGAGGCCAGGGCAATTGCGCAATTCATTTTTATTTCTGGAGCCGGTTTGGTTCGCCGACGTAGCGTAGAAGCAATAGCCGTCTTCCCGGAGGAAAGGCACGAAAATAGCCCAGGCTGGAGTCCGCCGCGGCGAACGCAAGCCTGGGAACGCTTTCCGATTATGCTGGCCGCCGCGTCCCGAAGGGCCGCGACGAAGTTCTTTATCGGCGATATACATTGATCTTGCGATTGCACTGAACGGGATGCATCGGGTGCAGTAATCTATAGGAGATGGAAACGGTTCCTCAGAACAGCTCACTTCCCAGGCCGGCCGCGGACCCAGCCGCAGACTTTAACGCGGACCCCGGCCAGCCCGGTCTCAACCCCGCGCCCCACAAGTATGGAGGCGTTGGGCTTTGGCTGCGCGATTTGCTGGTCTCCGCCGCTGCTTCCGTACTGATCATCACCTTCCTTTACCAGCCCGTCCGCGTGGAAGGGACCAGCATGTTGCCGCGGCTTGAGGATCGCGACCGCCTGTTCATCAACAAATTCGTCTATCGCTTCACGGCCATCGAGCGTGGCGACGTGGTGGTCTTCCACTATCCCCGCGACCCGGATAAGAGCTACATCAAGCGGGTGATCGCCCTGCCCGGCGACAGCCTGCGCATCGATCACGGCCAGGTGTGGCTCAACGGCAAGCCGCTGCGCGAGAAATACGTTCCCGAGGAGTACCGCGACAGCCGCTCCGTGGAGGAGATTGTCGTTCCCGAAGACTGCTACTTCATGATGGGCGACCACCGCTCCATCTCCTCTGACAGCCGCGAGTTCGGTCCCGTCGACCGCTCGCTCATCTACGGCAAGGCCGCCTTCGTCTACTGGCCGGCCCAGGACGCGGGCGTGGTGCGGTAGCGGCGCCTAATTATCGCCGGGAAATCCACCGGACAATCCCTTCAAACCTGTTAGAATCGATAGAATCCACTCCCCGGAGCGGCGATGCAGGCAATTTTAGCGCTCGAAGACGGGCGCATCTTCCGTGGCCACGGCTATGGGCACCCAGGTGAATGCCAGGGCGAAGTTGTTTTCAATACTTCCCTTACCGGCTACCAGGAAATCGCCACCGACCCCTCCTATGCCGGGCAAATCGTCGTTCTCACCAACCCCCAGATCGGCAACTACGGCACCAACCAGGCGGACAACGAGTCGGCCAGGCCCTATATCGAGGGCCTGATCGTCCGCGAGTTTTCGGCCGTCAGCTCCAACTGGCGCTCCGAACAGGTCACCGACGAGTATATGGAACGGTATGCGGTGCCGGTGCTGGCCGAGATCGATACCCGCGCCCTGGTTCGCCATCTGCGCACCCACGGCGTGATGCGCGGGGTAATTTCGACCGTCGAGAGCAACCCAGAAACTCTGGTCAAAAAGGCCAACAAAATCCGCAAGATGGACGGAACCGACCTGGCCAAAGTGGTCTCGACGAAGGATGCTTACCAGTTTGATTCCTCCGACAGCCGTACCCAGTTGGGCGACCCCTTATTGCCCGATTGCAAGTACGGCGACGAGCAGCTCGAAAACGAAAAGTTGATGAGAATCAGTCTGAGCCCTGCTGAATTCGATGAACTCCTAGAAGCAAAGGCGCGTGAGCGCCGCCTTCATGTGGTGGCTTATGATTTCGGCATCAAGCACAACATTCTGCGCATGTTGGTGCGCGAGGGCTGCCGGATAACGGTGGTTCCGGCCGAGACCACCGCCGAAGACGTGCTCAACCTGAAGCCCGACGGCGTCTTCCTCTCCAACGGCCCCGGCGACCCCGAGCCGGTCGACTATGCCGTAAAAGCCATTCGAGGCATGATGGGCCGCGTCCCGGTCTTCGGCATCTGCCTCGGCCACCAGCTCACCGGCCTGGCTCTCGGCGGCAAGACCTATAAGCTCAAATTCGGCCATCACGGCGGTAATCATCCGGTCCGCAACAACGCCACCGGCAAGGTGGAGATCACGGCCCACAACCACAACTTCGCCGTCGATCCCGACTCCATCAACGCCAACGAAGTGGAGCTGACCCACATCGACCTGAACGACCAGACGCTGGAAGGTCTGCGCCACCTGACGCTGCCCCTGTTCAGTGTCCAGTACCACCCCGAAGCCGCCCCCGGCCCCCACGATTCCCACTACCTCTTCCACGACTTCCGGCGCATGATGGAGGAGTGGAAATCATGAGCGGACTCGCATCCAGAAGGGAAGTGCCAGAGTCGGGAGTGATTGTTATCCCGGAGTTGGACCTCTCTTCATTCCTGCGGGAGCCGCTCTTATTTGACCCGCTTGAGCAGACAGAAATTCCCCGGTTGGCACGCAACCCCGACGCAATGAACCTGCTGGAACAGGTGCTGCTGCGCATTCCGACCAGCCACTTTCTGGTGCATGGAGATGCACGCCAGATGCGCTCCCTCCCTATGGAAAGTGCCCATCTGGTCTTAACATCGCCTCCATACTGGACACTGAAGAAATATGAAGAGGCTGATGGGCAGCTTGGCCATGTAAGCGGTTACGACGAGTTTCTTGCTGAATTGGGCCGTGTCTGGCGCCGCTGCTTCAACTTGCTTGTTCCGGGCGGAAGGCTGGTATGTGTAGTGGGTGATGTGTGCCTATCAAGACGGCAGAACGATGGCCGGCACACGGTTGTGCCTCTTCACGCCTCAATTCAGGAGATTTGCCGAAAAGTGGGATTCGATAATTTAGCACCGATCATCTGGCACAAGATTGCAAATGCTGCGTATGAAGTTTCCGGCGGTGGAGGCTTCCTCGGCAAGCCGTATGAACCCAACTCTGTCATCAAGAATGATGTCGAGTACATTTTGATGTTCCGCAAGCCAGGCGGCTATCGCAAGCCCAGTTCTGCAAAACGTCTGCTTTCGATCATCAGTGCAGAAAACTATCAGAATTGGTTTCAACAGATTTGGACTGGCCTCACCGGAGCTTCGACAAAAGATCATCCAGCGCCCTATCCGGTCGAGTTAGCTGAGCGGCTGATCAGAATGTTCAGTTTCGCTGGTGATGTGGTGGTCGATCCATTCTCCGGCTCAGGGACCAACGCCATAGCTGCAGCCCGAACCGGCCGGCACAGCGTTGGTTATGAAATCAGCAGCAAATACCACAAGATGTCCATTTCAAGGTTTTACCGCGAAACTGGAGGACTTTTCTGGCAGCCGGCGGTGACGGAAATGGAGGAGCTATGAATTTGCAGCCCTATTGGGAAGAGCGCCTTCGCACCGCTGTCAAGAGATTCTGGGGAACTCGCGGCAATCAAGCCATACGCCAGGGAACCAAATCTGGTTCGCGGGATGCAGGAAATCGCACCGCCGTCACTGGCGGCAAGCAGATGGATGGATTTGTCGAGTTGGTCAGGGATTTTTTGGTTGAATGCGGAATTGATCAATCCAGTATCTTCTGCAATCAAGCCGTCGAGCTTCCAGGATGGTTTCGAGCGGAAAAGAAATGGGATTTGTTGGTCGTTGTAAAGGGGCAGTTGGTTGCCACAATGGAGTTCAAATCGCAAGTGGGTTCGTTTGGGAATAACTTCAATAACAGGACGGAAGAGTCCCTCGGAAGCGCAACGGATATCTGGACGGCATACAGGGAAGGTGCATTTGCGCTCTCGCAGCGACCATGGCTGGGCTATGTGATGGTGCTTGAAGAGGTCGCAAAATCCTTAAGTCCAGTCGGAGTGAAGGAACCTCATTTCCCGGTGTTCCCTGAGTTTCGTGAAGCTTCGTATGCAAAACGATACGAAATTCTAATGACCAAGCTAGTAAGAGAGCGATTATATGACAGCGCGGCCTTACTGCTTTCCAGTCAGAGTTCCGAAAAAGATGGCAGCTATCGGCAGCCATCGACAGAACTCAGTTTTGAGAGACTCTTAACCTCGCTCAAAGCGCGAGCAATGGCAATCACAGGAGCTTCTAACTAGACCATGCCACGCAGAAATGACATGTTTTGAAGGGCATTACTTTAGTCGTGCCGCAAGGATGGAAAAAGAACCCGGGCTTTAGCCCCTGAGGGATGGTTTTGAAACCTGCACGCGAGCATGCAACGAACAACACGCAGACATACTTCATCACGTCCGACACGTGGGAGCGTCACGCTCTTTTCCCTGCGGGGCCCCGGCTCCGCTGTTTTTTGGATACGATGTTGCTCGTTCTGGCGGGGTGGTTGCTCCTATCCTCACAGTTGTATGCGCAAATAACATTCGAGGGTGCGCTTCATGTTGCGCATATTCAAGGTATCGTCGTGAATAGCCACGGAAAGCCTGTCGTCGGCGCGACGGTTACACTTGCGCGCGGTCAAGGAGAAGAGGTCAAATTCGAAACCACCACGGACGATTCGGGAAGATTTCGTTTCGATCATGTATCCGGGAAATACCTGCTGCACGTGGAGCGCACGGAATATGCCGGCGCTTCCCGAGAGGTTGTTGTCGGGGAAGTCCTGATGACCGTACTGCTCAGAAACACAATTTATGTGATCGTCGGGCCTGGTGCTTGCGCGGACGACTGTTCCTCGGTCTTCGCAAGCAGGAGTGAGTTCGATCGCGTCATCAAACGGAATAACGGACACAACTACTAGGAGACCGTAGAAGAATATTCCACGCAGAACTGATTTGTTTTGAAAGGGCGCGGCTTTAGCCGCTCCACTCTCGGAAAAGAGTACCATCAAATTCACTGTAAACTAGTAAGAGAGGAGGGCGATTCCAATGGTCGAGTTGAAGCTGGAACCCGAGGCAGAGGCGTTGCTGGAGCGCTTTGCGGCGCAAGCCGGGCAAACCAAGGCTGAGTTCGTGCGCCGCGCCGTTCTCGATCGTCTGGAAGACCGGGAAGATTACGAGGCAGGCATAGCGGCTTTGAAGGAATCTGAAGGGAAGCCCACATTTTCGCTTGAGGAGGTCGTGAAATCTCTTGACCTGGAAAGTAAGTTTTCTCGCCAAAGCAAAAAAGCAACTGGCGAGCCTGGACATAACCGCGCGAAATCGAATCCTCAAGTTCGTGAACGAAAGGCTTCTCGCGTCGCCTGATCCACGATCTCTGGGCAAGCCTCTCACGGGCGAAAAGCATGGGCTTTTCCGGTATCGCGTAGGCGACTATCGCTTAATCTGTGAGCTAAAAGATCAGGTGCTTACCATTCTTGTGCTTGAAGTCGGTCACCGCAGGGAAATCTACCGCTAAGAAAGAACTCCAGGGAATGCCACGCAGAAATGACATACAGAAGATCCTGGTAATCGGCTCAGGTCCGATTGTGATCGGGCAGTCGGCGGAGTTCGACTACTCCGGGACGCAGGCCTGCAAGGCGCTCAAGCAGGAGGGCTATGAAGTGGTGCTGGTGAACTCCAACCCCGCCACCATCATGACCGATCCCGATCTGGCCGACCGCACCTATATTGAGCCGCTCACCCGCGAGTATGTCGCGGAGATCATCCGCATCGAAGCCGAAATGCTCGCCGCCAAACCCGGCTCAGGAAAATTTGCTCTGCTGCCCACCGTCGGCGGACAAACAGCGCTCAACCTGGCCGTCGATCTGGCCGACGCGGGCATTCTCGACCGCTATAACGTCGAGCTGATCGGCGCCAAGCTCGAAGCCATCAAGAAGGCCGAGGACCGGCTGCTCTTCAAGGATGCGATGCTCCGCATCGGCCTCGATGTTTCCGAATCCGCGCTGGTAAACAACCTCCGCGACGGCCTGGACTTTGCCGGCAAGCTCGGCTTTCCGATGCTCATCCGGCCCAGCTTCACGCTGGGCGGCACCGGCGGCGGCATCGCCTACAACCGCGAAGAGCTGATGGAGATTCTGGCCCGCGGCCTGGACCTTTCGCCGGTGCATGAGTGCCTGATCGAAGAGAGCGTTCTGGGCTGGAAGGAATTCGAGCTGGAGGTGATGCGCGACCTCGCCGACAACGTCATCATCATCTGCTCCATTGAGAACTTCGACCCCATGGGCGTGCACACCGGCGACTCCATCACCGTTGCCCCCGCGCAGACCCTCACCGACCGCGAGTACCAGAAGATGCGCGACGCGGCCATCGCCATCATGAGAGAGATCGGCGTCGAGACCGGCGGCTCCAACGTCCAGTTTGCCATCAACCCCGTCGACGGCCGCATGACGGTCATCGAGATGAACCCGCGCGTCTCCCGCTCCTCCGCGCTGGCCTCCAAGGCCACCGGATTTCCCATCGCCAAGATCGCCGCCAAGCTGGCCGTGGGCTACACGCTGGACGAAATTCCCAACGACATCACGCGCAAAACCCCGGCCTGCTTTGAACCCACCATCGACTACGTGGTGGTCAAGATTCCCAAGTGGCAGTTTGAGAAGTTTCCCGGCGCCGACGACACGGTGGGCCCGCAGATGAAGTCGGTGGGCGAAGTGATGGCCATCGGCCGCACCTTCAAGGAAGCGCTGATGAAGGCCTGGCGGGCTCTTGAAACCGGCAAGAAGACCGGCGCAGAGATCCTTGACCCGCGCCGCCTGACGCAGCGCCTGGTTACGCCGCAGCCTGAGCGGCTGGGTTACATTCGCTTCGCGTTCGAACGCGGCATGAGCGTGCGCGAAGTGGCTCGGCTCACCGCCATCGACCCCTGGTTCCTGCACCAGGTCCGCGAGATCACACTGGAGCAGAGGTCCATCGCACAAACGACTCCAAAAGATATAACTGAGGAGCACCTGCGGCGGCTGAAGCGTCTCGGCCTCAGCGACGAGCACATTGCCATGGAGTGGAAGCTCGAAGGCCACGCCGGAATCCAGCAGGTGAGGGAACTGCGCGAAGCGATGGGAATCAAGCCGGTCTTCAAGCTCGTGGATACCTGCGCCGCCGAGTTCGAGTCCATGACGCCCTACCTCTACTCGACCTACGACGAAGAGAACGAAGCGCCGCCGACCGCGACGCACAAGATCATCATTCTCGGCTCGGGGCCGAATCGCATCGGGCAGGGAATTGAGTTCGACTACTGCTGCTGCCACGCCGCCTTTGCGCTGAAGGAAGACGGCTACGAAACCATCATGGTCAACTGCAACCCTGAGACCGTCTCCACCGACTACGACACCAGCGACCGCCTCTACTTTGAGCCGCTGGTGCTTGAGGACGTGCTCGCGGTCTATAACCACGAGGCGCAGTCGGGCGCGGAGATCGGCATGATCGTCCAGTTCGGCGGGCAGACACCGCTGAATCTTGCCCAGCGATTGCGCGCCGCGGGCGTGCCCATCATCGGCACCTCGCCCGAGTCCATCGACCTGGCCGAGGATCGCAAGCGCTTCGGCAAGCTGCTGGATGAGCTGAAGATTCCGCAGCCCGCGGGCGGCACGGCCATCAGCGTAGAAGAGGCTTTGGCCGTTGGCGAGCGGATCGGTTATCCGGTGCTGGTCAGGCCCAGCTATGTGCTCGGCGGCCGGGCCATGGTGATTGCCTATGACGCCGAGGCCGTGGCTCATTACATGCGCCAGGCGGTCGAGTACTCCCAGGAGCGGCCGGTGCTGGTCGATCACTTCCTTGAGAACGCCATTGAGGTTGACGTGGACGCGCTCTGCGACTCGGAGGACGTGATCATTGCCGGCATCATGCAGCATATCGAGGAGGCGGGCATTCACTCCGGCGACTCCTCCTGCGTACTGCCGGCCGTGAGTATCCGCAAGGAGACGCTGGAGGTGCTCCGCGCGTATACCCGCAAACTTGCTCTGGCGCTCGAAGTCGTCGGCCTGGTCAACCTGCAATTCGCCATCCAGCGCGACGCCGAGGACCGGGACCACGTCTACGTGATCGAGGTGAATCCGCGCGCCTCGCGCACCGTCCCCTACGTCTCCAAAGCCACCGGCGTTCCTCTGGCCAAGATTGCCGCGCGGCTGATGACCGGCCGCAAGCTGCGCGATCTGCTGCCGGCCCAACTCGCCAGTGGCGAGGATCTCCCGACCGGCTCGCATTATTACGTCAAGTCGCCGGTCTTCCCCTGGAACAAGTTCGCTGGCGTCGATACGGTTCTGGGCCCGGAGATGAAGTCCACCGGCGAGGTGATGGGCGTGGCGGCCAGCTTTGGCGAGGCTTTTGCCAAGGCGCAGCTCTCAGCCGGGCAGGTTTTGCCCACCGGCGGCACGGTCTTCTTCAGCGTCAACGACCACGACAAGCCCGCGGTCGTCGATCTGGCTCGCCGGTACATTCACCTCGGCTTCCGGATTGTAGCCACTGAGGGCACGGCCAATGTGCTTGAAACCGCCGGCCTCACGGTCGAACGCGTTTTCAAAGTCGAGGAGGGCCGGCCAAACGTCGTGGATCTGATCAAGGGCGACCGCATTCAGTTGATCATCAATACCCCTCGCGGCCAGGACGCTATCTTTGACGAGAAGGCCATCCGCAGGGCAGCGGTGGTGGCGCGCATTCCCTCCATCACCACCATCGCCGCCGCGCAAGCCGCCGCCGAGGGAATTGCAGCCGTGCAACGGCAGCACACCACGGTCTACGCCTTGCAGCATTTGCATGCGGCCAACGGCGGCTGAGGTTCTAATCGGCCGGTGGCTGCCTGTGGAGGGCAAGCCGCGCCCCGATCGCGTACCCGATCAGCGCGGCAGCCGGCCAGGTGCCCAAAAAGGGTCCATCGTTGTCGATCAGCCCGCTGGGCTTGGGCAGGCTGAAAAACGTTCGCGTCAGCTTTTCCGTGGCGTCGCATTGGAAGCACTGGTTGGGTCCGGTGGGCATATCCAGTATCCACAGGCTGACGATCAGGATCCAGATCAGGCCGATCAGCCAAACCAGCGGCGCCAGTTCGTCCTGCCGTAAGCGCGTTACGATGTGGCCCACGACTAACGGCACAAAGATCGACAAAAGAAGGATCATGATCTGCGGAACCCCGCGTGGATTCAGGGCATAGCCAAGCAGCATGAGCGCAAGCCACGAACCAAGGGCCAGGGCAACGTGCATGAAGAACACCATTGCTTGCCCGGGCAGCGTTACCGGGCTTTTTTCCTCTTCATCGATGTGCACCACTGACTCCATCCGTGCGGCTCCTCAACTGGATTCGTACTTCGGTCCATCGCTATTTAACATACACTTCGCCGCAAAAGAGAACAATTCCAGCCTGATCCGCGCAGCCAAACCGCATGCTTCCAGCTCCGCTGAGGGCTCTACAATGAAGCCATGCTGATTGAGGGCGTCTTTGCCGCGGTGCCAACGCCGTTTTATCCGGACGAACGGGTCTATTTTCGCAAGCTGGAAGCCAACATGGCCCATTACTCGCGCAGCCTGCTGGCGGGAATGCTGCTCCTGGGGTCCACGGGAGAGGCGGTCATGCTGGATGATGCCGAGACCCGCGACGTTCTTCGCATAGCCGCGGAAGCCGCGGCGCCGGAAAAGGTGCTCATCGCCGGCGTTGGACGCCAAAGCGTAAGGGCAACCATCGAGTTGGCTGAGGCTGCAGCACGGTTCAGCTACGATGCGGTCCTGGTCCGCACCCCAACTTACTACGCCGGCCAAATGTCCCCGGCGGCCGTTCTCCATTATTACCGCAGCGTAGCCGACCGCTCGCCGCTGCCCGTCCTGCTCTACAACATCCCCATCTGTGTACCCTACGATATTCCCATCGAGCTAGTCGCCGAGCTGGAGCAGCACCCGAACATCATCGGCATCAAGGATTCCGGCGGTAGCATCGAGCGGATTCGCGCTCTGATTGCCTCCACGCAGACCGCGCCCCGGCGCACTGCGACCGTTACCCCTGTCTTTGAAGCGGTGACGGCGCGCATGAGGTCGCCCAGAGTTGAGTCAAGCGGCACATTCGTCTCCGCCGGCGACCTCAAGAGCGGCGAGGTACTTGCTGCCGCGCTTCCGGTGGCGCCGATCAAGACGCGGACCAGGGAGGTTGGCTTCCAGGTGCTCACGGGTTCGGCTGCGATCCTGCTCGAATCCCTTCAGGCCGGCGCCGCCGGAGCCATCCTGGGTTTTGCCGCCTTTGCACCCCAGGCCTGCCAGGAGGTTTATCTTGCCTGGAAAGACCACGACCTGAAAATCGCGGAAGAGAAGCAACAGCGCATCGCCAGCTCAGGCCGGCGCATCGTCGGCCAGTTGGGCATCAGCGGCCTGAAGTACGCCTGCGACTTTAACGGCTACTACGGAGGCCGTCCCCGCGCGCCTTTGCTCCCGGTCACAGCAACGGAAAAGACGGAAATTGAGGGTTTATTGGCCGGAATCCGGAATTGACGGGCAGGGATCGCAAGATACAGAACGTCTGATAACGTATATTCTGTATACTGCAACCAAAGAATAATGAACTATACGCAGCCTGATGAGCTTGGGGCTCTATCCCCTCACCTTATATCGTTGGTGACGAAAGCATGGGACGCGCTCTTTACATTTTGTAGCGCCCCAGGTCCTCGTCGTTCAGCCCCTCAAGCCAGCCACGCAACTGCTCGGCGGTGGGACCCTCGGGCGGGCCCGTGGTGTTCAACTTGGCGCTTTGCATCACCTGCTCCGATACGAAGATCGGGCAATCCGCGCGCAGCGCCAGAGCCACGGCGTCGGAGGGCCGGGCGTCGATGGTGATCGGCTCGTCCCCTTGCCGCAGCCACAGAACGGCAAAGAATGTGTCGTCCTTAAGTTCTGTAATCACAACGCGTTCCAGTTGAGCATTCAAGTACTGGATCAGGTTCCTGGTCAGATCATGGGTCATCGGACGCGGAGCGGCCAGCTTCTCGATCTCGATGGCGATGGCGTTGGCCTCGAAGATGCCTACCCAGATGGGCATCACCGTCTCTGAAGCAACGTCCTTGAGCACTACGATGGGCATGTTGGTGGCCGGGTCCATCATCAGCCCTCGAATCCGAACCTCAATATCCATGGGTTCCCTCTTCCGCGCTCTCTTCTGCCATCTTAGACGCTCTCGCCCACAAGACTGTTCGGGTGCGTCGCGGTGATTTTTACCTGCAGGTAGCTGCCTGGCGCCGGAGCGATGGGTTGCGCACAGGTAAAGTTGACCGGCTTGTTCTGGCTGCTGCGCCCCACAACCTGTCCCCGAGCCGAATTCTGTCCTTCGACCATTACTTCCACTACCTGCCCTAAGTGTCTGGCATAATTGATCCTTTGAATCTCGCGCTGGCGGTCAAGCAACACTTGAAGCCGGGTAGCTTTTTCCCTCTCCGGGATGGAATCGATCATCACCAGCGCCGGCGTGTTGGGCCGCGCCGAGTACTTGAAACCGAAGACGCAATCGTACTCGACCTGGGCCAGAAGGTCCATGGTCTGGATGAAGTCGTCCGGGGTCTCCCCAGGGAAGCCCACGATAATGTCTGTCGAGATCGAGATGGGACGGCGTGCGGCCTTGATCCAGCCTATCCGCTCCAGATACCACTCCGGGGTATACTCCCGCGCCATCAGCTTGAGCACCCGTGCAGAGCCCGACTGCACCGGCAGGTGCACGTGGTCGCAAAGCGTTGGAACTGCATCGATTG
Source organism: Occallatibacter sp. (assembly GCA_050012555.1). Classification (GTDB taxonomy): domain Bacteria; phylum Acidobacteriota; class Terriglobia; order Terriglobales; family Acidobacteriaceae; genus Telmatobacter. Next base: position 27,805 of record JBEKGY010000021.1, read on the forward strand.
CGTCAATGATATTGCGGGTAAAATCGCGCGGATGGCTGGTCATGAAGCGCACGCGGCGAATTCCGCCCACCTGTCCCACCGCCGCGAGCAGTTCGGCGAAGCTCCGCTTCCCTTCCGGATCGCGGTAGCTGTTCACATTCTGGCCCAGCAGTTGAATCTCGGTATAGCCCAGGTCGGCGATGCGGCGCGCCTCGTCCAGCACCGACGTCGAGGTGCGGCTGCGCTCTTTGCCGCGCGTATACGGCACCACGCAATAGGCGCAGAACTTGTCGCAGCCTTCGATGATGGTGATGTAGCCGCGGTAGGGGTTTTGGCGGGCGGTGAACTCGGTTTCGAAGGTCTCGTCCGTCTGCCGGTCGTCGAGGCCGGTGATGCGCGTCTCGCCAGCCTCGAGGCGCGAGAGCATCTCGGGCAGCTTGCGGTAGGAGGCCGATCCCGAGACCAGCGAAACATACGGCGCCCGCTCGAAGATCTTATCGCCCTCCTGCTGCGCCACGCACCCCAGCACGCCGAAGCGTTTTCCGTCCTTGACCAGCTTCTTGTAGTTGTTCAGGCGGGTAAAGACCTTCTGTTCGGCTTTGTCGCGGATGGAACAGGTGTTGTAGAGGATCAGCCCGGCATCTTCCTCCGACTCGACCTGCCGGTAGCCCTCACGCTGCAGTGTGCCAATCACCTTTTCGGAGTCATGGGCGTTCATCTGGCAGCCGAAGGTCTCAAGATAGAAGGTTTTTTCGGTTGCCATGGCAATCCCAAGTATACCGTGATGCGGGTTAATCGGGCTTTAGGCCGGATCGATTCGTCCTTCCGCTCAGCGCAGCCCTGTATGCAGGTAGGCCAGCAGCGCGGCCATCTGCTCCTCGGTAAAGCGGCCAGCGAAGGCGGGCATCATTCCCTTCCCTGTCAGCACATTCTGCCATACTGCCGCGTCCGTGGCCGGAGCACCGCTGGGGAGGGTCTTGCGGCCAAAGATGCCGTGCAAGTCCGGCGGAACTTTCTTGAGCGCCAGGTCGTTGTCCTCGTGGCAATGAGCGCAACGTACCTGGTAAAGGTGCTTCCCTTCCGCCTCTTGCGGGGTGAGCGAGGGCACCGAGCGGCAGCCAGCCAGGCCCATGCCCAGGCTGGCCGTCATCCCGGCGCAAACAACTGCCCAGCCGGCTATCTGCCGGACCATTGGGCACCCATTCCGCTTACGCCTTCTGGGCAAACTGCCCGCTCACATAGTCCCAGTTGAGCACCTGGAAGAACGCCTTCACGTATTCGGCGCGCCGGTTCTGGTACTTCAGGTAGTAGGCGTGCTCCCACACATCCACAGCCAGCACCGGCTTGTGCCCCACGCTAAGCGGGCTGTCCTGGTTGGGCGTGGTTTCGATTGCCACCGACCCGTCGGGCAACTTCACCAGCCAGGCCCAGCCGCTGCCAAACACCTTCATGGCTGCCGCGGTGAGCTGGTCCTGGAAGGCGGAGAGCGAGCTGAACTTGGCGTCGATGGCCTTGGAAAGCTCGCCCGTCGGCGCCGCTCCGCCTTTGCCCAGCGTCGGCCACCAGAAGGAGTGATTGGCGTGCCCACCGCCCTGATTGCGGACGGCGGTACGAACGGCTTCGGGCAGAGTGTTCAGGTTTTCCATCAGCTCCCAGACGGTTTTACTTGCCAGCTCAGGATGCGCGGCCACTACGGCGTTGAGGTTGTTCACGTAGGCCTGGTGGTGCTTGTCGTGGTGCAGATGCATCGTCTCTGCGTCGAAGCTGGGCTCCAGCGCGTCATAGGCGTAGGGCAGCGTCGGCAGCGTGAAAGGCCCGGTAGGCGGGGTGGGCGGCGGGGGCGGAGTTGCAGCAGCGGCCTGGCCGAATCCCTCGGCGCGCAGGGTTTGAGCCAGAAGCAGCGCGCTTGCCGCGCCGCCAAGATTCTTGATTGCAGTTCGGCGGTCCATCATGATCTGAAAATCCTCCATTTGGTTCGATGCACTGGTTTAGAGAAAGTCTGCGCAGTTTTTCGCTGAGCCATCAACAAGGCTGGAATTTTGATCTCGCTGAAGAGCTAATTGGGCGCTAGACGCAGAGCGGGGGCAATCCGCTAGGCCGTCCCCACGCGTCGAACATCCGTGCTTGCAAAGTCTTTGCCTTTGAACAGGAGTGCCTCATCTCTCTCCATGGCTAGCGCATAGGCAAAGCAGTCCCCAAAGTTGAGGTGAGCAGGGTGGCCGCTTCCGCGTCCAAAGGCACGGTAGGCTTCCCGAGCCAACTCCGCCTGTCGGGCTGTGACCGGCTCGATCTCGACGCCTGCTTCGCGCAAAAACTCATTGAAGCGACGGCTAAGTGCGGGGCTGCGATTGCCGTCTACTACGACGGCTGACTCAAGCCACGTTGCCGCCGAGACCCGCACCGGGCGGTTGTCCTCGACGGCCCGGGCAAATGCTGCCGCCTCCGGTTCATATTGCAGAATTGCGACGATTGCCGAGGTATCGAGAATCACTTGGGCAACCCATCCTCGCCGTAGAGCAAGTCTCCGTGTTCGGTGGAGCGATATGGTTCCCGCCAAAGAGGAGCTGCCGCTTTAGCAATCGCGAGCAGCCTGTCCGCAAGTCCTACATCCTTTTCGATTTCCACGCGCTCAATCCGCTCACGCACGGCTACACGGATCGCCGTGGTCATGCTTTCGCCAGTGAGTTTTGCCAGTTCACGAACAAGTTTGTGCGTTTCGTCGTTTTTGATGTTCATGCTCATGGAAACCTCGTTTCTACCATCTCATGCGAAACATTCTACCATTATTCGGTACACACGAATGCACAATTGCTACTTTCGTTATGCTGGAGGCATGACGCTCCCCTCTTTAGCCCAGATTCACGAAGCCCAGGCCGTGGTCTATCGCCACATGCCGCCTACGCCGCAGTACACGTGGCCGCTTATCAACGAGCTGCTTGCGGCAGAGGCCTGGATCAAGCACGAGAACCATACGCCGGCAGGCGCCTTCAAGCTGCGCGGCGCGCTGGTTTATGTAACCTGGCTCAAGCAGACGCAACCGGATCTCAAGTGCGTGGTGGCGGCTACCCGAGGCAATCACGGCCAGGGCGTGGGCATGGCCGCGCGGCTGCTCGGTTTGAAGGCCGTGATCGTCGTTCCCCACGGCAACAGCAAGGAGAAGAATCGCGCCATGCTGGCCCAGGGCGTCGAGCTGGTCGAGCACGGCCACGACTTTCAGGAGTCGCTGGAGTTTGCCGGCACGCTCGCCGCTGAGCGCGGTTACGCCATGGTCGACTCCTTCCACGAGCGGCTGGTGATGGGCACGGCAACCTATGCGCTGGAGCTCTTTCAGGCAGCGCCGCCCCTCGATACAGTCTATGTGCCCATCGGACTGGGCTCATCCATCTGCGGAGTCGCGGCAGCGCGCAATGCCCTGGGGCTGGGAACGGAGATTGCCGGCGTGGTCTCCTCAGAGTCCCCTTCCTACTCGCTCAGCTTTAAAGAGCACCGCATTGTCGAAGCCCCGTCGCGAACCGCGATCGCCGACGGCCTGGCCTGCCGCACTCCGAATCCCCAGGCGATGGAGATCATCTGGAACAACGTCGCCCGCATCGTCGAGGTGACCGACGCCGAGATCGCCCACGCCATGCGCGCCTATTACCAGGACACGCACAACCTGGCCGAGGGCGCCGGAGCCGCCCCGCTGGCCGCGGCGCTCAAAGAGAGCGGCAGCCGGCGCGGCAAACGGATCGGCATTGTTCTCTCCGGAGGCAACGTGGACCGGGAAACGTATCGGGATGTGCTGGCCGGGGCGCTCTAAGAGGAAGAAATGACAGAAAACCCGGAGAATCTCAAACCGATGGCCCGCGCGGCCCAGAATCGCTGCTTTGGTTGCGGCCCTGCCAATCCCACCGGACTGCGCCTCGAGTTCCTGCTCGCCGCGGACGGCTCGGTCGTCTGCCTGACGACGATTGCGGAGGCATTCGAGGGCCCGCCCGGCTACGTCCACGGCGGCATCATCGCCACGATGCTCGACGAAGCCATGAGCAAATCCGTCCGCGCCCGCGGCCTGACGTCCATGACCCGGCAGATGGAGATCGACTACCTGCGCCCGGTTCCCTCCTGCGCGCCCCTCCGCATGGAGGGCCGCGTCGTCCGCAGCGAAGGCCGCAAACACTGGACCGAAGCGAAGATTCTCAACGCTGAAGGGACCGCTTTGGCAGAGGGCAAGGGACTGTTTATCGAGGTACGCGCCCGATAACCTAAGATCATTCCTAAAGCATTGTTCGTGACTCCAGTGCCTCGGTTCAAAATCTAAAGGTTACTTGTTTACTTTAATATAAATAACTGTAGTCCTGTGTAACACTTGAAGAACCTTCGATATAACTCCCGATTACTCGTTCCTGCATCTGTTGTGCAAACGCCAGCCAATTAAGACCTCATTGGCTCATCAGATATAAAAATGAAAAGAGTCGAAAAACATATTGACAACCCCGATAAGATGCGCATAGAAGTTGCCTGTATCCCCAACAGAGCTCAATTTCGATCGGCTCGAAGCCTTCGATTGACAACACAACAATTCGAATTCAAAGGATCCCGCCTTATGCGAACGATTGGATTGCTTTCTCTCATTCTCGTTTTTGCAGTCTCATGGGCCCACGCTCAATCGAACAACACAACCGCAGGCTTAGCAGGCGTAGGTGCCGGCGCGGCTCTTGGAGCAGGTGCGGGCCAGGGCGGGACCTCGCCCTCTACAGCCGGCGGCAGCGGTGCTGGCAATGCGCCCATTGAGATTCAGATCATGGCATTCAAAGGGCTACAGAGGATTGCGAAGGAGATCGCGGGCATCACGGCTAATGATTTGACTGAATGCAAGGACACGGGCAAAACATGTGCCGTGCTGATTGAGGACACAACTTCGGCGAACCAGATCGCCCTCTACCGGGCCGTGCAGGGTTATGCGGACAATTTGAAGGCGATACATGACAATTTACAAAAGAAATTCCCGTGGCAGATAACTGCTCCAACGCTGACCTTCTCCATTACTAAAGGGGATGACCAATCGACTCTGAAGTTGACACTGAAGAATACCAGTGGAGCTATCGGTACGCCATTGCCGAAGTGGGAGATCTACGGGACAGATAAAAGCCAATTCGTTGTGGACACAAGCGCCTGCTCTGGGTTTATCAGCGTTGGAGGTTCTTGCGACGTTTCCATCAAGTTTCCAACGGACCCTATAAATACGAAAGTCGGGAAATACAGCGCCGAGCTCGATATCGATTCTGGCGAGGGTGAACCGCCATTCAAGCTTCCCTTGTCGGGGACAATTGCGGAAAAGGTAATTACTCCCAAATCCGCACAAGTGACTCAGTTGGCCACTGTAACCTCAGGGACAACCACCGCCACTTCACCTTCCTCCTCTGGAACGCCGCTAGACTTGCAATACCTGAGCGGTGTAACGGCGGCGTTCAGCGCTGCAAAGTCCAACATCACTTACACACCCTCATCCTTCCAGCCAACGACCCAAGCCTTCGAGGTTCTCATCGAGAGGGAGCTGAAGACGAATGAAAAGCATATCCAATCGTATACATCCACATCGGCGCTCAACCTGGACGCAGCCAGGGATGAGTGGGTAAAACTCTTCGGGGAGTTCCTTCTGGATGGGAGCCACATTACCGACTGGACGAACTTATGCAAGCCACCGGCCCAAAGCTCCACAGCCCCAGGGTCCACCGGTGGAAAGCCAGCTGATCCGAAGACGGCCTTGGCGTTTCCCGCCTGCAGCGATTCTGCAGTGCTGGCGAATCTGACAGTTGCTCAGCAGATGATCACGGGCTACACGGCTTTGCTCTCTTCGTCGAATAGCGGCAGCGGCAGTCCGGGGATCGTTGACATTCTTCGGGGCAAGTTTCTTTCCGAACGGATGGACAATGGAATTCCATCGTTGCAGGTTGCCGTGGCGGCGGGCAGGCGGGAGTACGCGGGCCAACAACTTCTTCCTGCTGAATCTGATCTATACACCTAAGCCTTCGTACAATGCCGGTGTGATTGCGACCTTCGAGTTGCGAGACGGCCAGAATAAACTACTTGATTCCGGTGCGCGGAATGTTCTCTACGATTACAAAAAGTGGAAGCCGCTTAGCTTCGCTTCGGCAGAGTTAAAACATAAAGACGAATGTGCCTTTTGCAATGCTGACGGCACGGACCCGGATTCTCCGGCCCAATAGTCTTCGATCCTTGGTTTGGGAAAATTCGAAAGAACGGGGCCGGCTAATGCCGGCCCCACAGCCTAATGTATACGTGAAGAGACAGAAAGATCGTTAGCCGCGCTTTAGTGGATCATGTTGATGGTTTCCTGGGTGATGGTGTCGAAGGTGGTGACCGACTTGGCGTTGGCCTCGAAGGCGCGCTGGGCGACGATCAGGTCGGAGAACTCGGCGGAGATGTTGACGTTGGAGGCCTCCAGGGAGCTGCCCTCCAGCGTGCCGCGCCCGCCGGCCCCGGCTACGCCCACTGAAGCTTCACCGGAGGCGCCGCTGGTCTGAAATTGGGACGATCCAACGTCAACCAGCCCCTGCTCATTTGTTACCGTAGCAATTCCCAGTTGCCCTACTTTCTGGGTCTGGCTGTTCGAGTAGGTAACCGTGACCGTGCCGTCGGAGCCGATGGTGAAACTCTGATACTGGCCGCTCGCATATCCGTTCTGGTTGGTGGACGAGGTCTCGGAGGTAGCCGCGGTCTGGCTGATATTGCCCGTATTGGAGGCATTGTAGAGATCCCAGGTCATGTTCATCGCCGCCGCATCGTCGGAAAGTCCGCCGAATGTTATACCGCTCACATTCGCGGCCGGAGTGAGCAGATTCCCGCTCGAATCGAAGACCAGCGTCCCGGAGGCGTTGGTCGATCCCACGGCATCCTGCGTCAGGCTGCCGCCGGTCCCAAGGCTGCTGATGGTTACCTGGCCCGCCGCGGTTGGACCGGTGATGGTCACGCCTGTAATGCCCGCCGCCGTCAACGCCGCAGTCAGGTCGGCGACATAACTGGTCGCCGTTGTGCCGGGGGTAATGGTCGGAGCGGTGATGGTAGCCGTGCCTCCGGTTGCCATCGGCCCGGTAATGGTCAGATTGGTTCCCGGATCGACCGTGGCCATGGCGCCGCCGCTCGAACCGAAGTTGTAAGTGACGGTTGTCCCCGTCAGGTCCTGATTCACGGTGCCGGCGGTCGCCAGAGTGGCCGACGGTCCAACGATGGATAACTGTCCTCCGGCCGTGGCCGAGACCGTTACGCCGCCTGCGCCGGTTTTGATGAGAGCCGTCGTCAACGCTGTATTGAGGGCAGCGGCATATTGGGTCACCGTTTCACCGGCGGTGACCGTCGGCGCGGTGATGGTCGCCGTGCCGCCGCCGGCAGCCAACTCTCCGGTAATGGTCAGCGTCGTCCCCGGATCGACTGTAGCCAGATTGCCGCCGCTGGAGCCGAAGTTGTAACTGAGCGTCGTTGTGCCCGCGGCCGTGGTCGTGCTTTGCGTCAGGGCGTTTGTGATGGTCGCCGCGGCCGACGATGCCTGGGTCAACGTATCCGGCAACGTGATGTTGTAGCTCCACGTGTTGTTGCCCAGATTGGTGTAGGTCACCGTAGCTTCATATTGCTTGCCCAGCGAATCGTAGATCTGCACCTGGCCGGAGGTTTGCGTGCCGATGGGCGACTCGGAATCGAGGTTTCGGGTCATGCTGAACATGGAAGTCGCCGATGGCTGCATCACCTGCCCGGTGGGAATCACAATATCGCTCAATCCGCCGCTGGTATTGACCACGCCGTCGACCGCCGCATACCCCATCACCGCCAGGCCGCCGGAGGTCTCCAGCGTGCCCGTGGCACTGGTCTGGAAGCTGCCGTCGCGCGTGTACAATTGGCTCCCGTTATTGTCCAGCACAAAGAAACCCGTGCCGTTGATCGCCGCATCGGTCGATACTCCAGTCGAGGAGATCGAGCCCCCGGTGAAATCGGTGCTGTTCGAGGCCACTTGCACCCCCGTCCCGACCTGAATCTGATCTCCCGATCCGGTCGCGCCCATCTCCTGGTAAAACAGATCGCTGAAGTTGGTCGTCTGCGCTTTGAAGCCGGTTGTGTTCATGTTCGACAGGTTGTTGGCAATGGTGTCCAGCGCCGTGGAATCGGCGTCGAGTCCGCTGAGTGGAATGTAAAAGTTGGGCATTGTGGATCTCCTCTGGTGTTGCTCAAGGTTGACGCAGGCCTTTGCCGGCCGGCGGGTGAACGAGCTTCATTGGCTCAGGACTGGCCGTTCAGGGCTTGCGCCACGCGATTCGCCGCGGGGTTGGCCGCGGGAATGCCGAGATTGCCGGGAGCGTATTTGATTCCGGAGGCGCGCGCCGCCGTGGTGCCGGCCATGGCTGCGCCGGATGCGGCGGACTGGGCCGCGGCCAACTTCCCTCCCCTGTGCGCCCCCGCATGAGCATGTGCATGTGCGTGCGCGTTTGCGCCGGTTACGGCTTTGCCGGCCGCGTTGGCCGTTGCGGCTTTGCCGGTAGCGTTGGCCGTTGCGCCGCTGGCCGGGCTGGAGGCGGAGTTGACGCTTGAACCTGTGGCCGGACTCCCGAGGTCCGTACTCAGGGTCTGATTGATGGAGATCAGTTGCTCCAGGCTGTTTACCTGCACCAGTTGGTTGATGTACTCATTGGGGTCGGTGTCCGCGGTCGGATCCTGGTTCTGCATTTCGGTCACCAGCAAGGTGAGAAAGTCATTGGCTGAGATGCTGGCCGAAGAACTGCTCGCACTACTCGTGCTGCTGGCGCCGCTGGTCGCAGCCGCCGTGCTGGCCATGGGCGTTGCGCTCTTGCCTGTCAGCGCTTGTCCCGCCGTCAATGGATGATGATTCAAGATTCCTGCTAACGCTGCCATTTTTCCCTCCCTGCTTTCCTTCTGCCCTACCCGGCCTGACCTGTCCGGCCCGATTGATAACCGGCCTTCCTGGGTCCGGCTTGCTGCTTTCCCTGCTCCCTGCTCCGAATTCCGCCCGGCTGCCTCACTTCTTATCTCGCCCTGCCCGGCTGCCTCGATCCGTCCGATTCCATGCCTCAGGCCATCACCGAAATATGAACGCCCCCTGGGATGACCGCCTGTGCTGTTGTTTCCGCCCTGCCGGCAAATGCCGGGACTTCCCGGCCGACCGGGATCCCCGGCGACAGGTCTTCGTCGCTGGGGTGATTGACCGGCGCCGTCAAGACGGGTTCGCTTGCCTGCGGGCTGGATTGCTGTCCCGAAGAGGCGCCCTGCCCCGTATCCTGTCCGGCCCCCTGATACATGTTCTGACCTGCGCCCTGGCCCATGCCGGACTCAGCCGGCCTGCCCTCGGGCGCGGCCAGGGTCAACGACTCTACCGGCGTGTGCTGCTCAGCCAGGTAGGCGTTCAATCCCGCCAGGTGACCGCCAAGCGCCACCGCCGCCTCCGCCGAACCGGGCACCAGGGCGGCATGCACTCCGCCGCCGCTCAAATCCGCTCGTACGCCTACCCAACCCAGAGCCGGGTCCTGAAAGCCCGCCTCCGCGCGATGGGCTCCGGCATGAACCCAGTTGGGCGTCCCTGTGGAACTCTCCGCATCCAGCGCGGCAAAGGTTTCGCGCATCGCCGCCGGAGCCGCAGTTCCGGCCGTATCTCCAGAAATTCCCCCGGCAGCGTTCATTGCTCCAGGCGCGCCGGTTGGATTGCGCGCCAGGGTGGCCGCATCCAGAGCAGTGCCGGCGGTTTGCTGCGCCAGTGAGTGCATGACCGGTTCGACCTGGCCCGGCCCGCGCGTCCTACTCGGCGCGGCCAGTGCCGGGGGCCGCTCGCCGCCGGCTGGGCTGGGCATTGCTGCATCAGGTGGCAAAGCCTGGGATGGGCCGGATTCCGTGGAAGCGGCATCGTCCACTGTGGACCGGATCTCCGCATCAGGGCCGGTCATTGGAGCCGGAACGGCTTCGATGCTCCAGTTCTCGCTCTGCGCTGGGATTGGAGATGGACTCGGCGTGAACGGATGAAGCGGCCCGCCGGCCGGAGCTTGAATCCGGCCAGACGGCGCATCCTGTTCGCCGGCAGTCAAGGATGCCGTCCCACCAGGAGCGGACGCGCCGATTCCGGCAGTGATTTCCTGGGGGCTCTCCTCTGTCGTCCCGCTGCGTCCAGCCGTCCTCGCGTCTCCGGCAGGAGCCGGCGTACTTATCTCTTGTTCTCCCTCCGCTTCAATCCCGCCCGCAGCCTGTTTTCCCATTGCGTCCGCCAGGCCGGCAACCGCGCCGGGGCGGACGGATGCCGGTGCATTCGAGCGGAGAGAATTCATATTGAAATCAATGGGCAGATCGGTGATGAGATCGGCCGGAAGCGATCGCGGCAGCCCGGCGGCGTCCGCCACCGGTATTGTGAAACTCGGCAGAAGCGTCGCCGCCGGCACACTCCCCATCGTTGCAATCGCCGGCGCCGGCGCCGTTCCGCTGGAGGCAGCTTCCGTTTTTGCGCTCTTACGCAAGGGGGCGTGCTGCGATTCGCTCACAGATTCAGCCGGAGCTAATCCCGTCCCCCCGGTCCCGGAACTGCCTGTTTGTGTTCTTCCCGGCATCGAAGCGAGCGCTACGCCGCTGGCCAGGGTCGAGGTTGCCGGGGACGCTTCTCGAGCGGCCTCTGTGAGCGCTGGATTGGAGAAGTTTTGAATTTCCTCCTCCGTCCCAGTCCCCCGCACGCTTGCTGAAACTTCGCTCTGGCCCGGCTCCGGACGGCTTCCCGGCCCGGTCTCAATCCCCGCAGCTAAGGATCGTGGCTGCTGGGCGGCCTCTGCCGGCGGAGTTCGAAAACCTCGCAGGGGCATCGCCGCCGGCGCCGTTCCGCTGGAGGCGGCTTCCGTTTTTGCGCTCTTGCCGGTACTGGCTGTATGCGTACTGTTGGCAGACGCTGCCGGCTGGGCGTTTGCCGGGCTCTTCACTGCCGGATTGGCAGCGGCTTGCCGGGGCACTCCCGATGCTGCGTGAGAAACAGAAATTCCAGCCCGGGAGCTCGAAAGAGAGAAGATCGTCGCGCCCTCCGCCGGAGCGCCTTGTTGCGCATTTGGCGGCCTCGATCGCAGAGATGATCCACCGGCGGAGGACGAGCTTGTTGCCGAGGCGCTTCCCGCAGTCTCTGCCAGCAGGCCTTCTGCGGCCGCAGGGTTTCCCTCCACTCCGGCTTCTTCTTCGCCGGAGCCTTTTATACCGGCGCCGAAAGAAGCCAGCATCGACTGCCAACTGGAGCGAAAGCTCTGTGCGCCCGGCACGGAAGAAGAAAGACTCTCGGCAACCGCTCCGGTCCATCCTGCGCTTGGCGCCTTTCCCGGCGCCCTTGCCCCAGGCTGACTCTGGCCCGGCTCCGGACTCCCTCCCGTCCCAATCTCGATCCTCGCGGCAACGGTCATGGAGTGAAACAGAGCAGATGCCGTGCCAAAGGGCGTAGAGGAGGGTTAGAGCATTGTCAGGAATGGGACCGCCGATCCCGATTCAGGAAACCCGTGCCTCACCAGCGTAAATTTTCGCTCAAGTTTCATGCGCCGTGCGATCGGTTCCCTGCGGGAGAGCTTTGGGAGTGGCTGCTCCGGTCAGCACCGCTTCGGCCCCTGCCCGGTGCAACTTGTTGCCGAACCAGTCGTCGAGCGCCTGCTGGCCGTGGCGGCCGGCTTCGACGGCGTCCCGGGCCTCGGTCTCCCGGATCAGGGTCTCGGCCTGGCGGCGCTCGACCCTGCGAGCCAGAAACTCCCGGCGCAGCGCAATCACATCGAGCTCCGCATCCGCGATCCTCGGAGCCAGCGCCGCGGCATGGCGGCCCGCCGCGCGCGTCTCTTCAAGACCAGCCAGCCGGTCGATCAACTCCCCGCTGTGGGCGCTCGCCGCGGCGAGCCGCCTGCCGCGGCGAGCCCGCTCGACGGTAGCCGCCAGCGCATTCTGCAAATTCCGCAGCTCGCCCAGCGCGGATTCCAGAGCCAGCCGGCTCTGTTCTTCTTCGAGATTCCGGATGCGAAGCAGGCGGCGCAGCGCGCGCGAGACGGCCATCGGCTCATACCTCCGCGCCCAGGGCCGCCAGGCGGCGCATGCAGTCTGCAAAACGGACCTGCTCGTGCGCCTCCTGGGTCAGGAAAGCGCGCATCGCTTCGCGGGCGCGCAAAGCGCGGTCCAGATCCAGGTCCGAGCCCGGTTTGTAGGCCCCGATGCGCACCAGATCCTCGGAGCGGGCGTAGACCGCCATCAGCCGGCGCAACAGAGCGGCCTGCTCGCGATGCTCGGGCTGGGTGACGGCCGGCATCAGACGGCTGATCGAGTCCAGCACCTCGACCGGCGGATACCAGCCCTCGGCAGCCAGGGCGCGGGAGAGCACCACGTGGCCGTCCAGCAGGGACCGCATCGCGTCCACCAGCGGGTCCTGCTGATCGTCGCCTTCCATCAGCACGGTGTAAAAGGCGGTGATCGAGCCCACGCGGAACTGCCCGGCGCGCTCCACAAGGCGGGCCAGCCGGCTAAAAACCGAGGGCGTATACCCCTTGGCCGTGGGCGGCTCGCCGGCGGCCAGGCCGATCTCCCGCGCGGCCATGGCGAAGCGGGTCAGCGAATCCAGCACCAGCAGCACATCCTTTCCCTGGGCGGCGAAGAATTCGGCGATGGTGGTGGCGGCCAGCGCCGCTCTCATGCGCATCAGCGGCGACTGGTCGGAGGTGGAAACCACGACCACCGAGCGCGCCCGGCCCTCGTCTCCCAAAGACTCCTCGAGAAACTCGCCCACTTCGCGGCCACGCTCGCCCACCAGGCCCACAACCGTCACATCGGCCTCGGTGTTGCGGGTCATCATGCCGATCAGCGTGCTCTTGCCCACTCCCGATCCGCCGAAGATGCCCACCCGCTGACCCCGGCCCACGGTCAGCAGAGCGTCGAGCACGCGGATGCCGGTGCCCAGCGGCCTGCGAATCGGAATCCGGTCCAGCGGCGGCCGCGCCGTTCCCTCCAGGCTCAGCGTGTGAGAGAGCTGCGGCGGCCTTCCCTCATCGATTGGATCCCCTTGCGCATTCAGCACCCGGCCCATCAGCGCCGCGCCCACCTCGATCTCGGGGTGGATGCCCATGGCCGCCACCGCATCGCCGAAGCGAATGCCCTCCGTCGTCTCCACCGGCATCGACAGCACATTCGAGCCGCGAAATCCGATCACCTCGGCCAGGTGAGGGCGGTCGAACTGGTCCCTGATCTCGCAGCACTCGCCCACCGAGGCCAGCGGACCCGCCGACTCGATGGTCTGGCCCACCGACTCGAGGACCTGCCCGCGCCAGCGCCAGGGCTGACCGCGCTCCAGGCGGCCGAAGTAACGGCCCAAAATCTGTGCCGGCGGCGTCAAGAGCGAATCTCCCTGACTGCGCCCTCCGCCTCGTCCGCGGCAACGGCAGGCTCGGCCCCGTGTCCGCCGGCGCGGTCGAAGAAGCCGCGTTCGATCTCTCCCAACTGGGCGCGAATCCCCAGGTCCACCGATCCCAGCTCGGTCTCGATCGCGCAGTCGCCCAGCCGCATCCCCTCCCCGGCAATCACAACCGGCTTCACAGCCAGGTTCGGCAACAGGGCGATGGCCTCGGTCCACAACTCCAGCTCGGCCGGTGGCACGCGCAGCCGCGCCTGGGTCGACGCCGAAAGCTGCCCCAGAGCCACCCGTACCGCCCCGGTCAAAAGCAGCGGGTCCATCTGCGCCTCGCGGCGCAGAATGCGTGCAGCCACAGCCAGCGCCAACTCCACCACCTCATGCTCCACTGCATGCAGATACCGGTCGCGTTCCTGGGCCAGGCTCTGGATCAGTTCGGCGGCCTGCCGCATGCGCCGTTCCTCCGCGGCCGACTGGGCCGCGGCCTGTGCATCACGCTCGGCCTGGCGACCCTCCAGCAGGCCTCGCTCGCGCCCAGCCTCGAAGCCCTTGCGGTTCTCTTCGGCCAGCCGCATCTCGAACTCGCCGCGCGGTACCGCCCCTCCCGCACCGGGAAACACAGGGCTCTGATATTCCTCGGCCGCGTCGGGCCACTCCCCATTCCCCGCCCCGCTCCAGAGCTCCGAGACCGGCAGGAGAGGCGCATGCGGGTCGACCGGATACTCGAAGGCCTTGACCCGCCCCGGCGCTCCGCTTCGAATTGCCGATCCCGTCTGCTGCAAGGAGTCTCCTTAGTTGTCAGTAGTCAGTAGTCAGTTGTCAGTTGTCAGTTGTCAGTTGTCAGTTGTCAGTTGTCAGTTGTCAGTTGTCAGTTGTCAGTGATGAAGCAAGTCACTCAAAACTGATGACTGAAAACTGACTACTGACAACTGTTACGCCAGCATCTCGTCTCCGGTCTCCAGCTTGAGAATTACCTTGCCCTCGGCCTCCAGCCGCCGGGCCAGGTTGAGGATCTCTTGCTGCGCCTGCGCTACCTCGCGCGAACGGACCGGCCCCAGCACTTCCATATCCTCCTTCAGCATCTCCACGGCTCTCGAACTCATAGACTTGAAGATCTGGGCGCGCAGCTCATCGTTGGCGCCGCGCAAGGCCAACGCCAACTGCCGCTTGTCCACTCCGGAGACGATCTCGCGGATGGTGGCCGGCGGCACCGTGACCAGATCCTCAAAGGTGAACATCAGGTTGCGGATCGCCAGCGCCAGCTCCGGCTGGCCATCCTCGATGGTTTCCAGAATCTTCTTCGACTCCTCCGCGTTGAGCCGGTTCAGCAGGTCGGCCACCGCCCTGAAGCCGGAATAGCTCTTGCGCCCGTTGTCGCCCACGCTCTCCAGGCGGCGGTGCAGAATGTGGGCCACCTTCTGCGCCATCTCCGGCGAAAACTGGCGCATCTCGGCCAGCCGCTGGATGGAGACCACCTTGTGCTCCTCGCTCAGGTTGTCCAGCACCATCGAGGCCCGCTTGGGGTCCAGGTGCGCCAGCACCAGCGCGATGGTCTGCGGATGCTCGGTGTCCAGCAACTTGCCCAGTTGCTGGGGGTCGGTGCGCTGCAGCTTGGCCAGATTGCCCTGCGCGGCCTCCTGGGAGCGGCGCACCAGCATCAGCAGGTCGTCGGCGCGCTGTTTGCCGAAGGTATCGAGCAGCAGACGGCTGGCATAGTCGAGGCCCCCGTGCATCATGAAGTTCTGGGTCTCCAGCAACTGCCAGAATTCCTCCAGAATCTCCGCCGAGAGCTCGGGCGTGATGCCGCGCAGGTCGGCCAGCTCCTCGGTGAGCCGCTGCACGTCCGCCTCCGGCAGAGCGCGCAGAATCTCCTTGGCCAGCTCCTCGCCCACGGCCACCAGCAGGACAGCCGCCTTGCGCACACCGGAGAGCTGCGCCGACTGGCGGCGCCGCGCTGACCCGCTCTCGTTTCCCTGCTCGGCCAAGACCCCGTTCCTTTCCCTGAATGCGCTCTTCCTCTTCTACCTCTGACTCCGCTTGCCCCGGCAGCCCCTGACTCCGCTTGCCCCCGCAGCCCCTGACTCCGCTTGCCCCCTGACTGCCCCCGGCTCCACTGGCCGTTTCTGTCTCCGTTCGCCTTGCCCGCTGCGCGCTGCCGAATCCGTTTCCGGCTTCTCCTGCTCGCCGAGACCAGGTGGCTAGTCGGAGTGAATCCAGCTCTGCAACAGGCGCGAGCTCTGCGTCGGCTCGCGCTTGAGGTGCCCGGAGACCTCCTCGAATATCTGCTGCGCCCTGACCCGCTCGGGGTCAACCTCGACCGGCTCAGCGGGTTTCAAAGCGGGCGGCGCAGCCGCCGCGCGGCTCGGCAACTCCCTGACCGCACCCTTGAATGTTCCCCTGGTCGCGGACCCGACGTAGCGGAGAGCGGGGCGCACCCCGAAGGCCACCACTACCAGCAAGCCAACCAGCAGAGCAGCGTACTTGACCAGCAGCGGCGAATTCTCCGCCGCAGACAGCACCTGGCCCGGCACCGAAGCCGGCTGAAGGGGACGATTCTCATCGAAGGCCAGATCCTGGACCGTGAGCAGGTCGCCGCGCGCCTGGTCGAAACCCACAGCCGCCTGGGCCAGCGTGGTCAGGTTGCTCAACTCGTCGGCCGTGCGGGGTTGCCAGACCGCTGCCTTTGCCTTGCTTGCAGCCTGCGCCAGCCGGTCGTTGACCACGATCGCCGCGGTCATTCGCCGCACCCTCCCCGGGTTCTCAATCACGTGGCGCACCGTCTTTGAGGCTCCGTAGGTACCGGACTCCGTTTTTGCCGATTGGGGCGCCGTTGTCTGCTGCGGGTAAACAGGCAGCGCCTGGGAGTTGGGCGCATTCGAGGCGGCGCCGGGGACTCCGGCGGCCACCGGCAGGCTGCCGGCCGATTGCTCGCTGCGCTGCATGGAAAGGGTCACCGTCTGGTCCGGATCGTAGCTCTCCTGGGTCTCCTCGGTGGCCGCCGGATCGTAGTCCAGAGTCACCGAGGCGCGCACGTTGCCGGCCCCCGTGACCGGCTCCAGAGTGGCGATCAGCTTTTCCTCGAGAATCTGTTCGGCGCTCAGCCGCATGGCCTCGGCGGTCTTCGGTCCCAGCGGCAGATGGCCGGCAGCATCCACCAGCACCACGCGGTCCGGGTTAAGCCCGTCCACGGCCGACGCCACTAAATTGCGAATCGCCTCCGGCTCGCCGTCGGCGAGCGTTCGATGGCGCAGCTTGATCACCACCGAAGCCTTGGCCGGGCGCTCCTGCTCGCGAAACAGCGAGTCGTGGGGCAGCACCAGGTGGACCCGCGCCGACTCGACGTCGGTGAGCGAGCCCACCGTGTGCTCCAGCTCTCCCTCCAGCGCCCGCTGGTAGTTGACCTGTTCGTCGAACTCCGAACCCACCCAGTTGGGCTTGTCGAAGATCTCAAATCCCAGCCTTCCGCTCTTGACGCCTCCCTTGGCCGCGGTCACGAGGCGCGCCTTGTCCAGTTGCCCGGCCGGAACCTCGATGCCCGTCCCGTTGGCGGTGGGCTCATAGGAGATCTGCGCCTGCGTAAGGACCTGGCCGATCTGGCGCGCATCCTCCGGGTCCAGGTCGGCGTAGAGAGTGCGCCAGTCGGCGCGCAGGCCGTACCAGAACAGGCCTCCGACCAGGGCCGCGAGCAGCGCCGATGCGGCCAGCGCCCAGAGCCGCTGCGCCGGCTGCATCTGGGCCCAGCGAACCCGGCCCAGGCCCCATAGTCCGGCCAGCCGGTCAGCCATCTGGGGTTGTCCGTGCGTTGCCGGCGCGCTCTTTTCCAACTGTGTTCCGGTGGCCATGGTCTCCGCTCTCAGTGGTCAGTCGTCAGTGGTCAGTGGTCAGCCGTCAGTAGTCGATGAGGCGGCAAGCAACTGACAACTGATCACTGACCACTGACAACTGCTTTCAAAACTGCATTCCGATCACCGACTGGTAGGCCTGGACCGCCTTGTTGCGCACCGCCAGCGCCAGCTCGAAGGCCATGCTCGCCTTTTGTGTGGCGATCATCGCCTGGTGGACGTCCACGCCGGAGCCGGTCATCAACCCGGTTACGGCGGCGTGAGCCTCGGACTCAAGTTGGTTCACCTGGCCAACCGCGTCGGTCAACAGATCGGCAAACGGCTGCGGCCCGGCGGCTGAGCTGCCGGTCAAAGTTGCGCTTGTCTGAACGCCGTCGCCGGAGAGGCCCGGCGATGCCTGAGATGCAGCGATCATGGGGTTGATTGCGGTTAACATTGGGTCTCCCTGCTCCTTCGGCCGGCGATTTCTGCCCTTCCCGCTCGCTCCCGGCGGGGCGGCAAACCGCGGCGGCAGCTAGGATTTGGCAATCTCCAGGGCCGAGGTGATCATGCCCTTCTCGGCCTGCACGGCGGAGCTATTCAGACCATATGCACGTGTCGCCCCCATCAGGTCCACCATCTCTGTGAGGGGATTAATGTCCGGATATGAAACATATCCGTCCGGCCCGGCATCCGGATGGCCGGGATCATAGCGTTTGAGCGGGGGCGAGGGGTCCTCGACCACGGCCGCAATGTGCACCCCCGGCGCCACCGGCCCAGAGCCGTTCATGGATCCGTTCAGATTGAGCGGGAGCAGCGGCGCCTGGAGTGAAGGCAAAGCCGCCGAGGCGAGGGTTCCTGGCGCCGCGGTCCCCGCCGCGGCATTCAAGGCGTTGGCGAACTCCGGATCGCCGGGGTTGGCGGCAAAGACCACGTGCTGGCGGCGGTAAGCGCCGCCCGAGGCCGTGCGCGTCGTCTCCGCGTTGGCCATGTTGGCCGCCACCACCTCGGCGCGCATCCGCTCGGCCTGCATGGCGCCGCCCGAGGTCTCCATCATTGCAAAGAGGTTCATCCTGCCGCCTCCTTTCACAGATGAATCCCTGCACGTCACGGTCCAAGCTACTTGCTGTCGGAGTGAATGGCGTCCAAGATGCTCTGATACTCCTCACGGAGCAGCGCCACGCCGGTCTTGAACCGGAGTTGCGCCTCGGCCAGATTCAGGCCTTCGCGGTCCATGGAGACGTTGTTGCCGTCGGGCCGGGCAATCAGCCCGTCTACGGTTTTGACGCGCACCGGACGCGGCGCCTGGCCCTGGTCCACTCCCGCCATCGCCTCCCGCATCTCGGCCTCGAAGTCCATGCCCACGGCCCGGTAGCCGGGAGTATCGATATTGGCCATGTTGGCCGCGGTCAGCTTGGCCTCGCTCACGGCCAGATCCAGGTAGCGCGCGATCTGGTCGCTGAGCTGGGTTGCAATCTGCATCGCCATCCGAAACCTCCCTGCGTCAACTCTCAGTACGCATTCATCTCAGTTCACGATGAGCAGCCAACTCCTGAATTCATGCACGGCATCGAGCTTCGTCCGCCTATGCCTGCCGGGCTGCTCAGTTCACCAAAAGCCCGAAGTCGAGCTCCCGTTCGGTCAGCACGGCCTCCTTGCCGGCAAGAATGGCGCCCCGTTCCAAAACATGTTCCAGTTCGCGGACATTGCCCGGCCAGTCGTGCATGGCCAGCCTGGCCAGCGCCTTCGGATCCACGCGCTTGACCGGAGCCTCGCGGCCCAGCCGTTGCATGAAATGATTCACCAGCAGCGGCAGGTCCTGGGCGTGCTCGGCCAGCGAAGGGGTGCGGATGAGGAAGACCGCCAGCCGGTAATAGAGGTCGGCGCGAAAGGTTCCCGCTTTGGTGTGCTCGGCCAGCGGCCGGTGCGTGGCGGCCACGATGCGCACGTCCACCCTTACGGTCTCGTTGTCGCCCACCCGCTGCAACTCCCCGCTCTCGACAAAACGCAGCAGCTTCGATTGCAGGGCCAGCGGCATCTCGCCGATCTCATCCAGAAACAATGTGCCTCCGTCGGCCGACTCGATGCGCCCGATGCGCCCCTTCACCGCGCCGGTGAATGCGCCGCGGGTATGGCCGAAGAGCTCGGCTTCCAGCAGCTCTTCCGGAATGGCCGCGCAGTTGATGGCGACAAACGGCTTGCGGCTGCGCGGGGAGAGCCGGTGCAGAGCCTCGGCCACCAGTTCCTTGCCGGAGCCGGTGGGCCCTTCGATGAGCACCGTAGACATCAGCGGGGCTACCAGGCGGACGCGGCGGCTGACTTCGAGCATGCAGGCCGCCTCGCCGACCAGCTCCGGCAGCCGGCCGCTGGACCCCGGCTCGATCCCCTGGGCGGGCAAATCAACCCGGATGGGTACGGGCGATAAAGAGATAGGCTGGGCCTGGGCCGCCGGCTCCGGCGCGGCATCCCGCGGCGTGGATGCTCGACGGGCTGCGGCAGAAGGAGCAGGAAGCGGCCAGGGGGCCGCGTGCACCGGGCCGGAGGCCGGGTTCGGCTTGTCGAGCGCGGGCGCCGTGTTCCACGCCGCCGTATCGGTATCCTGGATGCGGCGCAGGGCGTAGAGCAGTTCCTGGCGATAGGGGCCGCGCGGGCTCTCCTCGGCGGAGACGCCGCCCGCGGTCACCAGATCCACCTGCGGGAAACTGCCCCGGAAGTCCTTGAGAAACTCGGCCAGGTCGAGATCGGGCAACCAGGAGTCGACGATGATGGCCTCCGGAGGGGTGGCCTCGGCTTCAGCCCAGGCCTGGGCGCCGCCCTCGGCCTCGCGCACCTGCCAGCGCAGGCCGGTCAGAACCTCGGATATCCGCTGGCGGAAGCTGCTGTCGGCGCTGGCCACCAGAGCCGTGCGCGGCCGGATGCGGGTTGCGGGGGGAAGAATGGAAACCGGAACTGGCTGCATGGGTATTCTCCTGACTATCAAGCGGGTTTAAAAAAATTACTGCACATCCGAGACCAGGCCGGCTGCCGCGGGCTTGGCTTGGGGTACGGGAAGGAGCACGGGAGCGGCGAGGGCCAGATCGGTCTCCGCAGGCACCACATACCCCTGTCCGCGCACCGTCCGGATCAGCTTGCCCGGGGGCGGATCCTTGAGCTTGCGGCGCAGGTAGTTCACGTAGACGTCCACGATGTTGGTGGTCTGCGCCGGCTCCAGATTCCACACCGATTCCAGCAGCTCCACGCGCGAGACGCACTGGCCGCGGTTGAGCATCAGGTGTTCGAGCAGGGCAAATTCTTTGTTGGTGAGCACGATCGACTGGCCCGCGCGGCGGGCGGTATGGTCCAGCCGGTCCAGTTCCAGATCGCCGGCGCGCAACAGCAGCCGCGCCTCGCGCTTGCGGCGAAGCAGAGCCCGGCAGCGCGCCCGCAGTTCATGCAGGCTGAATGGCTTCAGCATCAGGTCGTCGGCCCCCAGGTCCAGGCAGCGGACGCGCGTGTCCACCTCCTGCCGGGCGGTCAGCACCAGCACCGGCAGGTCGGCGTCCAGAGAGCGAAACTCCTCCAGCACCTGCTCGCCGTCCTTGACCGGCATGTTCAGATCGAGAATGGTCAGGTCGGGCATCTCCTGGCGAAATGCCTCCATCGCGGCCCCTCCGTCGTAGACCAGGCGAACGCGATGCCCGTCGGCCTCCAGCCCGCGGCTTAAGAACAATCCCAACGCCCGGTCGTCTTCGGCGATCAATAACCTCATGGCAGCCTTTCTGTTGAGCAGCGTGCTTGACCCGCAACGCCTGCCTGCTCCAAATCATTCAACTTCCAGGCAGCCGGCTTAGCGCTCGCTAACCGGTGCTACCTCCTAACCTTCCAGCGTGGTGAAGAAAAACTCAAGATGGGAAGAAAAAAGGAGGCGAGGCGATTCCAGGATCGGCACAGGCAAAGGAAGATGTCCCAAATTGGCTCAGGCTTCGGGTCGTTCAATGACCGCGGTTTTCTTTCCCGCTCAACAAGCAGCCCGGCTTGGCGAACAGCATCTGTCTTCCCGGAGGGAAGACGCGAAAATAGCCCAGGCCCGGGGTCCCCGGCACGCGCGATTTTTTGCGTGCTGGGGTGGAGACTGAAGCGCAGCGCAAGCCTGGGAAAGCATCCCCATCAAGCTCTCGCGCCCCGGAGGGCCGCGTCGAATCTCTTCATCGGAGCCGAACAAGGCTCATGCGATTGCCCTGATCTGCCTATCCACGGCCGGTCTATCGTCTCGAACCCGTCTCCGGGGCGCGAAAGACCGCCTTGTCCAGGTACATCTCGGTATCGGCGCGGTCGATGAGCGACTTCAACGGCTCCTCCGGCTTATGTTTGGCTAATCCGAAGGAGGCATCGACCCGCACCTTGATGGGCTGGCCGTTTCCCTCGACCATGTAGTTGCCGCAGACCCATGCCCGCAGCCGGTCGATCTGCGCCTTGGCCTCGGGCAGGTCGCAATCCCGCACGATAATGAACTCGTCGCCGCCCAGCCGTCCTATTAGATCAGTGGCTCGGCTCGCCGAGCGCAACTCCGTGGCAAACTGCTTCAGCAGTTCATCGCCGACCAGGTGCCCATGCTCGTCGTTCACGAGCTTGAACCCGTTGATGTCGACGATGATCACGCAAAGCGGCGTTCCGGCTTCGATGCGCCGCTCGATCTGGTGCTCCACGCAAAGCCGGCTGCGCAACCCGGTCAGAGAATCGCTCGATGCAATCTCTTCGGCAGCTTCCAGCTTGGTCTGATAGGCAGAGACCTCGACCCGAAGCTGGTCGATGGCGGTCTTGCCTTCGGCGGCCATGCGATCGATCGAGCACTTCAGCTCCGTGGCGCTCCTCACAATCGAGGCGCGAATCACGGTCAGGTCGTCGAGCTTGGCGATCTGGTTCAGCCGCGCGGTAACCTCGTTCAACTGCTGGGCGCAACGCTGGTCTCTCTCCCCCACCGATTCGGCGGTGCGCGCCAGAACCAGCAGCAGTTCCTTCACCTCGCCGGTCTTCTGCAGGTAGTGTTTGGCCGTGCGCCGGCCCCAATCCTGCAACTGCTCCTGAACGCTTCTCTCCGCGCCTTCGACGGCCTCGCGGGTCACGGTCCGGGAGAGTTTCTCACTCAGTTTCTGCAGGGCGTGTTTCAGTCCCTCGCCCAGCGCGGGGCAGGCGTCCAGGCTGTACTTACCCGTCTCCTGCAACGCGGAGCAATAGGCTGAAATGGCCGCCGGGAGCAGCTCCTTCGCGTCCGGCGCAGCCAGTGTCTCTGCGCGATCCGCGATCTGTTCCAGCGGGTCGCCGTCGATAGCATCCAGGTACCTTTTCAGCGAGATCATCTGTCCTCTGTTGAACGCTCTCCGCGCAGGGCTCACGCGCGGATGGCTTACCTCCGGCATATCGGCAACATTCTGGATTCTCATTAGCTCCGGATGTAGGATGGCTTGGCGCGAACTGTGTATGCGCCGTTCCTACTATGCTGGCAAAGGAGATACGGGCCATGAAACGCAAACTGTCCCCGCAGCCCTGCGTGCGCTGCCAAAGACAAACCTCGCGAAGACGGGAAGGCAGGCCCGCGTGCCTGCGATGCTGGGTGGTGTTGACGGGCCTCGAAATGGACAAAAAGATGCGCCGCATGGGCAAGCTCAAAGGCACGCACGGGCGCTCCTGAGCTATTTTTTTGCCAGCCGCTATTTTGCCTCAAACCTGCCGCTCACAATGCCCAGGCCCGCATAGGGGGCAACAATCCAATCGTTCATGGGATGCTGCTCTTTACAGTGCAGGCACATCGTCGTGGCATTCTGAGTCCCGCAGCCCGGGCAAACGGCTCGGGTTTGAAAGGTGTCGAACGGTTGCCCGCAGTGCCCGCACTTCCATTTGGCTCCTACTGGTGGCGCTGTCCGGCAGCCTGGGCAGGCAAATCCTTCCCGGCGCTGTACTTTTTCATCACGTAACAGCGCCTGCGCGTACCGCAATCCGCCCCAGCAATTCATCAGCATAAAGACTGAAATCGCCCCCAACCAGAAGGAATGTAACCACAAGGCGAGTCCGACGAACGCGGTGATGCCCAGCAAGCCGAGAACCGTGGCCGCCATCAGGCTGCGGGCGCGTCCCAGCACAAACCAAAGCAGGGAGCGAAGTATCTGGCCGCCATCCAGGGGATAGATGGGCAGCAGATTGAAAACCAGCAGAGACACATTGATGAACAGGACTGCCCGCAGGAAAAAATAGGCATCGTGCATGGTGTGCGCCCATCCCAGCGACCGGCCCGCCATAACCGCCGCCAACAGCAGCGGCAGCAGCGCCACGTTGACCAGAGGACCCGCCGCGATGCTCCATAGTGTGGCGCCCGGCCGTTGCGGCGGATTCACATACGCCACGCCGCCGAAAGGCCATAGCAGGATCTGGTTTGCCGTTCCCCCCACTTGCCGGCAAGCCAGGGCGTGCCCGAACTCATGCAGCAGCACAATCGAAAACAGCGTCAGATACTCCAATACGTTCCACATGATCGAGGTGTACCTGCCTCTGCGGCGCTCAATTTCAAATATCGCCACAAGAAACCAGGACCAATGCAGAAATAAATCCACTCCGGCGAGGCGAAATAGATGGATAGAGCCTTGACGCGCATTCGGCATGTGGGTAGCTTTCCTTTTTCGGATTCTACCGGCTGTCAACCTGCTCTGTCATTTCATGAAAGAACATCCCTTCTTCATCGGCTTCACGGCAAGCGTAATGATCGGCGAGTTGGTGAGGCGCTCGCACATGGGAACGGCAATACAATGGTCCAGGCATGATTGCAGGGCCCTAATCGATGGCATCGGTTTTGCGCGCTCAAAGCAGGCCAGCCCCTGAAGGTTTGCTATGAACGAAGAAGAGCGGAGTTCGAAGCTGGCCTGGCTTGCCCACTGCAAGGAAGGTGCGGAAAAAGCCTACGACGATATGTATGAGGCGCATTCCTTCCGCGACGCGAACGACTGCTACCGCGATGCCAAGGACTACTTCTACGCCGCCATCGGCCACGCCGAGGACCTCGGTTTGCCGGAGGAAGCGGAGGCGCTGCACAAGCGCCTGGAGCACGTGAGAGCGGTCTTCCGGAGCCAGTTTGTGCAGTGATCGAAAAAAATACGAAAAAAGGCTTGACACGGTTCGCTTTTTATTCGCTATAATGCGCCCATGGCTGTTACCCGAAGGCAAAAAGAGATTCTCGACTTCCTCGAGTCGTTTGTGGCCCGCAACGGCTACTCCCCGTCGTTCGAGGAGATTGCGCGCGGCATGGAGCTGAAGAGCCTGGCCACCGTGCACAAGCACATCACCAACCTGGAAAAGAAGGGGATGCTGGACCGCGTGCATAACCGCAGCCGCTCCATCGACGTGCTGCCCCCGGGCGCGCGCACCCGGTCCAGTGACAAGCTGCCGCTGGCCGGCCGCATCGCCGCCGGGCAGCCGGTGGAAGCCTGCGAGACGCCGGAGACTATCTCGCTACACGACGTGGTGGGCAACCGCGACGTCTTTGCACTCGAAGTGCGCGGAGACTCGATGCGCGACGAGCACATCATCAGCGGCGATTACGTGCTGGTGGAGCGCGCGCGGACGGCCCGCCAGGGGGAGATCGTCGTGGCCCTGGTGCGCGGCTCAGAGACCACGCTGAAGCGCTTCTACACGGAAGGCAACCAGGTGAGGCTGCAGCCGGCCAACCTGGAGATGGAGCCCATCTACGTTCCCGCGGCGCAGGTGGCCATTCAGGGCCGCGTGCTGGGCGTGCTGCGCAAGTATCGATAAAACAGGGACTAGGGACTAAGGGACTAGGGACTAAGGGACTAGGGACTAAGGACTAAGGGACTAGGAAATAGTAGTCAACGATCAGGAATAAGTCGAGCATCCCATCCTAGGTTTATGCGTAAAGTGATTTGCTCAGACGACGTGCTTTCTAGTCCCGAGTCCCTTAGTCCCTGCTTTTCTCACGCCAGTAAGCGATTTACCTTCTCTTCAATCACTTCCTGGGCCACGAAACCCACAACCTGATCGGCCACCTTGCCGCCTTTGAAGAACAACAGCGCTGGAATGCCGCGAATGCCGTAGCGCGACGGGGTTGCCCCGTTCTGATCCACATTCACTTTCGCCACCTTCAGCCTGCCCGCGTAGTTTGCGGCTACGGCGTCCACGGCTGGCGCTATGGACTTGCAGGGACCGCACCAGGTAGCCCAAAAATCCACCAGAACCGGCTGCTCGCTTTTGAGCACCTCCTGGTCGAACGTTGCATCGCTCACTTCCAAGACTCCCACTCCCACTCCAGCCATGATTCTCCTTGCGGCTTCCGTACTTTAGTCTACCGGCAACCGTGCTTCTATAAGATGCGTCTGCCTCGGGAAAGTCGCAAACCGCGCCTGAACCGTAAACAGCCAATCGATCTGTGCGGAGAATAGCTCCCGGGCTCAAATGCGGCGTGATGCAAGCGACTGGCTTGCTCCGTCCGTCAAGAAGCGGCAGACCGCCAGTTCCGGCTCCGGCAGGCCTTTGAGAGCCTTGCGGATGGCGGCCGAGGCCTCTGCCACGCTCTCCTCGCTGCCCACGACCACAAGCACCGCGGGGCCTGCGCCGCTCAAAGCCACTCCCAGAATGCCTTGCTCTCCTGCCAGCGGCAGCAGGGGCGGCAGCATAGGGCAGATCGCAGCGCGGTAGGGCTGGTGAATGCGGTCCTTCATGGCCACGCGGAGCAGATCCCCCCGCCCTTCAGCAAATGCCAGTCCCAGCAGAGCCGCGGATTGGATGTTGGCTACGGCGTCGGCGCGGGAGTAAATGGAGGGAAGCGCTGCGCGAGCCTGGTTGGTGGACAAAGGCTCCGCGGGAACAACCACGATGGCCCGCCACTCGGCTGCAGGTAGAACGCGGGCCACATGCACGGTCCTGCCTTCACATGCGGCGGTGACAAACCCGCCCAGCCAGCAGGCCGCGGCGTTGTCCGGGTGGCCTTCCAGTGCGCAAGCCTCTTCGAGGATGCGCTCGGGGCTCCAGCCAAGCTGGCCAAAGTGCACCGCCAGAGCGATGGCTGCCAGCCGTCCTGCCGCCGACGAGCCGCATCCCTTCCCCAGTGGAATGCCGTTCACCATGCGCAGAGCCAAAGGCACAACCGGCCGGCCGTTGCTCTTGAGCAAATCCTCGTAGGTCTCCAGGATGAGATTGTTCTCAATCCGTGAGCAGCGCTCCCGATCCCGCCCCGTAGCCGCAATCGAGAACTCCGCCGCCGCTTCAGCCTCCATCTCGAGAGAAAGGTCCAGGGCCACGGCTACGGCGTCGAAACCAGGGCCAAGATTGGCGGAGGTAGCGGGCAGGCACAGCCGGAGAATTCCAGCGTTTGTCCCCACAGCGTCGCTCATCCCGCTCTGCCCTTCATCGCCGTCATCACCGCGGCCGGCGTGGCCTCCACCGCCATTGCATCCCGCCGCAGAGCGTCGATCTCCGCCTTCAGGCCAACCGTCTCCTCGTCCTTCAGGAGCGTTCCGCGATGGAATTCGATGGTGTAATCGGCATCCTTGAGCATGTGTCCGGTGAGCACCAGAACCACCGTCTCGCCTGTAGCGATCTTGCCCTGCGCGCGCAGCTTCTTCAGCCCCGCCAGGGTCACGGCCGAAGCCGGCTCGCATCCCAGTCCCTCGGCGCCAATCTCGGCCTTGGCCATGGCGATCTCCGCCTCGGTCACATCCAGGCACCATCCGCCGGTCTCCTGGATCGCCCTCGCGGCCTTGCGCCACGAAGCCGGATTGCCGATGCGGATGGCCGTAGCCCGCGTATGCGCCTCCACCGGCTCCAGCGAGGCGCCGTTAGTCTCGGCCAGACTTCGCACCAGCGGATTGGCCCCCTCCGCCTGGATCACTGAGATCTTCGGCATCCGCGCCACCAGCCCCAGTTCGTGCAACTCGCGAAAGCCCTTGCCCAGCGCCGAACTGTTGCCCAGGTTGCCGCCGGGAACGATCAGGTGGTCGGGCACATTCCAGTCGAAGGCTTCGGCAATCTCGAAGGCCGGCGTCTTTTGCCCCTCCAGCCGGTAAGGATTGACGGAATTGAGCAGGTAGATGGGCGCTTCCTTCACAATCTGCATCAGCAGGCGCAGGCAGCCGTCGAAATCGGCCTTGATCTGGCAGGTGACGGCGCCGTAGTCCATGGCCTGCGACAGCTTGCCCCAGGCGATCTTGCCCTCGGGAATCAGCACCAGGCTGCGCAAGCCGGCGCGGGAGGCATAAGCGGCCATGGAGGCGGAAGTGTTCCCGGTCGACGCGCAGGCCACCCACTCGAACCCTCGCTCCTTGGCCACGCTCATCGCCGCGGTCATGCCCGTGTCCTTGAAGGATCCTGTCGGGTTCATTCCCTGGTGCTTGCCGAAGAGCTGGTCGATTCCCAGCGCCCTGGAGGCGCGGGTCAGGTGATAGAGCGGCGTATTCCCCTCGCGCAGGGTCACGGCGTTGCCAAAGCTGTCCAGAATCGGCAGCAGTTCGCGGAATCGCCACACGCCGGAGTGATCCAAATCCTCTGACGAGCAGCGCCGCTCCCGCCAAAGCCACTTCAGAGCGCCCGGATTGGGCCGGTCAGGCCCCCGGCGCTCGGTCCAGCCGGGGTACTCCACTTCAAACAGGTCTCCGCAGAGGACGCAACGGAAGTCCGGCTGGGCTTCCGCGCCTGCGATCCGCGCCCCGCATCCGAAACAGCGCAACTGGTGCAAATTGTCGTTCATGCCTGAAGATAGGGTAGCAGTTCAGCACGCCAGTTCAGCACACCAGCGTGATCGGGACTCCACAGTTTCACAGTGTGCGTGTTTCTGTGAATTCGGCAAAGCGGCAAGGAGGGGCGCCCCCCGTTTGCGGTTTGGCAGGAAAAGCATGGGAGGGCAAGCCAACCGTAGGCTTGACAATTGTATATATGAAGAGCGATATTCATATATACAGGAGGAGCAAACATGCCTGTCACTCTCACATCGATTCGGCTGGACACTAAATTAGCGGATGAGGCCGTGCGCGCCCTGGGGGTCAAGTCAAGGACGGAGGCCGTGCATGTGGCGCTCAGGGAGATTGTCAGATTGAAGGGTTTTAAGAAGCTGATGAAGGAACACGAAGGCAAGTTGACCTTCGCAAACTACGACAAGTGAGATGGTGATCTTCGACAGCTCGATTCTTGTCGATGACCTTCGCACCGGTCGTCACAGCCAGCGCATCGCTGCCCTCGATGAATTGGTGCGCACCTCCGCCGTTGTCCTCGCCGAGCTCTGGCGTGGCGCGGCAACGCAGGCGGAGCAAGCTCTCCTTCGCACTCTTGAGCGAAACTACCCCATCCTTACTCCTACAGGGAAGAATTGGCTCGAGTCCGGTCAGATTCTCGGGAAGATGCAGCGCAATCAAGGCTTCGAGCCGCGTAAGCTGCGCGATCTGCACTTCGATGTGCTGATCGCTCTCACCGCCCGGTCCTACGGCGCCTGGCTGATCACGAACAATCGCGCGGACTTCGAGTTGATTAGCGAATACCTGGATTTCAAGCTGGAAGTCTGGTAGTTCGCGCTATCCCAGGTCCGAAAATCCGGACCTGGGGCACCCGGCCCACATCTTAGAGTTGCTACATAGAATTGGGTGCCCCAGGTCTCGATTCTGAGACCTGGGAGAGCACGAACCCCACCATCACCGGCTCCATCTCCAGCCGGATGCCGAAGCGGGCTTCGACGGCATCGGTAATCCTGTCTGCCAGAGCTAGAATCTCCGCCGCGCTTGCACCGCCGCGATTAACCAGCGCCAGCGTATGCCGCGAAGAGATCCCCGCCGCGCCCAGCGCATAGCCCTTCTTGAAGCCAGCCTGCTCGATCAGCCACGCCGCCGGCACTTTGACCAAACCTATGTTGCCAGCGCCTTCTTCGGCTGGAAAACGCGGCGGCTCTTTCTCGCTGCACTCCGCGATGCGCCTCACCTGCTCCTCGCTCACCACTGGATTCTTGAAGAAGCTGCCCGCGCTGCGGCAATCGGGATCTCCATCCACAAGCAGCATTCCCTTGGACCGGCGAACGCGGCGCACCACCGCCGCCACCTCGGCCAGGCTGGCTTCTCCGCCCTCCGGCCGGCTCTCCAATACCGCTCGTTCCAGCTCCGCATAACGCAGCGTAGGCGCGCCGCCGGGCGTGAGCCGGTAGTCCACGCGGGTCACGATATACCGTCCGCGATCGACCGAGTTGAAGCGGCTGCGGCGGTAGCTGAAACCGCACTCGGCGGCAGTAAATTCGACGAATGCCTCCTGCCTCAGGTCAAAGGCCCGCACCCGCTCGATGACCGATGCAACCTCCTGCCCGTAGGCGCCCACATTCTGCACTGGAGTCCCGCCCACCGTGCCCGGAATGCCGGCCAGGCACTCTAAACCCGCACACCCATCCTCAATGGTCTGCTGCACGCAGTGCTCCCAGTCCTCGCCGGCCGCAACCTGGTAGGTCAGGGCTTTACAGGCTGCTGAAAAACCCTGCTTTGTGTCAGGGCACGACTTCACCGGGGTCCCCATCGACAGGTCTTCGTCGATGGAGTGGGGCTTCAGTCGTGCCGCAAATGCAGCAGATTGAGCCTGGGCTTTAGCCCCTGAGGTATGCTCTGCGGGGATTCTGCTCGAACAATCATCCTGATCCTCAACTGGCGCGACTACGATTCCGCGCAATCCCACCCGCAGCACCAGGCCATCGAATCCGGCATCGGAGACCAGCAGATTGCTGCCCCCGCCCAGCACAAACAGCCTCGTCCCGCGCTCCCGCGCCCATGCGGTCGCCGCAACGACCTCGTCTTCGCTGGCAGCTTCCACAAACCAGCGCGCCGGCCCTCCGATGCCGAAGGTGGTGAAGGGCGCAAGCGGCTTGTTTTCTTCAAGGAGCATCGGCTCCAGCCTACACCACGGGGTTTACCGTTGGAGCATCCTCCGAATTGGTGCAAAATGATCCGCAATCGTTAAGATGCTTTTTTATCAAGAAAAAGCAGCCCTTCGCAATTCTTCACTTTTCCGCGTGAATTCGGGGAATGCTCTAAAATGGTTACAGGCAACTTCCCTGCCGGAGGCAAACATGTACCCAGAACTAATGGTCATTTCGATGCGCGAAGAACTGGTGCGCGCCGGCATCCAGGAATCCCGGACCGCCGAGGACGTAGACGCGGCGCTGGCCCAGCCGGGCACAACCTTGTTGGTAGTGAACTCGATCTGCGGCTGCGCGGCGGGCAAGATGCGCCCCGGCGTGCGCCTTGCGCTCACCAACTCCGCCAACCTTCCCGACTACAAAATCACCGTCTTCGCCGGCCAGGATCGCGAAGCCACCGAGCGCGCCCGCGGCTACTTCGAGGGCCATCCACCCACCTCCCCCGCCGTTGCCCTTCTGCGCGACGGCAAGCTGGTCTACCTCATGCAGCGTTCCGTCATCGAGCAGGCCACCGCCCAGCAGATTGCCGGAGAACTGGTCCGCGCCTTCGACGAGTTCTGCGCTAAAGCGACGGCGTAACTACAGATCGCAAACTCCGAAGAACGCCGAACGGCCTCCCGCATGGGAGGCCGTTCGGCTGTGCTGTTTGCTTTCCCTGAATCAGTCGCCCTCTTGCGCCTTGGCCAGTTTCTGCACCTTGCTGTGCCTGATCGAGTAGCCGAAATAGATCACCAATCCGATCAGCAACCAGCCCACCATCACGGTCCAGGTGATGAGCGGGAGATTGCTCATCAGGTAGAGAGCCGAGAGAATGCCCAGGATCGGCACCAGCGGCACCAGCGGCGTCTTGAAGGGCCGGTGCAGGTCAGGATGGCGCACGCGCAGAACCCACACCCCGGCGCAGACGATGGTGAAGGCCAGCAGCGTGCCGATATTTACTAGTTCGGCGAGCCGGCCGACGGGCAGAAAGGCGGGCAGAATGGCCACTACAACGCCCACCGCGATGGTGGAGATCCAGGGCGTGCGGAACCTGGGATGGATGGCCGAGGCCCACTTGGGCAACAGGCCGTCGCGGGACATGGAGAAGAAGACCCGCGACTGGCCCAGCAGCATGACCAGCATCACCGTTCCCAGCCCGAAGACCGCGCCGATCTTCACCAGCAGCGAACCCCAACTGACGCCGGTGGCGTCAATGCCCAGCGCCACCGGGTCGGCCACGTTCAGCGACTTGTAGTTCACCAGGCCGGTCAGCACGGTGGAGACCAGGATATAGAGAATGGTGCAGATCACCAGCGAACCGAGAATGCCGATAGGCATATCCTTCTGCGGATTCTTCGACTCCTGGGCAGCCGTCGAGACGGCGTCAAAACCGATGTAGGCGAAAAAGATGGAGGCCGCGCCTGTGGCAATGCCTCTGAGGCCGAAGTTGCCGTGCCCATCCGAAGGCGGAATGAACGGGTGCCAGTTAGCCCAGGCCAGCGCCGGATGGTGCAGCAGGAAGTACGCTCCCAGAACCAGGAAAACGCCCACCACGCTCAACTTTACGAATACAATCGCGGTGTTCAGGTTGGCCGACTCCTTGATGCCGATCACCAGAACGGTCGTGACCGCCAGAATGGCCAGAATCGCCAACAGGTTGAAGAGCCCGGTGGCGTGCGGCAGCCCCGCCGATGCGGTTCCCGGCGGCAGCGAAGACAAAGGCAGCCAGCGTTCGTGAAAAAAGACCAGCACAGTTCCGGGCGTCGCCGTCAGTTGCGGCGGAAGGTAGATATGCAACTGCTGCAAGAGGCTGTTGAAGTAGCCGGACCAGCCGGAGGCCACCGTAGCCGCGCCAAATCCATACTCCAGCCCCAGGTCCCAGCCGATGATCCAGGCCACAAACTCGCCCAGCGTGGCGTAGCCGTAGGTGTAAGCCGAGCCGGCGATGGGAATGATGGAGGCAAACTCGGCATAGCACAGCCCGGCGAAGCCGCATACCACGCCGGCCAGCACAAAGCTCAGCGCCACCGCCGGCCCGGCGTGCAACGCCGCGGCCTGCCCGGTGAGCACAAAGATGCCCGCGCCGATGATGGCGCCAATGCCAAGGGTGATCAGGTTCAGCGCGCCCAGCGAGCGCTTGAGCGTGTGTTCGCCCTGTTCGCCCGCCTCTTTCGAGAGCATGGACATGGGTTTGATACGAAGCAGCCTGGACATAAATGAGGGACTTCCTCCTATGTAGTTCAATCCATTTTTACTAGAACTGGTTGCATAGACCCCGTTTTGAAAGGGCACGACCGGGGTACCGGGGAACCCTCTGGGTCGGAGTCGCGTGCCGTAAAAGGCTCATAAAATCCGGGGCTTTAGCTGTGAAGTTTCAATAGGTTGTTGTCCATTCGGTCGAGAACTGGGAAGCTGAAGTTGCGAAACAAAAGCAATCCCAGGAGACCGAATGGACTATCACTATCATGCTCGACTGACGATT
>JBEKGY010000022.1:0-58501 GCA_050012555.1 Occallatibacter sp.
GGTATTACAGCATCAATTCCGCATACCCATACTTGAAGCCGCTCTTCGCGCTTCTTCAGGGATCGATTGGAATCGCGCCGACACTGAAAAGGACCCTCCGGGCGGTCAACGGAGTTCAGTCGGCCTCCATCTACGGTTCCATTGCGAAAAACGAAGCTGATGGCGCCAGCGACATCGATCTTCTCATCATAGGCGAACCGGATCAGATACAACTTGCCGCGGAGATTCGGCGGGCAGAGAAGATTCTTCACCGGGAGATAAACTACACTATTCTTGGGCCAAAGGAGCTTCAACGAAAACTCAGCGCCCGCAACGCATTCATTCGAGACATCTGGAACGGCAAACGAATCGAACTGATTGGACATGAGCAAGACCAAACCGCAGAAAACCGACCCGAAGCAGGTCAAGCAGTTTTTCGCCGACGCGGAAAGAAAAGCCGGGGCAGCGCGTAAGAACCTGAGCATCGATGAGGAAACGGCCTACCAGGCTGCCTATCAGGCCATGCTGAAAGCCTCCCTGGCGCTGATGCTGAGCCACGGCCAGCGTCCCCGCGTTCAACTCGGACACCACATTGCCATTATTGAATTCGCGCAGCAGCATCTGGATCCAAGCGCCTCCGGCATCTTCGCATTGTTCGATCGCATGCGCCGAAAGCGAAACGACGCCTTTTATGACATCGCACTGATCGGCGGCACAGAAGCGGAAGAGGCTGTGGCTCTTGCCGAAGGGTACCTGCAACTCGTCGGCGCGAACATCAAGACAAGAATCCCGTGATTGGGAATCGATGGTTCGTAGCCTTCTTGCCGCTGGCGCTCACTCTTCGCGCAGCACTTCCAGCGGCCGAAGCCCAAGAATCCGGTAGCTCGCAATCCACCCCGTAGCCGTAGCCAGAACCGCCGTCCCCGCCAGCGCAATCAATGTCGCGGTCCACTCGATATGAAACCCAACTTCCAGCTTGTGCAGCAGCACCCGCGTCAGCAAGTTGGCAAAGACCACGCCCACTGAGCCGGCCAGCAACCCCAGCACGCTGAACTCCACGCTGAAGGTGCGCACAATCCGCATCCGCGTAGCGCCCAGCGTCTTCAGCACCACCGCCTCCTGCATCCGCCGGAAGCGTGTGCTGGCGATGCTCGAGGCCAGAATCGTCAGCCCCGCAAAGATCGAGAACCCGGCCAGAAAGCGCACCACAAACGTGATCTGGCCCACCACGCTCTCAATCCGCTCCAGCACATCGGCCAGGTTGATCACCGTAATGGTGGGATAGGCCTCAAACAGCGCCCGCTCCATCGCCGCCACTTGCTTCGGATCGATGTGCGCCCCGCCGTACCAGGTGGCCGCCTGATCCTTGAGTTGCCCCGAGGGCAGCACAAACGAAACGCGCGCGCCCAGGTGCTGCCCGTCGGCCCGATAAATCGCGGCAATCTTCAGCGCCCGCGCCGTCCCGCCGGTCTCCAGTTCCACCGCCGAGCCCACGCCCAGGTGCAGCCGCTCGGCCACGCCCTCGCTGATCGCCAGTTCGGCCGCATTTTCATCCGTCCACCACTTGCCCTGCGTCACTTTATCTCCGTCCGGAGGCGCATCGGCCCAGCTCAACTCCGCATTCTGCAGTATCCGGCGCGGAAGATGCTGCCCCTTGAGTTGCTCCACCGGCTGGCCGTTGATGGAAATAAACCGCCCCGTCACCACGGGCATCAGGTCCAGCGCCTGACTCACCCCCTGCTGATGCTGAAAAAACTCTTTCACCCCGGCAATCTCATCGGTGGTCACGTCCACCAGGAAAATATTGGGCAGCTTGGGCGAGGCGGTCTCGCGCAGATCGCGCAACAGCGCAGCCTGCATCAGGTAAACCGCCAGGATCAGCATCACGCCCGTCCCCAGCGCCGCCAGCACGGCCGCCGACTGGTTCCCTGGCCTATAGAGATTGGCCAGCCCGTGCCGCAAGGACGAAGGCAGCCGCAGCCGCACACGATTGAGCAGGAAGCGCAGCGTTCGCAACGCAACCCACGCCAGCACCAGCAGGACCACCAGCGCAATGGCAAACAGCACGGCAAACCATGTGCCCACCTTGGCCGAGTCCGACAGCGCCCAGGCAATCCCACCCAGCGCCAGCACCACGACCACCGAAATCCCCAGTTGCAGACGGCGCGCCCACCAGCGCGCAAACCATCCGCCGATGCCCTCCGGCCCCGGTTCCACCAGCCTGCGCAGCACCAGCACCGGCCTGACCCCCCGCACGTCCAGCAGCGGAGGCAAACAAAACAGCAGCGTCGTCAGCAGCCCCGTTCCCAACCCGGCCGCAATCGACCTCCAGGGAAATTCGCGCCGCCTGAACCGGAAGCAGCTTGCCGAAGACCGCCGGCAGCGCGGCCATCACGCCCACCCCGGCGGCCACGCCCAGCACACCTCCGGCCAGCCCCAGCCCCAGAGTCTGGAGCAGAAAGATGCGCAGCAAATCGCCCGATCCCGCGCCCAATGCCTTCAGTATGGCCAGCATATCCATGCGCTGCTCCAGGTGCGCATGCATCGCCATGGCCACGCCGATGGCCCCCAGCACCATCGCCACCAGGCAGATCAGGCTCAAAATCGCGGTCGAATTGTCCAGCCCCTGGGTCAGCGCCGGATTGCCCTCGCGGAAGTCCATCACCTGCGCGTCGGGCAGCGCCGCCTCCAGTTGCTTGCGCACCGCGGCGGCATCCGCCCTAGACGAAACTCCCGCCGGCAGCTTTTCCGGCAACTTCATGAGCAGCCGGTGAGTGGCCCGGCTTCCCGGCGCCAGCAGCCCGGTGCGCTCCAGCGCCGCTTGCGAGATCATCACCCGCGGCCCCAGCCCCGCGCCGGCGCTGATCCGGTCCGGCTCCTGCCGCAGCACCGCCGCAATCGTGAAGTTCCTGCCGCCCAGCCGCATCGTCTGCCCCACCTGCGCATTCAGGCGGATAAGAAACTCCTCGGCCACCACCGCCGAGTCCCCGTCCAGCGCCTGCTGCAAGCTGTCGCCGCGGCGACCCGGCTCCAGCCTGGCCTCGCCGTAGTAGGGATACTCCGCGGGGTCCACGGCCTTGAGCGAAACCAGCACGGGCACAGGGTCCGACGGCACGGAAGCCATGGAAATGGTCTCCGTCACCCAGGTCGAGCGAATCCCGCCCGCTCTCGCCTGCTCAATCGCGGCAATTTTGCCCTTTTCCTCCGCCGTGGGCTCGTGCAGGATGCGTGCGCTTAAATCCCCTGCCATCAATGACCTGGCTTCCTTACTTAAAGTTTTCCTGAAGCTTTCGCTGAAGCCCCGCACACCCACCAGCGCCGCCACCCCCACCGCCACCGACAGCACCACAAAGCCGAACTTGCCCGGAGCGGACTTCAAATCCCGCCAGCCGATTACCCCAGCCCGCTTCCAACTCAATGCCCGCTTAGCCATTCTGCCCCGGCTCGATTCTTTGTTCGGCAAACGCACCCAATCCCGTCCCCGGCTCCGTATACGGCAAGCTGTCTTCCACCACCAGCCCGTCCTTGAGTACGATCTTGCGATCCGCGCAGCTTGCCACTTCGGGGTCGTGCGTCACCAGCACCAGCGTGGTGCCCGCCTTGCGGTTACGCTCCAGCAAAAGGTCCAGCACCATTCGCCCGTTGGAGGAGTCCAGGTTGCCCGTAGGCTCATCGGCCATCACAATCGGCGGCTCAACCACAAAGGCCCGGGCCAGCGCCACCCTCTGCTGCTCCCCGCCGGAGAGCTGCACCGGGTAGTGATCCATGCGCTCCGCCAGTCCCACCTCGTCCAGTAGCCGCCGCGCCTGCTCCAGGCCGCTTCCCTCCACATTCAGTTCATACGGCAGCAGCACGTTTTCGAGAGCCGTAAGCGTGGCAATCAGTTGGTAGGACTGGAAGACGAATCCGATCTTGCGCCCGCGCACCGCGGCCAGCTCCGCCTCGGCCAGATTGTGAATCGGCGCCCCATCCAGCCAGATCTCGCCCGAGCTGGGCGTATCCAGGCCCGCCAACAGCCCCAGCAGCGTACTCTTGCCGCTGCCGCTGGCGCCCACGATGGCCACAATCTGACCGGCCGGAATGATGAGAGAAATCCCCTTCAGAATCTCCACTCGCCGCGCGCCGTTTTGAATCCACTTCCTCGCATCCCGAACCTCGATCACTCGCCAGCCTCCTGAACGCCTATTCAAATTTGTCATCCTGAGCGGAGCAGATTGCGTTTTTTGCAACCTGCGCAGTCGAAGGACCTGCTTTTCAATCCATCCCTAACAAAAATGCCCCGTGCCCCATCCTTTCCGCTTTTTTCTGCGGAAAGGGTGGGATACCACTACTGATCTAAGTTTGTACATTCCCACCCTTGCGACAGAAACAAGTCGCAAGGATGGGGCACGGAGCCATTGTGCAACAGTGATTCCCTGTTCCCTGATCCCTGTTCCCTGTTCCCTATTCCCTGCTTTTCGCTACACTGCTCTTGTGGACGTTCGCCGCAGTCTCATCGTTTCAATCTGGTTGTTCATATCGGTCAGCCCCCTGGCGGCCGCCGACCGGCCCGTCCTGGTCTGCTATGGCGACAGCATCACCGCCGGCTACGGCCTCCAGACCAGCCAGTCCTATCCCGACTTTCTGCAGCAGAAACTCGACGACCGCGGCTACCACTACAAGGTCTCGAACCAGGGCGTCAACGGCGCCACCACCAAGGACGCCGTCGCCAATCTCCGTTCCATCCTGCTCCTGCGCCCCGAAGTCGTTATCGTCGAGTTCGGCGGCAACGACGGCCTGCGCGGCTTGCCCCCCGACCAGACCCGCCGCAACCTCGACCAGGTGCTGACCGCGCTCGAAAACGCGCACATCAAAATCCTGCTCGCCGGCATCACCCTGCCGCCCAACTACGGCAAGGACTACATCCAATCCTTCGAGCAGGTCTTCCCCGGCCTGGCGGCCCAACACCACACCGCCTTCGTGCCCATGCTCTACAAAGACCTGATCCACGTTCCCGGCACAATCCAGCCCGACGGCATCCATCCTACCGCCAAAGGCTCCGAGATCATCGCGCGGACGCTGTTGCCTGCGCTGGTGCATTTACTGCGTAAAAGCCAGTAGTCAGTTTTCAGTCATCAGTTGTCAGTAAATGCTCTGGCACCATTCTTTCAGCGGCCGCAAATAGTCATAAATTCACAGAATAAACTGATAACTGACAACTGATCACTGACCACTGTTTTCACCCCATCACCACCACCGGCTGAAAGAGCGTTCCAGCCACGCGCCTGGCAATCCCCACCAGCTCTCGCTGCCCTGCAAACACTTTCACCAGCGGCGCGCGGGAAAACTCCGGCAGATTGGCTTGGGCGCCATTGCGCAGCCGTCCCAGCGCCTGTTCGTCCCCGGTTACAGACGGCATCTCCGGCAGCAGGCTGCGCGGATGCACGCACAATGCCTCCAGCGCCCCGACGTTTCCGGTCAGCGGCTCCAACTCCTCCAGCGTGTGCGCCTCGCCGATGGTAAATACGCCGGCCTGCGTGCGGCGCAGACGGCTTAAATGCGCTCCGCAGCCCAGCTCTTGCCCCAATTCGTGGGCCACCGAGCGCACGTATCCTCCGGCGCTGATGCTCATCGTGAAGCTGGCCACGGCGCCCTCCAGCTCCGTGATCTCAAAGCCGGTAATGCGAACCGTGGCGGCCTTCAGTTCCACCGGCTTTCCCTCGCGGGCCAGCTTGTAGGCCGGCGTGCCGTCAATCTTTTTTGCGGAGTAAGGCGGCGGCATCTGCTCCATCTCACCGTGGAAACGGCCAGCTGCCGCGCGCACCTGGTCCAGGGTCAGCACCGGATGCCCATCCGGCCAAATATCCGGCCCGTCAGCCTCGCCCTCGGCGTCATAAGTGTCTGTCGAATATCCGAAGCGGATCGCCCCGGTATAGCTCTTCTCGGCGGACGAAAAGTACTGCGCCAGACGCGTAAACTTGCCCAGCAGCAGGGGCAACACGCCGGTCGCCATCGGGTCCAGCGTGCCCAAATGGCCGATGGAGCGCTCGCCGGTAATCCTGCGCAGCCGTCCCACCACGTCGTGGCTGGTCATGCCGCCCGGCTTGTCCACCACCAGAAGCCCATTCACCTAACCACTCTAGAGCATTTTCGCGTGGTGCGTTGCACCGCGCCATCGGCCGCCCACCCAGAGTCACGCTGCACCCAATTTGCCGTCGAGCCTTTGCCAAACCCGGCGTGAGCCTCCTAATCTAATGAATTATGGAAATCGAACTCGGCAACGTCCAGAAACCGGTTCGCAAATTGCGCAGATCGTTGAAGATCCTGCCCAAGGATCCTCCAGTAGAAGACGTCCACCATCTGCGGACGCGTGCACGCCGCCTTGAAGCGGTCGTCTCCGCGTTGATGCTCGGCCACAAGAAAACGACCCGCCACCTGCTGAAGACGATCAAGCCGGTGCGCAAGGCGGCGGGCGAAGTGCGCGATATGGATGTATTGGTCGGCAACGCGCTGACCCTCCCCAGCCATCATCGCGGCGACTCTGACAATTCTGTGGCCCGCTTGCTCGAACATTTGGGGAGCATGCGCATGGAGTGCGCCCGCGGCCTCCTTGATACGGTTGCCGCGCAACGGAAGGATGCTCGCCGCGCCCTGAAGCGCTTCTCCAGGCAACTCGGAAAGAGGTCGAACGGAAAGAATCCCGGCGCAATGATCGAAGTCACCCGCAACTGGCCCAATGGGGATGCGGCGCTGAATCTTATTGCCGAGCTCAACCGCTGGCCCGAGTTGAACGCGGAGAATCTCCATGCATTTCGCATCAAGGTCAAGGAACTGCGTTACATCCTGCAACTGGACGAGGATGCGGACCCAAAGTTCTTGAATGTCTTGGGCACGGTTAAGGATCGGATTGGCGATTGGCACGACTGGCAGCAACTGGCGGAGATTGCACAAAAAGTGCTCGACCCTCAGGATGACCGTGCGGCGCTGAAGAAGATCGAGGCGATTGGAAAGAAGAAGTTCAATCAAGCGCTTGCCGCGGCTGATGCGATGAGAACACGGTATCTCAGCGCGTACATCCAGACCGGAAACGGAAGAAGCTCCAGGGCGTTTTCACATTCCGCATAAAGCATTGGTTCCCGGTCGCCCGCCGCAGCCAATCAATCCTCGCTCTAGTCCGGTTGCCGCACCAGCGACAGGAACTCCAACCGCGTCTCCTTCTGGCGGAAGCAGCCCAGCATGGCCGAAGTCACCGTCGAGGAGTGCTGCTTCTCGATGCCGCGCATCATCATGCACAGGTGCCGCGCCTCGATCACAACCCCCACGCCCTGCGGGGCAATCGCATCTTGAATGGCGTCGGCAATCTGCCGCGTCAGCCGCTCCTGCACCTGCAGCCGCCGCGCAAACACCTCAACCAGGCGCGGAATCTTGCTCAGCCCGATGACTTTCCCTTTCGGTACATAGGCCACATGCACCTTGCCGAAAAAGGGCAGCATGTGGTGCTCGCACAGCGAGAACATCTCGATGTCCTTGACGATGACCATCTCGTCGTAGTCCTCGTCGAACATCGCCCCGCGCAGAATCTTCGTCGGGTCCTCGTCGTAGCCCTTGGTCAAAAATGCCATGGACTTCGTCACCCGGCCCGGCGTGGCCAGCAATCCGTCCCGGTTGGGGTCCTCGCCCAGCCGGATCAGAATCTCGCGATACATCTCCTCAATGCTGAACTCGCTCAGCCCTTCGTCCATCCCTACCGCCCTGCGAACGGCCTTGCTCACTGCAATCGGGTGTGCCATGTTCCTTATCCTCACTCACCGCTGTACTCAAAGAAATTATTCTCCGTCTCCTCCACGCGCACCTGCACCAGCTTTGCGGGCGCAAACGACCCATCGAGCAATTCAAAGACCGTCCTGCATAGATTCTCCGTGGTCGGAACGCGATTCTTGAAATGCGGGTCCAGATTCAGGTTGGCGTGGTCAAATCGCCCCAGCACTTTGCTCTGCACCGCCTCATCCAGCGCCGCCATATCCACCACCATTCCCGTCTCCGCGTCCACCACGCCGCTCACCAGCACCTCCAACCCGTAATTGTGTCCATGGCCGTGGGGATTGTTGCACTTGCCATACGCCGCCCGATTCTCCTCGGCCGAGAGCGCATCGCTGTGCAGCCTGTGGCTGGCGCTGAGCATATACCGGCGGCCAAAGTAGGCTTTCCCAGAGTCGGCGCTCATATCCCTCCACGATACTTCACCCCACGGACCTAGACCTGTCCGTGGGGACCCCGATACTCGGCAAAAATCTCCGCCGTCTCATAGACGCGAATCCGGCTCAACCGCACGCCTCCCGCCATCCTCACCGGCGGCTCCAGC
The DNA here is from genome assembly GCA_050012555.1 of Occallatibacter sp. Taxonomy (GTDB): domain Bacteria; phylum Acidobacteriota; class Terriglobia; order Terriglobales; family Acidobacteriaceae; genus Telmatobacter. The sequence goes on from JBEKGY010000022.1 coordinate 8,321, forward strand.
CTCTTCCACACGGAAATCGCAATATTCTCCGTGGTCGGCATCAGCTTCCCCTCGGCAAACTCAGCTACCTCCAGGTTCAGGTGACGATGGTCATAAGCAACCAGCACCTCTCGCTCGATAGCGTCCTTCAGCCACTTCAGATCGACCACAAATCCGGTCACCGGGTCGGGCTCGCCGGCCACCGTCACCTCCAGCGTGTAATTGTGCCCATGCCCATTGCGATTCGCGCAGCGCCCGAAGACTTGCTCGTTCTGGGCCGCCGTCCAGGCCGGGTTCCAGTAGTAGTGAGAAGCGGAAAACGTAGCCCGCCGCGTCAGATAGATCATATCCACTCCTCATTGGAGAGATGCTTGAGCCCCGGCCAAGGCTTCATGCATACAGCTATTAGCTGTATGCTTTCAGCTTTTCTTTGCAGGAGCAGAACTTAGCCAGAAAACAGCAGCTGCAAGACCAACCGGAAAATGATAAAAGCGAGACATGGGGAGCCCGGAATGAAGGTTGGTCAGACGTGGGCCACATGCACCCGCCGTCAGCTTGGTTCAGAAAAGCATCCCCAGCCATCGTTATGGCCCCCTAAAGTAACTGCGACATCCTGCAGGGAAGTCTCAAACTCTCCGATCTCTTGGTGCGAAGGTGTCATATGCTTTACGACGTTTACATTCCAAGGAAACTCCTTCATCGCTTCAGCAAAATAGACCGACGCTGTAAAGCCTTGTGCACGGAAATGTTCTGCAAAGCGTTCAGCCGCACTCTCAACTGGAAATACCACACTAAAATCGATATTTCGCGCCTTGGTGAGGTCATCGCCCTGTTCTTTCAGCCTTCGGAGGACATCACCGTTATCGTCATCGGGATAGATCATCTTCTTCCGAAATCCTTTCCACTGATAGTAGCTAAAGGCTAAAAGCTGCCTTACGCCGCATAGCTCCGCCCCTTCCAGCTTACGCGCCTCAGGATCCGATGCTGAAACCAGCTTCGATAGAGAAGCGCCACAAACAGTGGCAGTCCCAGCGGCGCAAGAGCGCAGTCCATAAAAGAAAAGTTGGATTTAGCCACACGCCCATAGAACCGGAAGAGCGTCCGCACCCACAACAGCGCCAGAACCCAGCCAGCGCCCAGCCACTCAAGCGAGTGAGCTGAAAAACGCGCATTCCACAGCCAGACCGCCAGCACCGGCAGCCCTGCCAAAAGAAGAATATCGAGCACCCGCCACACCGCCAGCGCCAGCGTATTGTCGAACAGGAGCGCGAGGTTCTTGGTCCAGCCCTCGATCATCGCCGCCGTCGAGCGGTACATGCGCGCGGCCACTGCATCGCCGGCATAGCGGAAGCGCAGCCCTACCTTGCGCCGTTTGGCTAGAAAAGCAAGTTCCACGTCCTCCAGCACCTTGTCGGCTACCGAGGCATGGCCGCCCAACCGCCGGTAGGCCTCCCGCTCCACCAGCAGAAACTGCCCGTTGGCGGCGGCGATCCGCTGGTTGGGGTCGGAGACTTTGGCCGGCGGATAAGCCAGCGCCAACTCACAGAAGACCAGCGGCATCAGCGACCGCTGCGCCAGCCCGCTCACCATCTGCCGCGGCGAATAGCTCAGCATCCCCACCTTGTGCCTTGCCGCCTCATGCATCGCCCGGCGCAGGTTTCCCGGCTCGTGAATCGTGTCAGCGTCGGTAAACAGCAGCCACCGCCCCCGCGCCCGCTTCGCCGCCGTCCAGATGGCGTTCGCCTTCCCCGTCCAGCCCGGCTCAAGCTTGCCTGCCTCCATCACCGCGACCCCGGCAAAGCCGCGCGCAATCTCCGCGGTGCCGTCGGTCGAGTGGTCGTCCACCACCGTCAATTCCCAATCCTGGCCCAGCTCGAAGATCTCCTCCGACTGGCTCACCAGCGACCGGAGGCAGGCGCCCAGGCAATCCTCTTCGTTGCGCGCCGGAACAATGACAGTAAGCTCAATCAATTCCTCCGCTTCCGGCTGGGCAAAGACCGTCCCTGGGAGAGCTCCCCGCCGCAACGGTCCGCCGCGGCGGACAGCCTGCTCGCCGGGCTCGCCGGAAAGCCCAAGCACCGGGGTCCCCACGGACGGGTCTTTGTCCGTGGGGTGGAGCACTGGTTCGTAGCCGCCAGCACCAGCCGGTCTATTCGTTTCAGGCAAGTCCGTCTCCATTACGCATCCCCTTTTCGCCTGGGCCTATCGCTCCGTATTATAAAGATGTGCGGTTTCCTCGTTACCTCAGCTTCATTCTTCTGCTGCCGTTGGCGCTCGTCTTCGCCTGCGACCGTGGCGCGAACCCCTACCTGATGAACAAACCAGCCCCCGACTTCACCGTTTCCGACGGAACCACTTCCATCCATCTGGCCAAATATCGGGGCCAGGTAATCTTGCTCAACTTCTGGGCAACCTGGTGCGCGCCGTGCGTTGAAGAGATGCCGGGGTTAATCGAACTCCACCACGACCGGCCCGACCTCGCCATCCTGGCCGTCAGCATCGACGAAGATCCCGACTCGTACAGCCGCTTCCTGGTCCGCCGTCACGTCGACTTCATCACCGTCCGCGACCCCAGCCAGTCCGCCGCCAAGCTTTATCGCACCGAAGGGTGGCCCGAAACCTATATCATCGACCGCCAGGGCATCGTTCGCCGCAAGATCGTCGGCGACCCGGACTGGTCCAACCCCGAGATCCGCGCGTTTCTCAAGAGCCTGTAGGTCCTGTATCTCCACGATCTAAAATCGCAGACAACTTGACTTCTCGTATAGTGTTTGTATACACTATACATGTGATCAAGAGCTACCGTCACAAAGGACTACAGAAGTTCGCGGAGACGGGGTCGAAGGCGGGAATAAGACCGGAACATGCGGCAAGGCTGCGCAACCTTTTGACTGCTTTAGATGTGGCCACAGTTCCAAATGATATGGACGCCCCGGGCAACAACCTCCATGCGCTTCGCGGTAGCCTCAAAGATCACTGGTCCATATGGGTAAGCGGAAACTGGCGAATCACGTTCGCATTTGACCGCACGGATGTGATCCTCGTGGACTATTTGGACTACCACGGAAAGGGAAAGAAATGATCTTCAATCCTGCACACCCCGGTGAAGTGCTGCGCGACTACCTGGGAGAAATGAGCGTTGCCGATGCGGCTTCCCGGCTCGGCCTCACACGCGCCCATCTTTCCCGTATCCTGAATGGACACGCGGGTATCACCGCCAATACGTCTTTGCGCTTGTCTGCGGCTTTAGGCACGTCGGCGGACTTCTGGTTGAAGATGCAAATGCAGCATGATCTGTGGCTGGAACAGCAGCAGCCTTCGAGGTTCAAGGTTCGTCCATTTCCACAGAGATCGCCATGGAAGGCGCCGGAGATTGGATCGACGGCACACAGACCTTTACGCGACGTACGGACCCAGCGGCCCAGTAAGGAAATGGCGCTATCCGCTGCCGCAGGTTCGTAGCTGCTCGATGAAAGCCGGCGCCTTGGTATCATTCCACTATGACCACGGTGGAAATTCTCTTGTCTTACGCCACGCCGCCCACGGAGGCCGTGACCTTCGCGCTGGCCAGCACAAAGGACGTCTACGGCATCCGCCGTCTCAGCTTCGATCACGCCGCCCGCACCCTGCGCGTGGAGTACGATGCCACCCGGCTCAACGCCGCCAGCGTCACCCATCTTGTCCGCCAGACCGGCCTGGAGATTGCCGAGGCTTTGCCGCCCGTTCCACCGCCAATGGCCCCGAAACCCGTCCCTGCAGCCTGATAAACAGCGATTGCGCCGCCCGAAAATCCCTGATATTCTGTCTATGGTTTCGATTGAAACCATGCCTGTGCGCCCGTAGCTCAGCTGGATAGAGCGACTGGCTACGAACCAGTAGGCCGGGAGTTCGAATCTCTCCGGGCGCACCATTCCTTCCCCACTCTGTATTACTTCCAGGGGTTCCGGACAAGAACGGCATAGACCGTTAGCATCCTGATTCACTTCCTTTTACGGTTTCGACTCTCCGCTCGATCTTGAAACCAGGGGATTAGGTTTATGCAAGAATGGCCGCCTAAGGCGGCCATTCTTGTGTGGAATCGAAGTTCTGCCGAAGGATGCAATGCCCGTTTAGTTTGAAGAGTTGCATCCTCGCCGATCAGTCAGCGGTTGATGCCTGCGGCTGCGGCAAAACCAGCGGACTGTCCTGAAGGAATGGTGCTGGCCGGTGGCGGCTCACCGAACGAGGAGTCTTTGGCGTTGATGGCTTTGGAGTAGTCGGGGCCTAGTCCGAGCTTCTTGAGGGCGCGGGAGTCGGGCGTCAGCTTGGTTTGCCAACCCTGGTCGGCCTGAAATTTCTGCATTGCTGCTACGGTGGCGGTGTCCCACTTGCCGCTGGCTTCGCCTTTCAGGTAGTGTTCGCGAATGAGAGCCTGCTGGATTTCAGTAACCCGGCCTGGTTCGATGGCCTGCTGACCGCGCGGCTTGTGCTTGTGCCTCCTGGCAGCCTTGTGCGTGCCGTGCGCAGTGCTACTGGTGGCTGTACGGTGGGTACTGGCGGTTGCCCGGTGGGTGCGGGCGGGAACCTTATGGACGGTGGAGGCGAGGACGGGCGATGCGATCAACGCCGCAGAGAGAATGAATGCCGCGCCTGCCCGAAAAGTGAACACGCTGGTCCCGCCTTAAGAAAACGGAAGACTGAACGACTTATGTTGCAGTTTAATGGAACGTCCCGCATGTCCCAAGATAAAAACGATCCGGAATCAAGGTTATATCTGGTTTCGGGAAGATGCGCCGGTAGAGGAATTCCGCAACCGGCGCATCGCGAATGCTACTCGAGCGTGCCGCCCAGGTAGTTGATTCCATTATCGGGATGGCGCGGATCGATGACCTCGAAGACCACGTCGTCGCCGGTTTTGAGTTTGCCCACCACGGCATCGAACTGCTCCTTGGTGCCGGTGGGATGCTTGTTGATGCGGGTGATGACCAGGCCGGGTTCAAGTCCCTGCAGGTCGGCGAAGGAGCCGGAGCGGACCGACTGAATCACCACGCCGGGGGTGTGGAGCTTGGCTACGGTGGACGCAGAGGCATCATGAACCACGATGCCCAGCTTGGTTTCGCCCACATCGCCCTTCTCGTCAGAGTTGCTCTCGGCCTTCTGGTTTTCCAGGTCGGCAAAGACCTTGTCGCGGTCGCCGATGGAGACCGTGGTGTCTGCCAGTTTGCCGTCGCGCAGGTAGCCCAGTCGGACGGTCGAACCCGGCCTGCGGCTGGCGATCTCACTGACCAGGTCGTCGCCGTCTTTGATGGAGCGGCCGTCGATGGTGGTGATGATATCGCCGGACTTGAGCCCTGCCTTCTCTGCCGGGCCGCCGGGCTTGACCGAATTCACCAGCACGCCGTTCTTGAAGCCGTACACGCGATTGACGGATTGCGAGAGGCCTTCGCGGAATTCGATGCCGATGGAGCCGCGCGTTACCTTGTGGCTGGGGCTGATGAGGTCGTTGTAGATGTCGACCACGGTGTTGGACGGCATGGCGAAGCCGATGCCCTGGTAGCCGTTCGATTGCGTGAAGATGGCCGTGTTCACGCCGACGACCTCTCCATTCATGTTCAGCAGAGGCCCGCCGGAGTTGCCGGGATTGATGGCCGCGTCGGTCTGAATGAAATGCTGGAACTGCCCGTTGGCGCCGGGCTCGATGGTGCGGTTTTTGGCCGAGATGATGCCTGCGGTGACGGTCTGCGAGAGCGCGAAGGGGCTGCCGATGGCCTCTACCCAGTCGCCCACCTGGGCGGTGTCGGAGTTGCCCAGCGTGACAGTGGGCAGAGGTTTGTCGGTGTCGATCTTGATGACCGCCAGATCCGTGGCCTTGTCGGTGCCGATGACGCGCGCCTCCCGGCCCTCATCCTGATTGTCGGGATCGGTGGAGAGCTTGACGTAGATCTTGTCGGCCTTCTCGACGACGTGATAGTTGGTGATGATGTAGCCCTTGGGGTCGACGATGAAGCCGGAGCCGAGCGACTCGCGGACCTGGCCGTCATCTCCACCCTCCTGGTCGGGAAACTGCCCGCCGAAGCCGGGCATCTGGCCGCCGAAGAAGCGGTTGAAGAAGTCCTGGAAGTTGTCCGGAGGAGCCTGGCCCTGCTGATCCTCGCCCTGGTTGTCGTCGCCGGGATTCTGGGGATTGGGCTGCATGCGGCCGTGGAAGTTGCGGCGGCCCTTGTTGGCGGACTGCTTGGGCAGGGTCCGGGTGTTGATGTTCACCACCGCGGGGCCCACTCTCTGGGCAATCTTCACAAACTCGTTGGGGGGGACGGTGGAGTTGACGACCTTGAGGGGGGTGGCATCGGAGCTCAAGTTCTGCTTTTCTTGTCCGCGCACCCCGTGAGCGGCAAAGGAACCGGCCACAATGGCGGCCGAGAGCGTGGCAAGCAAGACAAATACTGAAGCGAGACGGCGCGAGCGCAGCCGTTCGAAGAGCGATTTCATAGGATTCGATAACCTCGTCAAGTGTCCAGCATGGGGACTGGGATGTTGATGGACCTACTAACAGTATAGCCAGTCGCGGGCAAACCCGTCTGGCTGAAGGTCTCTGCGCGCCCGTGTGCGAAGGGACGCCGGATGCGGCTTCAGATGCGAGCCGAATCCGTGGTGTTCCTGGGCACGGCAACAGAAGAACCGTTCCACAGGTATAGACGTGCGTGGGCGGAAAGAGTCTCGCGGAGCCATGCTATTCCGTCTTGCCCGCATAGACCATCTTGCCGGCGACGTAGGTCTCCAGCACCACGGTGTGGAGAATCTCAGGCGCGGCAATGGTGTAGAGGTTGCGGTCGATGAGGATGAAATCCGCATCGTAGCCGGGCTCGAGTTTGCCCTTGTGCGTCTCGGCAAACTCTGCGTAGGCCGAGCCCTGCGTGTAAGCGTAGAGCGCCTGGCCGCGGGTGAGCTTGTTCTGAGGGAAATAGCTCTTCGTACCGGCCTCATTCATGCGCGTGACGGCGGCGTAGAGGCCGCGAAAGGGCGTGATGGGCTCGACCGGGTAGTCGGTGCCGAAGGCCAGGGGCACTCCGGCGTCAAGGAAGGCCTTCCAGGCGTAGGACCAGGCGGCGCGCTGGGGTCCGAGCCGGTCTTCGCCCCAGTTCATGTCGGTAAGCAGGTGGCTGGGCTGCATGGAGGCAATGACTCCCAGCCTGGCAAAGCGCTGGATGTCGGCCGGGTCGACGACCTGGGCGTGCTCGATGCGGTTGCGGGCGAGTCTGGAAACGGAGGGCTGCTCATAGGCGTCCAGGGCCATAGAGGCGGCCTTGTCGCCGATGGCGTGAAAGCCCAACTGGAAGCCGGCCTGCGCCCACTCCACAGCCATTCTGTTCAGTTCCGGCTGCGTGTACTGGGGCAGGCCGGTGTTGCCCGGATCGTCGGAGTAGGGAGCTTTCAAGGCCGCGGTGCGCGAGCCCAGAGAGCCGTCCATAAAGCCCTTCAGGAAGCCGGTGTGCAGCATGGGGTCGTTGAGGTCGTGATGGGCGCGCATGGCCTTCACGGTTGCGAGCGGCGCGGCGAAGGGCAACCACTCCGTGATGCGCAGGTTGAGCTTACCCTCCTTTTCCAATTCCTCGAAGACCAGAAAGTCTTTCCAGTCGCTGAAATCCTGCACGCTGGTTACGCCGTGCGCGAGGGCATCAGCGATGGCCAACTCGTCGCCGCGGCGGCGCTCTTCGTGGCTGGGCGGAGGAATGATTTTTTCAACCAGAGCCTTGGCAGACTCGCGCAAAATGCCGGTGGGCTCGCCGTTGGCGTCCAGGTCGATGGCTCCGCCCAGGGGCGGGATGGTCTTGCCGGTGATGCCCGCGGCGGCAAGCGCAGCGGAGTTGGCGATGGCGATGTGGCCGTCGATGCGGTCGAGAAATGCCGGATGGCCTGCGGTGACCTTGTCGAGGTCCTGGCGGGTGGGCAGCGTCTTCTGCGGCCACAGTGTATGGTCCCAGTTGCCGCCGGTGAGCCAGTGGCCGGCGGGCGCTTCTTTGGCGAAGGTTTGTATCTGGGCCAGCATTGCGGCCAGGGATTGGACGCCGGTCAGGTCCACATTGAGCTTGGTTCGGCCGGCAGAGCCAAGATGGGTGTGGGCGTCGTTGAAGCCGGGAAAGAGAAAGGCGCTGCCGTTGGCGGTGTGCAGGTCGCGCAGGCTGGTCCTTGGCCCGGCCAGGCGGGTGATCTCGCCGTTTGTGCCTACGGCCAGCACCTTGCCGCCGCCGATGGCCATGGCCTGGACGATCTCAGGCTTATCCTCGGCAAGCCCAACGCCCGTATAGATGATGCCGTTGAGGAAGATAATCTCGGGAACGGTGTCGAGCGGTGCCTGCGTCTGCGGCAACAGTCTGGGCGGTGTTTGCGTTGTAGCAGGGGTCTGCCCGGGACAGATGCAGGATGCGGCAAGGGCCGCGGCGAGCAGGGTGGGAGAGACGCGCATGCGCGGAGTGTAACAAACTATTGCTCGGCGGCCCATTCCGTCATGGCCAGAGTCAGCAGCAGCACGCGCCTGAGGCCCACTTCGCGATCCTTGGCGGAATACCACTCGGCCTGGGTATGCGTGCCGCCACCCTCGCCTCCCGCGCCCATCGACAAAGCGGGAACGCCCAGCGAGAGCGGCGTATTGGCATCGGTGGAACCGAGGCGGAGATCGGTATGCAGGCCCAGATGCCGGTCCACGGCGCGCAGAGCGTCGAAGAGCGGAGAGTCGTCGGGCAGGTTCGCGGCAGGGCGGTCGCCGATCTTGGCGATGGAGAAGGACAGGGGTCCCCGGCTGCCTGCGGCGGTCGACTTCGCTGACGCATTTGAGCGCTGGACGGAGTCTTCGACGTCGCGGTGCAAGGCGACTTCGAGACGCAGGAGCTGCTCGGAGCTGGTGGAGCGGAAATCGATGGTGGCCTGGGCGCTCTCGGGGATGGAGTTCACGCTGGTGCCGCCGTTGATGGTGCCCAGGTTAAGCGTGGTGCGAGGTTCCTCAGGAAGTTGAGTCTGGGTCAGGATGGCTAGCGCCGAAGCCAGCGCAGCGATGGGGTTGGGTGTGCCCGCGTCGGTAAAGCTGTGGCCGCCGGGGCCGGTGACGGTGACCTGGAATCTGCGGCTGCCCAGGGCCTGGGTCACGGCCGAGTCCGCGCCGGCGCCATCAAGGACGATATGGCAGGCGATGCGGCCGGCCAGCGCGCTCTGGTTATAGAGGTGCCTCATGCCGCGTAGGTCGCCTTCGCCCTCTTCGCCCACATTGCCCAGAAAAATAAGCGGCGTGGGCATTTCCACCCTGGCCTGGACCAGCGCGTGGGCGATGGCCAGCATCCCGGCAACCCCGGCGCCGTTGTCGCAGGCGCCCGGAGCTGCCAGGCGGTCGCCGTCCACGACCGGGTTGAGCGGAGTATCGGCGGGAAAGACGGTATCGAGGTGAGCCGAGAGCACAACCACCGGTCCGGTGCTCTCCGGCGGCAGCTTCGCGGCGGGAAGGAATCCAAAGACGTTGCCAGCGGCATCGGCATGCACCTGGCTGAGGCCGGCCTCGGCAAAGCGAGCCGTAAGCCACTCCGAGCGGGCCTGTTCGCCGAAGGGCGGCGCGGGAATGGCCACCAGGCTTGCCTGCCAGTCCATGATCTTTCCGGGATTTGAGTGCAGCCAGGCGAATGCGGCGTGGACCGGCCGTTGCGCGGCCAGCGCCGTGACGCGTGAGAAGGCCGAATTGTGCGGAAGGATGGGCATGTGGACCGTTTCAGAGTAGCAGGAGCCCACTGTGCGCATTGTAGTATCAACAGACTAACGAACCTTTGAAATGCCTGATCGCAAGCTCGAAATCCGATTCAGGACCCTGATAAACGCCTTGCCAGCAATGAATCCATATCCCGCCGCCCATCTGCAATGAGGGCAATGAATACGATATTTGCGCGAATCCTATAGAGGATGCGGTAGGGCTTGAAGAATAATTGGCGATACGAACGGTTGCCCATCCGCAGCAGTTCCGGCGGATGAGCACCTCGGTTTGGGAAATCACGCAGCGCGAGAGCCGCTCGAACGATCTCCCGTGCAACATAGTCCGCGTTTTCCTTGGAGTCATTCTTCGAGATAAAGGCATGAAGATCGCGCAGATCCCTCCGAGCATCCAAGGTAAACCGGACAATAAAGGCCATCAGGCTTGCGCGGCCTCGACGCCAAACTCCGCCATGACCTCTTCAATGGGAACCGTCTCCCCGGCCTCAATCTCCTTGTCGGCGTGCGCCAGAATCTTGAGCAATACCTGGGTTTCATGCATCATCTGTTCGTAGCTGGCTACATCGACCAAAACCGCCCGCGCCTCGCCGTTCTGGGTGATGATGATTGGCTCCCGCTCTTCGGTGATGCGGTCGAGGAGTTCGGCGGCGTGGGCCTTGACGTAGCTGATCGGCTTAATCTGGGTGGAATAGCGCATAGAAACCTCCAAAAGTCCCTTATCGAACTAAATATAGTCCATTTTCTGTATTAATAAAAGTCTTTATTCGGTTTGATCGCATAATTCCCGCTCGTCATACTCCACCGAATGCAGAAACAGTCCCCGGGCAGGGGCAGTGGGGCCAGCTGCCGAGCGGGAACGAGCGGCAAGGATTGCCGGAATCTCCGCGAGCTGCAGATGCCCACGGCCCACATCGAGCATGGTTCCTACCAGGTTGCGCACCATGTGATGCAGAAAGCCGTTGCCGCGGACGCGATAGACCAGCAGATCGCCTGCCTCGGTCTTCTGTTGCTCCCACGCCGAAGAGAAAATGGTCCGGATCGTGGCCGGCGTGGGAGGTTCGATCTGAAATCCCGGCGCCGGGGGCGCTTTTATCTTTTGGTTGAGTTCCGTGCTTGCGTCTCCATTGCGGCTGGCCAGGTCGGGATCGGTAGCGGCAAAGCTCAGAAAGTCATGTTCTCCTTGAAAGAATTGGGCTGACTTTTGCAGGGCTTCGAGGTCCATTGGCCAGGGGCAGGCGTGAACATAGCGGGCCAGGAAAGGCGGACAGATTTCTCCGCGGAAAACCCGGTACTCGTAGGTTTTGGCCACAGCCGAGTGCCGTGCATGGAAGGTGCTTCGTACCGTTCTCGTCTCCAGAATGCGAATCGAAGCAGGCAGGGTCCGGTTGAGGGCACGAAGCAGGTTTCCGGGAGGGATGGGTGCCTGTAAAGCAAAACTGGCCACCTGGGCCAGCGCATGGACTCCGGCGTCGGTGCGTCCTGAGCCCTGCGGGAGCGGAGATTCGCCGGTGATTTGGCGCAGTGCCGCCTGCAACTCGCCCTGGATGGTAGCTTCTCCGGGCTGCACCTGCCAGCCGCGAAAGTCGGTGCCGTCGTAGGCCAGGGTGAGCTTCCAGGTTTGCAGTTCAGGCGCGGGCTGGGCGAGTTCAGTCACAGGTATCCCTTTTGACAACAGGTTACTCTCGAGCGGCGACCACCGGAGCGGAGAGTGCGCGTGGGTTATACTCAGCTTTCTGCATGCTATTACGGTCAGGCTGCCGGGAGCGGCCAGGATCTGGATACAAAGAACAAACTCGCAGGAACGAACCTGAGGCTGAACGCGTATTGCCAGAAGAGCCCGCAGGATGGGCTGAAGACGAAGATCGCCTTGCTAATCAGAAATTTGCGTCCGGAGAAGCTCTCCGGCCGTCTTCAAAATTGGCGCCCCACATGCCTCAGGAATCCGGGGAGAGAAACCATGCATTGGTACGGTACATCTGTGTTTGAGCGGCAGGAAGCAGCCGTCAGGAATCCACGCAATCGTCAACGCAAGGATCCTGGGCAGGCGTGCAAACGGCTGCGCGCTTTGGCGGCGGTCATGCTGACATTGGCGGCCGGGATGCCTTCGGGTTTTGCCCAGCAGGCGTCGGCTGGGGCATCGGGGCCAGACAAAGCCGCATCGGAGCTGCCCGCGGCTCCGGCTCCGGTTCAAACAGAGCCTTTTTCGCTCCGTCCCTCCACGCGGGATTTTTCAAAGGCCGCCGCCGGTCTTCTGGGCGACCCGATCAACACCTTCAGGCCCACCGCCATCAGCAAGGCCAGTTTTGTGAATTCGGTGCGGCTTGGCGAACTGGTGAAGGACGGCAAGATCTACCTGAGCCTCTCGGACGCCATCGCTCTGGCGCTTGAAAACAACTTCGACATCGCCATTGCCCGCTATAACCTTGACATTGCGGATACGGATATTCTGCGCACGCGCACCGGTGCCACGCCGCTGGGCGCGCCGTCGGGCCTGGTCACCGGCACGCTGGGCGGTTCCACCTCGACATTGACCACCGGCGGCGGTCCGGGCGGCACCACGGTCGGCTCGGGCGGCGCTGGTTCCGGCGTCTCCGGATTGACGCTGACCACGGCAGGCGCAGGACCAACGCCGGAGACCCTGGCGCCCTCCGTCACCAGCATGATTCAGTTGGAGAGAGCCGAGCAGCCGCAGACAAGCGCATTCGTTCCCCGGTCTTTCCTGAATACCGACCAATACAACTTTACTTACAACCAGGGCTTCGTCACCGGCACGGCGCTGGCCGTGGCTTTCAACAACTCCCGCATAACCTCCAACAATCCATTCAGCGTTTATAGCCCGGAGCTCGAATCCAGCTTCAGGGCCACTGTAACCCAGCACCTGTTGCAGGGCGCAGGCATCTGGGTAAACAAGCGCTTCATCTACCAGGCTCTGAACGACCGGCGCATTGCCGACTCCTCGTTCCGCCAGCAGATTCTCTATACAGTCAATCAGGTGGAAACCATCTACTGGGGCCTGGTGCAGGCGTACGAGGACGAGCAGGCCAAGGAGCGCGCGCTGGACCAGAGCACCAAGCTGGTCTCGGACTACCGCAAGGAGCTGGAGATTGGCACGGTTGCGCCGTTGGACGTGGTCAACGTGGAGTCGAGCATGGCCTCGGACAAACAGGCACTGATCAGCTCGCAGAGCGCCCTGAACTACCAGCAGCAGATCATCAAGCAGGCGGTGGCCCGCAATCTGAACGATCCGGCGCTGGTGGCGGCGGCTGTGATTCCCACCGACCGCGTGAGCCTGGAGGAGATTCCCGAAGAAAAGCAGCCGATCGAGTCTCTGGTGCAGGAGGCTTTTCAGCAGCGTCCGGAACTGGAGCAGGCGGTGCTTGCGGTCAGGAACGATGAGATTACGCTGAAGGGCGCGCGCAATGCACTGCTGCCCACCCTTGACGTTTACGGCTTCTATCAAGGCACCGGCGTAGGCGGCTCGCAAAGCCCGGATTGCATCACAATTTCCTCCATCACATCCTCATTCGTGCCCTGTGCGCCCAACACGTACCCCACCATCGGCTACGGAAGCACGCTGAGCAACCTGGTGAATAGCAGTTCGCCGGACAAAGGCGTGGGCTTCAGTGTGACCATCCCCATCGGCAACAAGTTCAACCAGTCAGTACAGGCGCGGTCGCTGATGGAGTATCGCCAGGCTGAGTTGCGCCTGGAGCAGCTTTACACGCAGATTCGCATGCAGGTGGTGAATGCGCAGTTCGCGCTGACCAACGACCGGGCGCTGGTTCGGGCCTCCATCGCCGCCAGGGACTACAACAAACAGAGTCTCGAGGCCGAAATCAAGAAGCTGCACCTGGGCGCATCGACCGCTGCCAACGTGTTGCTGCAAGAGCGCGGCCTGGCCACGGCGGAGGACAACCTGATCGCGGCCAACGCGAAATATGCCGAGGACCGCGCGGGTCTATATCAGATGCTGGCCTCGACCCTGCAGCACTACGGCATCAACCTGAACGAAGCCGCGTCGGGCCAGGTGAATACTTCACCAGTGGTCCCCGGACTGGAGCCCGCCAAGCCGAACAAGGAGTCCTCGACGACTCCTCCGGCCGCGCAGTAAGACTGCTGAATCGCAACGATGTGAGATAGCCCGGCCTGCTTATCAGAAAGCAGGCCGGGCTTTTATTGCGATAAAGAGTGGTTGAGGTTTGTGGTTTCCCACCCTTTCCGCAGGAGAAAGCGGAAAGGATGGGGCACGGTATTTCTGAGCCTCGGCGAATTTTCCACAAAAGCGCCGTGCCCCATCCTCGCGCCTTCTTTCTTGGCGCGAGGGTGGGAAGCCGAGAAACCATAAATGGGAGCCGAAGGCTGATTGGCTATCGTTCCGCGACCTGGTCGAGGAGATGGAAGAACTCTGGGAAGCTAATGGCGGCGGAGTCAGCGCCCTGGATCAGCGTATCGCCCTGGGCGCGCAATGCGGCTACGCTGAAGGCCATGGCGATGCGGTGGTCGCCGCCGGAGTCGATGGTGGCGCCGTGCAAGGTTTGGCCGCCGGGCACGTCCAGGCCGTCCTCGAATTCGGCGACTTCGGCGCCCATGGAGCGAAGGTTTTTCACCACCAGGGAGATGCGGTCGGACTCTTTGACGCGCAGTTCTTTGGCGTCGCGGATGCGGATGCCGCCGCTGGTATAGGGCGCGATAGCCGCCAGAACCGGCAACTCGTCGATGAGCTGGGCGGCAAGGGAGCCGCTCACTTCAGTCGATCCAAGACCCTGGGGCGGCGAGGTGATCTGCACCGTGCCCACCAGTTCGGCATTCTTTTCTTCAACATTGAGGACGGCGATGTGTGCGCCGAGGGCGGTCAGCACGTCGAGCAGAGTAGCGCGGGTTGGATTCAGTCCCAGCGAATCGAGCACCAGGCCGGAACCGGGAAAGATTGCCGCGGCACAAAGAAAGAATGCGGCGGAGGAGATATCGCCGGGCACTGCGGCTTCAATGGCGTGCAGAGACTGCGGGCCGGGAACGGAGACCGAATCAAGGGTGCGGGTGAGGGTTGCGCCGAAAGCGCGCAGGGCGAGTTCACTGTGGTCGCGCGTGCGGACGGCTTCTCTCACGATAGTGGTTCCGGCGGTTTGCAGGCCGGCGAGCAGGACGCAGGTCTTTACCTGGGCGCTGGGAACGGGGGTAGTGTAGTCGATTGCGTGAAGCGCGGAGCCCTGGAGGTGCAGAGGGGCATGCCCATCGGTAAGCGTGAGCTTTGCTCCCATCAATTCCAGGGGCTTGCGGATGCGCTCCATGGGACGGCGGGAGAGCGATGCGTCGCCGGTCAGGGTAAAGCTTCCCTGCTGCGGCGCCAGCAGCCCGGAGATCATGCGCATCGTTGAGCCGGAGTTGCCGCAGTCGAGGGGGTGGTTGGCGGGGGTTACGCGGCCGGAGACGCCGCTGATTTCTACGGAATTCTCGCTTGTTTTGTGCACCTTGGCGCCGAGGGCTTGCATGCAGGCGAGAGTCGAGGCGCAGTCGGCGCCGGTAGAGAAATTGGTGAAGCGGGAGGTCCCTTCAGCGAAGCCGGCAAGCATGGCGTAGCGGTGGCTGATGGACTTATCGCCGGGCAGGCGGAGGCTTCCATAAACGTTGCGGGCGGGGCGAATGAGGCGCTCTTTGGAATCTGTGTGCAAAGGGGCTCCGGGTTGGTTTGTTCTCCCTTTGAGTTTATCGAATCTGGGATCAGCAACCCCGACAAAGATCGGCTGATGGCGGCTCAGCAAACCTGATGGAAACCGATTCCCATCAGCGCGGCGATCTTGCGCAGCGTGGAGGCAATATGCCCAACGCCCACGGCGCAGTGGTGCGCCGGTCCCTGTTCATTCCACGCATTGACGAACCCGCGCGCGCCGAGCGGAGAGCGATAGCGGCTGTTGGTGTTGCCGATCTCAAGAATCTCGCCGGCCACGCACTCGCCCTCGGCGGCCAGCAGCTTGAAGCGCGCGTCAGGGTCTTCCACAACGGAGAGCAGGGTTACGGGGCCGTGCCTTACGCTCATCTCAACCGAGAGACCGCGGCCCACCTTGCCGTGGTAGACCGTGAGCGGCCGGACCTTGGTTTTGCCCTGGCTGACGGCGATGTGACCGGGGCCGTCGTGGCCCATCAGCACCAGGTCGTCGTTGAAGTCCATCGCGTAGTACTCGGTGAACGAGCCGCCCGCGCCCAGGCAATCCATCATCTTCATGGCCAGCGCGTTTTTCACCTCATACTCGCCGGCCACGGGAATGTGGCGCGCGGTCAGCAGCGAGGCGCCCAGGATGATGGAGCTCATGGTCTCTTCGTTGGCCGCATTGCCCGAGCCTTTGTAGTAGTAGGCCATCGCGTCCAGCTCGTAGCGGGCTACAAAAGCATCGAGAGCCACCGACGTGCGCGCGGCGCGGCGCAGATCCTCGGGCGGGCATTCCGGTTGCACGTCGAACGCAGTGTGAAACTCCTTGACGCGCCGGGCAAGATCGGGCTCGGCGACTTCGGCCGCCATCGCGCTTAACTCGTCCACTTCCACAATCTCCACATGCGTGCCGAAGACGATCGAAACCAGGGTCACGTCGGTCATGATGTCGAGCATGCCGCTGTAGTAGTGGCCCATCAGCCCCAGCCGCGCCGATGCAAGCGCGGAGCGCACGCGCGCTGCCGCCAGCCATTCCTCGATCTCCGCCCAGGTAAGCTCTTCATCGAGCACGCCGGTCACCTGGTGGAAGGAAATGCGCGCGCGCTTGAACACATTGGCGATCTCGGGAAGCGGGCAGGCGGAGCAAAAAGCCAGCCAGTCTCCGGTCATCGCCGTGCGATCCTTGAGCCGGTTGAAGGCCTGGTAATCGATGGCTGCCGCAGGCTGCAAATTCAGCACCACGACCGGCACGCCGGCGCGCTGCACCAGCGGCAGGACGGTGTTGGAGAGCGCATAAGTGGTGACGTAGAGAAACAACACGTCGATATCTTCGCGGCGGCACTGGTGGCCGGCATCGCGCGATCGCTGCGGCGTATCCACCAGGCCCAGGTTGACCACCTCGACTCCGGGACGCGCCAGCCGCGCAGCCGCCTGGGCCACATATCCCTTGAGCCGCTCTTCAAGCCCCGCAAACTGGCTCCAGTAGGCTTGGCAACCGATGCCGCAAAGGCCTGCCCGCAGAGGCCGCAGATTTTTCATCGTGCTATTCATTCCTTCCTATGCCCCGCGATCACCTTATGGCAGGTAAAAAACCTCTTCCATCATGGGAAACCTCTCGCCGGGACGCAAGCCTTCCAGCGGCGCGAAAAGCGGCGCCATGGCCTGTTGCCAGCGCAGGTTTACCGGATGATTGTCGATTCGGCTCCAGGTGGCTTCAAAATCCACTGCCCGCAGGGTGAGAATCAGGAGCTCATCCCTGCGGTAGATGGAGTATTCGCTGATGCCCGCGCTCTTGAGCAGCGCCAGCATCTCCGGCCACACCGCGCGGTGCGCCTGCTCGTAGGCTTCAGCCGCACCGGGACGCAGGCGCAGGATGAATGCGTAGCGCTTCAACGGCTGGCTCGCCGCGGGTTCCGCGCCGGCGCTCACCAGCTCACCACCGTTACAGCAAAGGGCTCCAGCGTGATCTTGCCGTCCGCGGGCTTGATGCTGCGGGCAGGACCGTCCGCGGTGGAAAGATCCACCGTCAGGGCGCTCGCCTTGCCGGCATCCGGCAGCGAAATCTCCAGGACGCGATTCCGCTTGTTGACCAACAGCATCTTGTGGCCGGCAGGTGTGAGGTATGCCTGCACGGCAAGATCTTTCGAGTTGACGTCGGTTTCGACCAGGCTGTCGCCGGGATGGAAGGAATCCTTGAGCAGCTTGAGCACCCAGAAGCGCGCGTTGGGTTTGTTGTCCTCCCAATTCATCATGCTCACGCTGGGAAACTGCGTGGGATAGCCGATCAACTGCGACTCGCCGATGACGTCGATCTGTAGCCGCGAGAGTTCGATGAAGAGATAAGCGTAGAGAGAGCCGGCCAGGTTCCAGTAGGCTGGCGGAGGTGGCACTTTATCCTCCGGATTGTTGTCGGTGGGCAAAATGACTCCGAGTTCGTCGGTATCGGTTTTGGTCTGGGGCGAGAGCCGCTTGCGGATGTTCTCAATGTAGCGAACCGTGTTGAGGAATCCATCCGCCTGGTCGAAGAAGGTATATTGCCAGTCGGCGATGGTTTGCGAGGCCGTGGGCTGGGCATAGAAGTGATAGGAGATGTAATCGACCGGAATGCCTGGCTTGTGGTTGGCCGGATTGAGGAAGTACTCGATGTAGTGCGGAGCGATATTGATATTGGGACCAGCCAGGGCCAGGCCCATGAATTTGGTCTCGGGGCTCACGCGGCGGATGCCCTCGACGATGGCGTCGTAGCGCGCGGTGTACTGCTCGGGGGTCATGTTGTGCTCGTAATCCACCTCGTTGAGCACCTCCCAGACGGGGAATTTGTAGTGGTAGCCGGATTCGTGGCGCACGCCGTTCTCATCGGTAAAGCCGCCGTTCACATACCAACTGACGAGGCGGCCGTAGTAATCGCCCAACTCCTTGCCGGATGGGTCGCGCAATTCAGTGCCCTGGGTATAGTTCCAGACCACCTGGTTGGGGTCGGCGGGATAGGTGACTGGCTTGTCGGTCTTGAAGAGCCAGGTGGGGATGGTGCTGAAGTTCATGACCGTGGGATGGCCTTCGGTGGCGGCGAGAAAATCTTTGGTCATCGGGTCGATCAGGCTGAAGTCCCAACTGGTCTTCTGCGCGGTGGGCGGTTCCAACTCGGCCACGGCCAGCCTGGGATAAGGCAGCCAGGGCACATAGCGCACATAGTCGGCGCCCAGCTCCTTTACGGCTTTATAGGAAGCTATGCCCAGAGCCTGACCGGGACGCAAGGGAGGATTGACCACCACCTGCAGCGTTGGCGTTGACTTGGAGACAGCCGTGATCTTGTCCCAGTGGACGGTCATCTGCAACGCATCCTGGGCAGGCAATGCGGCGGCTGCGCCAAGCGAGACCATGACCGCAACAAACAATCGTATAAAACCAGGCACATACTTCTGGTGCTGAAACAGGCTCATAATCGTACTCCTCTTGCATTGCATTCTGTTCATTGCTGCGTTCCAAATTGGCCGTCATGGCTGGAATGCAGCTACCTTCTACGTATACCACTCAGCCAGGGCACGGTTATCGTTGCATCGCTCCAGAACCGAGGGCAGCCATAATCTTCAGCAGGAACTCATAGCGCGGGCGCAGCGTATCCGGCCCCGCGGTGATGGTGCTGTCCAGGTGGATGAGCGCGTCGTCCTTGCCGTACTTTGGCCACACAGGCAACCCCGGACCGTTGGGATCGCCGGTCCTGGCGAAGTTGGTCCAGTAGTCCATCATCTGGTCGCTCAGCTTGCGGTCCTCGGGCCGCCACACGGCGCCGGGCCGCGTATCCAGCGTGCCGAATACGTAGGCGATGTCGTCGGAGTGGAAGGCAAGCCCGCCGACTTCAAATTTGCTGGGCGGCGATGGCAGATCAAAGCGGTAGCGATAGACCGGCGAATCACCTGTTTCCCTATGCGCCTCGATCCACTTCCAGGTTCCAAAGGCGATGAACATATCGCCATTGAAGTCTGCCGCCGAGCGCGCCGCCTGTTCATCGGTCTCGCCGGGGTACAGCTTCAGAAACTCTTCCGAGTTTTCCTTCAATTGCTCGGCCGCAAAGGCCTTCCACTTCTCCGCCGTCATGCCGTCGGAGTTGCCTTCGTCGCGGTTCCAGCCGGCCAAGAGAGGCACATGGGCCTGTCTTCCGGCGGCATAGGTATCGGCTACCGGCTCGGTGAGCAACTTGCCGTCAACGTCCGGCCCAAAGCCTCCCCGGCTCTTGTTCCTGCTGGACTCCAGAATGGTTTTGGCCGGCAGCGCCCGCAACTGCGCCAGCGTGGTGACTCCCAAAGTGGCAACCCACTCCTCATCCATCTTTTCGCGCTCTGCCAGCGAATCGTGGCCCGGTATGCCACGGCTCAGCGCGCCGCCGCTCTCGCCGATGGCCTTGTGGAACAACCCCTTGGCCATGGGCGACGCCATCAGCATGCACACGGCAATGGAGCCGGCGCTCTCTCCGAAGATGGTCACGTTGTCAGGATCGCCGCCAAACTTCCTGATGTTGTCCTTCACCCACTGGAGCGCGGCCACCATATCCATCAGGCCGTAGTTCCCTGCCCCGCCGTCGGCCTCCTTGCCCAGGTCCGTAGTGGCAAGAAAACCGAAGACGGCGAGCCGGTAGTTGATGGTGACCAGCACCACGCCTTTGGTGGGCAGAAAGTCGCCGTTGTGCCGAGGTTCGGAGGCCGAGCCGCCGGCGAAGCCGCCGCCGTATATCCAGAACATCACCGGCAGCCTGCTTTTGCTTTTTGCACCGGCCGGCGCGTAGACGTTTAGGTAGAGGCAATCCTCGCTCTCACCCGCGTCCGGGAAGGTCATATCGTTGTAGATGTGGCCCTGGAAACAATGGCCTCCAAATTTGGTCGCATCGTGCACGCCCTTCCATTTGGCCGGCGGCTCAGGCGCCTTCCAGCGCAGATCCCCTACCGGAGGCGCCGCATAGGGCAGCCCCAGAAACGCCTTGACCTTGCCATCGTTGATGGTCTTGCCGTGAACTTTGCCTGGTTCGGTCTTTACCTTCAGCGGGTCGGCATGGACGGCTGTGGATAGTCCCAGTGTGAGTGCAGCAATCGCCAGCGTACAAGCCACTTTCAATCCCAATTGCATCCCAAAAAATCCTCCGCACAACACCTTAATAGGACGGCCCGGAGGCCGCACGTATCTAACCGTATGCGAAGGGGCAATTCAATTGCCCTCAATCGTCATCTCCGGCTCCAGCAAATCGGCGATTGTCTCGCGGCGGCGGATGAGCCGGGCCTTCGCGCCCTCCACCAGCACCTCCGCGGGACGCAGGCGCGTGTTGTAGTTTGAGCTTTGCGCCATGCCATAGGCCCCGGCATCGAGCAGCGCCACCAGGTCGCCGGGCTTCACGGGCTGGAGCTTGCGGTCGCGCGCAAAGAAGTCGCCGGTTTCGCACACCGGTCCCACCACGTCCACCGTGCGAGCTTTGCCTGCGCGCGGCTTGACCGGCACAATCTCGTGATGGGCCTGGTAGAGCGCAGGCCGAATCAGATCGTTCATCGCCGCGTCGGTGATGACGAAGGTCTTTTTGCCGTTGCGTTTGACGTAGAGCACCCTTGCCAGCAGAGCCCCGGCATGCGCCACTATGAATCGGCCCGGCTCCAGCAGCAGCCGGCCGTCAAAACCGGCCAGAGATTGATTGATTGCCGCTGCATATTCCTGCACTTTGGCAGCTGCGTCAAAACTCCCTGCGTGATAGTCGATCCCCAGGCCTCCGCCGGCATCGACGGCCTTGATCGCAATGCCGTCGCCCCGCAGTTGGGCTACCAGCCTGCTGACCCGCTCCATGGCCAAACCAAACGGGACCGCGGAGCGAATCTGCGATCCGATATGGACGCTGACCCCATGAGCCTCAAGCCAGCGATTGCCGGCCACACTTTTGTAGATCCTCCTGGCCTGGCGGATATCGATGCCGAACTTGTGCTCGCGCAGGCCGGTGGAGATATAGGGATGGGTCTCGGCAAAGACGTCTGGATTCACGCGCAGGGCAAAGCGCGCCTTGCGTTCAAGCTTGCGGGCGCGCGCGGCAAGCAGACCAAGCTCCGCCTCGCTCTCGACGTTGAATTCAAGGATGCCGGCCGTGAGCGCCAGGTCGATCTCCGCCGCCGTCTTGCCCACGCCGGAGAAGACCACGCGGCCCACAGCCTCAGGCGCGGCAGCCTGCACCCGCACCAACTCGCCGCCGGAAACAATATCGAAGCCGGCGCCGCGCTCTGCCAGCAGCTTCAGAACCGCCAGCGCCGAGTTCGCTTTCACCGCGAAGCAAACCAGGTGCTCCCGGCCCGCAAATGCCTGCTGAAACAAGCCCAGCCGCTCCACAATCTGATCGGCCGAGTAGACGTAAAGCGGTGTGCCGAAGCGCCTGGCCAGCGATGCGAGCGAAACCTTTCCACAGTGCAGGGCGCTCCCTGGCTGCGGATGGTGGAAGGGGCGGGGCGAAGAAGACGAAGATGGGTTTGAGGATGCGGTCAAAATGAGCTTCCACAGGAAGAGCGTTCTCTTGAGCCTACAGCATTTTGGCGCTGCATTCGAGGGCTGCTGGCCAAGCAGGGATTCGGTAGGGGGTCAGTTTGAAAAAATCATTCCCACAGGGGCTAAAGCCCGTATTCATTTTGCTCGATTCATGTACGGGCTGAAGCCCGTACCCTTCAAACAGACCCACTACCGGAAATTCAGGCTTCGGGTTGCCGCAGCCACTCCGCTAACAGGGTAGCTACCTTGCGTGGCTGCTCATAGGCGGAAAAGTGCCCGGCGTCGGGCAGAAGGTGATATTCGCAGCCTCCCGGCGCGGCGCTGAAGGCTTCCATCTCCGCCGGAGTCGCCGTGGAATCTTCGGCCCCTGCAATGGCCAGCACCGGCACACCAATGGTGGCCACGGTGGGCACGGAGTCGGGCCGGATGGCGAGGCCAGCCTGCACGGCGACCAGCGCTTCAGGACACAGCGTCATGCGGGCCCGTAGCTCCTTCACAATCGCAGGGCGGCGCTGGCGAGCGGTTGCCCCAATCAGTAACTGCGCCATGCCGTCGAGGAGCGCCCCGCTTTCTCCGGCTCGCACCTGCGCGATATTGGAAACCCGTTTTAGAAGATTGGCTTCCGCATCCGGTTGGGGTTTGGAAGAGACGAACGCCAATCCTTTCATCCGCTCGGGAGCCTTGCGCCACAACTCCAGCAGCGTATAGCCGCCGATCGAGCAGCCAATAAAAACCGCCTCCGGCACCTCAAGATGATCGAGGAGAGCAAGAATATCGTCGGCCAGTTGCCCAATGGTCAGAACCGGGGCATCGGGAACGCAACCGAAGCCGCCCACGGGCAGGTTCCGCCCCAACTCCGAGCCGCCATGCCCGCGCAGGTCGGCAACAATGGCGCGCACCCCGCCCAGGTCCTCGGTCAGCGGGCGCCAATAATCATGATCCAGCGGCGTGGGGTGAAGAAAAACCACCGGCAGCCCGGCCCCGGTATCCCAAAAACTCAGCCTTGCTCCGTCCGATTCGTAAAATCCGTTCATACCAGGAGAATACGCTCACGGCAGCGCGATCGGCTCCTCGGGAATGCCAATCCAGCAAGCCAGATAGGCCACGGCCACCAACCCGCCGGAGAAGAAGAACCCGATCACCGTGAAGATGCGAACCAGCGCAAGATCCCAACCGTAAGCCTGCGCCAGAGCAATGCAGACCCCGGCAATTTGCCGGCCCGCGCGCGGCCGAACCAGCGGCCTGCCAGGCATGGGCTGCGTGAATGGAATCACCGCGCCGCAATTCGAACAGAACCGCGCGTTCTGGGGCAACCCTGTCCCGCAACGAGTACAAAAGACGGCCATATTCGATCCTTCCTCCAGATCACCCAACCACTCTGAAGATACGGTGACGAGACGGACGCGGTTCCATTTCCCGTTACTGGCATGGTGGCTGCAGCGTGTCGTCAGTTTCCGGTATAGGCGTTGCGCAGATACTTTCTTGCCGTCCCGGCGCGTGAGGTTTCAGGGCCTGCATCGATAGCGGCCTGATAATCCTTGAGTGCCAACGGGCGCTCGCCGTTCAGATCGTGGCACTCCCCTGCGGCCAGCAAAGACCTGATCTTGAGTTCCGGCCCCACTTTCGGGGTCCAGGCGGCCTGCTCATAGGACTGCGCCGCCTCGCCATAGTGCCGCTGTCCGCGCAGGGCGTCGCCCAGGCCAAAGTAGGCGAGTTCCATGCGCGCCGAATAGTAATAGCCGGGCCTGGCGTTGGCGGCTAGAATCTCACGGTAGGCATCGACAGCAACCATGCCCTCGCCGTCGTCCTTGCGCAGGTTGGCCTCTTCCAGGCAGAAAAGATAGTCGCGGGGGTACTCGTTTTTGAGACCGCGTATCACCTGGATCGCCTCCTTGTACCGCGCCTCGCGGCGCAGAAACAGCGCGATGGCCGTGCGCGCCTCCACGCTGGTAATCACGCCGCGGTTGCCGGCGTCTTTCAGCATCTCCAAACCCCTGGTTTTGGAGCCGGTGATGCCGGCAAAGCCAATCAGAAACTTGAAGGGCCAGGGCAGCGCACCCACCACGTACTCATAGACCCCCACCACCAATTTCGCGTCCACATAGTCCGGGTCCAGTTCGAGCACGCGCATATCGTCGTCCTTGGCCTTCATGGCCAGCCGGAATCCGCTGCCAAAGCCCCTCTGCACCATGGCCAGGTAGGTGCACTCCAGGGCACGCGTCCAGCCTCGCGCATAGAGAGCGTCCACATCGTTGGGATTCTTGCCGAGCCGCAAATCGGCCTCGTGGATGGCTTCGTCGGCCAGCGCCATGATGCGATCGCGCGTCTTTGCATCTTCCTGCGTAGCGTGCCGGCCGGTCAGAAAGCCGTCGTTGGCGTAGAACGTGGTATCGAGCAGGTCCTGCCGGTAGAGTTCCTGGAAGACTACGGCCTCCAGCAACAGGGCGGTGGGCTGCGGATCGCCCGGATGCGCCGCGTGAAAGCGCTCGAACCGCTCGATGGCGCCGGGGTAGTCCAGATTATAGAAGCGCTCAAAGGCCTCGCGCACCAGCGCATCGCGGTTGAGTGGATTGGTATGCACCTCCGATGCCCAACCCAGGCTCGCCGCTGCCAGCAGCGCGATTCCCCATCCCCATCCGCGCAACCAAAATGCCCGCATCTTCAACTTCAAATCTCCTTCTTGCTCTTATTGATCCTGCCCCAAAGGAATGCAACACTTGAACGCTGTCATCCTGAGCGAAGGTCGCCGCGGCGACCGTAGTCGAAGGACCTGCGGTTGCTTTACATTTATTTTTCTCCGTTCCAACCCATAGGGCCGGATCAATTGCTCAACCAGCCTCAGTTTAACGGATTCCTTGCCCTGAGACTCCGGTCAAGCAGCTTCTCCACTCCTATAGGGAGTGGGCGAAAATAGCCCAGGATGGAGCGCAGCGTAATCCTGGGACTGCATCCCGATCATTATGTCGCGTCCCGTAGGGCCGCTTCGAAGTCCTTATCGGGTGCTGAACCGCATTGCCCTGAGAGCCTGCCCTCCACCCATGAGCTCCAATGCTTTAGGATGCAGGTATGCCCATCCCTGAGCGGCTGAATCCAACCTTCGGAACCCCCCGCCAACCAGCGACAGACCGGCTGGAGGAGGCCCGCAAGCGCCTCATCGTGGCCCTCGACGTGCCGGACGCACCCTCCGCAATCGTCCTGGTCAACAAGCTGGAGAGTTCCTGCCGCTGGTTCAAGGTGGGGTTGGAGCTGTTTGTCGCCGCCGGTCCCGCCGTCCTGGAACCCCTTCTGGCGCGCGGCCATTCCGTCTTTCTGGATCTGAAGCTCCACGATATTCCCAACACCGTGGCCGGAGCGGTGCGTTCGGCCTCGGCTCTGGGCGTGCGCATGATCTCAGTCCACGCCGCCGGTGGTCCCGCCATGCTGGCCGCCGCCCGCGCCGCTCTGGACGGCCTCGCCGACCCTCCCCAGCTGCTGGCCGTTACCGTCCTCACCAGCATGGATCAGGCGCAATTAAGCGCGGTGGGGCTGAAGCGCTCACCCGCCGAACAGGTGAAGTTGCTGGCCAAGATGGGCCTCTCAGCCGGAATGCGCGGCTTCGTCTGCTCCCCGCAGGAGGTTTCCTCCCTGCGCACGTTGGCCGGCCCCGAAGGCGTGCTGGTCACTCCCGGCATCCGCCCCGCCGGCGCCGAAACAGGCGACCAGAAGCGCATCGCCACTCCGGCCGAAGCCCTGCGCCATGGCGCCAGCTACCTGGTCGTAGGCCGTCCCATCACCCATGCTCCCGATCCGGCAGAGGCCGCGGAGGCGATTCTGAAGGAGATGGCGGAAGCGATCGAATCGTAACCACCGCAACGAAAAAAGCCCGGTTATCAACCGGGCTTTTTCATACGCCAAACTTCAAGAGGTGCTTAAAGCTTTTCGTAGAAGTCGCACGCGGAGCATGAGATATAAACTCCGCCGGGAACGCCGCGCTCGCGGTCCTTCACGCGCTTGACGATGCGCGTCGGCTTTTTGCACTTGGGACAGTCGGTCGACTTCGTCGTGTCCATTACCTTCTCGCGGTGACCTGTTTTTGCAATCTTGGCCATCTGTCGGTGGTTCTCCTTCTGGGATTGTCTCTGCATACATCCGCCGCGGCGGACGGCTTCAACGGCGCGGTCGTTTGCCCGCCTCTTAGCGCAAATGGATTGCATGGAGGCGAGCGGGACTCGCTCTCTTCAGTCTACCTCAATGCCGCCTGCGCCGTTTCAGCGTCAATTGTCCTGATCGGCGCCCTCTGGAGGAGGTTGCGGGGGCGTGGAAACCGGGACGATCTGCACCAGCCCGGGAGCCACAGGTTCGGCACTCCCCATGGCAGCCTCATGCTGGCGGCGGGCGGCAGCGTCCAGGTCCACGGGAGTGCCTCCCGGCACGATCACCGGCGCGTTATAGCGGTAGTCCAGGTCGCGTGTGACCCGGAAGACCACCGGCAGCGCCGCAAGCATGACCGCGAAGGCCACCCAACTGCCGTCCAGCCCGTACCCTCCGCCGGTGAGCCAGAACGGCCCCATGGGATCGCCCTGCACCACGGGTGAATGGCTGTTGACGCCACTCACCGCGAGTCCGAAGAGCAGGGCGCGGCTGGCCTTCCAGCCGAAGTTGAGCCCCCAGCTCAGCCACAGAGCCCGCGTGCGCAGGTAGGCCGTGGAGAGCACCAGGCTGAACGCCACGGAGACGGCGACGCTCGAGTGGCTCGACCCCGGCAAAAGAGCCTGCACAATGGCATAAATCGCCGCAAAACCCAGCGCCGCCCCAACCGGCCCTACCGCATAAGCAAAGCGTTGAAATCCGTAGCCGCGGAAGGCAATCTCTTCCCCCAGTGCGGCCAGCGCAAAGAATGCCGCATCGACTGCCAGCCAGCCCCAGGCGGAGGGCTGGAGAACGAGAACAATGGCGATGCCGCCGGCCACCAGCATGGGCAGCACGCACACCACCGCCAGCGACCAGCCTATGGCCAGGCCCAATCCCGCCTCGTGCGGCCAGCCCGCCCTGCGCGGCAGTCCCTGGGCGCTCACCGGGTGCGTCTGCCGGTCCAGCCAGAAGCCCATCCCCGCGTAGCCCAGCAGCAAGAGGAAGACCAGCATGGCCTGCTCCAAATAAGGCAGCAGCGGGGCCCACAGCTCGCCTGCCAGCCCTTGCGCCCCGTTCCGGGCCAGCGACCGCGCCACGAAGAAGTAGAGGACTGCGGCAACAAATTGCAGATAGGCGCGAAACCGCCCGCCGCCAGAGCTGGAATTCGCCTGGGGTGTGCTCATCGCATCTAACCTTCCGTGTAGAACTGCGCGATGTTGCGGAACTTTTCCTGCCGCGCGGCGACCATTTTGTCGACAGGCATCGCTTTCAGCTCGGCCAGGTGCTTCTTCAGCGCGCTGCCCAGCAGGCCGCAGCCCGCCTCGCGGTCAGTGTGCGCGCCTCCCGGCGGTTCGGACACAATCTCGTCCACGCAGCCCAGCGCCGCAACCTCCGGCGCGGAGATGCGCATGGCCTCGGCCGCCAACTGCTTGTGCGCCGCATCGCGCCACATGATCGCCGCACAGGACTCCGGGGTAATCACGAAGTAAAGCGCATTTTCGAGAATCAGAACCCGGTCGGAGACGGCCAACGCCAGCGCCCCACCCGATCCGCCCTCCCCGCTGATGACCGAAATGGTGGGCACGCGCAGCCGCGCCATCTCAAAAAGATTCCGCGCGATGGCCTCTGCCTGGCCCCTCTCCTCGGCGCCCAGGCCGGGATAAGCCCCCGGCAGGTCGATCAAGCTGATCACCGGCCGCGCGAACTTTTCGGCGAGCTTCATGCATCTGAGCGCCTTGCGGTAACCCTCCGGATGGGGCATGCCGAAGTTGCGCCGCACCCGCTCCTTGGTGCTGCCGCCCTTGCGGTTGCCGATGACCAGCACCTCGTCCGAGCCCAGGCGCGCCATGCCGCAAGCCACGGCCTCGTCGTCGCCAAAGGCGCGATCCCCGTGAATCTCGCTGAAATCCGTAAAGATCCGCTCGATAAAGTCCATGGGGTAGGGTCGCTGGGGATGCCGCGCTTGTTCGATTTTGATCCACGCCTGCGAAACCGCCTGCGCCTGAATGGAAATCCCTGATTCCTCTTCGCTCATCGGTACCTAAGTGCCGCTCCGGGCAGCTTCGCCGTCGGCCCTCTAGTGATTCTACGGGTTGCAAGCGGTTGGGACAAATGGAAGTGAGGTTACCCGAAGGATTCAAAGAACGGTTTGCGCCTTTTCCTGATCCGTCGCCTGCGATTCGAGCACCGGTTTGGCAGTTTGGCCGGCATCCGGGCCGGCGGATGGTCCAGGTAGCGCATCGATGCGATAGCCAGCAGCCTCGGCCTTCGCCAGGGCCTCTTCGACGGTCTTGCTCATCTCTCCTACCGCTTTGCGGTTGTCTATCGGCTTGCCGGCCAGGCGGAGCAGCGAGGGCAACTGCAGCCACCAGAGCATCTCCTCATACGGCTCACGGATCAGGTAGGAGTGGCCCTGCGCCTGGTGCACGCCGGTCAGCCAACGCGCGTCCGGATCAAGCCACAACTCCGGCGGGATCAACCTTCTTTCCTCCCTTGCCACACCCTGTTTGCCCGCAGCCGGTTCGCCTGCGGTTGGTTTCCGGGTCGATCTTCCCTTTCCAGCCGCGGGCGCGCCAACCACGGCTGCGGAGGCCCGCGCAGCAGCCGAGGCCTTGGCTTCGCCGGGTGCTCCCGCCGCCTTGCCGGCGCTGGCTCTGCTGAGCAGCAAAACCTTGATCCGGGCCGCGGCGCGCCAGCCATCCTCGGCCGCCAGTCCGAGGGCGGCAAAGGCATGGGCGAACGGCTCGCGCAGGCGGAGCCGGTCAAAGAGGTCCAGCGCCACGCGTTCCGGATTTTCCGCGTCGATCGATTCGGCCAGCAACTCCAACACGCACCAGCCGAAGACCGGCCCCCACATCGCCGTGGCGGTGAACTGCGGACTGGAACTGGGCAGCACGCGGCGGGCGGCAACGGTCCACGGAGCGGGAAAGAGCGCCTCGATGGCCGGAATGCGCAGGACGGCGCTCAGACGCTCGCGGAAGACCGAGACCCCCACGGACGGGTTTTTGTCCGTGGGGTGGAAGACCGAGGCCGGCAAAGCGGGATTGGTAGGCTGTGCGGCGCCGGCCGGTTGGTTTTCTTTTGCCATGCGTGAGGCATAGGCCGTTTGCGCCGCGTGCAGGAAGGTTTCGCAGCGCGCCCAGGCCGATTCGAAGAATTCGCTGCGCTCCAGTTCAATCTTCTTAGCCTTTCCGCCGGCAAGGGCGCGAGGATGCACCGCCAGATCGGCGAGCAGCCGCACAATGGCCGGATCAAGCTGCTGACGGAGCGCATCGTGCACGGGGCGCAGTTCCAGATTCTCCAGCGCATCGCCCAGGTTGTGAACGCCGCTGCCGTTGAGCTGATCGCTCAGCCGTTCCCAGGGCTGTTCCGCCGTTGCGTGCAGTTCCCGCCAATCGAGGAAGACGTGGCACTGGTAGGCGCGCAGATGGAGGGTGAGTCCGCGCTCGGACAAATCATTGGCCCTGCGCAGGTATTCCAGGCCGGTGAGGGAGTCGCGCCATGCGAAGACGGTGGCGGAGCCGCCGTTGAGGCCCAGGCCTTCCCTCAGGCGCTGTTGGCGAAGCTGCCCTGCGCCCTTATCGGCGTATGCGGCGGAGAAGTCGATGGTGCCGTGCGCGGCGCCGTAGCGGTTGTTGTAGACCACCAGGGCGCGCTCGCCGTCCTTGCGATTGGAGTAGGCGAAGACGTTTTCGTCCACCTTGCCCGAGTCCTGGTAGAAGTCGTAAAGCAGGAAGTTGCTACTTTCGGCAAACAGCCAGCGGCGGCGCAACAGCGGAGCGATCTCGCGTTCGTGGCGCTCGACGAGCCAGCGGTCGGGAGTCTCGTCGTAGCGGGGCCTCTGGTACTCCATCCCGTATTTCTCGGTGAATCCCTCAATCTGGCCGTGGCCGAACATCGGCAGGCCGGGCAGCGTAGCCATGAGCGCGGCCACGCCGAAGCACTTGTCGCCCTTGCCGAACTGGTCGATGGAGGTGCGCTCATCGGGATTGCTCATGAAATTGACGTAGCGCTTCATGATATCGGGATCGAATTCGAGGGTATTCTTGATGACCGAGCGGTACTTCGCGTTCTCCTCGTCGCGCATCATGTTCATGAAGGCGCTGTTGTAGACGCGGTGCATGCCCAGGGTGCGGACGAAGTAGCCCTCCATCAGCCAGAAGGCCTCCGCCAACAGCAGCGTGCCGGGGACTTCGGCGGCCACGCGATCCACCACCTCCCGCCAGAACTCATGCGGCATTGCGCGATCGAACACGGCCTGGCTCATGCCAAATTCGGCGCGGGAGGGAATGGCGCCGCTCGAGCCTGGGCCGGGAAACCACAGCCGGTGAAAATGCCGCTTGGCCAGGGTCATTGCGGCATCGAAGCGAATGACCGGAAACAAACGCGCCACGTGCAGGATGGTCTGGATCACCTGCTCCCGCACCGCCGGATTCAGGTAGTCGAGCTGCGCCGTATCGTTCCAGGGAAAGCTGGTGCCGTCGTTGCCGTGATAGATGTAGCGGGTCTCGTTTGTGGCGCGGTCGCGGCGCCGGAAGACCACCGCTGCGTCAGACTGCTCGAAGTAGTGGTCTTCAATCTTGATCTCCACGCGGCCGTCGTAGGAGAGATCGGGGCCGTTGAAGCTATAGGCGGGGTATGGCGCATCCTGCCGGGAGATGAACCGTTCAGGGTGCTCGATGACCCAGGGCGAATCGATGCCCATGTGGTTCGGCACCATATCGCTGGCCAGCCGGACCCCGTGCCGATAGGCGCGGTCGCGCAGGTTCGTGTAGGCTGCCTCGCCGCCCAGATCCCCGGCAATCCGATAGTCGAAGACCGAGTAGGCTGAAGCCACGGCGTCCGGGTTGCCGCAAAGCTGCTTGATGGTCTTCGACGCGCGGCTGCGCTCCCAAACGCCGATCAGCCACAATGAATTGAGCCCGCGCCGTGCCAGTTCGTCGAGCGCCTCGTCGGGAATCTCATCCAGCCGCGTGATCGCGCGGCCATACTGCTTGCTCAGTTGCGCCATCCACACGTAAGTGCTCTTGGCGATGAGCACCGTGGTCGGCATCCACGCCGTGTCCTGGCTGAACTTTTCGTATTCGTGCGCCGGATCGCCGAATACCGGCGCCTCGGAATGGCCGATCAGCGAAGGCCCCTGCTGCCGGCCGAGGCGGCGCGCCGTTTCAGCAGTCTGTGCGCCGGGAGGATTGAACTGCAGCCAAATGGCCAGCTCTTCCTCGTGGAGAACTTCACCGGCAAGCAGTAGCAAGCGCTCCAGGCTATCGCCCAGCAGCGGCTTCCAGAGCCGGCGAATGAGGGCAAGCTGGTCACTAAGGGAACGGGGTGAGCCCACCGCCGGCGCGCGCAGCAGCTCCAGCAGGCTGACGGGCTTGGAGTCCGCGAGCGGCACCAGCGGCCGGGTGGCAAAGTACTCCGGTAACTGCTGCGTCACCTGGCGGTAGGCGGTCTTTTCGGCCAGGGTCTTCTCTTCGAAAAGCTCCTCGAACGGCTGGAAGGCTTCATTGCGGTTGGCGGCCCACAGCAGCATCAACTCCTCGAGCGCGGCGGCCCGGTGGGGAGTGCCGTCCGTCGCGCCAGCCAGCCATTGCCGCGGCGTCTCCAGGCCGCGCATCACGCTGGAACCCGGAAACTGCTCGACAAAGGTGAGCAGCAATTTGTCCAGCGCCTTGGCGCCCACCTGCGCCTGGAACCAAGCCAATGCGCCGGTCATCACCTCGGGGTCGAACTGCTCGCGGTAGCGCGCCATCAGGACGTGGCTGGCCTCGTCGATCAGCCCCATGGCGTAAAGCGCGCCCGCATGCACTGCCCGTTCGGGATGTTTTTCAGCGTCACGCACCTGGTTCATGCGCTGTGCAAACTCCCGGGCTCCGGCCAAATTGGCGAAAATGACGTTCCCTGAATAAGAAAAGAGGGACTCCGCAAACTGGTACCGTTCACGCGCATTCCGCGAAATGTGGAATTCCATCATAAGAAACCGAGCTTCCAAACAGTTCAACAGCAAAGGTACATCCATGGGGGTGAAGGCGTTGGAAGCTATAATTTTACCCTGTGTGCGCCGCTGCTGGCTGAAATCCAATCCAGATTGAAAAATTCGAAACGGAAGGAGGCGGGGGTTTTCAACCCCCGCATAACGCCAACAGAATAAGTGCGGGCTTTAGCCCCGGAGGTATATGGTTCTTATAATCTGACAAATTTCCCCTTGGTCCGTTTCTGTTGCGTAATGCCGGGAAAGCCTTATACATTTTGAGAATCGTACAACGTAACCACTTCTCAACTGTCAGGACTATCTGTATGTCAGCCTCGAACCATCTCGATGCACCCGGCACGCAACCGTCCTCAGTAGCCCGCTCTCTCGCCTACCTGATCAGCACCTATCCCGCCCTGTCGATGATCTTCGTCTTGCGGGAAGTCCTTGCGCTTCGAGCCTTGGGCTTCCGCATCGATACGGCCTCCATCAACCCGCCGGATCGCGTTCCGGAACGCTTCACGGATGAAGAAAGAGATGAGTACCGGCAAACCTATTATGTGAAGACCGACGGCTTCAAAGGCGCGGCCAAAGCCCATTTAAGATCCCTTTTCCGCAACTTCGGCGGCTACTGCCGCGGGGCCCGGCTGGTGCTGCGCCTGGGCGGTCTCGACCTGAAGAAGCTGTTCTTCAACCTGATGTATTTCACTGAAGCGTTGATGGTGGGCCAATGGATGCGGCGCATGCGGCACACGCACCTCCATTGCCATCTCGCGCAGCAGGCGGCGACCGTTGGCCTCTATGTGCGCAGCGTCTTCGCATTCGGATTCTCGATGACCGTCCACGGACCCGATGAGTTCTACGACGCCAAAGGCCAGTACCTTGCGCAAAAAATTGCAGCGGCTGACTTTATCATCTGCATCAGTAACTATGCCCGCAGCCAGCTGATGATGCTATCTCCCTATATCTACTGGAATAAGTTCATCGTCTCGCGTCTTGGCGTTGATCCGCAACTCTTCTCGCCGCAGCCCCGAAAAGCCGCGCCGGAATTCTTTGATATTCTCTGCGTCGGCCGTCTCACGCCGGCCAAAGGGCAGCATATGTTAATTGATGCAGTGGAGCGGCTGACGCAGCAAGGACGCCGCGTGCGGCTTCGCCTGTTGGGCAGTGGACCCGATGAAGCTTCGCTGCGCAAGCAGTCCGCGCAGAACAGGATTCTCGACTACGTCGTCTTTGCAGGCGCGATGAATCAGGATCGCATTCGCTCTTTTTACGCGGTGGCGGACCTGTTCTGCCTTCCCAGCTTTGCCGAGGGGCTTCCGGTGGTGCTGATGGAAGCCATGGCCATGGGGATTCCCTGCGTCTCAACGCAGATCACGGGCATTCCTGAGTTAATCCGCAACGGGATCGACGGCCTGCTCGTTCCGCCTTCCGACCTGGAAGCGCTGGTCGGGGCCCTGGCAAGACTAATAGACGACGCGGCTCTGCGCGAGCGTTTTGCCCGCAGCGGGCGGAAGCGCATCCTGAAGCAATACGATCTGCATCGCAATGTCAGAGAGCTGGCTGGCCACTTCGCAGAGCGCGTGAAGGTCTAATCCAGCGCCTTGTGGAAGCGGAGAATGGCGATGGTGAGCAGGCTGACTCCGAGGCCCCCCATGGCAGCCATCTGAGGCCACAGAATCTCCATGCCCACTCCTTTCAGGTAAGTGCCGCGAAGCACGACCAGAAAGTAGCGCAGCGGGATGAGATAGGTGAAGTATTGCAGCCACTGGGGCATGGTGCTGATGGGAAACCCGAACCCCGAGAAACTGATGGCAGGCATGATAAAGAAGAATGCAGTCACCATGGCCTGTTGTTGCGTGGAGGACACGGTGGAAATGAGCAGGCCCACGCCCAGCATGCAAACAATGAAAAGGACCGAGCCCATCAACAATACCAGTATGTTGCCGCGGAATGGAACCTGGAACCAAAGCGTGCCCACCACCGCGATCAACGAAACATCGAAGAGACCAATGAGAAAAAACGGCAGCGTCTTGCCGAGGATGAACTCGGCCGGGCGGATGGGCGTGACCATGATCTGCTCCAGAGTGCCTATCTCGCGCTCGCGCACCACAGCAAAGGCCGTCAGCGTGACGACCAGCACCAGCGTCAGGCTGCCGATCACTCCCGGCACAAAGAACCAGCGGCTGCTCAATCCCGGGTTATACCACGGCCGTTGCTCCAGCTCGACCGTGGGAATCTGCTCCACCAATTGTGGAGCAATCCGGTATATGCTGTCCTTCTGATAGTCCTGGGCAAAGCCGAGCGCGATCTGCCCAATGTAACTGGAGGCGATCAGTGCAGTGTTCGAGTTGGTTGCATCCACGATCACTTGCAGTGGCGCGGTCTGGCCGCTGCGCAGCTTCTGGGCAAAGCCGGCATCGATCTCCAGGCCGACGGTAGCCTGGCCCCGATCGATGAGATCGCGGATCTGGCCCGAGTCAGTCAGTTGCCGCTGTACGTCGAAATAAGGGCTCGATGTAAAGCGCGAGATCAGCTCGCGGCTTTCCTGGCTGTGATCGAGGTCCAGCACCACCGTCGGAACGTGATGGATCTCAAACGTCGCCGCGTAGCCGAAGACCAGCATCTGAATGATGGGCGGGCCAATCAGGATAAAGCGCGTCCGTTTGTCGCGGAAGACCTGGATGAATTCCTTGATCAGCATCTGCTTCAGGCGCCCCAGCATACGGTTCTCCTTTACTCCAGCCTCTTGTGGAAGCTGCGCATAGCCAGCATCGCCAGCACCAGCGCAAACACGGCCAGGGGAATCAGATCGGCGTAGAGCAGCGCCGTCGGCGTCCCCTTGAGGAATATCTTCTTCAGCAGCGAGACGTAGTAACGCGCCGGAAGAATGCGCGTGATCCATTGCAGAACGACCGGCATCTGTTCGATCGGGAACAGAAACCCCGACAGCAGAAATGCCGGAAGGAATGTGACCAGCAGCGCGATCTGGCTGGCGGCGAATTGGTTTTTTGCCAGCACGGAGATAAAGAATCCGAGCGAAAGCACAACCACCAGAAATAACGCCGAGCTGACCAGCAGCGTGGTATAAGAGCCGCGAAACGGCACGTGGAACCAGTAGATCGCGATCACCGAGCAGATCAGAACGTCGAACATGCCGAGAACGAAATAGGGCGCCAGTTTGCCCAGCATGATCTCCATCGCGCTCACGGGAGTGGAGATCAGTTGCTCCATGGAGCCGCGTTCCCACTCGCGCGCGATGGTGAGAGAGGTGAGGAACGCGCCGATCACCGACATCACCAGGGCCAGCACGCCGGGAACGATGAAGGCGCTGCTCTCCAGGTCCTCGTTGTACCAGGTGCGGGTTTCCACGCTCACCGCGGCGGGCCGCACCGGCTGGCCGCGCTGGCGAAGCCAGTTGAGTTGAATCTCAGCCGAATAGCCCTGCACAACCGCCTGGGCATAACCGATGAGCACATTGGCCGTGTTGTCGTCCGAGGCGTCGACGAGCGCCTGCACCTCGACTGGGCCGCCGTCGCGCAGCCGCAAGGAAAAATCCCACGGAATCACGATTCCCATCTTGGCATGGCCGTCGTCTAGCGCCCTGGTAATCGCGGGATCATCGTTCACTACGCGCGCCACATGAAAATATTCGCTGGCCTGGAAGCGCTTCAGCAGGTCCTGGCTTTGCTGGCTGCCGTCGCGGTCGAGCACATAAACAGGCAGCCCCTTGAGATCAAGATTGACGCCGTAACCGAAGAGCAGCATCAATGTTACAGGCATGATGATGACGATGAGCAGGCTGCGCGTATCGCGGAGGATCTGGACCACCTCCTTCCTGGCCACGGCGAGCAAGCGAGTGAAGTTCATAGCTTTCGCTCCTCCGCGGAATCGCTTGCCGTGGTGAGAGAAACAAAAACATCTTCCAGACTGGGGCGAATCTTCTCGATGTGGGTAACGGAGATTCCGCGATCGGCAAGAAATTTCTCCATGCGCGGCATGGCCGCATCGGCATCCGGCACAACCAGGTGCATCGCGTTACCAAAGACCGCGGCATCCATCACCTCTGGAGCCGATTGCGAAGCTTCCACAGCCTTGCCCAGCGGCTCGCACTCGATCAGCAGAAGTTCGCCTTTCATCGAATCCCGCTTCAGCTCCGAAGGCGTGCCCAGGGCCACCATCTTTCCGCGAAAGATCAGCGCCAGACGGTTGCAGTATTCCGCCTCCTCCATGTAATGCGTGGTCATAAAGACAGTCACGCCCTCCTTCGCCATCTGGTGAATCAGATCCCAGAACTGGCGCCGCGAGATGGGATCGACGCCCGAGGTGGGCTCGTCCAGAAAGAGGATGGGCGGCTTGTGCAGTACCGCGCAGCCCAGCGCCAGCCGCTGTTTCCATCCGCCCGGAAGCGTGCCGGTGATCAGATTCTCCTGGCCCTTGAGGTTGGCCATCGCCAGCGCCCATTCGATCCGTTCTTTGAGCTGGTTGGAGGGCACGCTGTAGAGACCGGCGAAGAGGCGCAGGTTTTCCATCACCGTGAGATCGTTGTAAAGAGAAAACTTTTGCGACATATAGCCGATGTTCTGGCGCACGGCTTCCGGTTCGCGGGCCACATCATAGCCCGCAACCTGCGCGCGGCCCGAGGTCGGCTTCAGCAGGCCGCAGAGCATGCGAATGGTGGTGGACTTGCCGGCTCCGTTGGGTCCGAGAAAACCAAATACCTCGCCTTTTCGGATTTCGAGATTGAGCCCATCGACGGCTACAAAATCGCCGAAGCGCTTGACCAGGTTCTCCATCACGACTGAATCATTTTGTTCAGGCATGGGGCGACGCTCCGCTGCCGACCGCATCTACAAAAAGATCCTCGATGGTCGGCGCCACCTGTTGAATGGCGTCGTAGTGAACGTTCGCGCTCTTCAGCCGGGCCTCGAACTCGGGAATGCGGCGGGCTGCATCGTCCACAACCACATGCAGACCGTCACCGGTCAAAACCAAACTGGAAATGCCCTCGGCGTGCTCGAGTACACTGCGCAAACTGCGTGGATCAGGCGAGGTAACGGACAATACTCCTTTGCGCATCCCTGCCTTGAGATTCGCAGGCGTATCGCAGAAAAGCAGCTTGCCCTGATGGAGCAGCGCGACGCGATGGCAGCGCTCGGCTTCATCCAGATAAGCCGTCGAGGTAAGGATGGCCACGCCTTCCGCGGCCAGTTCGTAAAGTATGCGCCAGAAGTCGCGGCGCGAAACAGGATCGACGCCGGTAGTCGGCTCATCCAGCAGAATCACCTTGGGGCGATGAATGAGCGCGCACACCAATCCAAGCTTTTGTTTCATGCCGCCGGAAAGTTTGCCCGCCAGCCGCTTGCGAAACTCACTCATTCCCGCCGCCTCAAGCAGTTCTGCGGAGCGTTCTTTGCGTCCGGCGCGCTTGACTCCGAAGAGATCGGCGTAAAATCGAATATTTTCATCCACGGTGAGGTCTTCATAGAGACCGAAGCGCTGCGGCATATAACTGAGAGCGTGCTTGGCGCCCTCGGGATTGCGAACTACGTCAAATCCGGCGACCGTGGCCTTGCCTGCATCGGGCGGCATGATGCCCGCCAGCATGCGCAGCGCAGTCGTCTTCCCTGCCCCGTCGGGACCAACCAGGCCGAAGATCTCTCCGGCGTCCACATCAAAGCCAAGGGCATCCACAGCGCGCACGCCCGGAAAACTCTTGGTGAGCCCCTCGGCCTCGATCGCGCACTTGAGTTGATCCGTCATTGCTTTGCCGGCGCCACTCCCGATGGATGCACTTCCGGCTTCGCCGCGGCCAGTTCAAGGTGAGCATCAGCGGGCATGCCGGGCTTGAGCTCGTGATTGGGATTGTCGATATCGATTTTGATCCGGTAGACGAGCGTTACCCGCTCCGTATATGTCTGCACGCTCTTGGGCGTGAACTCGGCACTCGAGGAGATGAACGAGATGCGCCCATGGTACTGCTTGCCGGGATAGGTGTCCGTGGTGACGGTTGCCTGCTGGCCCCAGTGAATACTGCCCAGGTCGGTCTCGGCGATATACGCCCGCAGCCAGATGTGATCGAGATCGGCGAGCGTGACCACGGGAGAGCCGGGCGCAACCACCTCTCCGATCTCCGCCTGGCGCACGGTAATCACGCCGGCAGAGGGTGCGCGCAGGGTGGTGTAATCCAGGTTCACGCGCGACAAACCCAGGTTCGCGCCGGCTTCATTGAGATTGGCGCGCGCAATGGCGATATCTTCCTTGCGGCTGCCCTCGACGGCCTCGTTGTAATGCTGTTGTGCCGCCTTGAAGATCGCCTCGGCTCGCTTCAGCGCAGTTGCCGCCAGGTCGCGGTCCTGGGCAGAGACTTCGTCCTTGGCAAAGAGTTGCCGGGCGCGATCATAGTCGAGTTTCTTTTCTTCGAGATCGGCCTGCGCATCGATCATGGTCTGCTGCGATGCCCTTATTTCCTGCGCGCGGGTTCCAGCCAGCGTAAGCGCAAGGTCGGATTCGCGCACGCGAACACTGGCCTCGTCGATCCGCACTTTTTGCTTATAGTCGGCATCTTCCAGGCGCGCCAGCAGTTCGCCTTGCTCCACCTGCTGGCCCTCCTCGACGGGCAAATCGACGATGCGCCCCTGCACTTTGAAGCTCACCAGGCTCTCATGCGCTTCAATGTTTCCGGAGAGCGTGAGTTGAGTCGCGGGCGACGGTTTCTTGATCAACCTCGGATAAAAATAAACGCCGGCGGCAATCGCCGCGATCAGCAGAATCAGAACAGGCAGTACTCTTTTCATAGCATCAAACCTCGCCGGCGGGAATCCGGATTAGTGCCCGCTTGGCAAAACCGCTCATGGATTCCCCATAAACTGCAAGATATTTTTCTCCGTATCGCCCATGGCGCGGGCGAGCGCAAACTTTGCATCCACATGGCTGGAAACTGCAAGGATGAAATTCTCCTGCGCGCGGGCCAGTTCGTCCTGGGCAGTGACCACTTCAACATTGTTGGCCGTGCCCGACTGAAAACGGTCCTGCGCCAGTTCGAGTTCCCGCTGCGCCAGCTCCTGGCCTTCTCTGGCAACCGTCACCTGCTCATCCGCCGAATCCAGATTCAGCAGCGCCTCGCGGATATCCTCATCGATCCCGCGCCGCAGATCGGCAATCTGATCGTCGATGCGCTTGACGCGGCTCAAAAGTTCCTGCTCCTCGCCGTTGCGGTCGTGATCGAAAACCGTGAAGTCGATCTGGCCCTGAAGCAGGCCTGTACTGGCTACGCTGCCAATGCTGCGTCCAAGCTCGCCGAAGTTGCCGTTGACGCTTACCTTGGGATAGAATCGGGCGCGGCTGGCTCGCTGCTGCTCCAGCAGGCTCTCACGTTGACTGGCAAGCGATAGGTAATCGGCGCGCGTGAGCAGTGCCGCGGGCACAAGAGTCTCGGATTCAGGCTGGGCCAGAGGTTGGAAGCGAAGCGGCTCGGCCAGCTCCAACGGCGTGCCCGGACTCATGCCAAGATTGCGTGCCAGGGCAAGCAGCGACTGTTTCAACTGGTTCTGGGCCACCAGATGTGCCTGCCTGTCGTTGGCGAGCTGCACCTGGGCGCGCAGCACGTCCACGCCGGTCGCCGTCCCCGCGTCGTGCTTGTCCCTGGCCAGCTTGAACAGCGTGCTTGAATCCGTCACCCGCGACTGGGCGGCATCCACGCGCGCCGCAGCAGATTGCGCGTTCAGATAAAGAGCCGCGATGGAGCGAACGATCAGATCGCGCGCGTCCCGGTCGTCCATCTTGCCCGCATCCAGAGCACGCTCGCTCGCCTTCAACCCGCGATAGCTCTCCAGATCGACCACGTTTTGCTGCGCGTAGACGCGGAAGTCATAGTTGGAAAACGGTCCCACTACCTTGGGGATGGGGATGCCCGGCAACGAGAGCCCGAAGGCCTGCAGGTCGCGGTTCTGCACGTTGGCATAGGTTTGCGCGGTTACGCGCGGAAGCAGGGCAGCCGATAAGCTCCGTTCCCGTGCGCCTTCTGCCTCATCTACACGGGTTCTGGCGACCAGTACGTTGAGGTTGGCCTGGAGCGCCTTTTGAATCGCATCCTGCAGCGTGAGCCGGTACGGAGGCGGTTGCTGCGCCACGCAGATTGCCCTCGGGACCGGGCCGGTTACCAGGCTCGACAGCAGGAGAAGAACGGTAATGCGAAATCTGTATCTCATGGTTTCTGCTCTCGGCCGGAGGCGATCGCCCTCCAGAAATGCTGAAAGCTGTCCTCAAGCCATGCTTTGAGTTCAGGCTCCCCATGCAGCGACCAAAGGAGAACGGTCCCCATAAGCATCTGCTGAAGTTGAATCGCAATTTTCTTCTTCTTCAACCGGCGATCGATCTCTCCGCGCTCTTGCCCCGCCGCAACAATTTCAGCGATCGCCTTGCGGCCCTCCCGCATGTTGCGATCGATGATGACGCGGACAGGCTCGCTGGCCAGAAACGAAGAGGTCATAGCGCGGGCCAGGCTGGGGCTGCGTCCAGGCTCCTCTGCAAGCCGCAGTACCAGCCGGTGCAGCACGGAATGAATCGTATGCTTGCCTTTCACGGCGAGCAAAGCGGCCTCTCGCACCTTGCTGAGCTGAATCTCGGCCATCACGCCCAGCACATGTTCCTTGCTCTCGAAATAGTTGAAGAAGGTCCCCTTGCCCACATCCGCGGTTTCGGTGATGTCTTCCACCGTGACGTTGGGGAAGCCGCGCGCGGCTATGAGCTGTAGCGCACACCGGAACAGCCGTATCCGCGTCTCCGCGGCGCGCCGCTGGCGGCGTCCCATGCCGCTGGGGTGGGACACAGGCCCGGCGCCGCGGGCTCCGGCGCGCCTGGCTAGGCGATTCTTCTGGCTTTTGCTCATGACAGACTCATAGGCATAAATGACTTCTGGTCATATATTACCTGGTGCGCCCAATCTGTCAAGAGATTTATTCGAACAGATTCTTCCCCAAGACCCGCCTCTGCATTTGTTGAACCTAGGTCGCCGAACTACGCGTATTGCGCAAGCGGATCAGAGGCTCATCGCCGGTACCCGGGAAGTTCCCTGTCCCATCAAACCCTCCCATTGGGTGCAAGAAACTCTAACCGCTATGCTTTCTCTTCATCCACAGCAATCGAGTCCACTGGTTTACACGAGCCACAACTCGAAATTGTGTTTTCGGCGTCGCGAATGAGTCCGAGCGAAATATCGTGGCGGCCTCCCTCATATGGCGTCGCGAGCCACGCATCCAATATGTCCAGCGCCTCGTATGCGCCAGTGGTTTTGCCGCCGAGACAAAGTACGTTCGAATCGTTATGCGCTCGAGTCATCTTGCCCATGAATGCGCTGGTGCACAACGAAGCCCGAATTCCCCTGTACTTGTTAGCGATAATGCTCATCCCGATTCCTGTCGAACATATCAAAATTCCTCGACTCGCTTCCCCCCGCACAATGGCCTCCGCAACCTGCGCCGCGTAGTATGGGTAGCGCACAATTTCTGTCGATTGGCAGCCGACGTCGTGAACGGCGACACCTTGCTTTGAGAGATATTCAACAATCTGCAATTTCAGCTCAAATCCGCCGTGGTCATTTCCTATCCAGATTGCAGTGTCGTCCATCCGGGATACCGCCTTTCGCATAGTGCTGAATCGATAACTCATCCAAATTGTAAGGCAGGCGTCGAAGAGCATCTCACCACGTATTTAATTTTGCCGGAGTGCTGGGATTCGCTGCTGCAAGCTAGGCTCGTCCCGCGTTCCGGCCGTTATACCCGCGCCACAATAAATATTAGAGAAGAACTGATCAGGAAGTCAACATACGTTGCCTAAATATATGAATTTATTAGATAAACCATTGTGGTATGACCTCATACGTCTTACCAGATAATGCTTGACATGCCAGGCCGCCGATTCGACAATCGTTGAGGGGATTGATTCGCATGGCATGGAGCATGCAGCCGGCGGCAAACTCTGCGTTTCATGTCGGTAGGCAACCGCTGATGTTGGGAGATTGGCGATGAAGATCGGCTTGGCCGTATCCACTGCGGATGCGCTCCCGAGCGCTTTCGTTGCCTTCCGTGACGATCTCGGCAGTTGCATTGATCGCTGCGCCGAACTGGGGTATGACGGCGTGGAGCTGGCACTGCGCCATAGGTCGCAAGTCGACGTGCTGCGCATAAAGCAGCGGCTTGCGGCGACCGGACTCCAGGTGCCGTGCATCTCAACCGGCCAGGTTTTCGCGGCGGACCACTTGTATTTTACCCATCCGGATGCCTTGGTTCGCGATCGCGCTGTCGAGCGGATCATCGATATGATTCGTCTCGCGGCGGAATTCGGCGCCAAGGTAAACACAGGCCGCGTCCGCGGCGTGATTCAAGCCGGAGAGAGTCCAAAGCTCGCCCGCCAACGCTACATCGATTGCATGCACCGCTGCGCCGATATCGCCGAACCGCTCGGCGTGGAGCTGATCGTTGAGCCTGTGAACCGGTACGAAGTCAACTTCATCAACAAC
This sequence comes from Occallatibacter sp., assembly GCA_050012555.1. Lineage (GTDB taxonomy): Bacteria > Acidobacteriota > Terriglobia > Terriglobales > Acidobacteriaceae > Telmatobacter. The sequence continues at coordinate 50,774 of JBEKGY010000022.1, forward strand.
TGCGCTGAAGGTCTCGAAATTGTTCGCCAATCCGGGCGGCGGTGCGTGCGGCTGATGCCCGACACCTTCCACATGAACATTGAAGACGCTTCCTTCCGCGATGCGCTTCTGGCGGCCCGCGACTTAATCGGTTATCTCCATGTTGCCGATTCGAATCGCCTCGCGCCGGGATGGGGACACATACCGTTCGACGAAATATTCGATACCCTTCAAGAGATCGGTTACGACGCTTGGATCACAGCGGAAATCCTGCCTGAGCCGGATCCGGACTCGGCTGCGCGGCAGGCTGTGCGATTCCTGCGTGCCCGGTTTGCAAAACAATCTGCACCTCAACCCGGCAATCGGAGGCGAGATATCATCGCCTGAGAATACGGGCCTGTTTCATATCGAAGGATAGGGTCCTAAGTACCGCAGAGAAGCATTTGTTCAGGTTCCTCGGATGATCATGAAACACATTCCGAACCTGCGTTGGTGGATTGCAGGGCTACTCGCCGCTGCCAGCGCGCTTGCCTATGTGGACCGGCAGACATTGCCCGTCGTGATTGGAGAGATTCAGAAGACCATACCGATTACGGACCTGCAGTTTGGCCGCCTGCAGTTCATGTTTCTTCTAGCCTATGGAATCATGTACGCCGTTGGCGGCAAGATCACAGATATGCTGGGCGCGCGGTGGGGCTATGTTGTCTTCATCGTTTGGTGGTCGGCGGCCAACCTTTCGAGTTACCTGATACGGCGCAAGCTGTCTGTCGATACTTCCCGAAAGATATGCCTGGGTGTTAGCGCCGCGTGCATGCCCGTGTCCCTCCTGATTTCCGTTTCACCTCTGGCGGTGACCATCGTCTTCTTCAGCCTGGCGATGCTTGGCCACCAGTTCTGGACCACGATCATACAGACGCTTACAGCGGACATGTTTCCTTCGGCGGTCGTCGGCTCGGTTGCCGGTTTGCTTGGATCGGTTGGAGCGTTCGGCGGAATGCTGTTCAACCTGATTGTGGGAGCGCTCCTGGCAGCATACCACAGTTACGCCCTTGTATTTACTATCGCAGGGCTGTTGCACCCGATGGCGCTGGTCGTCATTCTGCTGATTGTGCGCAAGATCGAACCGGTCATCCTATCCGGAATTTACGAAAGAGAGTCCGCACCTGCTTAAGTCTATGGCCATCGACATTACTGCTGAATGGAAAAATAACAACGAGGATAACATGAACGGAAGAGCAGGCGGTCCATTAGCCCGGTTGTATCCATACGGCGCGAGACACACAGAGGAAATGATCGGAGATCTGTCCCGGCGTGCTTACCAATATCGCGCCCAGGTTCTGCGCATGGTCTACGAAAGGAAGAGCGGACACATTGGCGGAGCGTTTTCGATTGCGGAGATACTTACGGCTCTCTACTTCCACCAGTTACGATTGGATCCTGATAACACAGGGTGGGACGACAGAGACCGGCTCGTTTTTTCAAAAGGTCACGCCTGCGCCATGCTCTACACCGTATTGGCCCACCGCGGCTACTTCCCTGTGGATGAATTGGGCACGTTTCGCGCATTGAACAGCCGTCTTCAAGGCCACCCGGAACCCCAAAAAACTCCGGGGGTGGAGGTGGTGGCCGGCCCGCTTGGCCATGGAGTGGCGATCGGCGCCGGCATGGCCCTGGCCGCCCGCATGGCCGGATCACGCCGTAAAGTCTATGTGATTCTTGGCGACGGCGAATTAAACTCCGGCGTGATCTGGGAAGGTTTGCTATTGGGAGCCAAGTTCGGGTTGGACAACCTGAAAGTGATTGTTGATTACAACGGTGTGCAGCAGACCGGAACCACGCGGCATGTTATGCCTACCGAACCGATCGCCGATAAATGGGCTTCCTTCAACTGGCATGTGATGGAGATTCACGGCCACAACCTGTCCGCGATTCTGGCTGCGCTCGACTGCGCGGATGAAATTCACGGGCGGCCGATGGTAATCATTGCCCGCACTACGAAGGGCAAGGGAGTCAGTTTTATGGAGAATGCACCGCAGTGGCACGGTGGAGTGCCGGATCGAGAGCAGTTTGAAAAAGCGTTGGCCGAGCTGCAGGCAGGAGCTGAACGATGGCAAGCCTGATTCGAAACCCTTTTGGCCATCCCACGTCGATGCGAAGGGCCTACGGCGATGCGTTGGTGGAACTGGGCCGGGTTCGCAACGACGTGGTGGTGTTAAGCGCCGACGTCAGCAATTCGGACTTCAGTTATATGTTTGAGCAGAATTTCCCTGACCGTTTCTTCAACGTCGGGATCGCCGAACCTGCACTTGTCGATGCAGCCGTCGGCATGGCGAACAGCGGGTTTGTTCCCATCGCGAACACCTTTGCGTTCTTGTTCGCGACCCGGGCTTTGGAGATGGTGCGCACTCACCTGTGTTATGGCCAGGCCAACGTGAAACTGGCGGGAGCATACGCCGGACTCTCCGACTCGTTCGACGGTCCCACGCACCACTCCATCACCGATCTGGCCATCCTGCGCAGTCTGCCGGGAATGACGATCGTCGTTCCCGCCGATCCGCTGGCCGTGGCCAGACTGTTGCCCCAGGTGGCTGCCTGGGAAGGGCCGGTATTTTTCAGGCTGTGCCGCAACGAAGTACCGCAGATATACACGGATGATTATCAGCCGCAGATAGGAAAAGGCATTACGCTGATCGATGGCGGTGATGCGACCATCATTGCGTGCGGCGTGCTGGTAGCTCGATCGCTTCAAGCCGCCGAAACATTGCTGCGCGAAGGAATTCACGCGCGCGTGGTTGAGATTCACACTGTCAAACCGCTTGATGACGGGCTGGTGACGCATTGTGCGCGCGAGACCGGCGCCATTGTCACTGTCGAAGAGCACACCATCGTCGGTGGGCTTGGCGGCGCCGTCGCAGAATGTCTGGCCGGCTCTTGCCCCACCCCCGTGGAACGAGTCGGAATAGCCGATACATTCGCGGAAAGCGGTCCGTATTCCGATCTGTTGGACAAATACGGCATGAGCGTGGAATCGATCGCTGACGCGGTTCGCCGCGTGCTCAAACGAAAAACTTCAACCGGGAATTGCCGTACTTGAGCGTGGAAAGACGGCCATTTTGATGGAACACCATCACCGCGTAATTTAGACGGTCGGGAATTCGGAGATCCGCAGCCGGGAGCAACCGTACGGAATCAGTTCGACCAGCGTCTCCGGAGAATCGGTTTTCACCGGGCTAACAGGAACCGCCGCAGCATTGGCTCCGTTCATGCCCCACTGGGGAAGATGCCTGGCCTTGACCTTGAGCACGATGGGAACATCTTCCTGCCACGGGGTAAATTCGCTCGCGCCAGGCGCCTTTACGGGCTCTCCCTTTTGGGCAAATGGCATCGAACTGATTTTATTCACGATCATTGTGCACTGCGGATTGTTCCGGTCGATTGCCAGCGCATAATTCCAATCGGTCGTGGGGGCGATGCGCCAGTTGACGCACCCAGGCGGAGCGGGGACCATCACATGATTTTCCCCCAAGGCAAGCGCCGGGATTTTCTGAAACGACTCGCCAATTCGCAGAACAAAATAGAGCGGCCCCCAGGCAATCGCCACGGCATTGTTTCTCCGCGTCTCGGCGCGAACTTTGAAATTGAAGTCCAGCGTGACCACGTCACCGTCTTTCCATAGGCGATCCACTTTGAACAGGCTCCCGCTTTGCGGATGGCTCGAATTCGAATCGGCGGAGACAGATAATTTTGCCTGGTTGGCCCAGGAGGGAATCCTGAAATAAATCGGAAACGAGACGGGCAGCTTGGTGTGAATTGTAATGCTAACCCGGTCGGAAAATGGATAATCGGTATCCTCTGTGATTTCGATGTTTGTACCGTGTCCAACCTTGGCATTGAAGCGGCAGGGACCATACAGGGCAGCCACCAGGCCGTTATCCGCAGTGGCCATCCACATGGATTCGACGTAGCGGGGCCAGGGCGAGTGCATGTTGGCCAGACAGCAGGGGAAATTGGGGGCAAAACCATAGATGTTTGACGTATCGCTGTTCTCATGCCACGGGCGCCTGGCGACGGAGACCAGCACCTGATTAGCCTGTTGGTCGTATTGATGCGCCCACATATCCGCCGTGCAGGTGCCGGGGAAGGCATTGAACATCAATTGTTCAATGCGGTCGGCAAAATCCAAATCCCCCACTGCCTCAAAGTTCTTTTCCAGCGAATAGAGCAGCTCTTCCACGTCGCACAATTCAGTTCCCTGGGTCGGATCGGTGCTGGCGAGCCACTCGTCGCCGCTCCACCGCGCACCCACCTGACCGTAACCCTTGTCCAGGTTGGCCATGCCCTGAATAACGCTGTCCTTGTCGGTTTCATCCTTCGACATCAGGTAATATTGCACCGGGTATTGGATCGCCTGAGTGACGTCAACGCCCTGGCGGGTCCATATCGATGGATCTTCCTCTGGGCTCTTCTCCGTGGTTACGTCGGGAAAATGCACGAAGTACTTGGGGTCTTCCTGAAAGTGCGCGAAATAGTGCTTCCAATCTTCCACGCAACGTTTCGTGCATCGTTCCAGGAGAGCGGGGATGTCACCGTCGCCCGTGCGGTTGTAATACCACCAGCCGAATCCCAGCAGCATGCCAAGCCTGGCTGGCTCGACCACCGCGTCGTCTTTGGAGTCGCGCACGGAATCGGCGTAGTCCAGGATTGTCCGGACAAGCTTGATGGCCCGCGCATCGCCGGTAAGATCATAGTATTCGGGCAGGAATCTTCCCAGGTGAGACCAGGCGCACACACTCGGCGTGACGGTCGCAGGGTCCTTCACCATCAAAATGTACTGCATGTAAGGATCGGCCAGAGCCTTGAGGTGATCGTCGCCGAGCACGCCTGCCAGAACAGTCAATCCCTCAAGCCAGCGGGGAACAAAGCGAGCAATACAACAATCACCCGTCACGTTCTTCCCGGCATCCCCAATCCACGCGGAGTCCTCAATCACTCCCCACACCTCGTTCAGGTGACTCGTCAATCCGCTTGCCTGGAGCTTCAATTGATTCCGAAGCCAACCCGTTGGCCAGCCGGCTCCTAAAGGCAATTTGACATACTTTGTCTGCAGCAGCGGGCCGCGATTGTTCGCATAATTCGCCATCGCCGGCCAGGGAGTCGACGCATCCTGGGAGAAGGCATCCAGCGGAGTGCCTGCCAGCAGTCCGAGTTCGAATGCCGCGAGAACCGATGCGCCCATTCCGGCGCTGGCTGCCATGCATTCGCAGAAATCACGTCTACGCATTGTTATTCCTTTCGGTGCGTTCAATATTGGCCTTGTCCGGGTACTGGATGTAACGGATGGTAGGGTATGAACAGGAATCCACGGTTTGTGCTTGCGTATTCTGTGCCGGCCGCTGCTCCACTTCACATTTCCACCGCAGCACAGAACCGAATATGGAAGTTCGCACGCATGATAGGAAATGGATTGGAGAATTGTCAATATCTATTTGCATATATATGAATACAAATGCTATATTAGTGGTAGGACATCGTACCTCCTACCAAATGGATGTTCTGAACCGCTCTGGTTGGGGCAGCCATAAATCGCCTTTTAGGTCAGACCTCCTACCATGCTGAAGTTGACTTCAATCAGGATAAATCTATGATTAGGAGTTGAACCGGAGTAGCGAATGAGAAAACCACCAAGCCAGAAAGCGCCGGGAGTTCGTTTCGGGATAGTTGGCAACAAGAGTGCACTGGTTGACCGTGTTGTCCAATCGATACAGGAACAAATCCTTTCAGAACGTCTGGCCGTCGGGACAAAACTTCCCCCTGAACGGGAATTAGCCGAGCGCCTGGGCGTTAGTCGTACCGTCGTGAGAGAAGCAGTCCGCGTGCTTGCAGCGAGCGGATTGCTCGAAACCTGTCACGGGGTCGGCACTACTGTTCGCGCGTTGAGTCGCGAAGAGGTGGTGAAGCCGCTGAATCTGTTCCTCCGCAGGTGGGATCGAGACGTCAGTCTCAGTCATCTGCATCAAGTCAGGTCTCTTCTTGAAGTGGAGAACGCCGGTTTGGCGGCGGAGCAAGCTTCGGAGGATGATATTCAGGATCTTCGCCGCATCGTCAGGGAGATGAAAGCGGCAAAAGAAGATCCGGCGCTCTTTGCGGCTAAAGATTCCGAATTCCATAGGCGTCTTGCCGAAACTACCCACAATCCCCTGCTCTCACTGCTGCTGGACTCTATCCAGGACCTGATGGTCGAGGTTCGAGAACTTGTTGCAAAGGACAGTGGGCTTTTCGAACAAGTAATGCCCGCGCACGTCGCGATGCTGAAATTTGTCGCGAAGCGGGACGCGAGGAGGGCCAGGCGAGCGATGCGTGCGCATCTACTTACAGCTTTGGATGTTCAAAAGCGAGCAGGCCTGCCCGCATCAATCAGTACGGGAGCTAAGAGAAAACGTTCTTCCCCAGCTGCTCGTGGTGCAAGCAGCAAGATCCCAGAGATCTAACAGAGGGATTTGATGGAGCGGCAGTCGCTGGGAGAGGGGAGAACCAGGGACGTTCGTGATTCCACCGCTCTATCGGGCCGATACTATCAGGTGAGAAGCAGGAAATTATTTGGTTCTGTGTGGCAGGCCAATATTGTTATTGCTGCCTGGCAAGTGTTACAGGAGAACTAATGGAGTTATTTTCAATCGGAGTAGACTTGGGCGGAACTAATCTTCGAGTTGCCACTTATACGCCACATTACGGCTTACAAAATCGCCGCTCGGTTCGCACAAGACTTCAAGATGGCCCCGCCGCGGTGGCTGAAGATATAAGCTCCCTAATTCACGACGCCAAGGCGTCGCGAAGTTCCACAGCCTCATGCCTGGGCGTTTGCGTTGCCGCGCCAGGGCCGTTGGAGCTTCCGTTAGGTCGTTTTCATCAACCGCCGAATCTGCCGGGGTGGGATGGATTCGAGCTCCTGCAAGCGCTGGAGAGCCGTTTGGATATTCCTGTTTTCCTTGACAACGACGCAAATGTTGCGGCATTGGCCGAGTGCCATCTGGGAAGCGGCAAGGAGTTGGCGCTGGACAATCTCAACATGCTGACTCTGGGGACGGGCGTGGGCCATGGCATCATCTCCGGTGGTCGCATCGTGCATGGAGCCAACGGCTTGGCTGGAGAGGCCGGCCATGTATCCGTGCAGCCGGACGGAGAGCTTTGTAATTGTGGCAACCATGGATGTCTGGAAGTTTATGCCTCCGCCAGAGCAATTCGACGAGAGGCGGTAAGACTAGCCGAGCAAGGGGCGCCAGGCTTAGCTCGGCTCCTGAAAGTACAGCCTGAAGCTACGGCAGGCGATTTCTATTCTCTGGCTGTATCAGGCGATGCTGATGCCCAGTCGATTTTCGATCGGGCAGGCCGTGCAATAGGAATCTGCATTGCCTCGCTTATCAACACGTTTAATCCTGCTCTTGTGGTGATTGCAGGCGGAGTTTCGGATGCATGGCCGTTGCTTTCCCCAAAGATCTTTGAGGAACTGCAACACCGTAGCTATATTTACCGGCTTACGCAGCCTGGATCCCGATTCCAACAGCACACAATCGTACAAAAGGCGACCCTCGGTGCCGATGCCGGACTGACCGGAGCGGCGCTTTATCCGTTTGGTTATGGCGAACGATCAATACAGGCATAGCGAAACAGCGTTAACAGCCCGTGGTGCAAGTAGCTGAATTCCAGAAGGTCCGGCATCGGGGTGTGATGGAGCGGTAGGCCCCGGTTGAG
>JBEKGY010000023.1:0-56430 GCA_050012555.1 Occallatibacter sp.
AAAATCCAACCCTTCTTCACCGAAAATGCTTGACGCGCAAGAGAGAATCTTCGCGCTTTTCGCGAAGGGTGGGATACAACTTTCTATGTATTTTTCAGATCCGGGATTTCTCCGCCCTCTACTCCAGGCAGGAAGCCACCACCGCCAGCGCGGCGATGGCCGCCGTCTCCGCGCGCAGGATGCGCGGGCCCAGCGATGCGGCGCGCCAGCCGTTGGCGTCGAAGAGCGCCTCTTCCGAGGGAGCCCATCCGCCCTCGGGACCGATGGCGATCTCCAGCGCGGGCATCTCTTCCCTGGCCGACTTGACGGCCTCTTCGATCAGGTTGCGCAGGGTGGTGGTGCGCTCCTGCTCGGCCAGCACGATGCGCGTGGCTCTTGAAGCTGCCCGCACCCACGCGGCTAACGGACCCGGGCCGTGGATCAACGGCACATCGCAGCGGCGCGACTGCTGGGCGGCCTCATGCGCTATGCGCCGCCACCGCTCCGCGCGCTTCTCCGCGGCCAGGGCCAGATGCTTCTCAGTCCGTCGCGCGATCACCGGGGCCACCGCGGCAACTCCCAGCTCGGTGGCCTTCTCAATCGCCCACTCCATGTGATCGAACTTGTAGACGGCCAGCACCAGCGTGACCGGCATCGCGGGATCGGCCTCCAGTTCGGCAATCAGGTTGAAGCGAACCTCGTGCGGGCTGACGGCGGCCACCTCGGCATGAAAAACGTGGCCGCCCGCCACCACGTCCGCTTCCATGCCCGGCTGCGCACGCAGCACGCGCGCCATGTGTTCGGCCTGCGCGCCATCGATGGTGGCGGTGGCCTCGTCCCAATGTTCGGCAATCCAGCGGCGGCGCGTCATGGCTGTTGAGGTTTGAATCCCTTCCTTACAAGTCTAATCCTTCCCCATAAACACTAAGGGGAACGCTTAAAGCGTTCCCCTGAAGTGTTGCCTTTCGGTTGGATGTCCCGCTACTTCTTCTTCGCGGCCTTCTTTGCGGCCTTCTTCGCGGGCTTCTTTGCGGCTTTCTTCGCTGCCTTTTTTGTTGCCATTTGCCTATTCTCCCTTTTCGATGGGTTGCATCGATTTCTGCAATACGTAAACTGCAGATGATGAATGTATAGAATCATGAATCATCGATGTCAAGAAAAAAACGACCAAAGAGTGGAAAAAAGGTCAACAATTATTTTGAGCGGAATTGAGGGTCGAGTGCAAATTTGGATGCGCGGGACCGGATTCGATCGACCTTGAATCGCGATTTCGGGATTTTTCGTGAGTGCGATCGCAGAAAAAATGCGCGCAAGCCGCGATTCCGTCTCTTCTCCTCAGCACTCGATCACATTCAAGGCCAGGCCGGCAAGGCTGGTCTCCTTGTAGCGCGATTGCATATCCAGGCCGGTCAAATACATGGTGCGGATCACCTGGTCGAGCGAGACCTTGTGGGCTTCCTGCTCGTTGAGCGCGAGGCGCGAGGCCTGTACCGCCTTCGCCGCCCCCATGGCGTTGCGCTCGATGCAGGGAATCTGCACCAGCCCGCCGATGGGGTCGCAGGTCATGCCCAGGTTGTGCTCCATGGCGATCTCGGCGGCGTGTTCAACCTGTCCATTGCTGCCGCCCAGCGCGGCGGTCAGTCCGCCCGCTGCCATCGAGCAGGCCACGCCCACCTCGCCCTGGCAGCCAACCTCCGCGCCGCTGATCGAGGCGTTCTCCTTATAAAGGATGCCGATGGCCGCCGAGGTGAGAAAGAAGCGCAACATGCCTTCGTCGTCTGCCTCGGGTATGAAGCGGGCATAATAGAGCGCCACGGCGGGAACCACTCCGGCTGCGCCATTGGTGGGCGCGGTCACCACGCGGGCGCCCGCGGCGTTCTCTTCGTTCACCGCCATGGCGTAGACCGTGACCCAGTCCAGCGGCGCCAGCGGATCGCCGGCGAGGCCTTCCGCCTCTTTCGCGCGCAACCGCTCGGCCAGCCGGTGCGCGCGCCGGCGCACATTTAAACCGCCGGGCAGAATCCCCTCTGCCGCAATGCCGCGCTCCACGCATGCCTGCATCGCGCCCCAGATATGCTTGATGCCTTCCCGCACCACCTCGACCGGCGCTTTCTCTTCGTCGCGCCCAACCAGAGCGCACTCGTTCTCCAGCATGAGCTGGCTGATGGAGAGATCGTTGGCCTGCGCCGTGGCCAGCAGCTCCGCGGCGTTGTGAAAGGGAAACGGCAGCTTTGCCTCCCGCTTTTCGCCGCCTGATTGCTTACCGGCGGAATCGTCCGCTTCGTCCTCGGTAATGAATCCGCCGCCGACGGAAAAGAAGGTGCGCTCGTCCAGCACCGTGCCGGCTACGTCATAGGCCGTGAGCCGCAATCCGTTGGGATGCTGCGTGCGCGCGCCGGGTGGAAACATCGTGGCGCGATTCCAGACCAGGTCGCGGGGTTCTTCAAAAGCGATGGAGTGCGTTCCGGCCACATCGATCCGCCACGCCGCGCGAATTTCTCCCACCGTCGATTCGATGGCTGCGGGATCGATCGAAGCCGGCTCGTTGCCCGCCAACCCCAGCAGCACAGCCCGGTCTGTTCCGTGCCCCAGCCCGGTAAGCGCCAGCGAGCCGTAGAGCTCCACCCGCACGCGCTCCGCCCGGTCCAGCACGCCGCGCTCCCCAAGCCCGCGCGCAAACCGGCAGGCAGCTCGCATGGGTCCCATCGTATGTGAACTCGATGGGCCGACGCCGATCTTGTAAAGGTCGAAGAGACTCGTGGTCACAGTGAGATTGTAGCGTGGAACCGGGGTCAGGAATCGGGAATGAGGTCTTCGGGCTCCTTTTCGACCGATGAGATCGGGTCGAAGACCGACCCGTCGAACTTTGCTACTCCGGAAGGCTGTAGAACATTACAAGTTCAACTGCACGGAGGGCAGAAACCTGATACCCGATTTTCTCGTTGACCGCGTCGTGGAACTGTCGAACCTGCTGTCCTGCTTGAGAAATCTCAAGAGGGTTAGGTAGACAAAGTAGTTTTCGACATGCTTCACGCGTGCGCGATTAGCCTGCCTCCCATACAAGAAGCGGCAGATCTTCAAATCCCACATCGCATATCGCTCCGGAGCGACAAAATGAAGCATCTTTGATACCCCGACTAACGAGTTGTCTACGGTGGCCACCAAGCAAGATATTTCTGCTCCGCAAAGCATCCTTGTCCGAGCCAGGCTCAAGAGCTCCGCGCCGCGATCAATGCTTCCCTGTGAATTCTGGACATGCAGCTTAATGGCACGGGGCATCCATCCGTAAACCATATTGGCACAACAAACAAAATCGGATGCAGATAGTCTCTTGCGGCTCCCGAAGTACTTGAGGATGTATGGATACGAGATTATGTAAGAATCCTGACATATCGCTCCTGTATCCAGATTTAGAACGTCTCGCATGAATTTTCTCCTGAAATTCCCAATTCATTTAACCGTTAACAGGATGTACTTGCCAAATACATGTCGATTTTATCCTGACGATAGTGGTCCTCCGTGTCTTCCATTCAAGAGCGATAATTAACCTTCGCAGCCGGAATGGCCCCGCCGGCACTCTGCGATGACGGTGATCACAGTCCGTTGATGCCCGCAGAGTGGTACACTCACTGCAACCACCCAACATGCTTTTCAAAGCTCACAGCGCGGCCGTCTACGGAATCGACGCCAGCCTCATCGATGTCGAGGTGGACTATAGCGGCGTGGTTATGGACAAGGACGTCTTCCACACCGTGGGTCTGCCCGACGCCGCGGTGCGCGAGAGCCGCGACCGTGTCCGCGCCGCGATTAAAAACTCCGGCTACCTGATTCCGCCCACATTTATCACCATCAACCTGGCCCCGGCTGATCTGAAAAAAGAAGGCTCCGGCTTTGACTTGCCCATCGCCATCGGAATCCTGGGCGCCTATGGCGCACTGAAGACCGACGACCTGAGCCGCTTCCTGCTGGTGGGCGAACTGGGCCTGGACGGCAGCGTGCGCTCCGTGCCCGGTATGTTGCCGGTGGCCATCCTGGCGCGCGAGAAGGGAATTGCGAATCTCATCCTGCCCGCCGCTAACGCCGCCGAAGCCGCCGTGGTGGAGGGCGTCAACGTCTATCCCGCCTCCTCGCTGCTCGATGTGCTGGAGCTGCTCAACTCCGCGGTGGTGGGCGTCATCCAGCGCGAGCCTTATCGCGTCTCCACCGAAAAACTGCTCGGCGAGCTGCAGCACTTCTCCCTGGACTTCTCCGATGTGCGCGGTCAGCAGACGGCCAAGCGCGCCCTCGAGGTCTCCGCCGCCGGCAGCCATAACATTCTCATGATCGGCCCGCCCGGCTCGGGAAAAACCATGCTGGCCAAGCGGCTGCCCTCGATTCTGGCTCCGCTCACCTTTGAAGAGGCTCTTGAAACCACCAAGATTCACTCCGTCGCCGGCGTGCTGGACTCCTCGGCCGGCCTGGTCACGCAGCGCCCGTTCCGCTCGCCTCACCACACCATCTCCGATGCCGGTCTGATCGGCGGCGGCATCGTGCCCCGTCCCGGCGAGGTCTCGCTGGCTCACAACGGCCTCTTGTTTCTCGACGAGCTGCCGGAGTTTCCGCGCAACGTGCTTGAAGTGATGCGCCAGCCTCTCGAGGACCACACGGTGACCATCGCCCGGGCCTCCATGTCGCTCAGCTTTCCCGCGCGCTTCATGCTGGCCGCGGCCATGAACCCCTGCCCCTGCGGCTTCTTCAATGACAAATCGCGCGAGTGCATGTGCACCCCGCCGATGATTCAGCGCTATATCGCTAAAATCTCCGGCCCGCTCCTGGACCGCATCGATATTCATATCGAGGTTCCGGCCGTGCAATATAAGGAGCTGCGCGGCGGCTCCGCGGCCGAGGGCTCGGCCCAGATTCGCGCCCGCGTGATGGCCGCCCGCGAGCGCCAGCGCATCCGTTTCCGCAAGGCCGGCGATAAAATCTACGCCAACGCGCAGATGTCCACCCGCCAGATTCGCGTCCACTGCGAGCTGGGCGCAGACTCCGAGCGTTTGCTCGAGCGCGCCATGCAGCAGCAGGGCCTGACCGCGCGGGCCCACGATCGCATCCTTAAAGTGGCCCGCACCATCGCCGACCTCGAAGCCGTCGAGCGCCTCACCGTCGCTCACCTGGCCGAGGCCATCCAGTACCGCACCCTGGACCGCAGCTACTGGGCCTGATCTTCCATCACAGTCGCCACGGTTGAATCAAATCTTGCAATATCGTCGTCCGTCGATGATCGTCACCGTTCCGCTGCTGCCCTGGTACTGGCAGGCGCTTCCCTCCGCGGGCGGAGTGAAGTCACAATAATACTTTCCTCCCACTTGTGTGACCTTTCCAGTAGTGCCCTGGAACTGGCAGGCAGCTCCCTCCTGTTTAGGCCCGGTGGCCGTGTTGGTATCGGTGGTAGTGCTGGACCCGGCTGGAGCGCTGGTACCGGTGGCAGTAGCGGTCCCGCTGGTAGTGCCGCCACCGGAGCCGCCGTTAGGCTTGACGACTGTGCCGCCGAAGGGCGGATCATAGATCGGAATTGGCGGCATAGGCGGAGCTGGGTCGGGGGGAAGCAGGCACAGGGGAGGACAGTGTGGCACTGCCCACGCGGGTTTGCTTCCTGCCGCCGCGATGGCAAGCAAGAAGAGTGTTGCGATGCTGAGTAGAATTACATTTTTCATTGAACCTCCTTTGGTTCGCTTGGAATTCACGTGCCAAGTACGTTAGAACGTGTGCTTATGGCCCCAGGTCGCTGTCCAAATCGCCAGCAATTGCGTGGTCGGCTGATTCAGGCCTATGACAGTATCCTTGTTCTGGTTGTAACTTCCCTGCGCGGAGACAGTGCTGAACTTCATCACGCCGGGAAGCTTCCAGGTAATTCTGCCGCCGTATTGGCCCGTGAGTGACTCGTTGGTCAGCGTGCCGCCCGAAAGCTCCGTCTGACTCTGCGCCACGGTGATAATCGGAGCAAGCTGCACGGCAGGCTTCTTCCACACAATCGCCGGTTGCAGGTTGACTGAAACGCTGCGCGAATCTCCCACCGCCAATCCATTGGCGGCCACCCAGCTCACGCATGCCTGCGAATTCAACTGGAAGTGTCCTTTCGTCACTACGTTACCGCCGGCATTGATTGAAGACGTAATGGTGCTGTTTGCCGGGAAAAGAATGTTGTCGAACCAGTCCCTCTGCCCGCCGATGGACAGCGTCATGGTGCCCACCTTCCGGCTGAGATTGATCCTTCCGGAAACGTCGCGCATATTCGCGGCGCCGGTCAGCGCGGGAGGCATGCCCACCAGCGCCGCGGGCACCGTGCCGGTCTCGGTCAGCGATTGGCGCGCGTCCAGCGAAAGATTTGTCTTCTTATCCAGAGGCTTTCCCCAGGTCTCCTCAAAGCTGTTCAGCAGCAACTCGTCGCTGGTGGTGGGCTGAACGTTGTTGGCCAGGAAGGCATAGTTGAAGCCGAAGGAGCCGGCTTTCTTGGTGGTCTGCGCAATCGCCGCATTCACGCTCCGCGCATCGGGCATGCTGTTCGGAGTCAGGCTGGGATTCGCCGGGTTGCCGAAGTTCGCGCTCACGTCGTGGTAGGTGATGCTCACTTTTGTTTTGCCGGGCTGCCCGGTGATTCCCGTCCGCCAGGCGCGGCCGAACTCCCTCGCCGAAGCAGCAGAGGTCGTGTCCGGATTGTCGTAGCTCGCTGCGTACTCTGTCGTCCACAGCCACTTCTGTTTCTTTTTCAGTTGCAGGATGAGCATCGCGCCCAGCACATCGCCTGTCGCACTGAACCCGCTGGCGGAGATATTATCCGCGGCGTTCAGCCACATCACCCGCAGTTGTCCCCATGCCGGCAACGGCGCCTGCCAGCTGGCTCCCTCCATCTGTTGGCGCACATTCATGCTTGAGCCGCCGCCGAGCGCTCCGTCGTTGGTATTTGTAAACCCGCTGAACGTGCCTCCCGGCGTTTTCAACGCCAGCTCCGCGCCTTGCCGAGGCGTGGCCGCGGTGACGTATTGGGCGCCGGTATACAGCGCCGGACTCACGATGCCGAAGCGCAGATTCGCTCCCCAGGTTTTCTGCTGATCGCCAAGCTGAATCACATAGTTGTTCACTTTCCCCTGGCTGGTGCGCTGCACTTCAGGACTCAGAATTGAGTACAGCAACCCGCTGCCGTTGACTTCAAAATGCCACGCTCCCTGCTGATACTTCATGTGCTCGGCCGCCGTCAGGACGTCGGTGGAGGGAAGATTATCTCCTGAAGCCCACTGCGCGTGCATGCCGATCTGACCGTCCTCAGAGGGTCCAACGCGCTTTTTTGGCGCGGCGCTCGCGGCCTTGGGCACCTCCACATCCGTTGCGCCCTTTACCGGCGCGGGAGTTGGAGTGCTTCCCGCCTGCGCGGCAGCACTGGGCGCGGCATACTCCCCCTGCAGAAAATCTGCCCTGATGGGAATCATCTCCCCGTCGGCTCCGCGCAGATTGAGCTTCACATCCACTCCCATCCATCTGCCGGGCATCTGCGTCGCTGCCACGGAACGCAGCGCACTCGCACCCTCCTGCCCGCGATAGAGTACGCGCATGGGCAAAGGCCGGCGCGGCTCTCCCGAGGTATCCACCGTGCGCACCGTCCAGTACAGCTCGCCTTGCGGCAGGCTTTGCCAGATCTCCGCCGGCACCTCCCACTGGTTCTCTGTGACGTCGAACCATTCGCCGATGGTGCTCAAATACGGCTGGCTGCTGAACCCCACCTGGTATCTCATCGCTCCGGGCACAATAGCCCACAGCAGATGCGGCGCCTCGTTCGCATCGAAAACTGCGCCGGACTCCGGCTGAATCAGTTGCTCCAGCTTCCAGTCGCCCGGATTCACCACCACTTCAATCAACTGGCTGGCCACGCGATTGGGCTCCAGCATGCGCAACTGCAGCGTGTGCGCGCCCAGCAGCCACGTCGGCAGCGATTGCCGCGTCTCGATCGCGGTGCTTTGCCCGCCCACAATCGTCGCCGAGAACTGCTCCACCACGTTTCCATCCCACACCCACTCGCCGATCACGGTGCCCGTTCCCGTCCCGGCCAGCACGGCCTGTGCATTCAGTTCATCGCCCTGCATCACCATCGTCCCGTCGCGCGGATGCATCATGGCCATATTCAGCACCGACAGCGGCGATCCGATCGAGTCGGCCGGACTCACTTGCATCGGCTTCGTGCTTCCCTGCGGCGTTGCCTGGGTGGCGTCGATGGTGCTCGTCCCATCCAAATTCAACACATCCACGGCGCGCAGGCCCAGCACCGCGGTCGGACTCACGCTCACCAGCGCCGTCATCACGCCGGAATTCACCACCGTCGCGTTCAGCACGCTCACATCGCCGGCTTGTGTCTGGCCGTCGGAGTCGCTCAACTTTGCCAGCGGCGGCGAGATCACCACCGTCGCCCCCGGCCTGAAGTTCGCTCCCACCAGCGTCATGCTCACCAGATCCACCCCTTGCGTGGTGAACCCCGGCGATGCGCTGATCAGCTCCGGAGAAGCTGCGTTGACCACGATGAGTTGCACCGTGTTCGAGGGGGTCGTCAAACCTCCGTTCATATTCAGGACCGTGATATTTACAGCTCCCGGCGTGGCAATGTCGGAGGCCTGGATCGGCACCGTCAACTCCTGCGCGCTCAAGTACGTAGTGGCGCGGTTGGTGGTATTGACCTGAACTACTGAATTTGCCTGGAAGCCCGTGCCGGTGACGGTCAGCGTGAACTTCAAGCCGCCCACAGGCACGGCGTCTGGACTAATGCCGGTAATGATGGGCGCAGCCAGGCACGTTGCCGGCAGGCACATGCCCGCAAGCACGACGATCAACGCAGCAGGAGACCAGATCAATAGGCGGCACAACCGGCAATTTGCAAAACCGCCAACTGTCGCTTGTCTGAACCGACCGAACATAAAGTTCTCCTTAACGGTTGGCCGAACTCCAATTTTTTTTGTTCACTCCTCAAGGCTCGGGCATTGCGGGAAAGGCCTGTGTAAGCGGGCAAGATCGACGTAGAGGAAGAGTTCCAGCACGCTGGAGGGGAATTCCGGCGCCAGACAGATAAGTCAATTGTTAGAGCGAGGTTGCGGCAATGTCAACAAATATTTGCCCATGCAAACAGTGAGTAGTCCCTATTCCCTGTTCCCTAATCCCTATTCCCTATTCCCTGCTCTAAAGTTTCTCCAATCCAGGCCGATAACCGCATTGACTCCATGAGAAGCCTCTCATCGAAGTCGTCCAGCCTTGCGGAGGCCAAAGATGCACGAGGTGTTTCTGAGTACCGGCAGGGACTCGCTCCTGGTTGGGGTTCCATTGATTCTCCTCTTACTCATCGGACTTTTTCGGTTGGACGAGGTATTTGCCAAGCCCAAAAGGAGGTTGAAACGGCGTCGGCCTGCGTACAGTATGGACGAAGACGGAGAGCCTGTTTTGAGCGATCCGGATGGCAGGCTGTCGAGTGCACCCATCCTGGCAGGTAACCAGATAGGTCCCCGGTTTCTGCATACCTTCATTTTGAGTCCGGCGGCGCCACCCAGAGAGCCCAAAATCCGCCCGGGCTGTAGCTCCTATCTCATTGATTATAAATATGTTCATCGCAAGGAGTAGCGAGCCGTCCCAGGGGCCGCCGTGGGCCGGAAAAGCCCGAAAAAACTGTTGACCCGGATGCCTTCTGGGGATATATTCATTATTGCCATCCATATGGGCAAATCGCAGTGTGCGGTTTAGGTCGGACGTCTGTCGTTTCCCGCATCATATTTGAGCCTAGGCTCATCCGTTGATGCCACGGCGGGTTTTTTGATCCCCACCGGAACGGGAATACAGGGCGCATGGTTCCCAAGGCGGCAATCTTTATCCCAGATCCGGCATTAAGCCTGTTACATAGCGTGTGAATGTGCGTCAAAATCTTGAACGGCAATCACAGGAGCCGCGTCTAATACTTGGGAAGTGGAAAATAGGGGCAGCCCTCGAAAGTGTCGGCTCCCCGGCTGCACCGGCGGCGCCATGCTAGTTCCGGCGGGCAGGCAACCCAACAAGGAGAATTTGCAATGCGTTCCGATTTAGTATTTAGGGCACTTTCTCATGTGTCCAATCGCTACCAGCTCTGTCAACTGGCTAGCAAGGCAACCCGCAAGCTGCACAAGCCGAACACACGGCTGCAAGACACCACCAATGAAGTACTGTGCCGCTTCCATACCACCGATCCCAGCTCCACGGCGCCCGTCGAGGCGGCCGCCGAGTTGCCGGTTGAGGTGCGCCGCGCCGCTTGAGGGGCTTCGCCCGAAAGCGTATTTTCGTCTGAACGTGTATAGTCGACACAGGCAAAGTTGTTAGCGGCTTGCTCCTCAGGGCAGCCGTCTTTCCTGATGTTTTTGTTTTCTACTTGTTCCTGGGAGCTTCAGTCTGGCTCGCCCCCCGCCGGCGGCTCCCTTGAACTCCCGCACGGATTTTCCTTGGAGCACGACCCCCTCTCGGATTTCCCCACTTACCCCATCCCAACCTTTCACAGGTGAACATGACCATCGCTGAACTTAAAGAGAAGAACATCACCGAATTGAGCCGCATCGCGCGCGCCCTTGAGATTCCGGGCACCAGCGGCCTTCGCAAACAGGACCTGATCTTCAAGATCCTTCAGGCGCAAAGCGAAAAGGAAGGCCACATCTTTGCCGAGGGCGTGCTTGAGATTCTGCCCGACGGCTACGGCTTCCTGCGCTCCCCGGACTACAACTATCTGCCCGGCCCCGACGACATCTACGTCTCCCCCTCGCAGATTCGCAAGTTTGATCTCAAAACCGGCGACTCGATCAGCGGCAACGTCCGCCCCCCGCACGAGGGAGAGAAGTACTTTGCCCTGGTCAAGATCGAGGCCATCAACTTCGAGTCGCCCGAGGAGACGCGCAACAAGATTCTCTTCGACAACCTCACCCCGCTCTATCCCCAGGAACGCATCAAGCTGGAGACGGTGAAGGAGGCCATCAGCGGCCGGGTGATGGACCTGCTGACGCCGGTGGGCAAGGGCCAGCGCGGCCTCATCGTCGCCCCGCCCCGCACCGGCAAGACCATGCTCTTGCAGTCGCTGGCCAACTCCATCTCCACCAACCATCCCGATGTGGTGCTCATCGTCCTGCTCATCGACGAGCGGCCCGAGGAAGTCACCGACATGCAGCGCTCGGTGAAGGGCGAGGTTATCAGCTCCACCTTTGACGAGCCCGCGGCCCGCCACGTACAGGTGGCCGAGATGGTCATCGAGAAGGCCAAGCGCCTGGTCGAGCACAAGCGCGACGTGGTGATTCTCCTCGACTCCATCACCCGTCTCGCCCGCGCCTACAACACCATCGTGCCCCCCTCGGGCAAGGTGCTCTCCGGCGGCGTGGACTCCAACGCCCTGCAGCGCCCCAAGCGCTTCTTCGGCGCCGCCCGCAACATCGAGGAAGGCGGCTCGCTGACCATCATCTCCACCGCGCTCATCGATACCGGCTCGCGCATGGACGAGGTCATCTTCGAGGAGTTCAAGGGCACCGGCAACATGGAAATCATCCTGGACCGCAAGCTGGTGGACAAGCGCGTCTTCCCGGCCATCGACATCCAGCGCTCCGGCACGCGCAAGGAAGAGCTGCTCATTCCCAAGGAAGATTTGTCGCGCATCTGGATTCTGCGCAAGGTGCTCAACCCGCTCTCGCCCGTAGAGGCCATGGAGTTGCTCATCAGCCGCCTGGAGAAGGTTCGCAACAACGCCGAGTTCCTGCAGAATATGAATCAGTTGTAGGGTAATTGGCCAGCTCATTGCTTTGAAAGAGCGGCGGGTGGCCCATGTCTGACCAGCCATAAAACTGGGTGCCCCAGGTCTCGCATTTGAGACCTGGGAGACCACGAACCTCGACCTTATAGGGCCTTCCGCCCAACTCGGGATTTGCGGCCTTTCAAAGGCGGGTGGCCCATGTCTGACCAGCCATAAAACTGGGTGCCCCAGGTCTCGGCGGGTGGCCCATGTCTGACCAGCCATAAAACTGGGTGCCCCAGGTCTCGCGTTTGAGACCTGGGAGACCACGAACCTCGATCTTATAGGGCCTTCCGCCCAACTCGGGATTTGCGGCCTTTCAAAGCCGATGAACTAAACTCCGCCTTCCCCGATTTGCCGCCCGCTGCTAAAATAAAAGAGTCGTGGGGCTGTAGCTCAGCTGGGAGAGCGCCTCGTTCGCAACGAGGAGGCCAGCGGTTCGATCCCGCTCAGCTCCACCAAACCATTCACGCCTTGAACCAGCGATCCTCGACGAGGTTAGCGGTTGCACCAGATCATCTCCCAGCCTGAATCTTCTCAGCCGGCGCTGCTGCCGCTGTGCGTGGATCTGGACGGCACTCTGGTCAAGTCCGATACGCTCGTAGATTCTTTGTTAGTGCTATTGCGGATGCGTCCGCTGCTGGCGTTCAGGCTGCCCGGCCCTCTGCTGCACGGCAAGGCTGCGTTCAAGGCATTCCTCTCTGAGTCCATCTCTCTCGACGTTGCGCATCTGCCTTACAATCGCAAGCTGCTCCAGTTTCTACAGCAGGAGCGCTCACTGGGACGGCCAATCTACCTTGCCACGGGCGCGGACCTGGCGCTGGCCAACCGCGTTGCCGCGCATCTGGGCATCTTTTCCGGAGTGCTGGGCTCGGACGGCACGACCAATCTGACCGGAGCCAACAAACTCGTAAGCCTGCGCAGACGGCTTGACTCCGACGCCTTCGACTACATCGGCAACGACACGCCCGATCTGCCTCTGCTGGCCCACGCCAGCCAGCCCATGGTGGCCAATCCGAGCCTCGCATTGCGCATCGCGCTGCGGGCGCGCGGCATTCGCCCCAGGCGCGTCTTTCAGGAGCGCAGCCATCCTTTGAGCTCCCTGCTGAAGGCCGTGCGCCTGCACCAGTGGGCCAAGAATCTGCTCATCTTTGTGCCGCTGCTTCTGTCGCATGCTCTCAGCCTCGGCAAACTGCTCACCGCGCTCGAGGCCTTCTGCTGCTTCTCGCTTACCGCTTCGGCGGCCTACATCCTCAACGATCTGATGGACATCGATGCCGACCGCCGTCACGCGCAAAAGCGGCTGCGGCCATTTGCCTCGGGCGATCTGCCGGCCTTCTCGGGGATTTTGATGGCCGCGATTTTTCTGTTCCTCGGACTCGCGGGCGGCCATTTGCTTCCCGGCGGTTTCTTCGGCTGGCTGCTCGTCTACCTGGCCACCACGCTTACCTACTCCACGTATCTCAAGCGGATTGCGCTGGTGGATGTGCTGACCCTCTCCGGTTTGTATATTCTGCGCCTGCTGGCCGGCGGCGCGGTAACCCTAACGCCCATCTCCCATTGGCTGGCCGGCTTCTCCATGTTTCTGTTTCTATCTCTGGCCATGGTCAAGCGGTTCTCTGAACTCGAGAACCTGCGCGCCCGCGGTTTGCCGGCGCGCAACAGCCGCGGCTACCTGCTGGCCGATATGGATCAGTTGCGCAGCTTCGGCACCGCCAGCGCCTATGCCGCGGTGGTGGTTTTCGCCATCTATATCAGCGAGCTCGACGTAATAAAGCTCTACCGCCAACCCCGGCTGTTGTGGCTGATTGTGCCGCTGATGATTCTCTGGCTCAACCGGGTATGGCTGCTGGCCTCGCGCGGCGAACTTGACGAAGACCCGGTGGCCTTTGCCCTCACCGACCGCATGAGCCTGCTGATCGGAGCGGCGGTATCGGTAATCGCCCTCCTTGCACTATAACTACCGAAAGGACCGCGCAGAACGGAAACGAGGAGACCATGCGGGGCAACGTGGTGAGCGAGCAGGCTGAGCCAAAATTCCAATCCTGGGGCCACTATCCTCTTCTTCAGGCCGATCTGGTTCCGCTGCATTGGATGACGGATTTTCCATTGGCCGCTCCGCCGGCCAACGCCATGCTGCCGGTGGGCTTAGGCCGCAGTTATGGCGACTGCTGTCTGCTGGACCACGGCACCTTGCTGAATACCCGCGGCATGACGCGGCTGCTCGACTTCAATGCGGAGACCGGCCTGCTGCGCTGCGAGGCGGGCGTCAGCCTGGCAGAAATTCTGGACTTCGCCGTGCCGCGCGGCTGGTTCCTGCCGGTGACGCCGGGCACCAAGTATGTGACCGTGGGGGGCGCCATTGCCAACGATATTCATGGCAAGAATCATCATGCGGCCGGTACCTTCGGCCGCCACACGCCGCGCTTCGAGCTGGTCCGCTCCGACGGCACGCGCATGGTTTGTTCCGCCACCGAGAATCCGGAGTGGTATCGGGCCACCATCGCCGGCCTTGGCCTTACCGGCCTGATCACGTGGGCCGAGGTCGAGCTGCGCTCCATCGTCTCGCGCAAAATCGACTACAAGGGCATCAAGTTCAACGGCATCGAGGAGTTTCTGGCTATCTCGCGGGCCAGCAGCCATATTGAATACACCGTTTCCTGGATCGATTGCGTTTCCCAGGGCAGCAGCTTTGCCCGCGGCATCTTCATGCAGGGCACGCATTCGATGGCGCCGGACAAGCTTTCGCCTTCGGGCCAGCCGCGCCTTGCCGTGCC
Organism: Occallatibacter sp.; assembly: GCA_050012555.1. Classification (GTDB taxonomy): domain Bacteria; phylum Acidobacteriota; class Terriglobia; order Terriglobales; family Acidobacteriaceae; genus Telmatobacter. The sequence continues at coordinate 14,560 of JBEKGY010000023.1, forward strand.
CATGAACATGCCGGCCGCGGTCTTGAACCGTTTCACCGTCGGCGCATTCAACGCCCTCTACTATCACAAGCAGCTGAGTCGGATCAGGACGGCTCTGGTGGATTATGAAACCTTCTTCTTCCCGCTTGACAGCGTACTGCACTGGAACCGCATCTACGGCCGCGACGGACTCTTGCAGTTTCAATGCGTGCTGCCGGATAACGGAGATGCGCGCGGCATGACGCAGATTCTGCGCACCATTACCGCCTCGGGGCTGGCGTCGTTTCTGGCCGTAATCAAGGTCTTCGGCGATGTGCCGTCACCCGGCATGATGTCGTTTCCCCGCCCCGGGATCACGCTGGCTCTCGATTTCCCCATCCGGCGCGATGTGAGCTTCGCGCTGCTCGACCGTTTGGCAGAGATTACGCTTGAACACGGCGGGTGCATGTATCCAGCCAAGGATGCGCGCATGACCCCACACCAGTTCCAAACCTTCTATCCGCAGTGGCAGCATTTTGCCGCGTTTATCGATCCGGGTTTCAGCTCCGCCTTCTGGCAAAGGGTGACCGCCCATGTCTAAGCCGCTGCCCTCGCGCATCCTGGTGCTTGGAGCCACCTCGGCCATCGCCATGGCGGTCACTCGCCGGCTGGTTTCGCCTGGTGCTCACTTCTTCCTGGTGGCTCGCAATCCTGCCAGGCTGGATGCGGTGCGGCGGGATTTGCTGACGCGCGGAGCGGCCAGCGTGACCACCCAGGCCATGGACCTGGACGATACCGCCGCGCATCCCGAGATGCTGGCGGCGGCCGTGCAATCGCTGGGCACAATCGAGGCGGCTTTGATTGCTCACGGCGTTCTTGGCGACCAGGAACAGGCGCAGGCCAGCTACGCCGTTGCCGAGGCCGTTCTGCGCACCAATTTTCTTTCCGCCGTCTCCCTGATCACCTGGCTTGCCAATTACTTTGAATCCACGCGCCAAGGCACGCTGGCCGTCATCTCTTCCGTGGCCGGGGACCGCGGCCGCAAGAGCAACTATGTTTATGGAGCCTCGAAGGGCGCATTGAACATCTTTCTCGACGGGGTTCGCAACCGCATCGATCGCGCCGGGGTGCAGGTTTTGACCATCCGCCCCGGCTTTGTTTCCACGCCCATGACGGCTCACCTGCCGCAAGGAGCGCTTTTCTCGAGCCCCGGGACAGTTGCGCAGGGCATCCTCAAGGCCATTGGGCGGCGCAAGGACGTGGTCTATCTTCCCGGCTTCTGGGCGCCGATCATGTTCGTCATCCGCGGCATCCCGCAGTCGATTTTCAAGAAACTTAACCTCTGAAGCGGTTGCCGGTTGTCCAGTTGGCGCAGAGCGAGGCCTCTTCCAGCGAGTGGCAATTCCGGGAACGTCAATATTGCTATCAATATAATCACTATGATATCATTGATATCAATCTTGAGAGGAGTGATGCATCATGCCTGCGGTTACCGTTCGCAACCTTCCTGAAGCAACCCATCGCGCGCTCAAGGTGCGCGCCGCGCACAACGGGCGCAGCACCGAGGCTGAGATTCGGGTGATTCTCGAAGAAGCAGTCTCTCCCAAAACGCGCATCAAGATCGGCTCGGAGCTGGCCGCCTTTGGTCGCCGCTATGGCGGCATCGAACTCAACTACAAGCGCGATCGCAGGCCAATCGAACCAGCAAAATTTGAATGATAGTTCTCGACACCAACGTGATCTCGGAGCCGCTTAAGGCGAAGGCCGATCCGGCCGTTGAGGCCTGGCTGGACCGGCAAGCCGCCGAGACGCTCTACCTGACGGCCACCAACCTCTCGGAGCTGCTTGTCGGCATTGAACTCCTGCCCGGCGGCAGGCGAAAAAGAGGAATAGCCGCGGCGATGGAAGAGTTACTTGCAAAACTCTTCGCGGAGCGCTTTCTCGCCTTCGACCGCGAGGCTGCGGCAGGCTATGCCTTCCTGGTCAGCCGGGCAATGGCCAAAGGCTACATTATCGGCGTGGCCGACGGTCAGATTGCCGCCATCGCCGCCGTGCACGGATTCACCATCGCCACGCGCGATACCGCGCCGTTCCTAGCCGCCGGCGTGCCCATCATCAACCCGTGGGAGGGTTGAACCAAGGGCAATTACAGCCGCCTTGCTTCTGTGAACCCCACTCATATCGGTTTGATTTGGGAGAGCCTGGAGACTCCCTCTGACAGGATTGAAATTACCGGCAACCCCGGAACCGCTCTTGCCGCGCGTGACCGGCTTCGATCGCATACGCGGGGTGGCCGAATCGTGCGGTCTCTCGGGGTTAGGCTGAGAGAATTGATCGTGCAAAACCACATTGAGCAGTGACTTGTGGACCCGGATGCGGCCGTTGTATTCGATAAAACCGAGCTTGCGAAAGCGATTCATGAAGAAGCTGACTCGGGACCGGGTGGTGCCGATCATCTCTGCGAGAGTTTCCTGCGTGATGGGAGGGATAAAGGGTTCCGGCTTCCCCGGCTCGCCATATTCGGCCATCAACAGAAGAATTCTCGCCAGACGCCTCTCGCTGGAGTTGAAAAGCTGATCGACCAGATCGGCCTGGGTTCGCATACTCCGGGCCAGGAGAAATTTCAAGTACATTTCCGATAAGGAATGCTCCTCGTGCATCACGCGGATCATCTCTTCTCTCGCTATCTTGAGCGCCGTACAGGCGTCAATTGCCGCGGCAGTGGCCAGATGCAGCCTGCCATCAATTGCCGCGGCAGTGGCCAGATGCAGCCTGCCCACGCTCGCCAGCGACTCCTCTCCAATGAATTCCCCGGCGGAGAGCAGCGCGATGGTGGCCTCCTTGCCTTCTGGCGAAACGACGGTGAGTTTTGCGCGGCCGGCTCGAAGATAGAAGATGGCGTCAGCCGAATCTCCCTGCGAAAAGAAGACCTGCTTGGGGGATAGGTGGACGAGTTGTCGCCCCACTCCTGCTTGTTCCAGAAAGATGGCCAGGTCAAAAGTCATGCTTCTTACCTCAGTTATTCAAATGACCCGTCCCGGATGCAGTCTTCACGAGAGCAACTCGGAAGGGCATTCGGCGTGTAGAACCCCCCATTGCTTCTCGTACCTCGGAGGCGGAAGGCGGGGTCGCAATGAAAGATGCGATGCTGACCGGGAGTGCCTTCACCGGGAAAGCCGCGATCGAAGAAAGAGAAGATTGATGGACCGCTGAAATTACCTTACTCGCTTAGTTTTGAGATGTTTGTACGGTTTCTGACACAACCGGAATTTTGTTAGGCAAAGTGAACCTGGGGCATATAGATTGGGTTAGAGTTATGTCTGAAAGTGAGGATCCCTTGCGCACGAACGGCTTTAAGAACACTCTTTTGAAGGCTTTGGACGGGGACATCATTGAGCGCCTACGTTTGCAGCCGGTCAAATTCGAGTTGAAACACGAAATCGAAAACCCTGGCGACCCGATCGATCGCCTCTATTTTCTCGAAGAGGGTATGGCGTCGATGACGACAACGTTCAAGGATGGGTCTCAGGTTGAGGTAGGAATGTTCGGTTATGAGTCGGTCGTCGGCGTCTCAGCTCTGATGGGAACAAAAAAGAGTCTGAATCGCGTCTACACCCAGATTGCCGGCTATGGCTATAGCTGCCGCGTGGAGGACGCGAGAAGAGAGTTCCGCCTTGGCGGAGCCTTTAATTTTCTGGCTCTGCGCTATGTTCAGGCACAACTCGTTCAGGCAATGCAATCCGCCGGATGCAATGCGAAACACAACTTCGAACAGCGGCTGGCCCGCTGGCTGCTTCTATGCGCGGACCGCGCGCACATCGACACGTTCAAGATTTCGCATGAGTTTCTCGCCAACATGCTGGGGGGGCGCCGGCCCACCATTTCTACCACAGCCGGGATTCTCAAGCGAAAAGGACTTATCGAATACAGTCGCGGAGAAATTCGCATCCTCGACATCCCTGGGCTCACGAAGGCCTCGTGCGAGTGCTATCTGCTCATCAAAGATCACCTCGACAATTACGCAGAGTTCGACACCTCATTCACTGCGTAGCCGGTTGCCCCACGCTTGACCCAGCCATTCGGTGGGTGCCTAGCCGCTTGTCTCACGCTTGCCCCAGCCATTAGGTGGGAAAGCACGACCCTTGACCTTTCGGAGCTTTGAAGTCTCCCACTCTTCGCCGGGTGCCGGGTGCCCCAGGTCTCGATTCTGAGACCTGGGAACGTACATACCCAGATCAGCCGAGTAGCGGTTTTCTATTCCCTATTCCCTAATCCCTATTCCCTAATTAAACAAATCCTTCATCTTCTCCATCAGGCCCGGGGAAGTCGGCGTATTGTCCACGATGAGCGACTCGGACAGCTTACTCACCAGTTCCCGCTGGGCGCGGTTGAGCTTTCTGGGAATCTGCACCAGCACCTTCACGATCAGGTCGCCGTGGCCTTTTTCGTTCAGGTAGGGAACGCCCCGCCCGCGGACGCGCAACTCCCTGCCGCTCTGGGTGCCCTCGGGAATCTTCAGGTTTACCGGGCCGTCGATGCCCGGAATCTCAAACTCCGCGCCCAGGGCTGCCTGGGGAAAGCTGATGGGGATGATGCAGTGCAGATCGTGGCCGTGGCGCTCAAAGAAATCGTGCGGCCGGATGGAGAGCACAACATAAAGGTCGCCCTTGGCGCCGCCCGAGCGGCCCGCGTCGCCTTCCCCGGCGTAGCGGATGCGCGTGCCTTCCTCCACTCCCGGCGGCACCTTCACGTTGAGCTTGATTTCCTTGGCCACCCGCGTCTCGCCGCGGCAGGTGGGGCAGGGATCGCCGATGACCGTGCCGGAACCGCCGCAGGCGCCGCAGGTGCGGGCCACGGAGAAAAAGCCCTGCTGGTAGCGGATCTGGCCCCGGCCCTGGCACTGCGAGCAAACGCTGGGGCCGCGGCCTGAGGCGCTGCCGCGGCCTTTGCAGGCCGCGCAGGTCTCAAGGCGGCGGATCTTCACTTCGGTCTCGGCGCCGAAAAAGGCGTCTTCGAAGTCTAGGCCCAAGTCGAAGCGCAGGTCTTCGCCGCGCTTCTGGCGCGAGCCGCGATGCGCGCCTCCGCCCACGTTGAACATCTCGCCGAACAGATCGCCGAAGATGTCGCCGATGTCCACGCCGCCGGCAAACGGTCCTCCGCCAAAGCCCTGCGCGCCCAGGCCGGCATGGCCGTAGCGGTCGTAGGCGGCCCGCCGCGGCGGGTCGCACAGCACCTGGTAGGCCTCGCTGGCCTCCTTGAACTTCTCTTCGGCCGCATGATTGCCGGGATTGCGGTCAGGATGGTATTTGAGCGCCAGCTTGCGATAGGCGCTCTTCAACTCCTGGTCCTCCGCATCGCGCGAAACTCCCAGAACCTCGTAATAGTCTGCTTTCGCCACTCTTGAACTCATTCACCCTTCTGTTTCGTGTTGTGCGCCACGCGCACCAGCGCCGGACGCAATAAACGCTCGCGCAGCCGGTAGCCGCGCCGAATCTCCTCGGCCACATGCTGGTCGGGCACGTCGTCGCGATCCACCGAGCCCAGCGCCTCGTGCAGGCGGGGATCGAAGGCCTCGCCCACGGTGGGAACCGGCTTCACGTGCAACTTGCGCAGGATCTCTTCCATCTGTTTCACGATCAGCTCGATGCCGTGGCGCAATTGTTGCGCCGAACCGCCGGACTTGAGCGCCAGTTCGAAGTTATCCAGCACGGGCAGGAACTGCTCGACCACGCTGCCGGCGGCATAGTCGCGATACTCATGCCGTTCGCGCTCGGCTCGCTTGCGGGCGTTCTCAAACTCCGCCTGCAACCGAGCCAGGCGGTCGACCAGTTGGTCGCGCTCCGCCTTCAACTGCTCGTATTCCGCCCGGCTTACAGGGACCTCGCCGCTCGCCGCCGCGGGGCCGGCGAGGGGCTCTTCGGCCGCCGCGCCAGGCAGGATTTCCCCCTGTTCCGGCAAGGGCGGCTCTGTTTTCTGTTCTGGCATAACTCTGTGCATTCTCCCAAAAATCAACGCTGCCTTGATTCCATGATAATTGCGCGGCGGGAGCCGCCTTCCCTGCGTGCCGCAAACAGTTCAAGATTGCCGCTACGGCCGCCGGCTAGAGCGTGTTTCAAAAACCAGCCTTGTATCAGGGCACGACCGGGAACCCTCTGGGTGCCGTGCCGGAAAGGGTCGTAAAACAAGGGGCTTCAGCCCCTGAGGGATTGCGATCGACTTCTGCTAAGCCATTTTTGAAACACGCTCTAGTGAATTTTCTGGTCGGAGGGAACTTCCAGAATGCGCTCTGAAAGCCGTGCAATGTAGCGTACCGCTTGAATCATCTCCTGATATTGGATGCGCGTGGGCGCGATCACGGCGACAGCGCCCTGGTTGTCGCCGCCCAGCCGCACCGGGGAGCCGATCAGCACCAGGTCCTGCATGGCCGGCGAAGCTTCATCCAGGCCCACCACCACGCGCACTTCCTGCTGCCGTCCGTCCACGTAGGCGGTCAGCAGCTCCACCAGCCGCTGTTTGGCCTCCAGGGCCAGCAGCATCTGGCGCAAACGCTCATGATCCGCTTCGGCGGCGATCAGGTTGGCCATTCCGTCCACAAAAATCGCGGGTCCGGCCTCGCCGCCGGCCAACGCGCCCTTGCGGCAGAGTTCCTCCACCGAGGCCAGCATCTGGTGGTAGGCTTCCCGCTCCATCTCCACACGCCGGGCAACTTCCGCGCGTATGCGTTCGATCGCCCACCCGCGAAAGTTCTCGTTCAGGTAGCGCGCCGCGGTCTCCATCTCCAGGTGCGTCAAATCGCGGTCCAGAGTCAGCACCCGATCCTGCACCGCGCCGGCCTGGGTCACCAGCACCGCCAGCACGCGCCCTTGCGAGAGCCGGGAAAAGTGAATGTGTTCCAGCACCTGGCCGGCGGTGGAGCTGGCCAGCGCCACGCCCAGGCCGCTGGAGATAAGCGCCAGCACGTGCGAGGTGCGCTCCAGGTACTCGTGCGAGCTGGCCACGCCGCTGAAGCTCTCCTCGATCTGCCCACGCCGGGCCTCACTCAACGACGAAGCGCCTTGCGGCATCGCGCCGGCCGCCTGCGCGCCGTCGGCCATGCGGCCCAGGGGCGCATCCTGCCGGGTAATCTGCTCCACGTAGTAGCGGAAGGCCGCCGCAGTGGGAACGCGGCCGGCGGAGGTGTGCGGCTGCTCCAGCAGCCCTGCCTCGCCCAGCGTGGCCATCACGTTGCGCAGAGTGGCCGAGCTCAGCCCCTCCTTATTCGCGAAAAAGCGGGCAACCGCCTGCGAGGCCACCGGTTCGCCGGTAGCGATGTACAGCTCGATGATGGCCGTAAGCACCAGCCGCTCTCGCGGACTGACGCGCGCATCAGGCATCTTCTCTGTTCTCCGTCCTGGTTGCCCCGGCGGCCCTCGTAAGAACGTTTTCCAGGACGCGTCCTGACCGGATAAAGGTGTGATAAACGCTTGTTTATCTAGCGCTTATGCCGTGAAAAGGATAAAGTATCCCTGTTTAATTCTAGGCAGCGGCGATTGCTGCTGTCAACATGAGCCTGCAAAGGGTTATAGGGTTAGTTTGATCCCATAGACCCTATACCACTGCAATGGAGGCTGTAAACTCCAATCACGTTTGGAGCATCCAAGAGATTGTTGAGTTGATGAAACCGAAATCGATTCTTTCTGGACCACAACAGGCGTCATAAAGAAGCTCTCATGTAGTCCAGATCACTTTGGTATCATAATTGCCGATGAAAAAGTAATTGACAGTGGGAAAATCCCACTATAATGTAGGTGAGCCTATGGCACTTGAAAAAGAACTCGCAACCTATCAGGCGAATCTCGCTGAACTCAAGCAGCATGAGGGCAAGTTTGTTTTGATTCAGGATGATAAGGTCATCGACCTTTTCACGTCATACGACGATGCTCTGAAAGAGGGCTACAAGCGGTTCGGGCTGACGCCGTTTTTGGTGAAGCAGATCCATGCGATTGAGCCTGTGTACTATTTTTCCCGTCCAATCAATGCAGTCCGAAGGGCCTCTTAAACAATATGCCCCATTTTACGCGACCCCTCGAGGCTTCCGGTCCTGTGGTTAATGCAGGCGTCATAGTCTCTGAGGGGCGTCTCCAAGCACTCACGACCGCGAACGAACCGATCCCACAGATGCAGTACATTAGGGCGCTAATCGACACTGGGGCCTCGTTCACTTCTCTTGACCCAGCCGTGCTTACCGCATTGAATTTGACACCTACAGGAACCATCGAAATCGTGACCCCCAGTACTGGACAAGGAACTCATACGGCGGATACATACGACGTTGATATCCGGATCGGTGCAGGCCCGGATGACACTCCATTATCGATATCCAACCTTAGAGTTGCTTCCTGTGATCTTTTTCTGAAACAGGGCATTCATGCCCTGATCGGAAGGGACATACTGAAACGCTGCATTCTCATCTACAACGGCTCGATGAATCAATTCTCTGTCTCGTTCTGATTTTCTTGCTAAATCCTCGTCCCATTGGATTCAAATTGACCCAATACCTGCTCTGGCGAGCCGCAATCCGCCTCAAGCTGGTAGATTCTCAATAAGGTGCGCCCATCTCAAATGACGTGGAGACGGGACCAGGAAATGCGCCGTAAGGAAACGAGCCATGTTCCACACCACTGAAGACATTCGCATCCAATGGACCAAGGTCGTTCTCCCTCCCGTGTTTCTTGAGGAAGAGTACCCGCTCACCGAATCCGCATCCACGGCCATCTACGACGCCCGTACTGAGATCACTGAGATTCTCAACCGCCGCGATCCCCGCCTGCTGGTTCTGGTTGGCCCTTGCTCCATTCACGACACGAAGGCCGCGCGCGAGTATGCGGCCCTGCTCCAATCCGCCATTCAGGAGTTTTCCGCCGATCTGCGCATCGTCATGCGCGTCTATTTTGAGAAGCCCCGCACCACCATCGGATGGAAGGGACTCATCAACGATCCTTATCTCGACCAGTCCTACAAGATCAATGACGGTCTGCGCCAGGCGCGGCGCCTGCTGCTGGACCTGGCCGAGATGGGCGTGCCCACGGGCACGGAGTTTCTGGATATGATCTCGCCCCAGTACATTGCCGGCCTGGTCAGCTGGGGCGCCATCGGAGCCCGCACCACCGAGAGCCAGGTGCACCGCCAGCTCGTCTCCGGCGTCTCCTGCCCGGTGGGCTTCAAGAACGCCACCTCCGGCGACGTGCAGATCGCCATTGACGCCATCCTCTCCGCCGCTCACTCCCACACCTTTCTGGGCCACACCAAGCACGGTCAATCCGCCATCTTCGTCACCACCGGAAATCCGGACTGCCACATCATCCTGCGCGGCGGCAGCAAGATGGTGAACTACACGGCCGATTGTGTTGCCGATACCGCCGCGCAGATGGAAAAGGCCGGCATCGCGCCGCGCATCATGATCGACTTCAGCCACGCCAACAGTAAAAAGGACTACCGCCGCCAGGCGATTGTCTGCCACGATGTCGCCCGCCAGATTGCCGATGGAAACACGAACATTATCGGCGTCATGATGGAGAGCAATCTGGTAGCCGCAGCGCAGAAGCTCATCCCCGGCCAGCCCCTGGTCTACGGCCAGAGCATCACCGACGCCTGCATCGACTGGCCTGAAACGCACGCGCTGCTCACGGAACTAGCCGCCGCCGTCCACGCCCGGCGCGGGGCCTAGTTCCTATATCGAAAAAACCGGGTGCCCACTTCTCGTCCGCCGCGGCGGAGAGAAGTGGGAAAGCACACTACCGACCTCTCACTATTTTGTCATGGAAGATCTTCCACTCACGCGCCACCTCAGGTAACCGAGTCAGGATTTCACGCCCGAAAATCACTTCATCGACAAAACCCATGTGTAAGATATCGATAATGCGGCAAAGGTAAGAACGACCGCACTGCCACCATGTGAAATGGTCGTCAAGAAATAGTAGATGATAGACTTTGCGGCCTGCTACCGCCTCTAGTTCCTCCAATTCCATACCATCGAGCAGCGTTTCATACACGCCATCGGCAACGCGGCTGCCGAATGTTGTCGTGTAGTAATACTCCTTGATTTCCCATATCCCCACAGGGTTAACGACCGATGGGAATGCTCCGTCAACGCGTCGCGCCAGAGTTCGTTGCGGCATGGCATCATGCGTCAGCGTGGTTAAACTTCTCGGATCGTAATCGCAAGGTGCATCGCCGATATTCGCTTCAACCAGCATATTCACTATTCCGGTCAGGAATGCGTAGTTCCGTTTCTTGCCCTTCTGCTTGTTCATCGGCAATGGACACTTGGGTTTCAATCGGGCCTTGAGCCGCTTGAATTCCGCTTGCGCGGCAGCCTTGTCCATCAACTGCTCTTGAACGGTGTTGTTCAGGAATTCGCACGATGATTGAAGTACGCAAAGAGCAGCTGGCCGAAAGGGGTGAGTTCTCCGGCAGCGTCCGATATGTGGGCCGTGTTTAGTCCCAATCGCTGAAACTCTTCGCGAATCTCGTCCAAAGTGGGGATACGGATCGCGCTCGTACGGCGATCGGTATAGCCTACTTCCTGGCTGATGGTTCGAACGTGCGCCCAGAACTCTTTTGGTTGTCGAACAAAGCGCGGATCAGCTTTCAAGATAACGCCTCACAAACTCCATTAGCGGAAGCCCTACCGCATTGCAGACGGCCTCCAACTCAATCAGGTCCAGGCGCTGCTCGCCGTTTTCGTATTTTGAAACATACGACTGGGTCTGACCGATGTTCTCGGCAATTTGCCCCTGCGTAAGTCTTGCCTCAGCGCGGACTTGCCGCAGAAGGGCCGCCAAGCGACGCTTCTTCATGGACGCAACCATATATTCCGGTATAGAATATTCAAAGTTCGAATATGGCGGCACGACGGTAGAAGATCACAACAATGCTTAGAACCGGCTTGGCATATCAAACGTCGCTCTTTGCCACCGAAGAGCTTTTACTTCCAGAGAGACCCTTCCGCGCCCAACTTCTCAAGTGGATCGGGAATAAGCAGAGACAAGCAAGCGCGATCATCCAGCATTTCCCAAATCGGTTTGGAACCTACTTCGAGCCGTTTTTAGGCAGTGGTGGAGTTTTGGGGGTTCTTGCACCGGAGCGAGCGGTTGCAAGCGATAGCTTTCTTCCTTTAATGGAAATCTGGCAATTGCTCCATGGTGACAAAGAAAGGCTTAAACGCCACTACGCCGATCGATTCGCATTGGTTCAGGCGATGGGGAAAGAAAAATGCTACGAGCAGATACTAGCCCGCTATAATGCGAGGCCGAACGGCGCTGATTTGGTGTTTTTGTGTCGCGCCTGCTATGGCGGCGTTGTTCGTTTTCGCAAAGCTGACGGTTACATGAGCACGCCGGTTGGCATTCATTATCCAATTACACCAGAAAGCTTTGCGCAACGGGTTGATATTTGGCACGCGCGCACTAAAGGAACTCGTTTTATTCACGCGGACTTTGCCGATGCGATGGCGCTTGCCACAAAGGGAGATCTTGTTTACTGCGATCCCCCTTACATTGACAGCCAAACAATCCTGTACGGCGCACAGGAGTTCTCCGTCCATCGATTATTTGATGCCATCGCGAATTGCAAGGAGCGGGGTGTGCGCGTTGTACTCAGCATCGACGGCACCAAATACTCCGGTCGCAAACTCTGCGATGTTCCGGTACCGGAGAATCTGTTTGAGCGTGAAGTGTTCCTCGTTCTTGGGCGCTCAATGCTTAAGCGGTTTCAGATGACCGGCCGCAGCCTAGATGAACACGAGGTCACGGATCGGCTTTTGCTCACTTATTGACCGGACAACCGCACTCACTCGCTCGACGACTGAGGAGTCCCTAACAAAGTCTGTTTTCATGCCACAAACCCGACCGCTATGATGGCTCCAGCGCACAACAAGGCGGCGCGGACCAAAAAATGTCCCCCACCATCTTCATCTCGGCAGGCGAGGCCAGCGGCGAGCACTACGGCGCGCTGCTGATCGAGGCGCTGAAAAAGCAGCTCGCCGCCTCCGGCCAGACAGCCGGCTTCTTCGGTATGGGCGGGGAGCGCATGGCCACGGCCGGCCTCGAGCGCGTGGTCCGCTCGGAAGATGTGGCCGTGATGGGGCTGACCGAAGTTGTTCTCCACCTGCCCCGCATCTACCGCGAGTTCCGCAAGCTGAAAAAGGCCATCCGCGCGCGCCGGCCCAGTGTAGCCGTGCTCATCGACTTTCCCGAGATCCACTTCCGGCTGGCCAGGGAGTTCCACCGGATGGGCATTCCGGTCATCTACTTTGTCAGCCCGCAGATGTGGGCCTGGAAAAAGCACCGCATCCGGCTGGTGCAAAAATTTATCCGCCGCATGCTGGTGATCTTTCCATTCGAGGAGCCGTTCTACCGCGAGCACGGCGTGCAGGCGGAGTTCGTCGGCCATCCGCTGGCGGAGTTGCCGCTGCCCTCGATCAGCCGCGAGCAGTTTGCCGCGGCCAACGGCCTGGACCCCACCAAAGCCTGGATCGCCCTCCTGCCCGGAAGCCGGCCCAAGGAGATTCTCCACAACCTGCCCGATATGCTGGAGGCAGCGTGGAGCCTGTCGGGCCATCCCCGCAATCCAGCGGACCGGGGCAGCGAGGCCTATGCAGGTCGCTTGCTGGGGCCCGGCGCGCAGATCCCCTTTCGGCGAAGGCTCATCGATCAGTTCGAGTTTGTGGTGCCCCTGGCCCCGACCCTGAACCAGGTACAGCAGTTGGATGTGCTCGATCTGGTGGACGACCGCGGGGGCGGGCTGGCGATCCGTGTGGTCGACGATGCGCGCGCCACGCTCTTCCACGCCCGCGCCTCGGTGGTGGCCAGCGGCACGGCCACGGTGGAGGCGGCGCTGATGGGCAATCCTTTCGTCGTGGTCTACCGGGTTTCGCCGCTCACCTATGCCATCGCCAAACGGGTGGTAAAGGTGGCGCACGTGGCCATGGTCAACCTGATTGCCGGCAAGCGGATTGTGCCGGAGCTGATCCAGCACGACTTCACGGTGGCAAATGTCGTCCGGCAGATCGAACGGCTGCTACCCGACGGTCCCCCACGCCAGTCCATGAGGAAGGAACTGGCGCGGATTCGCGGTTTGCTGAACAGCCGGCCCGCAAGCCCGGAAAAAAGCGGCGGCGCCATCGAACGGGTTGCGGCGATTACGTTGGAAGTGATGAATGAACAATCTGGCAAATAATTTTGTTTTCGCTGAAGGGTACGGGTTTGCAGGTTGTGAAAAAGCATTCTTTCAGGCTGCGAAAAAGCATTCTTTGTTGCAAGAAGTGTCAGGGCACGACCGGGGTACCCTCTGGGTCGCGTGCCGTGAATGCAACAAAATGAATGTGGGGCTTTAGCCCCTGAGGGAAATCTTCAAGTTAGATGATGAGTGCTATGCGGATACAAAAGCGGAAATTGCAGCTTAAATGCGCACTGAGCCTTTCCCTGGCCAATCTTCTCGCGTTGGGCCTGCTGATAGCATCTCCGCTTATCGCGCAGAAGCCCGAGCGGCCCACGCTGTCTATCGCCGGCTACGTGATCGACGCCGAGCTGGACCCGGCCACGCATCATCTGGCGGCTAAGACAGTGGTCAGCTTTACCGCGCCGGAGAACGCCGAAGCGGTGAGCTTCGGTTTTCATCCCGCGCTGAAGGTGACCAGAATCTCCGACGAGAGCGGCAAGCTGCTCACCGGCGAGCGCTCGGCAGACGGGACCATCCGCGTGACTCCGGCTGCGCCCTTTATCGCAGGCCAGCTTTCGCATTGGACCTTCGCATACGAGGGCGTGATCACCGGCAACGGCCCCGTCGAAGGCCTGAAATTGGCCGCCATTCAGGAGCCCATCACCTACCTGCTCTATCCGGCGCGCTGGTTTCCCATCACCGGCTACCTCACCAACCGCTTCACCGCCGAGATGCACATCCGCGTACCGCAGGGAATGCGCGTCTTTGCGAGCGGCAGCCAGGGCGGTTCGCACCCGGTCAAGCTGGCCAACGGCAAAGAGGTCGATCAGTACGACTTCAACTGGACCAAACCCGGCTTCCCCGGAACGGTGATTGCCGGCCGCTATCTCGAGCCGGTCTCGGCGGGTGCAGGCAACGTGAAGGTCTACCTGACCGTCAGCCATCAGCAATCGGGCAACGAGTTGGCGCAGACGGCAGCTAAGGAAGTCGACTTCTTTACCGGCAGCTTTGGAACGCCGGAGACCAGCAGCTTAAATGTGGTCGAGTTGCCCGACGATACTCTCCCCTCTGTCTGGGCTCCCGAGCTGGCGGCGATTCCCGGCTCGCGCGTGGGCGACAAATCCGGCGTCCGTCTGCTGGCCAATACCATCGCCCGTCAGTGGTGGGGTTCCGAGGTAAGCCCCCGCACCCTCAACGATGCCTGGATCACCAACGGCATGGCCCGCTACGCCGAACTGATGTTTGTGGAGAATGAGAGCGGCAGCAGCGCCTTGCAGACGGCGATTCAAGACGTCTCCGCCGGCGCTCTGGCCTACGACACAATTCCCCTCTCCAGCGCCGGCCGCCTCAACCCTCTCTCGACCGAGTTCCAATCCATGACCCTCGAAAAAGGCGCCATGATCTTCCACATGCTGCGCTGGGTTGTGGGCGACAAGGCCTTTCTGGCCACGCTCAAGGGTGCGCTCAGCCAATACGCCGGCAGCTCCATGCGCGCCTCCGATTTTGAGAAGGTAGCCGAGGCCGAAAGCCGGCAGCAGTTGACCGCTTTCTTTACGCAATGGATCGACGGCACCGGCGCGCCGCAGTTCACTAACAAGTACGCCGTCTACCGCCTGGGAAACAACAAGGGCTTCCGCACCATCGGCGAAATTCAGCAGGACCTCGACCTATTCCGCATGCCGGTGGAGCTGCGCGTGGAGACCGACGGCAAGACCGAAACAAAAAAGATCGACGTGACGGGCGCCGACACGCAGTTCGTGGTGGACACCTTCGGCCGGCCGCGGCGCATCACCATCGATCCCCAGAACTGGGTGCTCAAGTCCACCCCAGACCAGCAGTTGCGCACCGCCATCCTCAAGGGCCAGCAACTGGTTGCCCAGGGCGACCTCACCGGCGCGATGGCCGAATATCAAAAAGCGTTGCAGGCCAACTCCCAGAGTGCGCTGGCCAACTACCGCATGGGTGAGCTGCTCTTTACCCAGCGCAACTACCAGGCCAGCGTGAATTACTACCGGGACGCGCTCCGCGGCGACGGGGAGCCGCACTGGACCGAGGTCTGGAGCCATATTCAGATCGGCAAGATATACGACATCACCGGCCAGCGCGACCGCGCGGTGAACGAGTACCGGCTGGCCGTGCAAACCAACGACAACTCCCAGGGCGCGGTCAACGAAGCCCAACAATGGCTGCAGACGCCGTATAAGCGGCCGGAGAACGACTAGGGCCTCCTTCGTTCCCGGATTGAGACGCGCTCCTCATTCGCAACTCATCCCTCGTTTAATCCCGCCTTCGCGCTTGCGGCAACTCGTGCGCGCGCCGAAGATCCGGGTATGACCTTGCTGAGCACCATCGCGCGTATTGCGGCGTTTATCACGCTCGACCTCGCGCTGGCTTCCGCGCTGGCAGCGCGCGGAGTCGCCGGCCATCTATAAATTTCAACAGGTTGCTCCATTCATCTGAACCGGAGAAGGCCGGGGAGTTTCTCCTCGTCGCGCCCAGCGAGCTGTTCGGTCAAGCCCAATTTCGATGCGTCCCATCCGCCGCAAGCTGCGTCTATTCATCTGGTTGCAACCGTGCCATCATACACTTGCAACATCACCCGGCTGCCGCTCACGGGCGCGCGGACCCCAACCGGAGAACCATGCATGCAGGAAGCGGTCATCCCCAACCAAACCGGAACCCAGGCCGCGGAACCCATCATTCGCGCCGAGAAGATCGAAAAATACTACGCCCAACCCAGCCAGAACCGCATTCAGGTCATCTCCGCCACCGACCTGGAGATCGTTCCCGGAGAGATTCTTGCCTTGCTCGGCCCCTCCGGCTCCGGCAAGTCCACCATGCTTCGCATACTGACCGGACTCTCCACGCCCACTGCCGGCCAGGTTTATTGGCATCAGCAGCCCATCGCCGGCGCCGAGATCAACGTCTCCATCGTCTTTCAAAGCTTTGCCCTCTTTCCCTGGCTCACGGTTCTTGAAAACGTCGAGGCCCCGCTGCAGGCGCGCGGCGTCACTCCCGGCGCGCGCCGCGAACGCAGCATGAAGATGCTGGATACGGTCGGACTGGACGGCTTTGAAGGCGCCTATCCAAAAGAATTATCCGGCGGAATGAAGCAGCGTGTGGGTTTTGCCCGCGCCCTGGTGGTGGAGCCGGAGGTGCTCTTCATGGACGAGCCTTTCTCCGCGCTGGACGTGCTGACGGCCGAGAACCTGCGCAGCGAACTGCTGGAACTGTGGGCCAACAAGGCCATGCCCACCAAGGCCGTCTTCCTGGTTACCCACAACATCGAAATCACCGGCATGGTCACGGCTTCCGGCGGAGCCTGGAACGCCTCCGTCATGGCCGAGTATTCCCACGTGAAGGACCGCACTCTCGAAACCATCGGCCTGGGCGCGCAAATCGACGCCGCCACCGACAGCGGCCGCTTCCCCATCCTGCTACTGGCAACCATCCTAATCTCACTCATGGTAGTTACCATGAACCGCCTCGTCTGGCGCCGCCTCTACCGCCTCGCCGAGACGCGGTATAAACTTGAAGGTTAAGGATGTACGGCATGAAAGCTATCCATTGGATTCTGATGTTGTTTTCGATTATTGTCTGTGCGGCTTGTCTTGTGGCTATCAACAAGGCAGGTCAGGAACGAGTCGGCCTTCCAGACTACTATCGCGAACTGGATACGAGCCTACCTTTCAACGACTTGGCGCGCAAGAGTCTCGACCTGCGGATCTCTAATGCTGAATATGACGCAATTAGATGGCAGTATTTTGAGGATAGGGTTGCACCCCGTTTCAGTGTCTTCCAGGAGGCTGCTGCCTGGGAAGATTTCAAGGGAAAGACTGAGCGCCCTGACTCGCCTGGGCGTCAGAAAACTCTTAGAGACTATATAGGCCTATTCGAGTCTGTATTTGGCGTGTGTGTGCTTTACATATTCTTCAACATTTTGCGCTGGATTTGGTTAAGAGTTCTCGTGCCTGCGAAGAAAATCGTCCAAGAGAATGGGATCTATGGTCTAATCCGGCTGATTCTATTTGGAAAGAAGGCATTATCGTCCAAAGGAGGTGAGACGGGATGTTAGAAACAAAACAGTCTCGTATCAAATGTTCCGTCTGGTCAAACGGTGCAGAGGGATTTGGATTGAATGTCCTCGGAGGCATAGTGGTTCGCAAACAGAATTTTGACCGAGGAGAAAGCCCAATTCTAGTTGAACTTAATGGAGAATACGTCAGAATCAATATCGATAAAGACGGCTTTTGGGCCGGTTGCGGCCATTTGATCAAGAAATCGCTCAAGCCATGGTTTCAGGAACGTGGCCTTAAAACAGGAGATCGAGTCTGGCTAGAGATTGTTGAGCCTAAGAAGCGATTTCGTCTGAGCTTATGAAGAGTAAAGTGTCGCAACCCTTGAGGAAACGCAGTCTCACGATAAGTACTTACTCAGAGGTTTCGAGGACAATTCATGATTCGTGTGGGATTGGTAGGTTTCGGTTTAGGCGGGCGGGTCTTTCACGCGCCTCTGCTCTCCTCCGTCGAGGGACTGGAACTGGCTGCCGTTGTCGAACGCACTTCCAACCACGCCGCCCAACGCTACCCCGGCATCACCACCTACCGCACCCTCGATGCGATGCTGGCGGACGCATCGCTCGGCCTGATCGTGGTGACCACCCCCAGCGGTACCCACTTCGATCTGGTCCGCCAGGTCCTCCAGGCCGGCAAGAACGTGGTGGTGGACAAACCGGTAGCCGTAACTTCCGCCGAGATAGCCGAGTTGATGCGCCTGGCCGCGCCCAAAAATCTCCTCCTCGCACCCTTCCATGAGCGCCGCTGGGACGGGGACTTTCTCACCCTTCAGAAGCTGCTGAGCGAGGGCTCTCTGGGCCGCCTGGTGCACTTCGAGTCCAACCACGACCGCTGGCGCCCCGTAACCAGGGTGCCCTGGAAAGACGACCCGGCGCAGGGCGGCGGGCTCCTGCTTGATTTGGGAACCCATCTTGCCGACCAGGCCCTGTTGCTCTTCGGCAAGCCCGAAGCCGTGAGCGCCGAGGTGCTCAGCGAGCGCGACAAAGCCCTCGCCGACGATTCCTATACCCTGCGCTTGCGCTATCCGGATTTCTCGGCCACCCTTAGCGCCAACTGTCTCGCCTCGCTGGCCCGGCCACGTTTTTATCTGCGCGGCATGAAGGGCAACTATTGGAAGTGGGGTCTCGACCCGCAGGAAGCCGCGCTCAACCTGGTCACCCGCATTGACAGCAAAACCTGGGGTCAGGAGCCAACCGCCGACTGGGGCACCCTGAGCGTGGACGTAGAAGGCGGCATGGTTACCCGTCCCGTCGCGGCCATCCCCGGCGACTACCGTCGCTACTATGCAGCCGTCCGCGACGCGCTCCTCGGCAAGGCTCCGCCTCCGGTAGCGGCTCTCGATGCATGGCGCGTGGCGCGTCTGCTGGAGTGGGCCGTGGAAAGCTCCGCCCAGCGCCGCGAAATCCCTTGCGACTGGAGCGACGAACCGCAGGTCGTCTAGTATCATAAACTATCAGTATTCCAGTAAAATAGTGTCCCGCGGAGAACAGGTCATGGAATTATCCAGAATGCAAATCAAGGATGCATTAGATGGCATACGTGAGTCACTCGCCAAGGCTAATAAGATTGCAAATAATTGGGATGGTCCAATCTGCATGGGTCATGACATCGATTCCCAGGAGAAAGAAGTCGTGAGCTACTACGTGGAGCTTGCCTTCGTCCAAACACTCGTTTTGCTGGAGGCGATTGAACTGCCACACGTGAGAGAGTCAGTGCAATCAGTCAACGAAATTGCGAAAAAAGACTACTCCCAAATCAGCTATTTTGACGATGTATATCTGACCTGGTCCGAGAAACTTGCTATTTACCTAGATTCAATCGAGAATGCATTGGGCGACAAGAAAGCTAAGAGTATAACGAGAGATCTGGTTCAGGTTATAAGAGACACGCTATATGCCATTACCGACCCTTCATGTTTTAGTGCGCCGCCTGCTAACGAGGGAGAGGTACACGCGCGTATAGAGGCGGTTCTGCGCTGCATATTCAAAGACCTTCGCCACAAACCGCCGATAGCAAAGGTAATCAAGAACTTTGAACCAGACACGGGGCTCACCAGTGAACGCACATTAATCGAGTACAAATATGTCAGTTCGTTAACTGATCTAAAGAGGATATCAGACGAAGTCCTTGCCGATACGCGTGGCTACGTCTCAAAAGAGTGGGACTACTTCATCTATGTGATTTACGAAACGAAGCGGATGCGGAAAGAGGAAGAATGGCAACAACATCTTCGCGAGTGCGGTGTCAAAGATGACACTCAGATCATAGTTCTTCCAGGAGAGCCTCGAAAGAAGTCGGCAAGAAAATCGTCCGGAGCTACGCAGTCCTCCGCTCTTGCCGACTCTCATTGATAAGCTTTTGGTTGCGGCTTGGCTCCTTCTCCACCAGCGGCACCCAGAACCGGAAGCTGCTTCCCTGCCCCGGAACGCTGGAAGCCTCGATCCCGCCGCCGTGCGCGGTCAGAATGGCGCGGATAATGGCCAGGCCCATTCCCGAGCCTTTTCCGGTGATCGCGCCCCGCTTGCCGCGATAAAACTTTTCAAAAATCAGCGGCAGATCCAGCGCATCGATGCCCGGACCATTGTCCTCCACGCAGAACTCCAGCCGGTCGCCGGTCCGTCGGCTGCTCAGGGTAATGCTGCTGCCCGGCGGCGTATAACTCGCCGCGTTCTCCAGCAGGTGCCGCAAAACCCGGCCCAGCAGGTGCGGATCGAACCAGGCCGGCTCGTCCGCCTTGTCCTCGCCCTCCGGCGCAATCGTAACCCGGTGCGAGGCCAGAATCTTCCGCGACTCTTCCACGATCTGTTCGAGCAGCGCGCGGGGATGCTGCGGCACGAGGTGCACCTGCACCACGTTGGCGTCGATCTCGGCCATCTCCACGGCCTCGCCGATCAGCGAATCCAGCCGCGCCGCCTCCTCATCGACGATCTTTGCCAGATCCAGCCGCCCGGCCTCGTCCAGCCCCTCTGCCTCCAGCAGCGTCGTAGCCGCGGCGCGGATCGAGGTCAGCGGGGTGCGCAGTTCGTGCGTCAGAGAGTCGATCAGCGCCGTGCGCAGCCGTTCTCCCTCGCGGGCCGCCTCCATCCGCGCGGTAGCCTCGATGGCGATCGACCGCGCCAGCACAATCGCCACCTGCGCGCTCACCGCCGTGGCCACTTCGCGGGAAAGCAGCGCCGGCCGCCAGCCCAGAGCCCCCACCGGCCGCAATCCCAGCATCAGCGTCCTCACCGTAAAACCGCCCGGTATGACCAGCGTCGGATTCTGCGCCTCGGTCATGGCCCGCAGGCTGGCCCGGATGCTCATCGGCAAATCCGCGGTTGAAGCGTAGAACTGCTCCTGATCGCGGACGTACAGAACCACCCCGTCCAGGGCGAAGATGCGGTTAATCAGCAGGGGCAGATCGCGGATCAGCCCTTCGGCGTCCTCGTGGAGCATCATCTCCTGGCTCAGCGCGTAAAGCCTCTCCACGTCCTCCCGCCGCTGCTCGGCCTGCCGGGTCTGGCGGCGCGCCATCTCTGCCACCCGGCCCACCACCAGGCAACAGGCCACGAACGAAATCATGGCCACCCACTCCTGTCCTCCCGCCAGGCGAAAGGTGCGCACCGGCGGCAGAAAAAAGTAGTCGAATGAAAACGCGCAAAGCACCGCAACGTACAGCGAGAGCCAAATCCCAGCCTGGGTGGCAGCCCACACCACCAGCACCAGAAACACCATTCCCGCGGTGGTCGAGTTGGCGCCCAGCCAGACCAGCAGCAACGTGGTCGCCACCGTCATCAGCGCGCCCACGATCCAGTGAACAAACCCCCGCGAATCGGAAAGCCCCTTCATATTCCTCCACCGTGCATCATACCGGGGCAGCCCGATGATGTAATCTTCCGATGAAAGAAGATTCACATGCCGGGCAGAATTCTGGTTATCGACGACGAACCGCAGATCACGCGTGTGCTGCGCGCAGCGCTCTCCGCGCAAGGCTATGACGTGCGCACCGCCAACGATCCCGAGGAGGGCCTGCAGGTCTTCCGGGATTGGCCGCCCGACCTGATTGTGACCGACCTGATGATGCCGGGCATGAGCGGCGTTGAGGTTACCCGCGCCATCCGCGCCCGCTCCGCCACGCCCGTGCTCATCCTCTCTGTCCGCGACCACGAACGCTCCAAGGTGGAGGCGCTGGACGCCGGCGCCGACGACTACGTGACCAAGCCCTTCAGCATTCAGGAGCTGCTGGCCCGCGTCCGCGCCCACCTGCGCCGCGCCCCGGAGCGCACCACGGCGGCCATCGAGGCCGGCGACTTTGTGATCGACTCCAGCGCTCACACCATCGTCGTTCTGGGCAAGCCCATCCACCTCACGCCCAAGGAATTCGACCTGCTGCTCCACCTGGCCCGTAACGCCGGCAAGGTCATGACCCATCGCTCCCTGCTCACCACCATATGGGGAGCGCAATCGGCCCACCAGCCGGAGTATCTGCGCGTCTTTATCGGTCAATTGCGCAAGAAGTTGGAGGCCGATACCGGCAAGCAATATATCCAGACCGAGCCCTGGGTGGGCTATCGTTTCCTCCCCGAGGGCTGGAGCGGCAGCACGGAGTGAACTCCGCCGGCCGGCTTTCCCACAGTGTGCCTGCTGGTATCATCCATCCATGCGTACGGACCAAAAAGATCGCCGGTTGATCGCCCGCATCCGCCGCGCCCTGATTGAGGTCGCGTTTATTGTCTTCCTCTTTTATTCAAACCTCTTGATGGGCGAATTCACGGTCGTCAATGCACACGGGAAAACCCTGGCCTTCGCCTTCCGCGATATTTTTACCTTTACGAATTTCACCATCGCCATGATTGCCGCGCTGATTGGATATGCCGTGTTTGAATACCTTCGGAAAATATTATAGGAATGCGGGCCGCAAGCGCAAACGTACGAGAGTATTCTGTGCAGTTATCCAGGGCAATCGCATGAATGATGAATGTTGATTTCTGCTGGTTCAGTCCGGCGTCGAAACGGAGAGCCAACAGCCAACCGCAACGGAGATGCAACCGCAACGGAGACGCAACCGTCATCCTCCCGGAGGGAGGAAGCGAAAATAGCCCAGGCTGGAGCGCAGCGCAAGCCTGGGATAGCATCCCAATCAGTTGTCGCGCCCCGTAGGGCCGAGTCGAAGCTTTTCATCGGCCCTGAACCGTGTTCATGCGATTGCCCTGGCAGCTCTCCTAATCCTTACGCTTTATTTAGAAAACATTTTCTATACTCAAATCTGGCCTGAGCCAGAATGATTCTTGGGTTGGGAGTCTGGTTTAGACTGAAAGCGCCGATCCGGAGTTGCTATCGGCCGGCGCCACCCTACAAAGCCTTACCGGCAGGATGCCGGATGGAACTCGAGAGACCCTGCTATGCAAGATGTAGTGATGTTGCTGTTTACCGTAGTTTTCTTCGCCCTGGCGTTTCTCTACGTCAAGGCTTGCCAGAAGTTGAGGTAACCCCCATGCATATCGATGTCATCTCCCTCGTTGCGTTGATTCTGTCCGTTTTGCTGCTGGGTTACCTGACTCTCACCCTGCTTTTCCCGGAGAAGTTCTAGTATGTCCGCCAACGGCTGGTTGCAGTTTGTCCTCTACTCTCTGATTCTGCTTGCAACCGTTCGTCCCGTGGGCATCTATCTGGCCCGCGTGCTGGAGGGAGAACGCACCTGGCTGGATCCGGTCCTCCGTCCCATCGAACGGCTCATCTACAGGCTGTGCGGCGTCAACGCCGGCAAGGAAATGAACTGGCGCGAGTATGCCTATTCGGTGCTGGGCGTCTCCGCCGTGAGCTTGGTGCTCACCTACGGCATTGAGCGGCTACAAGCCCTGCTGCCCTTCAACCCGCAGGGACTCGCCGCTGTCGGCCCCGACATGGCCTGGAACACCGCCGCCAGCTTTACCACCAACACCAACTGGCAGTCGTATACGCCCGAAACAACGATGAGCTATCTGACCCAGATGGCTGGCCTCGCGACGCACAACTTCTGGTCCGCGGCGATGGGCATCGTGGTGGCCGTGGCCCTGATCCGCGCCATCAAGCGGACCAGCTCGGGCACCATCGGCAACTTCTGGGTCGATACCACGCGCACACTGCTCTATGTGCTGCTGCCGGCCTCGATCATCGGCGCGCTGCTCATGGTCGCCCAGGGTGTCCCGCAGAACCTGCATGCCTATACCACGGCCCATCCCCTCGAACAGCCTGCGCAAGTGCAGACCATTGCGCAGGGGCCGGTGGCCTCGCAGGAAGTCATCAAGATGCTGGGCACCAACGGCGGCGGATTCTTCAACGCCAACAGCGCCCATCCCTTTGAGAATCCCACGCCGCTCACGAACCTCTTCCAAATGTTCCTGATCTTCGTGATTCCGGCGGGGCTTACCTACACGCTGGGCCGCATGACCGGCTCGCCGGGCCACGGCTGGGCCGTGCTGGCGGCCATGTATGTGCTGTTTGCCGCCGGATTCACAACCGTCTACTGGGCCGAGTCGCATCCCCATCCGCTGATTCACGGCGCGGCGCAAACCGGCACCGCGACCGCTCCCGCCGGCAACATGGAAGGCAAAGAAGTCCGCAACGGTGTCTCCCAGTCTTCGCTGTTTGCCACCATCACCACCGACGCCAGTTGCGGCGCGGTCAACACCATGCACGACTCGCTTACTCCGCTGGGCGGCATGATGGTGCTCATCAACCTCATGTTCGGCGAGGTGGTCTTTGGCGGCGTGGGCTCGGGCTTGTACGGCATGCTGATCATGGTGGTGCTCTCGGTCTTCGTCGCCGGCCTCATGGTGGGCCGCACCCCCGAATACCTGGGCAAGAAGATCGAGTCCTACGACGTGAAGATGACCATGCTCTACGTGCTCATCTTCCCGCTCATCATCCTCACGTTAACGTCCATCTTTGTGCTCTCGCCCACCATCGGCCTCTCCGCGCTCACCAACCAGGGGCCGCACGGGTTCACCGAGATCCTCTACGCCTTCACCTCGACGGCAGCCAACAACGGCTCCGCCTTCGCGGGACTCAACATCCCCGTCAATCCCACCACCCAGTGGTGGTACAACGTGGCCCTCGGCTGGTCCATGCTGGCCGGACGCTTCCTCATGCTCATCCCGGTGCTGGCCCTGGCCGGCAACCTGGCCAGCAAGAAGAGCGTGCCTCCCTCGCCGGGAACCTTTCCGGTGAATACGGCGCTGTTTGCCGCACTGCTGGTCAGCGTGATCCTCATTCTGAGCGCCCTCACCTTCTTCCCGGCGCTGAGCCTGGGACCGATTTTGGAACACCTGCTGCTCAAGACAGGACAGCTTTTTTGATGAATTGTCTTGAATTCAGTAGGGAGCAAAGCAAATGAGCTTTAATTTCTACCGGAAGACTCGCACGATAGGTGCTTTGAAAGGGCACGACTTTAGTCGTGCCGCAAATGGAAACAAAATGAACGTGGGCTAAAGACCCAGGGCCCTCTATCGGACTCAATCGGCGCGGCTAAAGCCGCGCCCTTTCAAAACCCGCTTGAGGCCCCAAAAGGATTTTCAATACAAGAAGAAACGGACTTTCATGACTGAAAAGAAGAGTCTTTGGAACACGAAAATCATAGTCCACGCGATATTGGACTCGGTGCGCAAGCTCGATCCCCGCTGGATGGTCAAGAACCCGGTGATGTTTGTGGTCGAGGTAGGCAGCGTGCTCACTTCGGCGCTGCTGATCAATGAAGCCGTAAGTTATTACCACCTCACGCACGCCGCCATTCACGCCAGCCCGAATATGCTTGACGCGTTGCGCGCGACCATGGGCTTCAACCTCCAGATCACCCTCTGGCTCTGGTTCACGGTGCTCTTCGCCAACTTTGCCGAGGCCATGGCCGAGGGCCGCGGCAAGGCCCAGGCCGACACGTTGCGCAAAGCCAAGGGCGAGACCATCGCCAAGCGCTACACCGCCGCCGGCGGCTTTGAAGAGGTCGCCAGCGGCATGCTCCGCCTGGGCGACGTGATCTACGTCGAGGCCAACCACTACATCGCCGGCGACGGCGAGGTCATTGAAGGCGTCGCTTCCGTTGACGAATCGGCCATCACCGGCGAATCGGCCCCCGTCATCCGCGAAGCAGGCGGCGACCGCTCCGCCGTCACCGGCGGGACCAAAGTTTTGTCGGACTGGATCAAGGTCCGCATCACTGCCAACCCCGGCGAAACCTTCCTCGACCGCATGATCGCGCTGGTCGAAGGCGCAACCCGCCAGAAGACCCCCAACGAGATCGCACTCAGCATTCTGCTCTCCGGCCTCACCATCGTCTTTCTGCTCGCCGTGGTTACGCTGCAACCCTTCGCCATGTACTCCAAGACCCCGCAGACCGTCTTCGTGCTCGTCTCGCTGCTGGTCTGCCTCATCCCCACCACCATCGGCGGCCTGCTTTCGGCCATCGGCATCGCCGGCATGGACCGCCTGGTCCAGTACAACGTCCTGGCCATGAGCGGCCGCGCCGTCGAAGCCGCCGGCGACGTGAACACGCTGCTCCTCGACAAGACCGGCACCATCACCCTGGGTAACCGCCAGGCCACCGAGTTCTTTCCCGCCCCCGACGTCAGCGCGGAGCGCATGGCCAACGCCGCGCAGCTCGCGTCTCTCTCCGATGAGACCCCCGAAGGCCGCTCCATCGTCGTGCTGGCCAAGGAAAAGTACAACCTCCGCGGCCGCGACCTGGCCGGCATTCACGCCGAGTTTGTTCCCTTCACCGCCCAGACCCGCATGAGCGGCGTCAATCTGCCCGGCACACGCATCCGCAAGGGCTCGGCCGACGCCATCGCCCGCTTCCTCGAGGAGCAGGGATCGCAATTGCCCCAGAAGGTCCGCGAACAGGTCGAGGAGATCGCCCGGCTCGGCGGTACGCCTCTGGTGGTCGCTGAAAACGCCTCTGCCCTGGGCGTCATCTACCTCAAGGACATCGTCAAGGGCGGCCTCAAGGATCGCCTGGCCCGCCTGCGCGCCATGGGCATCCGCACCATCATGATCACCGGAGACAATCCGCTCACCGCCGCCGTCATCGCCCGCGAGGCCGGCGTCGACGACTTTTTAGCCGAGGCCAAGCCCAAGGACAAGATGGACCTCATCAAGCGCGAGCAAAGCAAGGGCAAGCTCGTCGCCATGACCGGCGACGGCACCAACGACGCTCCCGCCCTGGCCCAGGCCGACGTGGGCGTGGCCATGAACTCCGGCACCCAGGCCGCCAAGGAAGCCGGCAACATGGTCGATCTGGACTCCAACCCCACCAAGCTCATCGAGATCGTCGAGATCGGCAAACAGTTATTGATGACCCGCGGCGCCCTCACCACCTTCTCCATCGCCAACGACGTGGCCAAGTACTTCGCCATCATCCCCGCCATGTTCGCCGGCGTCTTCCCGGTGCTGAACGCGCTCAACATCATGGACCTGCACTCCCGCGAGTCCGCCATCCTCTCCGCGGTCATCTTCAACGCGCTGATCATCGTGGCTCTCATCCCGCTGGCCCTCAAGGGCGTCAAGTACGAGCCCAAGGCCGCCGATATCCTCTTGCGCAACAACCTGGTGATCTACGGCATTGGCGGCATCATCGTGCCCTTTATCGGCATCAAGGCCATCGATATGTTTCTGGTAGCCGTTCACCTGGCATAAGAGAAGTTATTGTACCTCGCATAGGAGAAGTTGTTGCACCTGGCATAAGTTGTTGCACATCGCATAGGAGAAGTTGTTGAATACCGCAGCTTTGAAAGGGCACGACCGGGGCACCGGGGAACCCTCTGGGTCGGGTCGGGTCGTGTGCCGCAAACGGCTGTAAAATGAACGTGGGGCTTTAGCCCCTGAGGGATGGTTTTAAAGGAGATTTACCGTGCATTCCGTCTGGAAGACTTCAATTCTCTTCACCATCGTGACCACCGTCCTGCTGGGCCTGGGCTATCCGCTCTTCGTCACCGGCGTCGCCGCTGTCTTCTTTCCCCGCCAGGCCGCCGGAAGCCTCATCAAACTCAACGACGGTACGGTCATCGGCTCCGAGCTCATCGCCCAGAGCTTCACCTCCGATAAATATTTCCATCCCCGGCCCTCGGCCAACAGCTACGACGCGCAAAACTCCGGAGGCTCCAACCTGGCCCAATCCTCCAAGGCCCTCGTCGACCGCATCCAGGCCTCAATCGACAAGCTCGCCCAGGAGAATCCCGGCCATCCCGTTCCCGTCGATCTGGTCACCACCTCCGCCTCCGGCCTCGATCCCGACATCACCCCCGACGCCGCCGATTTTCAGGTTCCGCGCGTCGCCAAAGCCCGCGGCATACCCGCGGACAGCATCCGCCAACTGGTCGCACGGCACACCGCCAGCCGCCAGCTCGGCATCCTCGGCGAACCCCGCGTCAACGTCCTCGAACTGAACCTCGACCTCGACAAGCTCACTAAATAAACCCATATAAGTCGGCTTCCCCCTCCAAAAAAGATTGGCCCTTCCCGAAGGAAGGGCCAATCTGCCGCGTTTGTTGAACGAACTAATTCACGGTCACCGTGAACGTGGTGGTTTCTGTCGTATTGGCTGAGTCGTTGCCGGTTCCGGTTACCGTGAAGGTATAGTTGCCGGCAGTCGTGCCCGGATTACCCGGAGTGGTTATCGTACTGCCGCTGGTGCTGCTGCAACCGGCCAGTCCGCCGATCGCCGCCATCAGCACCACGATTCCCAGCATCCGCCGCCAGCTCCGCCGCCGCGATGGAATTCCCAAAAATACCAGCAACGCCAGAATCGCGCCGCCGCCCGCGCCTGTCCATCCTCCGCCGTGCAGCTTCGGATAGACCAGTTCGCTGGTAGCCGCCGTCGTGTTCACCGTAGCGGTCGCCGTCCCGCTCTTCGTGGTGCCGCTCAGAGTCACTGTCGATCCGTTCATGAAGGAGCAGAAGGGCGAATAGACCGCCCCGGAGGGATACGACGTCAACGCGCAGGTGAGCGTGACGGTTCCCGAATACAACGTGCCCGAGCTTACGGTAATGGTCGAAGTCGTGGATGCTCCGGGCGCAATGTTCGACGGCGTCGTCGCGTTCAGCGCAAAGATGGAGGTTGTCACCGTCACGGAAGCCGTTCCCGTGGCTGAGGCGTAGTCCGCGTCTCCGCTGTAGGTCGCGGTGAGCGTATCGGTTCCGTTGCTCAGGCTGTTGGCCGGAATAACGATGGTGCAAAGAGCGGCCGTGCAACCGCCGCTGCCGGCAAGCGTCTGAGGCCCGGAGGTATAGCTGCCGCTGGCCAGCGTTACCGTTCCGGTCGGCGACGACTCCAGGCTGCTTGTACCGGAGACCGTGACCGTCACGCTATATGTCTGGCTCGAATCCACACTGCCCGTGGCTGGAGCTACTGTCACGGTTGGCGTTGCCACAGAGAAATACGTCACCGTTACCTGCGTCGTTTTGAAGGCCCCCGCATCGTAGATCGAGTTCCCGCTGTAGGTCACAGTGAGCGTGTCGATCTCGCCGGAAAGAGTGCTGGCAAGGGAGTTGGAGGGGATCGTGATGGTGTAGCTGCCGGTGCCGGAAAGCGCCGTCGCCGCCGAGGTGTAGCTGCCGCTGGTGAGCGTCACGGTTCTGGTCGGCGTTGTGCTGCCAGCGCAGGTTCCTGTGCAGGCCACGGTGCCCGTCACGGTCACGGTCTGGTTGGAATTGATGTTGGATGCCGAGGGATTGGCCGTCACGGCCGCAGTCAGCCCGTTCACCGTTACCGTTGTCGAGTTGGTCGCCACGGCATAGATCGAGTTACCGCCATAGGTCACCGTCAGCGTGTCGGCGCCGATCGGCAGGTCTCCAGCAGCAATGGTGAAGGCGCAACTGGCGGCTGAGCAAGTGCCGGAACCAATGGTCTGGGACGAGTTATAGCTGCCGCCGGTCAGCGTGATCGTTCCCGTCGGCGTTGTGCTGCTGCCGGAGACCGAAACCGTCACAGTAAGGCTCTCGACAGTTGTCACGGAACTGGGCGAGATGGAAAGAAAAGATACGATCGCCGGTCCCGAGCCGGTTCCCGAGCTCCAGTAATTCACCAGTTGCGTGGCATCCACGCTGCCCATTCCGGTCGCCATGTCGTAGCCGGTGGTGGTGTTGTAGCCGCTCTCGAAGTAATATCCGGCAGCGTTCTTGACGCACGAGCCATCTGGGGCTGAGGTGCATGGCACAGAGTTATTGCCCACCGTGACATCGTGGAATATTTTGCTCGCATCGGGGCCGTTGAACAGGCCATACAGCTCCGTGGCCGGCATCCCCAGCCGGCTGCAATTTACCCATCCACAGCCAGCCTTGGGCGAAACAGATTGCTGCACCAGCGCCAGGATGCCGGCGAAGGCCGGCGAAGCGGTGGAGGTGCCTCCAAAGCCGTCATAATAGCCTCCCGCGATATTCGAGCAATTCAGGGTGATGTTTTTGCCGCCTGACTCATCGTCGCAGACCAGCCATGTTGCAGAGTCGAAGCCGTTGCCGGACATCAACGCCACGTCCGGCAGATCGCGCATTCCATTGGAGTCGAAGACGCCCGTGCCAGTTTGCCATGAGGGCCTTTTGTAGATGGTGCTGGCGCCGCCGCTGCCGGCCACAATATTGTTGTCGGCGGTGGTGAAACCCTCATCAGCGTCAGACAAAGGCACATCCGCGCTGATCGTCGTGTCGTAATATGTCGAATCGTTCCAGGTTGACTCCGGAATGTAGCCTTTGTAAGGGCCTGTGGGCAAAACCGTCCGGTAATAGTTCGGCGAGCCGGCCAGGCCGATGCCGTTCGACGTGTTCACAAGACTCTCGAACACGGCATTCGAAGTGTACAAGGTATAGAAATCCGTGCCGCCCACCGAGATGTTATATGGCGTTGAGGAGAAGCCGCTCACCGCCAATCCGCCGGTGGCATCGGGAACATTCGCGCCTTTGTTGGTGCTCGGATAGTCGCATCCGGCCGAGCCGCTGTCGCCGGCCGAAACCATCACCGCGATGCCCTCCGTCGCAGCCTGCTCCCACCAGCCATTGATCTGTGCGTTGTCGCCGGAGCCGCTTTCATTGTCCTGCTCGCACTCGCCGAAGCTGAGGCTGAAGATGTCCACCACATTCTGGTCGATCGCCGCCTCAATGCCTGTAATGAGGTCCGAAGAGGCATAGTAGTAGATCGTTGCGCCTGGAGCCAAACCTCCGGAGAGTTCAGTGTCGAGATAGGCTTCGTCGGCATCGCTGGCGTTGTATCCGGAACCTGGAGTCGTGGAGCAACTGCTGGAACTATTGCAATAGTTGAGGTTGATAGGGGTGGAGATGCCGAGAAACGTGCTGCGGTAGGTCCCTACGATGCTGGCGTTGATGGTCGCATCGCCGCCAAGGCCGATCTTCACGCCCGAGCCGGTATAACTTGTCCCCGAAGCGAAGTTGGCGTTGAGGGAGTTCGGCGTGTCATAGATGGTCGCCGCATCCCCGGGGACCATCCAGAGATAGTAAGGGCTGGAGGTTGTTCCCGATCCGCCGGTAAGGCCGGGCCTTGGCCCGCTGGCAGAGAGGGCGTTCAGCGGCTCCAGCCGCTTGGTCTCAGGGTTGATCTTGCCCGGGCTTCCGCGCACAAATTGCGGCGTGGGATGGATGGTGTTCAGGTGCGCGACGCCCTTCACCACGGGGACGAGCGCAGCGGGTATCTGCGGGTCCGTGGTATTCGAGTAGAACTGGTTCCCGTTGGCCTGGAAGGAGTGAATAGTAGTGTGAAACGCCTCCTCCACCTGGCTAACCGTCCCGCTGAAAGCAATATTCGTCCGCCCCAGCGAGACCGTTTCCAGCTTCATCCCGTGCGACTCCAGCCAGGCCACCAAGGCCGCCACATCCGAGTCCGCCGGTCCGTAGAGCTTGCCGAACTCGGCCGGCGTAAGCCACTTGTGGTAATTCGGCGAGGACTTGTCCTGCAACTGGGCCAGATACGCGTCCAGCGTCGCCTGCTGCTCGCTGGAGCGCTGGAGCACCAGGCGCACGTGGGTCATTTGCGTTGAGCCCGGCGCCTCACCCTGGTCGAACTCCGCCCGCGCACGTTGCGGCACATTGCCTTTCAACGCCGTCAGCGACGACTCATCCACATTGGCGGTAATCCGTGGCGCAACCGCGGAGTTCTGGGCCGGCAATACTGAACTCGAAAGCAGGGCCGTTGCGCAGAGCAAGACGCTGGCTGCCGCATGGAAGGGGAGGGAACGCAGGGTACGCATAGAGGTTGACCTAGACCCTTTCACGGGGAATAAACCCCCGAAAAACCAATAAGTTGCTGTTCCGATTGAAAAATACCGGGAAGAAGCCGGACGCCGGCAAAACCGCCACGGACCTGGATGCAAAAACCATCATAGTCCGCCGCCTCGCTTCAAAATGTATTGAATTGAACCTTCCCTACCGGAAAAGTGCAGGAATGAACCAAGTTCGACGGCGATTCCGCCTCACTTCCCGGCAGCGAATCCCATACCCAATGCAAACCGGAATCTGAAGTCGGGGAAAGTACGCAGCGGAGAATCCCGCGCCGGCCTGAAATCCAGCAGGAATGATGATTGTTGTATAGACGGGATCCGGCGGGGAAGGTTGACGGTTGTGAGAAAATGCCCGGCAGGGACTGTTTCCGCAGCCCCATTCAATGATGAAGATCCGTAAGTGCAATAGACAATCGGTATCTCTATCGAATAATATTCCCTTTCTGGTTGCTCGACCTGAATTAAGGTATCAAGCATGCGCGCCTCGCTTTTCATCACCTGCTATAACGACACGCTCTTCCCGGAGACGGGCCGAGCGGTCGTCAGTTTGCTGGAAAGACTGGGGGTAGATCTGGATTTTCATTCCCGGCAAACCTGCTGCGGCCAGATGCATGCCAATACCGGTTTCCGCGGCGAGGCCTACTCCCAGGCCAAGCGCTTCGTCCGCCTCTATCAGGATGCTGAGACCGTCGTCATTCCCTCTTCCTCCTGCGTGGCCATGATCCGCGATCAATACCCCACGCTCTTCGCCGAACTGGGCAATGAATCCCTGCGCAGCGAGTTCGCCGCCCTCCTGCCCAGGGTCTACGAACTGAGCGAGTTCCTCATCGACCGCCTCGGCGTGGAGGACGTGGGCGCGTCGTTCCCGCATCGCGTCACTTACCACGCCAGTTGCCACGGCCTGCGCGCTCTGCAACTCGGCGACCGTCCCTTCCGCCTGCTCAAAAAAGTGCGCGGCCTCACCCACGTGCCGCTCGCTAATCTCGACCGTTGCTGCGGCTTCGGCGGCACCTTCTCGGTGAAAAACGCCGAGGTCTCCTCCGCCATGCTGGCCGTCAAACTGCAGGACGTCGTCGCCACAGGCGCCGAGTATTGCACCGCTCTCGACAACAGTTGCCTCATGCACCTGGGCGGAGCCATGCACCGCCAATACGCGAGCATGAAGACCATTCACATGGCCCAGATTCTGGCCAGCACCGCAGCCTCACCCCCGGAGGCGACCGCATGAGCAACGCACCCTCAACCCATCCCGTGCTGGACCCCCTGCTTGCGCCTCCATTCCCCCAAGCCGCACTGCCCGTCCTGCGCAATCCCCAACTGCGCAAGAACGTGGCCCACGCCATCGACGTCATCCAGGCCAAGCGCGCCAAACTGGTGGCCGAAAAAACCGACTGGCAGGAGCTGCGTACCTCGGCCTCGGCCATTCGCGCCCACGCCCTCGAAAATCTGGACTTTTATCTGGAACAATTTGAAACCCGCTGCACCGCCGCCGGAGGCACGGTCCACTGGGCCGCGGACGCAGCCGAAGCGCGCCAAATCATTCTCGCCCTGCTGCGCCAGGAGAACGCCACCGAAGTCATCAAGATCAAGACCATGACCTCGGCCGAGATTCAGTTGAATCCCTTTCTTGAGGCCGCCGGCATCAACGCCTACGAGACCGACCTGGCCGAGATCATCCTCCAGCTCGGCGATGAAGAACCTTCTCACATCGTCGTACCCGCCCTGCACATCAATCGCAGTCAGGTCCGCGAAATCTTCGCCCGCCGCATGGGACTGGAAAATCTCTCCGACGATCCAAAAGCTCTGACCAACGCCGCCCGCACCTGGCTCCGCCAGAAATTCCTCACCATCCCCACGGCCATCAGCGGCGCCAACTTCCTTATCGCTGAAACCGGCTCGGTTGCAGTAGTTGAGTCGGAAGGCAACGGCCGCATGTGCCTCACCCTGCCGCGCGCCTTGATTACCCTGGCCGGAATTGAAAAAGTCATTCCGCGATTTCAGGACCTCGAAGTCATGCTCCAGGTGCTGGCCCGCTCCGCAACCGGCGAGCGTATGAACCCCTATACCTCGCTGTGGACTGGCGTCACGCCCGGCGACGGCCCCGAGCGCTTTCACGTGGTGCTGCTCGATAATGGCCGCTCCTCCATCCTCGCCCGGCCCCGCGAGCGCCAAACCCTCAAGTGCATCCGCTGCGCCGCCTGCATGAATGCCTGCCCCGTCTATCGCCAGACCGGCGGTCACGCCTATGGATCGGTCTACCCCGGACCGATCGGCGCAATTTTTACCCCGCAACTGATGCAGATGAAACACGCGCAGTCGCTTCCCTACGCCTCTTCGCTGTGCGGCGCCTGCTATGAAGTCTGCCCGGTCAAAATCAATATTCCCGATGTGCTGCTCGACCTGCGCTCTCAGGTCACCGATCAGGAGCGCCGCAGCTTCGGCCGTTTCCTCGATCCCATGTACCTCGGCCTGCGCATCGCCAACCTCCTCTTTTCCCGCGCCTGGCTCTTCCACTCCGCGCAGTTCTGTGGCCGCATCGGCCTGCGCATCTTCACCCACAGGGACGGATGGATTCATTCGCTGCCCGGCATCGGCGCCAAATGGACCCAGACCCGCGATCTGCGCGGCCTGCCCAGCCAGACCTTTCACGGCTGGTGGGCGGCGCGCGGCCGGATGCCGGGTAAGGAGGCAAAATGACCGCATCTACCCCCTCCCGCCAACAATTCCTCGGTCGCGTTTACCCATACAGCCTCCGTGCCCCATCCTTTCGCCTTTTTTCTGGCGAAAGGGTGGGAGACCGCGAAACTCGACTGTCGTCCGTTCCTCAGGAGGAGGCAAAATGACCGCCCCAGTCATATGCCGTAGCGAGATCCTTGACCGCATCCGTACCGCGACCGGGTCTTTCGCCAAAACCACAGCACAAATTGCGGAGGACTATGCGGCTCTTCCCCGCAACTATATCCGACGCGGCCAGCTCACTCCCCAGGCCCGCATCGAGCTGATGATCGAACGCCTGCGCGAGTACGACGCCGAGGTGGTCGAGTGCTCGCCGGAGGAACTTCCCGATACCATCGCCGCCCAGCTCGCGGCCAGCGGCAAACTTATCTTTGTTGCCCCGCCCGCAACTCCGCCCGCGCGGATGGTCACGGCCGCGTGGCAGATCACCGGATTCGAATGGAATATCGACCAATGGGATATCGACCACGGACTGACGACCGCTGAAATCGAGCAGGCCGAAGGCGTGGTTACGGCGGCCTATTGCGGAATCGCCGATTCGGGAACCATCGTCCTTCACCACTCCGCAACCGAAGGCCGCCGCGTGCTCACCCTGTTGCCCGACTGGCACCTCTGCATTCTTCGCGCCAGCCAGGTGGTGGAAACGCTGCCCGAGTACTTCAGCCTTTTTGAACAGCCGCCGGCGTTGGTCACCTGGATCTCCGGGCCCAGCGCCACGGCGGATATCGAAATGACGCGCATCAAGGGCGTCCACGGGCCACGCTTTCTCCATGTAATCCTCATGCGCGACGATGTTTAATTCAATCGGGGCAAGCCGCCCGATAAAGGTAACCGACGATGACGCAATCCGAATCCGCAATCTTCGATCTGGCAGCACAGGTGCTGGACGCTTTTCACATCGAGATCCCCTCCTGGGGATTCGCCAATACCGGCACGCGCTTTGGCAAGTTTGTTCAGGCCGCCGCCGCTGCAACCATCGAGGAGAAATTCGCCGACGCCGCCGAGGTCAACCGCCTCACCGGCGCAACCCCCACGCTGGCTCTCCACGTGCAGTGGGACCTGCCCAATGGCGTTGCAGACGTTCCGGCCGTGAAGAAATTGGAGAGCCGTTTCGGCGTGCGCTCCGGATCCATCAACCCCAACCTCTTCCAGAACCAGGAGTACAAGTTCGGCTCGCTCTGCAATCCCTCCGCGGAAATCCGCAAGCAGGCCCTGAACCATGTTTTGGATTCCATCGAGATCGCCACGCACCTCGGTTCGCGCGATATCTCCATGTGGGTGGCCGACGGCTCCAACTATCCCGGCTCCCAGAACATGCGCAAGCGCATCGGCTGGCTTGAGGAGGCCCTGCGCGCCTCCCATGACCGCCTGGCGCCCAATCAGCGGCTGCTCATCGAATACAAGCCCTTCGAGCCCGCCTTCTATCACACCGATATCGCCGACTGGGGCATGAGCTCCCACTTCGCCCGCCATGCCGGACCCCAGGCCCGCGTGCTGGTCGATACCGGCCATCATTATTCTTCGCAGAACATCGAGCAGATCGTCGCCTGGCTCCTCCACACCGGCCTGCTGGGCGGTTTCCACTTCAACGACCGCCGCTACGCCGACGACGACCTCACCCTGGGCTCCATCGATCCCTACCAGGTCTTCCGCATCTTTCATGAATTGCACTGCGCCCAAACCGAAGGTCTTCCCCACGAAGTGGCCTACATGATCGACCAGAGCCACAACCTGAAAGGCAAGATCGAGGCCATGGTGCAGACCGTCGTTACCGCCCAGGAGTTATATCTGAAGGCCGCGCTCGTCGATCGCGAGCAACTGGCCGTCTATCAACACTCCTGCGACCTGATGGCCGCCGAGGAGCTCTTCCGCGGCGCCTTCT
This sequence comes from Occallatibacter sp., assembly GCA_050012555.1. Classification (GTDB taxonomy): domain Bacteria; phylum Acidobacteriota; class Terriglobia; order Terriglobales; family Acidobacteriaceae; genus Telmatobacter. The sequence continues at coordinate 50,643 of JBEKGY010000023.1, forward strand.
GGCGCGATGTGCGCCCCCTCGCAGCAGCCTGGCGCCAGGCTCGCGGCCTGCCCGCCGACCCCTTGGCCGCCCTCCGCGACGGCGGTTATGTCGAGCGCATCGCCCGCGAGCGTGGCAGTCGTCAATCAACCGTCAACAGCTACGCCTGAAACAGATTTACTTGATCTGTCGTCAATCAACCGTCAACAGCTGCTCCTGAAAAATGTTGTACTGATCTTTATGGAATCTCGGAATAAGTCGAAGTTTTGAAAGGGCGCGACTTCAGTCGTGCCGAAAAAGTGGCAATATGAATGCGGGCTTTAGCCCCGGAGGGATTGCAACCGGCATTTACAACGCCATTTTTGAAATACGCTCTAACCTTCCGAGTTGAATATCGGAACACAGGGAGGCGAACCGTTGCCCAAGGCAAGAATCAAGCGGCTGTACCTGATTCCCATTCTCTCCAAGGCGCTCGATGTGATCGAGCTGCTGGAGGAGAACCACGCTCCGGTCTCGCTGGAAGACGTCTTCCAGCGCACCAGGATCTCCAAGACCAGCGTCTACCGCATCCTCAAGACCCTGGTGCATCGCGGCTACGTGGCCCAGGCGCAGAACGGCCTTTACCGCCTGGTTTCCCGCCCCCGCCGCCTCCGCTTCGGCTTCGCCGTCCAGAACATGGAGCTGCCCTTCTCTGTGGCCGTAGCCCAGAGCGTCACCGCCGCCGCCGCCGCCGCCGGCGTCGAATTGCTGATTCTCGATAACCGCTACGACGCCGCCGTCGCCATTCAGAACGCCGAGGAATTTGTCGCCAAGCAGGTTGACCTGGTGCTCGAATTCGAGGTCACCGAGCACATGGCCCCGCGCGTGGCCCACATCTTCAAGAAGGCCGATATCCCCCTGGTGGCCGTCGACGTACCCCACCCCAACGCCACTTACTTTGGCGTGGATAACTTCGAGGTGGGCTACGAGGCCGGCGTACTGTTGGCCCAGTACGCCCTGCACAAGTGGAAGGGCAAGGTGGACTGGGTGCTGGGCATCGGACTCTCCGAGGCCGGCAGCTTTGTCCAGAGCCGCATCACCGGCGCATTCGACGGGATTCGCGAACGGCTCAACGATCTGCCCGTCGACCGCTTTGTCCAGATCGAGGGCCGGGGCATGCGCCAGCCCAGCCAGCTTGCGGTGAAGGAATTCCTGCGCGGCCATCGCAAGGGTGAGCACATCCTGGTCGCCGTCGCCACCGATTCCAGCGCCCTCGGCGTTCTCGACGCCGCCCGCCAATCCGGCCGCGAGCAGGACTTCGCCATCGCCGGCCAGGATTGCATTCCCGAGGTGCTGGCGGAGATGCGTTCCGGCTCCAGCGCCATCATCGGCTCCATCTCCCACGAGGCAGAAACCTACGGCCCGCGCCTCATCCAGCTCGGCATTGCCCTCTTGCGCGGCTACGCCGTTCCCCCTTACAACTACGTCCGCCACCGCGTAGTTACGCCGGAAACCCTGGACGCCGATCAGGAATCATAGCCCTGAAAAGAGCAGGGAATTGCTCAATATTTGTAGCCTGCGGTCCGTGGACAGAGGTCGTACGCAGGCATTTGTGCGGTACACTCGAACGGAGATCAGCCTGATGTTATGCAAGAACCCGCGCGCATTGCCATTGATTTAGGCGCCGAAAGCTGCCGCGTCTCCCTGCTCCGCTGGAGCGGCGGTGAGCCATCCATCGAAGAGATTCATCGCATCCCCAACGGCCCGGTCCATCGCGGCCGCTGGCTCTGCTGGCCGCTGGATACCATCCTTGCCGGTCTCGAAGAGGGTCTGCGCAAAGCCGCTCTCGCCGCGCCCGAAGGCATAGCCTCCGTCGCCGTCGACGGTTGGTCGGTGGACTACGTTCGCCTCGCCTCCGACGGCCGGCCCCTGCGCAAGCCCTTCTGCTACCGCGATGAGCGCACCGTCGCCACCAAAGACGACGCCGATCTCCTTGTGCCGCCCCGGGAGCTCTTTCAGCGCACCGGCGCGCAGCCGCTTCGCCTCAACACCGTCTACCAGCTCCTCGCCGACTCCACCGCCGGCCCCAGAGACCGCATCGACCCCCACGCTCCCTGGGTCATGTTGCCCGAGTATGTCCTTTATTGGCTGGGTGGCCGCCGCGTTGCCGAGTACACCAACGCCACCCACACCGGCCTCGTCGATCTCAAGACAGGCGACTGGGACTCCGAGCTCTTCCGCCTGCTCGATCTCCCCCTCGACGCCGCTCCGCCCATCGTCCGCGCCGGGACCATTCTCGGCCGCCTGCAGGGTCCCCTGGCCACGCTTGAAGCCTTCCGCCAAACCCAGATCATCGCCCCCGCCACTCACGATACCGCCTCCGCCATCGCCGGCATTCCCACCAGCCTCGACTCCACCGTCTATATCTGCTCCGGCACCTGGTCGCTGGTGGGCACGTTCACCTCCGCGCCCGTCACCACCCACGAAGCCTTTGACGCCCGCTACACCAACCTCGGCGCGGCTACCGGCGGCCTCTGCTTCCACACCCTGGTCAACGGCATGTGGCTGATCAAGCAATGCATGGATGCCTGGAGCGTCGATGGCCGCCCCTGGACCATCGAAGAACTCGTCCAAAAAGCCGCCGTTTGCAAGACGGCGCCTGGCGTCATCGACGTGGATGCCGAGCCGCTGCTGCTCGACTCCAATATGCCCGAGCGCATCAACCACGAGTTGTGGCGTCTCCGCATGGAACCCATTCCCGACCTTGCCGGCAACGAGCCCATCTTCGCCAGGGTAATCTTCGAGAGCCTCGCCGACCGCTACGCCTCGGCCATCGCCAGCCTGGAGCAGATGCTGGGCCGCAAGCTTGAGCGCATCCACATCCTCGGCGGCGCCAGCCGCAACAAGCTGCTCACCAAACTCACCGAACACCGCACCGGCCTGCCCGTTGAAACCGGCCAGCCGGAAAGCTCTACCATCGGCAACTTCGCTATCCAATTAGCCGCCGGCGAGTCCAAATCACAGCCCATCACGCCCCAATCCGTCCGCAAATGGGCCGCGCTTCTCTGCCGGAGTTAGTGGCTGAGCGTTACCATGGAAATCGAGTGCGATTCACCCCTCAACTGGAGGGCATGAGCATGGTCGCTTGGGAGATTGAACGGAATTTACGATTTTTCTCCATGCCGCGTCGCCACTGCGTGAAGGGCTTCATCGCTGTCCTGACCCTCCTCTTCTGCATAGTCCTTGCGCACGGGCAGTCCTCCGCCGCTCGTGCGCCGGTCATCTTCACGGTCGTGGACGAGAATGACCTGGCGGTTCCTGGCGCCGGGGTAACGATTCTTGAGCCTGGACTTGCCGCCGTCAGCTTGCGGACCGACTATGCCGGCCATTGCTCCCACATCCCTCAACAGGACGCGCCTTACCGGCTTCGCGTCGAAAAGCCCGGCTTTTACCAGGCCATCGAGAGCGATCTCGATACCCGCATCAACAGCGTCCGGGTCGTCCTCAGCCACGAACAGATCGTACAGGAGCAGGTGAATGTAACCGCCTCGGTTCCCGGCATCGATACCGAACAGATCTCCGATAAAAGCACCATGAACACGCCGGAGATTGTAAATATCCCCTACATAACCTCCCGCGATATCCGCTATCTTCTGCCCTTCTATCCCGGCGTCGTGCAGGATGTCACCGGCCAGGTTCATGTGGCCGGATCGGAAACCTGGGGCACCCTCGATCTGCTCGATGGATTCGATATCCGCTCTCCCATGAGCGGCTCGCTGAGCATGCGCGTCAGCCCCGATGCGGTTCGTTCCATCGATGCCGAAACCACCCGCTATCCGGTCCAGTTCGGCAGAACCACCGGCGGAGTGCTTGCGTTTTATACCGGAATGGGCGATAACAAGTTCCGCTTCAATGCCACTAACTTCATTCCTTCCTACCGCGACCTCAACGGCATTCGCTTCGATAAATTCGTTCCCCGCTTCACTTTTTCCGGGCCTCTGGTGCGCGACCGCGCCTGGTTCTACGACGGTGTAGAGTTAGAGTACGACAACATCTATATCACTGAGCTTCCCGCCAATGCCGATACCGACGAGTTAGTGCGCGGAAGCAACCTGGCCAGGTTCCAGGTCAATTTGACCTCCGCAAACATACTTACCGGCGGCCTTCTCTTCAACGATTACCACTCGCCCTACGAAGGCATCTCTTCGCTGACGCCCCAGCAGAGCACCACAAAGCGCGATACCATCGCCTGGCTTCCCTACCTGCGCGATCAGTGGAGCTTCGGCCACGGCGCGCTGCTCGACGCCGCCATCGGCGTCGTGCGCTTCCGCGACGGCTACGAACCGCATGGAGATACTTCTTATCAGATCACTCCCGAACTTCCCAGCGGCAGTTATTTCGAGAATCTTACCGGGCGTTCCCAGCGCGTTCAGGGAACCGCGGGCCTGTATCTTCCTCCGCGCCGCTGGGCCGGACGCCATGACCTCAAGTTAGGCGTCGATCTCGACCATATCGGTTACGGCGAAAACGTCAGCCGCGCGCCCGTCAGTTATTTGCGTGAGGATGGAACGCTGTTGCGCCAGAGCGTCTTCCCGGCCACGGCGCCCTTCACGCTCCATAACGCCGAATTGGGCGCATACGCGCAGGACCGCTGGCTTATGCTCCCCGGGCTCCTGGTCGAGCCCGGACTGCGCTTCGACTGGGACGAGATCCTTCGCCGCCCGCTCATCGCGCCGCGCATTGCCGCCACTTACTCGCCGCCCGCCGCCTTGGGCGCAACCAAACTCTCGGCCGGCATCGGCCTTTACTACGAGCACACGCAACTCGAATATCTCACCCGCGCGCTGGCCGGCATCCGCTACGATACTAACTATGCCACCGACGGTGTAACTCCCCTCGGCCCGCCGCAGGAAACCGACTTTATCGCCAACGATAACTCCCTCCACGAGGCGCGTGCCGTTAACTGGAGCATGAGCGTCGAGCAAAAGCTTCCCCGTTCCATCTTTGCCTCAGCCGGCTTTCTTCAGAAGCGCGTATCCGATCAATTCGTCTATGCCAACCAAAGCGGACCCGCCTCCCTGTCGGGAAACTATCTGCTGACCAATGACAGGCAGGACCACTATAACTCCGTGGAGTTAGATGCCCGCCACCTGTTTGCCAATGGATACTCGCTCTTTGTCTCCTATACGCGTTCCTCGGCGCGCACCAACGCGGCCATCGACTATATCCCCACCCTGTCGCTGCTTGGTCCACAGCAAAGCGGCCCCCTGGCCTGGGACACGCCCAACCGCGTCATCTCCCGTGGCTGGCTGCCCTTGTCACTGCCAAAACTCAAGCATAACTGGGACTTTGTCTACACCGTCGACTGGCATTCCGGCTTCCCGTTCACATCGATCAGCGAAAACTGGCAGGTCGTGGGATCACCAGGCTCGCAACGGTTTCCCAACTATCTCTCTTTCAACCCTGGATTGGAATGGCGGTTCCACTTCCGCGGTTCCTATTTCGGTTTGCGCGGCGTCCTGGAAAATATTACCAACAGCGAAAATCCTTTCGTCGTCAACAACGTGGTCGATTCGCCGGAGTACGGTACCTTCAGCGAATTCCAGGGCAGAGCCATCACAGCACGCATCCGCCTGATCGGGACCAGGTAGATCCGGAATTTACAAAACCTTCGGATGTTATTGATCCGGCCCAAAAGGAATGCACCACCATGAAGCTGTAATCCTGGTGCCGGGTGCCCCATCCTTGTATCTTGCGGATTGAGGCGTGAAGATAGCATCACGTTTCGGCGGAGAGGCCGACCCCATCCTTAGGCCAGCGCGAGCTGAGC
>JBEKGY010000024.1:0-55675 GCA_050012555.1 Occallatibacter sp.
GATAGTCCATTCGGTCTCCTGGGATTGCTTTTGTTTCGCAACTTCAGCTTCCCAGTTCTCGACCGAATGGACAACAACCTATTGAAACTTCACAGCTAAAGCCCGGCGGAGGCAGCCAAATTCATTCCTCCGGGGCTAAAGCCCGGTTGATTGTATGGCCTTGAATGCACGGGCCAAAGCTCGTACCCTTCATACTGACCCCCAGCACTCCATAGGGAATCTTGCCCAGCCCCACCGGGACCCGTAGAATAAGGGATTGCAGGAGTATATAAGGCAATGATGCTTAACGGTCGTACATTTCTCTTTACCGCACTGGGTTGCGGCCTGGTTTTTACCTCCGCTGCCGTGCTCTTGGCGCAGCAGGCGGCCAACCCGCCGGCAGCGGCGCAGCAACAGGGCCAGCCGCAGGCCGGGCCGGCCACCGGACAGAACCAGGGAGCGGGGCAGGAACCGGACCCCCTCAAGCGGGAGCGCTCCGACAAGGAGAAGTTTGCCGCCCAGAAGGCCGTCAAGCAGGAGTTGAAGGGCGCCTACAAGACCTGGCTCGACCAGGACGTGGCCTGGATCATCTCCGAGGAGGAGCGCAAAGCCTTCAAGACGCTGAGCAACGATGAGGAGCGGGATGCCTTCATCGAGCAGTTCTGGCTGCGGCGCAACCCCAATCCGGACTCGCCGGAGAACGAATTCCGCGAAGAGCACTACCGGCGCATCGCCTACGCCAACGAACACTTTGCCTCCGGCAAGCCGGGCTGGAAGACCGACCGCGGCCGCATCTACATATCCTGGGGTCCACCCGACTCCATCGAATCTCACCCTTCCGGCGGCATGTACGAGCGGCCGGCGGAAGAGGGTGGCGGCTCGACTTCCACGTTTCCCTTCGAGACCTGGCACTACCGGTATATCGAGGGTATCGGGGAAAACACCGACCTCGAGTTTGTCGACACCTGCCAGTGCGGCGACTACCACTTCACCATCGATCGCAGCGAGAAGGACGCGCTGTTGCACGTTCCCGGCGCCGGCCCGACCACGATGGAAGCAATGGGCAAGGCCAAGCAGGCCGACCGCTTCAAAGGCGGCCTGGAAAGCCTGGGCAACGGCCCGTTTACGTCCTCGCGGTCGGCCAAGGAATTCGACCGCATTGAACTGGCGTCCAAGATATTCGCCCCGCCACCCATCAAGTTCGCCGATCTTGAAGGCTATATCTCCGAGCACAAGCTGATCAACGGCCCGGTCTTCCCCTTCGATGTGCGCACCGACTTCATCAAGGTGACGGAAAACACAGATCTGGTGCCGATCACTCTGAATATCAAGAACCGCGACATCACCTTCGTGACCAAGGACGGCGTGTCCAAAGGGGTAGTGAACATTCTGGGCAAGGTGACCACCCTGACCCATAAGACAGTGCAGACCTTTGAGGATACGGTCGAGGTCGATGAGCCGGCCGAACTGCTGGAGAAGACCCTGGACCGCAAGTCGATCTACTGGAAGGCCATTCCGCTGATTCCCGGCCTTTATCGCCTGGATATTGCCATCAAGGACGTGAACAATCCGGAGCACGTGGGGATCTACGGGCGCGGTATCGAGGTGCCCACCTACCACGACGAGAAACTGGGCACCTCGACGCTGATTCTGGCCGACCAGATGTACGCAGTCTCCTCGCGCGAGATCGGGGCCGGCAACTGCGTCATCGGCAATACGCATATCTGCCCGCGGGTGAGTCCCAACCCGGCCACTCCGATCAACTTCAAGCGGAGCCAGGAGCTCAACTTCTGGATGCAGGTCTATAATCTGGGTATTAACGAAGCCACCAAAAGCAACGAAGCCACGGTGACCTACCAGATCACCGATACTACGAGCAATACCGTAATTTTTGAAAAAGAGCTGGAATCAAAGGACTTGGGGGCGCACAGCGACCAGTTGACGGTGGAGAAGGCGCTCCCCATGGCCGGCCTGTCGCCAGGAAAGTACAAGGTGACGATCAAAGTAACCGACACAATCTCAAAACAAGAGATTGTGCAATCGGCGCCTTTTGTCGTGGAATAGTATGTATTCTGCACAGCAAGCTCATCGGGCGCCAGATTCGGAGAGCCGTGCGGGTTCGATTCGCAAGATTTTGCCAGGTACGCCGCTGATTCACTTATCGTGATATTGCGCAGGGTCCATCTCGTTGTTATTGCGGCGCTGATTGCCATGGGGAGCGCTCCGGCAAACGGAGCCGCCCCCGGATCGGTTTCCGGCGCTGTGCGCGACTCCGCCGGAGCGCCGCAGATGGGGGCCGTGGTTCAGTTGCTGCGCCCCGACCTGACCGTAATCGCCAGCGTCTACACCAACGAGAAAGGCCGCTTTACCATTCCATCGGTGTTTCCCGGCCGCTATGCGCTCAAGGCTATGGGCACATCCTTCCTGCCCACGCTGCGTGAAAACGTGCGTGTCCGCACCAGCACCGTTGTCAATCTGACCCTGAACAGCCTGTACGAAGTGATGCAGTGGCTGCCGTCAGAACCGCGCGCCGGCTCCGCCCCCAAAGACGACTGGGCCTGGACGCTGCGCTCGACCGCCAACCGCCCACTGCTGCGCTGGCTGGAAGACGGGCCGCTGGTTGTAGTCTCCGACGGTTCCGGGGCGGCGCCCAAGCTGAAGGCCCGCCTGATGGCCACCGGGCAGGAGGGAACATTTGGCGAAAGCGGCGAACGCATCTCGGCCATGGTGGAAGAGACGCCAGCCAACAGCCGGGAACTGCTGGCTCGCGTGGATTTTGCCCCGGACACGGATGCCGGCATGGAATCCATGCTGGGCTTCCGCCAGGATCTGGGTTATGCCGGCTCCGTTCAATCGGTGGCTGCCGTTGCCATTCATCCGGAGGTAGACGCCTCAGGGGACGAGGGAGCTGCCGGGGGCGAGGGTTTGGATGAGGCCGCAATCCGCACCTGGGAGACGTTGAACCTGGGCGACGAGATCGAGGCGGAGGTGGGCTCCACGCAGGTGCTGGCGCGCTTCGCCGAGAATTCTCCCAACACAGTGGCCGCGGCGCTGCCGTTTGCTTCCGTAGGCTGGCGCGATGGAAATTCCACTTTTCGCTACCGGATGACCAGCGTGATGCCCGGCCAGCAGGAACCGGATGAAACCGAAGCCCGGACCTGGCTGCCCCAGCTTTCCCTCCGCAATGGCGATCTGGCCATCGAGCACGGCCTGCACCAGGAGTTTGGCTGGGAACGGCGCACCGAGAGCTCGGGCATGGCCGTTCTGGTCTATGGCGACAACATCGACAACCCGGTCATCGAGGCCATGGGCCACTTTGTGAGCGGCAGTTCCGCGCCCGTTGCCGCTACCGTGCTCTTCGACCCCGCCAGCGGGCTGATGCGCGCCGCCGGCCCGGACTTTTCTACTGCCGGGATGCTGGCCACCGTGGAGCATCGGCTGCCCGGCGGCAACCAGATCCGCTTCAGCTACGCCAACGGCAATGCCCTGGTGCTGGGGGATTCCACGTTGCCCGTGGGGCTGGCCCAGGTGCTGGCCTCGGCCCATACCAGCTATGCGCAGAGCTACTCCATCTCCCTCTCCGGCACCCTGGATGGGAGCGGAACCCGCTGGCAGGCCAGCTATCGCTTGCAGCCCGAATCCATGGTCACCAACGTTGCTCCGTTCGCACTGAATGCCGCGCCACCCTACCTTAACGTTCGCCTCCGCCAGCGCATCCATCCGCGCAGCGATGGAACAGGCGGCTTTGTGGCGCTGCTCGATCTGCGCAACCTGCTGGCCCAGGGCTATCGGCCCTACCTCTTGAGCGACGGCTCCCTGCTTTTCTTCGCCCAGGACCAGCGCGGCATCAGCGGCGGCCTGGCCTTCACGTTCTAGGGCAATTTCCCATTTATTTGCGCTCATCCGAAAGCGAAGCGGAAGGGGCAGCTTTTGTCCGAGCTGCGCCTTTGGCGTATGCTTGCGGTCTGTGCTATATTTTTCAAGGGTCGGCAGGGATCTCCTGCCTGCTCTAGCCGTGTGCAAGGTCTCCCGCTCCACGGCTCATCCTGATTGCCTGGACGCGTAGCTCAACTGGCAGAGCATTCGGCTCTTAACCGACAGGTTGTAGGTTCGATTCCTACCGCGTCCACCAATAAATCAACTGCTCACGAGAGTATCCTCTTCCACCTACGCCGAGTTGCTTTCGGACGCCTGGTTACGCCCGATGAATTCTGACGCCCTGAACCACCCGGTTGATTACACCGTCGGGGCTGGGGTTATCAGGATTCAATCCAATACGCAGGCTCAGATGATATCCGAGCAACTGCGGACCCAGAATCTCATACGGTGTGCGCAGGGCGTCGTCTGCCTGCGGGGCAACGGCAGGTATAACCTCGTCGAATAGACCTTCCGAATCGGCTGGATCGGCGATGCCGACCAGGTAACCGATCTTCTTCGCACGAAGCTCGCAAAGCAGATCCGCTTCGTACAGTCGGCGCACCGGATCGCTGGATAACAGGCACAGGACAAAGGTATCGGGTTTGACGAAAGACATGGGTCCATGGCGGAGCCCCAGATAGGTCTCCGTGAGCAAGGGGAAGCGGCCGGCCGTCATCTCCAGCGACTTTAGTCCAGCTTCGCGCGCCCAGCCAAGCAAGGGCGATGAGGACAGAACCGCGATGCGGTCGCGGATGCGAGTGGAGGCGCGCTGACATGCCTGATCAATCTCGGGCAGCAATGCGGATGCGCGCTTGCTGAACTCATCCGTCGTGGCTGCTACCGCATCCGGCTGAGCCAGAACAAGTCCGGCGAGAACCAGATTGGAAAACGAGCTGGTCATCACGAGGCTCTGGTCATTAGTGCGCGGGTCAAGGGCGATGAGCCCGTCGAGACCCGTGCGAGACAATGCGCCGTCTTTATTGCAGACAATCGCCAACTGCAGAATCTCTGGCCGGAGAGCGCGTATACGTTCGACAACAGCGGCGCTTTCCGGACTATCGCCGGACCGGGCCAGGGAGACTAGAGCGTCCACTTCCGGCAGGTAACGTTCCGTATCGATCAGGAGGTCGGTGGTGGGAACGGCAAGCGCCCGCGGCCACGCCGATGCCACGGCACTCGCCGCGTAGGCCGAGGTTCCCGCTCCGGTCAACAGGACACGAGCCTTATGAAGCTTGACTGGCAGTTGCAACCGTTCCGATGCGGAACGGACATTTTTGAGCGTGGTCGGCCAAAGAAGAGGTTGCCGAAAAATTTCCTGCAAAGTGTATTGGGGGGCGGCGTGGAAGCCAGTTTCAGCGGACTTGTTCTGTTCGTCAGACATGTAAACTACATTCCTTTTGGGGTAACTTGAAGCAGCGGGAAAATGCATCTCAGCGAATAAACTGAATATGAAACTATATGCAAGTGTATATTTTGCATTGCGCAATCGTCAACTTTCTACATTTGTAGAATAGCGAGAACATGCGCATAAACACTGCGCATGGAACGATGGCTAAAGGTTTAGGATAGAGATGATTGCAACTGGAGCGAGGGAGATAGAGCCAAGTATGCCAACCATTGTTCATCATCCCGCGCAGGTTGATTTCGACAAGCCTGGAAAACACGATTATCGCCTTGCATTTCATCCGGGTTCCGGCTGAGGTTATTCCCTGGCGCCATCTATGGCTCCTTTCGTTCCAGTTTCTCTCATTGCAACTGGTACAAAAAGCGCCGGGCACTCCACTCCCGGATGGAATTGATAATTGTTCCATCTCTCAAAAGCGCTCAAGGTTAGCTGACGGCGGCCGGCGGCATGGGGCAACACGCACTCAGCGCCTCATGACAACGGTATACTGTTCGAGTTCGCTCCGGCACTCGAATTTGAACGGCCACTGCGGGTGTGGGAATGAACGTTTGCCGCGGAACCGCCGCATTTCGCTCACACAACGCTTCGCGGCAGAAAGGGTAATCTTCAGATGCGCAGGTATCTCCTTGTTCTCAGTCTCTTGCTAGGAGCTTCGATCATGCACGCAGCCACACCTCCCACACCTTCCGGCTGGAAGGCAAAAGTTGACGAGACCATGCCTTTGCTCGGCCATCGGAACTGGATTCTCGTCGTCGATTCGGCCTATCCTCTGCAGGCTTCTCCCGGGGTTGAAACCATCGAGACGAATGCGAATCAGATCGATGTTGTTCAATACGTTCTGGACGCCATCAACAGCTCGATTCATGTCCGCCCGCTGATTTATATGGACGCGGAACTGCCTTTTGTGCCGGACGAGGATGCGCCGGGCGCCTCGGCCTACCGGGTCGAGATCGCCAATGTACTTCACGGCTACCCGATCGAAGCGCTGCCGCATGAGAAGGTTCTGGCTAACATCGACGAGACCAGCAAGCTGTTTCATGTTCTGGTGCTCAAGACGAAGATGGCTATACCGTATACGTCGGTCTTCATCCGGCTGGACTGCAAGTACTGGAGCGCGGATGCGGAAAAGCGCATGCGCGCGAAGATGAGCGCGGGGCAGACTGGTCATTGAGGTTGGCGCGATCCCACCCTAGCCGCTATGAACGCGGCGCCCAGAGGGCGCCCCGATGGGGCACCCAAATCGTAGTATCTATGGGCTTGATCAATATAACCGGAGCGTTAGCGTGACCTCAGCGGTGGTGCGCGACCAGCATCATCAACAGCAGGATCGCCACCGGGATGAGGGCCAGGGCGCCGTAATAAAGGATTTTGCGGGAGAGCTGGGATTTGCGCTTTTGCCAATCCCGCAACTCCGGGCGGTCTTCCACGCCGACCTGGTCCACGTGGGCCAGATCCCATGCAAATTCGTGTGCCTTGGCATACCGGTTTCTGGGGTCCCTTTCCAATGCCCGATACAGAATCTCCTGCATTTGCGGAGAGACGGACGGGTCGGCGACGCGGGGAGGGATGGGATAGTTCAACAGGCGGTCATTCATCGCGGCCAGGGGCGAGGGGCCGGAGAAGGGCAGTTTGCCGGTGAGCATTTCATAGAGGATGACGCCCATGGAATAGATATCGGAGCGGCCATCGCCTCGCTTGCCCTTGACCTGTTCCGGAGAGATGTAGTCGGGGGTGCCCAGGGCGGCGGTGAATTTGGCGTACGTGAGCCGGCGGGCGGCGGCGTCGCCGGCGATGCCGAAATCGATGAGCTTAATGTTGTCTTCCGCATCGACCATGATGTTTTCCGGCTTGAGATCGCGATGCACGACGCCGTTGGCGTGGATGTATTCCAGGGCGTCCAGAACTCCCATCGAGATGCGGATGGCGCGGTCATACGGCATTCTGCCCTCGGCAAGGATCTGGCGCAGCAGGCGGCCTTCGCACCACTCCATCACCATGTAAACGCGGGAACGATTCTCCCCGCCAAAGACGCGCATCACCTTGGGATGGTTGAGCCGTTCGCCGATGCCGCTCTCGCGTTGAAAGCGGTCGAAGAGAATGGGATCGGATTCCAACTCGGGGTGGGGAATCTTGAGGGCGACGACGCGGTTATCGCGCAGATCGATGGCGCGATAGATGGAGGCCATTCCGCTGCGGGCAACAGGGGCCTCGATGCGGTAAGAATCGAGCTGGGAACCGGTTTCCAGAGCGTCGTGAAATCCCATCGGGGGAGCCTACTCCATGCAGGCATCTTTGTTCACTTTATCGGGAAACGGGCAGGAACGGTAAGGATTCCGTAAGGTTTACCGAAATTTGGCCAGGGTTTGCTCCTCATGAGCGGGCGGATCTGGTTGTGATCGCGGTTTGTGACAAAGGCAGCAAGTTAGCCCCCGCCGCGGCGGGGGATAGCGAGTTAGCGAGTTTGCGGGTTTCCGCTGCAAGGCTGATCCTCCTCTACCGTTCATTTCAGCAGTCACTCGCCATGGCGATAGGTGTGCTCAGGAGGGCAGGCGGTAGGGGCGGCCGCGGTACATGCCCACCTGCTCCACCGAGCGGACGCGGACGGCTTGCGCGGTAGTGTTGTCGTTGCCATCGATCTCAACGGCGCGGGCTACCAGTTCGCGGGCGATCTCGTCCATATTCTTTTTCTGGGAGACGATGGCGGCGATCGCGTCTTCGCTCAATTCGTCGTGCAGGCCGTCGGTGGAAAGAACCAGCACGTCGCCTGCCTGCAGAGTGAGGGCGGTGGTATCGGGCGAGACGAACATCTCCGGACCGAGGGAGCGAATGAGCACGTGCCGGGATTCGGACTCGGCAATCTCGCCGGCGGAGATCAGGCCCATCTTTCTCTGCTCGTTGACCCAGGTGTGGTCCTGGGTAATCTGTTTGGCTATTCCGCCGCGGACCAGGTAACAACGGGAGTCGCCCACATGGGAGACGATGGCCTGATCGTGGCGGAGAGCGCATGCGACGAGGGTAGTAGCCATCTTTTTGCCGCGGTACTTCTCCTCCAGCGTTCGATTGTGAACGGCGGTGTTGGCTTGCTGGATGAGGCGCGGCAGGAGGCTGATGAGCATGGAACCGGACTGCGCTTTGGGGAACTCCTCAGAGAGGACCGATATTGCCGTGGCCGAAGCCACCTCGCCCAGGTCCATGCCGCCCACTCCGTCGGCAACGGCGAAGAGATAGCCGTGGGTGCGGGCCTGGTGGCGCGAGGCGGGGATGAACGAGCCCATCGCGTCTTCATTGTTGGCGCGAACTTTACCGAAGTCGCTTGCCTGGCCGAACTGAAGATCCAACATGGGCGCCGCAGCCTCAGGCATCTTCCGTTTTGCGTCAGGGAAGATGCCCTTGCAGAGATTATGCAACATCGACTTCAAGAAAAAACCACTGGGTGGTTCTCTGCTCCTCGTTTCCCAGGATGAGTTTGAGGAGAGATTCCACCCAGCGGTTGCGGTTCAGTTGAGAGAGTTTAGCGGGAGTCGAGCAGGATCGACTTTCCCCCTTTTTTTGAAGAGCGGAGGAAGTAAATGGCTCCGTAGATGCCCCAGATGGCGGAGATGCCCAGAGCCAGCAGCGGCTCCTTGAAGGTGCCCAGGCCAAAGACGGGACTGATGAGGTAGAAGGCCATGCAGACCAGGTTGGCGATGAGGCCGAAGCCGGGAATGAGCAGGTGCAGAACCACGTTGTAGTCGGGGCGCTTGTGGAAGGCCACGATGCACAGGAAGCAACTGAGCCCGTAAAGGATGAAGGTGCCGAAGTTGGAGGTGAGGGTCAGCGCCAGCAGGGAGTTGGGCAGCGCGGCCAGCGTGTCATGCGAGGGGTAGCCGAAGCTGGAGAGGATGCCATGCGGCAGCGCGGCAATGGCTGCATCGGTGGGCGCGCCGGCGTCGCCGAAGACCAGGGTGAGAGCAATTACGCCGATGACCGCGGAGATGACGGCCAGCGTCCAGATGGAGCGGTGCGGCGAGAGGTTCTTGGCGTGCAACATGCCGAAGTGCTCGGGAACTTCCTCGTCCTTGCCCATGGCATAGGTCACGCGGGCGCCGGTGTTCATGCAGGCCAGCGTGGTGCCGATCAGCGCCAGGAATACGGTGAAGGCTTCAGTCAGCATGAAGTACTTGCCATTGCCCGGGCCCAGCAGCCAATCGCCGACGATGATCATCATGTCGCCGATGGGCGCCGCCGAACTGACGGCGCTCTGCATGGTATACCCCGAGTTGAGGAAGTAGTTGGCCGCAAAATATTCAAACAGGTACATCACCAGGCCTTGTATCAAGAGCGAGGCGATGACGGCGATGGGGATGTGTTTGGTGGGATTTTTAGCCTCGCCTCCCATCGAGGTTACCGATTCGAATCCGACCAGGATCAAAATGGCGACCGTGGCCTGAATGAAGACAAAACTGAATTTGTGCACCCCAATCACTGAGGCAGCAGACGTGTGGGTGAGGAAGTTGCCGCTCGAGTCTGACGTCGGGTAAGTGATGACGTAGGGAACCGGCTTGCCGGCCGAGTCCAGCAACGGCATAGGCGTTCCGCCGGCGTCGCGGATGGTGGAGCCGTCCTTGGCCGTGGCGAACTGGAAAGAGTAGGTGGACATCGATTGCCCGTCATATTGGAAGGCGGTGTTCCCGGTGGCGCCGGCAGGATGGCTGACGCGGTAGCCGAGGGCCAGAACGCTGAAGACAACCAGCGCGGAGATCTGCACCACGTTGATGGCGATGTTGACGGCCGTCGAGGCGCCCGCGCCCTTCTGCGCGATCCAGGCGACGAAGAAGGAGAAGACCACCGCGACCAGGGCCATGAAGACCGGGCCGGGGTTGGTGCCGTTCATGAAGCTGGGATAGAGAAAGCCGACCACGTATCCGACGAAGATGCCGGTGACGGCCACCATCACGCCGGGATAGACCCAGTAGTAGAGGTGCGAGCCCCAGCCGACGATGAACTTGGCGACGCGAGCGTACTTGAAGGCTTTGTCTCTGGAGAGCAGGGCCTGCTCGGCGTAGTAGTAGCTGGAGCCGGTGCCGGGATAGAGCTTGGAGATTTCGGCGTAGGCTACGGCCGTTGCCAGGCAGAGCAACAGGGCGGCAAAGATGCCCAGCCACATGGTTGGCGCGGTGCTGCCGGTGCCGGCCTGGATGACGAAGGTGAGCCAAAGGAAGGCGCCGGGGGCGATGAGGGCCATGGCGTTAGCGGTCAGCCCGGTAAGGCCCAGAGTGGACTTCATCTGAGGTGCGTTTTGATCTGCCATGAGCATTCTCCTGTGATTGGAAGTTGGTATGGCTGCTCCCGGTGGATAGCCCCCGGGGGTTCGTTGGGCTCGCCCGTCTCCGATGTCCAATCCGGGCCGGCATGGGTAAGCTGAATGAATTAGCTGAATGCTAGTGCTGCAGCGATAAAGATGAAATGAGGAAACTGAAAAGAGAAGCGGGCTCCCCGGACTGAGAACGGGTATGCCTGCAAGAGAGTGGCGATGCAGTTCCGGCCGGATTTGCGCTGGGATACGCCGGCCGGAACCTCGGTGCAGTCCCTTCTAGCGCTTGGGACAAAGAACGCCATGAACCCCATGGTTATTGTTGATTGAGTTTTCAGCGCACGCAGCAGAAGCAAAGCTCTGCCGGCGATTCAGCTTGCCACCGCTCTGCGGAGCTGATGCAGCGGCTCCGCTATTTCTCGATAATGTTTTTGCCGAAGATGAAGCCGAATTCAAGTACGGCCCGGAATTGGTTCGCATCCGTCCCCGTCTTGCCAAAGACATCTCCCGGCGCGTAGCTCGTTGCGTGCACCCATGCAAGATCGCTGCGAAGGTACAGGCCTCCTTTTTGGTAGGTTGGCGTCGCGGTGAAACTGGTGCCTGCGCTGCCGGATCCAAAGCCCAACAGGTTGACCGATCCATCGGTTGCACTCCCCGAGCTCGTGAGGTATTCCACGCGCGCCGGAAGCGAGAATCCGTTCTTAAAGGCGTAGCTAAGGTTGAACGCGCCGCCGGTTGCGGATGTGCCCTTGGCAACGCCTACCTTCGCGTTGGTTGGCAGCTTGCTGTACTGGAAGTAGGGCTGAACGATCCACGGGCCCTTGGTGTATGTGTAGATCACCGTGTGCATGTAACTGTTGTTCTGCACCGGTGTAGCTGCTGTCTGATAGACGGTCTGCCCGGCGTTCCCCATCGCATCGTATACCAGGCTGTGAGGCCCCTTCGTAAAGGTCACCGAGCCTGAGAGCCAGGAGTAGCGGTTGGAATAGTAACCGTCGTTCCAACTGAAGGCTGCGCTGAGGAATTTACCCATCGTTTGATTCACCTGGATGCCGCGATTGATGGCGTTTTCCTGGTTCCAAACGATACCGCGTTCGATGTTGAAGTTCTGGTAAGTAAAAGTGGACTCTGCGCCCATCAGAGTGGGAAGAGAGCCGATAAGGAACTGCGTGTTCTTAGCCGCCTGCAACTTCAGGTAGGCGACCGGAACAGGCCCGTAGAAATTTTTCACGGTATTTTGGGCGTTAACAAACGGCACGCTGAGCGTTGGCATGGTGTAGACGCCCGCCTGGATGTAGTACTGAAGCTTCCCGTCCGCTTTTTGAATGAAAATCTGTCCGTTGCTCAGAGTGGCTTGCGCCTTGTCGTCTCCCGGCACGGAATTGTTCTGGAACTGCGCGAAACCGGTCACGATGCCGTTGACGGACAGCTTGCCCAACGGTCCGGCATCGAAGGTCGCCGGCGGCAGCCATTGCAGCGGACCCGTGAGAACGAATGTGGCAAGTGGGGCCGGGGCATCTGCGGGCGGCGTGGACAGCTGGGAGGCCGCGGGAGTCTGAGCAGCCGGTGCGGGTGCTAGGGCGGGAGTTGCTATAGGTGCTGGCGCCGGCGGAGCCGGGGCTTGCGCTCCGGCCATCAAGGCCATTGCAATGACTGCTCCGGCCATCGTTTGCAGTATGCGATTGGGGTTCAAATATATTGGCATTGTTCCTCCCAGAAAAGATATCTGTTGTATGACGAAGAGTGAATTCGGCCTAAAAAGGAGGCAAAATGGATACCCTGTCCGTTGCAATCTCCCTTCCAGCCAAGCCTTCATGGCCATACGCACGAACTGGCCATGCGGATTTTCAAGATAACGAATCTCGCGCTCTCTGAGGCGGGCTGGTCATTACGGACTAACACTAGGTTTGCAAAGAGTTCATAAGGAAGCCGTGAGGATCGCAAAAAGATTTCATGAGCTTACCCCGGCGCTACAGCGGAATCAGAATAGGTGCACATGCCCTGATGGACGAAGCCCAGTTAGATTTCCTGGGCAGCCGATGAAGTATGATTCAAGTTACTTAACTGCTTAACGCTACGAGGACAAAGGAGCAGCTTATGACGATGCATTCCACCCAGAAATCCGATGGCATCACCCGGCGGCAGGCCGTCAAGACGGCCGGCAAGGCCCTTGCGGGCCTGGGTTGCATTGCCGCTGTGCCTTCTTTGTCCGGCGCCGCTGAAGCACATCCTGCGCAGGCAATACCGGCCAACCTGCCCAAAAGTTCGCCAAACCAGGATGCGAACTCCGCTGAAAAACTGAGAATCGCCACATGCCAGTTTCCCGTGAGCGCCAGTCCCGCGGAGAATGCGAAGTATATCCGGGACTATATGCGCCAGGCGGCCGCGGCGGGAGCGCACCTGCTGCATACGCCGGAAGCCAGTTTGTCGGGATACGCCGGGTCGGACTTTTCCTCATTCGAGAACTATGACTGGGATGCGCTGCGCAAGGAGACCGCGGGACTTAAGGCATTGGCCGGGGAGTTGAAGATCTGGCTGGCGCTTGGATCATCGCATTTTCTTGACCAGAACACGAAACCCACCAATTGCATTTATCTCATCGATCCGGAAGGCAAGATTGCGGACCGGTATGACAAGTCCTTCTGCACCGCGACGGACCAAAAGTACTACTCGGCCGGCAACCGCCTGGTGACGCGCGAGATTCGAGGCGTGAAGATCGGCTTGGCCATCTGCTACGACATCTGCTGGCCGCAGCTTTACATTGCCTACCGGGAGCTGGGCGTAACGGTGATGGTCCACTCCATGTATAACGCCAGAGACAAAGGCAAGAATTGCCTGGACACGATCAACGTCCGCGAGGTTCCCACCCGCTGCGCCGACAATCGCATGTGGGCCGTGGTCAACAATTCATCGCAACCCTATTCCCACTGGGGTTCGTTCATCGCCCGGCCGGATGCCACCATCGCCAGCCAGTTGGAGATGAATCAGCCCGGCATGCTGGTTCACGACTTCCCGGATACGCTGTCAGAGGGCGGGTGGTATCACAATTTCAAGCCGATGAAGATGCGAGACGATGAGATCATGAGTTGGGGGACGCCCAGCAATCATCCGCGCCAGCGCGACGGCCAAAGCGAGGCATAGGCGCAAGCGCCTGGCTCTTCCTCGAATGCCGTTCAAATGGAAAGGCTGGTGGCCGGTTGTCTGGAACCCACATTCCGGTGCGTTCTCTCTTCGGCGTGAAGCGCGCGCGTGGTTCCGGGTTGCGGGTGCTCTTGTTCGCACTGGAGTGCGCGCTGGGAATTGTGGCCGTCATTCTTGTGGCGGCACTTGCCCATTGGTCGGGGTGGTTGCTTCCAGTGGCCGTCCTGCTTTACCTGCTCATTGTGGTTTCCACCGCCTTGCTGTGCGGATTCTGGCAGGCGGCCCTGGTATCGCTTTCGGCGGTTGTGGCGCATGGCATTTTCACCACGCGGCAGAATCAGCTCGATCTGGCGGCGGACACAGCCAACTCGATCACGCTGCTGGTGTTCCTGCTGGTGGCGCTCACGGTAAGCCGGCTCTCGGCGCGCGTCACCGGGCACGCGCGGGAAGCCGAGTCCTGGGGCGGACAGATGCATGACCTGTATGAGTTCACCCGGCAGACGCTGCAGATGAATCTCCACGTAGAGCCGGGACCGCAGTTGGCTGAACTGGTGCATGAGATCTTCGCGCTGGAAGCGGTGGCTGTCTTCGACGCCGACCTGCACGATGTGTACCAGGCCGGGTATTGGAACGTGGACCCGCAGGAGATGGCGCAGAACGTCTACTACTTCGAGACCTCGGACGACGATCCGGAGACCGGGATTGGCCGGCGCGTGGTCCGGCTGGGGAATGTGCCGGTGGGCAGCCTGGTGGTGCGGGGCGAAACCAGCCCGCTGACCAACAACGCCATCGCCTCGCTGATTGCCATTACCTTCGACCGCTACCGGGCCTTCGCCAATGAGAGCCGCATCGAGAGCGAACGCCGGACCGAGCAGCTTCGCTCGACGGTGCTGGACAGCCTGGCGCATGCATACAAGACGCCGCTGACAGCCATCCGCGCGGCCAGCACAGGCCTGGG
Organism: Occallatibacter sp.; assembly: GCA_050012555.1. Lineage (GTDB taxonomy): Bacteria > Acidobacteriota > Terriglobia > Terriglobales > Acidobacteriaceae > Telmatobacter. Next base: position 14,695 of record JBEKGY010000024.1, read on the forward strand.
AGAGATGGGCCACCTGTCGGCAGGGCAGGCGGAACTGGTGGCGCTGATCGATGAACAGACCGGCCTGCTGAGCGACCTGACCACCCGGCTGCTGACCACCGCCCGGCTGGATGCGGGCGAGGTGACGATCGCTGCCACGCCGGTGGGCGTTGGCTCGCTGATTGAAGAGGTTGTGGCCAGCCTGAGGGATCGTTTGGCGACCATGAAGGTGGCGATCGAACTGCCGGACGACAACATGATTCTCTGCTGCGACCGCCAGTTGATGGTCATGCTGCTGACGCAGTACATTGACAACGCGTGCAAATACTCGATCTTCGGCACCACTATCACCATTCGCGTTGTGCACGCCAACAAGGAGGCGATCTTTTCCGTGCATAGCTACGGTCCGGTGATTCCCATGGCCGACCGGGAGCGCATCTTCGACCGTTACTATCGATCTTCGACCTACTCGAACCGGGCCCCCGGCACCGGAATCGGACTTTCGGTGGCCAAACGAGTCGCCTTGATTCATGGCGGTTATGTCTGGGTAACAAGCGATGAGATTGAAGGAACCACATTCTTTGCGGCCATCCCCGCCCCCGTGCTGAAGAGGTGCTCCTGATGAACCAGCCAGCCATTCGCATTCTTGTGGTCGACGACGAATCGGCCATCCGCCGCGCGCTGCGGCCTCCGCTGGCTGAACTCGGCTTTCAGGTGGCCGAAGCATCGCGCGGCGAGGAGGCGCTGCAACTGCTGCGCGCCGGGGCTTATGATGCCGTTCTTCTGGATGTGAATATGCCCGGCATCGGCGGCATTGAAACGCTGCGCCGGATTCGCGCCCTGGCCCCCAGGCTGCCCATCCTCATGCTCACCGTGCGCGATCGGGAGGAGGAGAAGGTGTTGGCGCTGGACCTGGGCGCGGACGATTATGTGACCAAGCCCTTCAGCACGCGGGAGCTGATTGCGCGCATTCGCGCGGCCATCCGCCGCGTCAGGGCTCCGTTTCGCGCCGAAGACGCGCCCATCGAGATCGGGGAGATACGCCTGGAGCCGGCAAAGCGAAGGGTGAAAAAGCGCGGTCAGCCGGTGCACCTGACGCGCAAGGAATTCGACATTCTGCACTGCCTGATGAGCCACGCCGGACGGGTGGTGACCTATGCCAAGCTGCTCACCGCGGTGTGGGGCGCCGACTGCCGCGAAGAGGTGGAGTATCTGCGGACCTTTGTCCGCCAGTTGCGCAAGAAGATTGAAGACGACCCCTCCAATCCTAAGTACCTGCTGACGGATGTGTATGTGGGATACCGCTTTGCGGATGCGCAGATGTTCATCGACGAGACTGCGGAGGGCGCGCCGGAAGCGGACGGCGAGGAAGAGGAGCGCGAGGAGCATCCTTAAGGCGCTTCGGGGGCTGCGTATCTGCCGGTTCGAGGTTCCTGGTATCCCACCCATGTGCCAGAACCCGGGACGGGAAAACGGCACATGAATCGGGCACTCGTCCAGGCTGTGCGGCAATTCGCCTGCGCTACTTCTTTACCGGCGCCGGCGGTGCATCCTCGTTCCAAATATCCGCAACAGCCTTCCATCCGCCGTCGGCCTGCTTCTTGTAGACCTCGACGTATTTGCCTTTTAACGTGAGCACCTTCTTTGTTTTGGGGTCCGTCATGGTTATGGTCAAGGTGCCCTGACTGTAGCCAAGGTCTCCTGACTTCGCGACATCCACCTTGTCCGACGCGCAGGTGAGGGAGAAGTTCTTGTCTGAGAGAAATGGCTTATCGGCCGCCTTGATCGCGGCGATCCCGTTGACTACCGGAGCATCCGGCAGGAAAAGAGATGCGTCGTCGGCATAAAAGGCGCCGACCTTATCCACATCCTTGGTAGCGAACGCCTGATCCCAGGCGGTTTCAACATCGCGAATCGCTTTCACGTCCGCGTCATGGGTGTCTGGGGCGGGTGGCGGCGGAGCCTGCTTGCAACCCGCGAGAATGACCGCCAGCGCAAACGCAGCGGCCCAACAGTATCGATTGTGCATAGTTTCCTCCAATGGCGCACTAATTTACCACGGCGGCCCTGCTTTGGGCAAAGGAAATTGGACGGCAAAGAAAGGCACGCCTGGAACGAATGGGCCGGAAGAGGCATCGTAAAGCGTTTTCCGAATCCAGGTCGAAGAAGGCCCGAGTCCGCTACTCGTCGTAGTGCAGCAGGCTGAAAACGTCGTAGTCCGTGAAGCGGTCGCGGCCCTTCAGGAAGTCAAGCTCGACGGCAAAGGCCAGCCCCGCAATCTCCCCGCCCAACTGCTTGACCAGCTTCACGGTGGCCTCCATGGTGCCTCCGGTGGCCAGCAGGTCGTCCACCAGCACCACGCGCTGGCCGGGCGCGATGGCGTCCAGGTGAATCTCCAGGGTGTCGGAGCCGTACTCCAGTTCATAGGTGACGCGGGCCACGGGAGCGGGCAATTTGCGCGGTTTGCGCACCGGCACGAAACCAGCGTTCAGCCGGTAGGCCAAGGCAGGCCCAAAGATGAATCCCCGCGCCTCAATGGCCAGCACCAGGTCGATCTTGCTGGCAATGTAGTGGGCGGCCAGCGCGTCAATCAGTTGCGCAAAGCCGGTTTTGTCCTTCAACAGGGTGGTGATGTCGTAGAAGAGAATCCCCGGCTTGGGGAAATCGGGCACCGTGCGCACCAGCGCCTTCAAGGCTTCCACGTTGACGGGCTTGATCTCTTCGGGCATGGGGCGGTTCCTCGATTGGGATTCGGATTCTGATTTGGGGCTTTCATACAGATTATAAGGGAGTAGGGAATAGGGACAAGGGACTAGGGACAAGGGACTAGGGACTAGGGAATAGGGAATAGAACTGAGTCCACAGGTTGTGTGAATGCGAGTTTTTCTACTCCCTGTCTTTACCACGCGCCATCAATGCGGAAGGATCTGAGATCGGCGGCTTCGGATTCGTCGAGTTGATGCTCGACGAGGCGGTCCACGCGGGCGCCTCTGGGGCCGCGGCGGAGGCTCGAGCGCAACTCGGCCAGGTCGGCCTCCGTACCTGAGGCCAGCACCTCCACGTCGCCCTCTTCGGTGTTGCGCACCCAGCCGCGCAGGTCCAGCTCGCTGACCTCCCGATGCACATACCAGCGGAAGCCCACGCCCTGCACCCGGCCCTGAATCAGAAAATGAAGAACCATCGTATGGAGTTTTACAGATGCGCCGCCGGTGCGCAACCGCTGCACTCGCCGCGACCGGTGATGCAGGCAGGTCGAGGTTCGTGGTTTCCCTCCCTTTCCGCCAAGAACGCGGGGCCCAGAGGGCACCCCGATGGGTCACGGGAGCCTATGCAGCGCCCGGAGCGGCCAGACGAGCCGGTTTACGCGCTACACTGGAGTTCACCATGGTCTTCGTCCTCGACAACTACGATTCGTTTACCTACAACCTTGTCCAGTACCTGGGGGAGCTGGGCGCGGAGGTCGAGGTCTATCGCAACGACGAGCTTACAGTGGAGCAGGTGGAGGCGCTGCACCCGGAGCGCATCCTGCTCTCGCCCGGCCCCTGCACCCCCGGCGAAGCCGGCATTCTGGTGCCGCTCATCCGGCACATGGCCGGTTTGCCGCGGCGAACTCCCATTCTCGGCGTCTGCCTGGGACATCAGGCCATCGGCGAGGCCTTTGGCGGACTGGTGGTGCGCGCGCGGCACCTGATGCACGGCAAGACCAGCCCGGTGGAGCACGACGGCAAGGGCATCTTCGCCGGATTGCCCACGCCGCTCACCTGTACCCGCTATCACTCCCTGATCGTCGAGGAGGACTCGCTCCCCGCCGTACTGGCCATCACTGCCCGCACGACGGAGGCAAACGGCGCCGGTACGGCAGGCGGATCCGTCATTATGGGCCTGCGCCACCGTAGCCTGCCCATCGAGGGCGTACAATTCCACCCCGAGAGCGTTTTGACCGAGGGTGGGCACCAGATGATCCGCAATTTTTTGAAGATGTGAACGCTATGCCAGCCAATATGCGACTTCAAGTACGCCGCACGAGCCCGATGCAGCACATAAATCCGGCGGGAGTTATTGCGCTGGCGGCAATTCTGGCGGCCGCTTCTTCCTTGTGGGCTCAGGCTCCTGCGGCGGAGCAGGCTCCCGCAGCGGCTCAGGCCACACAAAATGAGGCTGGGCCAATCGCCATCGTGCCGCTGGACAGCAAGAATCCCGACCGGGCGGCCACGGTTACGGGCGCGCTCGAGGTCTCTCAGGGTAAGGCCGTCATCGCCGCCAGCGGCACCGTCACCTCCGGCACAGAGACCACCCAGGTCATCCTGCCCCATCGCGGCGTGCTGCGCGTTTGCGCATCGACCGCCGTCAAACTTGCCGCCGACTCGAGCGTTCCCGCCGGCGAGATTCCGGGATTGATGATGGCTATGGACCACGGCGCCGTCGAGGCCAGCTTTGCCACCGGCCAAAACTCCGACATTCTGCTTACTCCGGACTTCCGCATCCTCATTGGCGGACCGGGCGCGGCGGAGGTGAAGATCCGCCTGGGCCAGCACGGCGACACCTGCGTGGACAACGACGGTATCAACGCGCCCTACGTGCTGGTTTCGAGCATCTTTGAGGGCGGCGCTTACCGTGTGCAACCCGGCCAGCGGGTGATGTTCGAGCACGGCAGCCTGCACGAGGTGGTGGACCAGGAAAAAGAGCCCTGCGGCTGCCCGCCCTCCGCGCCGAAGGGCAATGAATTTCCGCTGGCCCAGAGCGAGGGGCTTGCGCCGCTGGCCAAACCGGCTCCGAGTACAGCCAACCAAAGTCCCGCCGCACCGCAGGTGGTTGAGCCGCTGGTTTACAAGAGCCCCGAGCAAGCGCCACCGCCCGCCGCGACGCCGGCAGCGGCACCCGCAGCCGGCGCAGCCGCGAGCCCGGCCGCGGCCAAGAAAAAGCCCGGATTTTTCTCCGGTATAGGAAAGTTCTTCCGGCGCATCTTTGGCGCGGAGTGAATCTGTTGCAGATCTGTCCAATGCGCGCGGACAACCAGAGCGTTTTCGGCCTGACTGTTTACGATCGAGATGGATCACTGGAGTCTCCCACCCATTGTGCAAAAGACGCACAAAGGATGGGGCACCCAGCTATTGAGTTGGTACGATCCCACCCTAGTCACAAAAGCAAAAACGTGGCGAGGGTGGGGCACCCGAAGTTTCGCTAACACTTGAAGTTAAAATGTTCTGGAAAGGCAAGCAAGATGAGAGCGGCCGAATTCATTGTCAGTTCTATCCACCGATGGAATGCTGGAAGGTATTTGCCTGTTGCGCTTCTGTTTGGGATATTCGCCGCGCAGGGAAATGCGACCGTGACCGTTTCGCATTTGCGCTGCGAAAATCTTCTCGACCCGCAGGGAATCGATGCGTTGAGGCCGCGATTGAGTTGGATTCTCGACTCCAGCCGCTCCAATGAGAAGCAGACGGCTTATGAGGTTGTGGTGGACGGCTATTGGGACTCCGGCCGCGTGGAATCCGATCGGTCGATCAATGTTGAATATGGCGGCAAAGAATTGGCCCCTGCCACTCGCTACACCTGGAAGGTGCGGGTCTGGGATGCGGAGGGCAAACCTTCCGGCTGGAGCAAATCCGCCACGTTCAGCACCGGCTTGAAGGAGTGGACGGCCCAATGGATCGGCCACGAAGAACCTGGAAACCCACAGGACGCGCAACCGTTGCCCGCCCGCTATCTGCGCCGGGAGTTTGCCGTCACGAAGAAAGTCTCTCGCGCCACGGCTTATGTCTGCGGACTTGGCTTTTTCGATCTCTATCTCAACGGGGCGAAGGTTTCCCAGGATGTGATGGACCCGGCATTATCGGACTATGCCAAAGCCGCGTACGTGGTGACGTTTGACGTAACCGATCAACTGCGCACAGGCGCCAACGCGCTGGGCGTGATTCTCGGCAATGGGCGCTTTTACCCTCCCCGGCTGGAATCGCCGCACGCGTCCATCTTCGGCTATCCCAAGCTGCTGCTGCAATTGGAAGTCGAGTATGAGGACGGCAGCAAAACAACCTTGATCAGCGACGAAGCCTGGCGCCTGACGACCGAGGGCCCCATCCGTGCCAACAACGAATACGACGGCGAAGAGTACGACGCGCGGATGGAAATGCCGGGTTGGGATCGCGCCGGGTTCGACGATGCCAAGTGGGAGCAGGCGGAGGTGGTGTCCGCACCTGGCGGCGTGTTCAAGGCACAAATGATTGAACCGATGGGGGTGACGCAGATTGTCCATCCGGTGGGCATCACCAACCCGTTGCCGGGGACCTACATCGTCGACATGGGGCAAAATTTCTACGGGACGGTGCGACTGAAGGCGGCGGGACCCCGTGGAACCCAGGTGCGCATGGTCAGCGCCTACAGCCTGAACCCGGACGGGACGCTCAAAACCGCGGACAACCGCACCGCGCGTTCCACCGACATTTATACGTTCAAGGGACAGGGCGTGGAAGTCTGGAATCCCAGGTTCAAAGGGCAGGGATTCCGGCGGGTGCAGGTGACCGGCTTTCCCGGTACGCCTACAATGGACAACTTCGAGGGCCTGGTGATCCATACGGCGGCGGAGCCTGTGGGCGAATTTGAGAGCTCGAACGGCCTGGTGAACAGGATTCATAGCGCACTGTGGTGGGGGACGAAGATGTTCCTCCGTTCCGCGCCTCTGGACCCCGACCGCGACGAGCGCCAGCCGTGGACCGGCGATCCGGCCAAAGATGCGGAGAGCGAGGCGTTCGACTTCAACGTTGAGCCCTTCTATGCGAAATGGATGGATGACGTGGAGAGGTCGCAAAGGCCCAATGGTTCGCTTCCGGATGTCACCATGTACTGGACGTTTGGCGACGGCGTGGAGTGGCCCAGCGTATTCACGATCATCCCGGATTGGTTCATCGACTTCTATGGCGATGGCCGCGTGGCGGAAACGCACTATGCCGCCATGAAGACGTGGGTTTTGTCCATGCGGCGGCATGAGGCGCCGGACGGCACGCTGAGGGCCACCAGCTACCGCGACTGGTGCGACACCTACACCATGGGCGGGAAAATCCCCGACAAAGGCGCTACGCCCGGTGAACTGGTGTCATCCGCGTACCAGTATCACAACGAGCGGATCATGGAGCGGCTGGCGAAACAAATGGGGCACGCGGACGACGAGCGTACTTTCAGGGAATTGGCGGACAAACTGAAAATTGCGTTCAACAAAAAATTCCTCGACCCGCAGACTCACGCCTACCAGGGAAGGACGCAAACCGGTTACGTTCTGGCGCTCCAGTTTGGACTGGCGCCCGCAGAGCAGCGCGACGCCATCATCGCCAATCTCGTGGACGACATTATGGTCAAGCATAACGGCCATTTATCGGTTGGCCTGATCGGCATGCAATGGCTGATGCAGACGCTTACCGATATTGGACGGCCCGATGTGGCCTGGACCATCGCCACGCAAACCACCCGCCCAAGCTGGGGCTACATGCTCTCAAAAGGCGCAACCACCATCTGGGAACGCTGGGACTTCGACACGCGCGATCCGGGCATGAACAGTGAGGCGCTGCTGATCCAGGCCGGGAATCTGGATGCATGGTTCTATGAGACGCTGGCCGGCATCCGCCCCGCCGCACCGGGCTTCAAGAGAATCCTCATCAAGCCAACCGTGGTTGGCGACCTGACGTGGGTGAAAGCTCATTTCGATTCGCCTTACGGACGGATTGTGAGCGATTGGAAGATCGAGGGCAACCAACTGACCATGAATGTGACCGTCCCGGCCAACACCACCGCAACCATCGTAGTGCCGGGGAAGAATGGCGGCACGCACAAGGTGGGCTCGGGGCATTACCAGTTCACTTCGCAAGGGCCGAAATGGAATTGAGGTTGCCCCGCGAAAACAATCCATTTTCACACGGAGATTTCTCTACAGCTCCCGCGCCCGTTCGATTGCCCGGATCACCGCCTGGGCCTTGTTGAGCGACTCCTGATGCTCTGACTCGGGGACTGAGTCGGCTACGATGCCGGCGCCGGCCTGGACGTAGCCTTTGCCGCCGATGGCCAGCATGGAGCGAATGGCGATGCAGGAATCCAGGTTGCCGGAAAAGTCGGCGTAGAGGACCGCGCCGCCGTAGGTTCCGCGGCGGGCCGGCTCCAGCTCTTCGATGATCTCCATGGCCCGCACCTTGGGGGCGCCGGAGAGCGTTCCGGCGGGGAAGCAGGCGCGCAGGGCGTCAATGGCGGTTAATTCAGGCTTGAGGCGGCCCTCGATGGCGCTCACAATGTGCATCACGTGGGAGTAGCGCTCGACGAACATCAGCCGCTCCACCTTGACGGAACCGAACTCGCTTACCCGGCCCACATCGTTGCGGCCCAGGTCTACCAGCATCACGTGCTCGGCGCGTTCCTTTTCGTCGCTGAGCATCTCGTCGGCCATTGCCTGGTCTTCCTTCTCATTGGCGCCGCGCGGGCGGGTTCCGGCGATGGGCCGGTACTCCACCTTGCCCTGGTGAACGCGCACCAGAAGCTCCGGCGAGGAGCCCGCCAATTCGATGGTCTCCAACTCTTTTTTCTTTTTGGAGGAGTGCTTTGACTTATCGGGCGATCCGCCCAGCGGACCCTCGGGCGTGAAGCGGAGGAAGTACATATAGGGGCTGGGATTGACGGTGCGCAGGGCACGATAGACCTGGAAGCTGTCGGCTTCAGGGACCACATCAAAGCGCTGCGAGAGGACGGCCTGGAAGATATCGCCGGCGGCGATGTACTCCTTGGTGCGGGCAACGGCGGCGAGAAATTCCTTTCTGGACGTGCGGTGCTTCACCTTGAGCTTGCCCTTGCCTTTATGGGCGGGCAGAGTGGGCAGCGGCTGGGTCAGGCGCTTTTCGAGTTTGTCGAGGTGCTGGACGGCCTTGTCATACGCATGGGAGGGGGCGTTGGCCGGTTTGCCCCTGGTTACGTCGGCAGTGGCGACCAGCCAGATCTCCTTGCGGACGTGGTCGAAGGCCAGCACCTCGTCGAAGAAGAGCAGGCAGGCGTCGGGAACGCCCAGCTCGTCAACGGCTAACTCGGGCAGGCGCTCGATCTGGCGCACCGCGTCATAGGAGAAGAAACCCACCGCTCCGGCGGTGAAGGGCGGCAGCCCCGGCAATCGAGCCGGCTTGTGGCCTGCCAGGGCACGGCGCAGCACGGCAAAGATGTCGTCCTCGATCTGGACTACCCTTTTGCCTTCCGTGATGGTGATCTCGCGCCCGCGGGCCACGATGCGCTTGAACGGGGCGAGGCCGATGAAGGTGTAGCGGCCCAACTGCTCGCCGTTTTCGACCGATTCCAGCAGAAAACACTCCCGCTCCGGCCATGCCGCGCGCAGGAACGCCGATACCGGCGTTTCCAGGTCGGCCGCGAGCGTGCGGCAGACGGGGACGAGGGTGTGATCTTTGGCGAGGGCCAGGAACTCCTTGCGGCTGGGCTGGACGGGATGGGTAGAGGCTCTCACTGAGACTAGTGTAATTCCCGCTTCAGGGCCGATACTGGAGGAGTCAGACCGGGCTGGGAAAGGTTGCCTGGCCAGGTTCCGCGCGGCTTGACTGGGCGCTCCGGTGAGCCTAGACTCACTGGGGTTTGGGCTTGTGGAGTGCGATCCCCATGCCCAACCTTGCAGGCAATCGGAATTGGAGAAATCAATGTCAACTGTAACCCCGACAGTCACTTTGGACCAGGAGATCAACCCCTGGGAGGCGCAGAGCGCCCGGTTTGAATTTGCGGCGCGCAAGCTGAACCTCGACCCAGGCTTGTGGAAAGTGCTCAGCTCCCCGTTTCGCGAGATCATCGTGCACTTTCCCGTAACCATGGATACCGGCAAGATCGATATGTTTACCGGCTTCCGGGTGCAGCATTCGATGGCCCGCGGCCCGGCCAAGGGAGGCATCCGCTACGCGCCCGATGTGACTCTGGACGAGGTGCGGGCGCTGGCCAGTTGGATGACCTGGAAGTGCGCGGTGGTCAATATCCCCTTCGGCGGGGCCAAGGGCGGCGTGATCTGCGACCCCAAGGCGATGAGCCAGGGCGAACTGGAGCGGATGACCCGCCGGTATACCTCGGAGATCATCGATTTCATCGGGCCGGAGAAGGACGTTCCCGCGCCCGACGTGAACACCAACGAGCAGACCATGGCCTGGATCATGGATACCTACTCCATGCACATGCGCCAGACGGTGACCAGCGTGGTGACCGGCAAGCCGCTGAATATCGGCGGCTCGCGGGGGCGGATTGAAGCTACCGGGCGCGGCGTGCTGGTGGTGTGCGACGAGAGCCTGCGCTACCTGAATATGCCCGTTGAAGGCTGCCGGGTGGTGATTCAGGGATTCGGCAACGTGGGTTCCAATGCAGCCCGGCTGATGATGGAGCGGGGTTACAAGATCGTGGGCATCGCCGAGCGGGATGGGGGCCTGGCGAATCCCAACGGCATCGACATTCACCAGTTGGTCGAGTACAAATACCGCAACGGCACCACCCTGGGCTTCCGCGGCGCCGAGGCCACGCCCAGCGAAGAGCTGCTGGTTTCAGAGTGCGAGATTCTTATTCCGGCGGCCACGGAGAACGTGATTACCAGCCGCAATGCCGACAAGATCAAGGCGCGCATCGTGGTGGAGGGCGCCAACGGCCCGACAACCGCAGTGGCCGACGAAATCCTGGCCGAGAAGCGCATCTTCATCGTGCCCGACATCCTGGCCAACGCCGGCGGCGTCACCGCCAGTTATTTTGAGTGGGTGCAGGACCGGCAGGGTTACTTCTGGAAGGAAGCCATCGTCAACGAGCAACTGGAGACCATCCTGCGCGACAGCTTCGACGATGTGGTCCGCTACGCCGAGGCGCACAACGTGAACAATCGCATCGCCGCGTATATGCTGGCCATCGACCGCGTGGCCTTCACCATCAAGCAGAGGGGCATTTACGCATAACTTGCCGGTTGAACAGTGTTTGAGGGTATTCCAAGAGCGGGATGGGCTTCATGCCTGTTCCGTTCTTTACTTTGGCGAGATGGAACTATTTCCTGCGCGCCGCTGTCTCTTATAGCAGGCGAATCGTCCGTTCGGAGGAAAGTCATGAAAGTCGCTTTTATCGCATTGTTTTTCGTGGCATCTGTGTTTGCGCAGAACCCCTCTGCCGTTGCAACCGCAGCCTGCGGCCCCGAGAAAGTCAGCATCAACGTGAAGTTGGATAAATCCGATCATGGGCTAGCGCAGCCCGATCCGGGGAAGGCTCTGGTTTACATCATTCAGGACAGGGGCAAATATCCCGCTGGCTACGTGGGAACTGTAGTGACCATGATCGGGCTGGACGGAAAATGGGTGGGCGCAAATAAAAACAATTCCTATTTCTCCATCTCAGTGGAGCCGGGAGAGCATCATATGTGTGCCTGCGTGCAGTCCCGTTTGGGGCACCCCGTAGGGCTCGTGCATTTCACGGCGGAAGCCGGAAATGTTTATTACTTCGATGCGCGAGTCGTTGCCTCAGATTACGGTTCGTACTTGTTTCTTGGGGTGGTAGACAGCGATCAGGCCAAGTTTCAGATTGCCTCCTATCCGCTGAGTGTGTCGACTCCCAAGAAATAATGTACGTAGAGGAACAGCCTAAGTTGCGAAAACATTCGCCAGCAGAAGCGGGAAGGGCCAATGGACCTTCCCGCTTTGGTTGGCGCGCGCGGTGCGAGAGGGAGCGGAAAGCCGCCGGCCCGTTTGCCAGTGCAATAATAAAGCTGAGCCGGAGGCGCCGCTTCCGGCATCGCGCAGCCCGCATGAACCTGCCTAACTCCATCACGATGAGCCGGATCGTCATGATCCCACTGCTGCTTTGGATCCTGTCGCCGCACTTTCCCTGGCAGGGCTCCAACGGCGTGCAGGAGATTGCGGCGTCGGTCCTGTTTGTTCTGGCCTCGATTACCGACGGGCTGGATGGTTACCTGGCCCGCAAGCGGGGCCAGATCACCACCATGGGCATGTTGCTGGACCCCATCGCCGACAAGGTGATGGTAACCGCCGCGCTCATCGCCCTGGTGGCTTACACCCCCCAGGTGGTCAAGGTCTGGATCGTCGTGGTCATTATCGGCCGCGAGTTTCTCATCTCCGGGCTGCGCTCCATCGCCTCCTCAGAGGGATTTACCATCGAGGCCAGCGACCTGGGCAAGCTGAAGACGGTCGTCCAGATCATCACTGTGGTTTCAGCCATACTGGCCCATCGCTGGGACCAGTGGCAGTTTGGCGTGCTCGTCATTCCGGTGAAATGGATCGCCATCGCCGCCATCTACTTCACGGTGCTGGTTTCCGTGGTCTCCGCGGTTGACTACTTCGTGGGGTTCTGGAGGAAGATCGACCACGCTTCCAAGGATCGCCGCAAGTCGTTCGTGCTTAGCCGGCGCAAGAGCGCGGGCGCGCCTTAGAACTTATAAAAATGGCTTAGCATTTGCCGGCTGCAAGCCCCTCGTTTTACGGTCCTTTTCGGCACGACTGAAGAGGCTGCGGAAAAACTTGGGACTTCGGGTGAAATTGGTGGAAATCGTACCTCAGGGGCTAAAGCCCACATTAATTCTGTTGGCTTTATGCGGGGGTTAAAACCCCCGCCTCCCTCCGAATCGAATTTTTCCGCAAGCTGTGAAGTCGTGCCCTGACACAAAGCTGGTTTTTGAAATATACCCTAGTTTCTGCTGCGGATTTTGGAGAGCAGCCGCAGAATCTCCAGGTAGAGCCAGACCAGCGTGACCATGATGCCGAAGGCGCCGTACCACTCCATATATTTGGGAGCGCCGAACTCGACGCCTTTCTCGATGAAGTCGAAATCGAGCACCAGATTGAGGGCCGCGATGGCGACTACGAAGAGGCTGAATCCGATGCCGATGACCCCGGAGCCGTTGATGGCGGCGAAGCGGATGCCGAAGAAGCCCAGCAGCATCTCCAGCAGGTAAAAGACCATGATGCCGCCGGTGGCCGCGATGATTCCCAGACGAAACTTCTGCGTTACCTGGATCAGTCCTGAGCGATAGGCCAGCAGCAGTACGAAGAGGGTGCCAAAGGTCAGGCTTACCGCCTGGATGGCAATGCCGGGATAGCGCATATCCAATGCAGCCGAGATGCCGCCCAGCACCAGGCCTTCCAGCAGCGCGTAGATGGGCGCCGTCACCGGAGACCACTCCTTCTTGAAGACGGTGACCATGGCGCAGATGAATCCGCCGATCAGTCCGACGAGCATCAACGGCATCACATCGGCCATATCGCGCGATTGAAGGAACAGATGCCACGTCCAGGCCGCGGTGGCGATGGCGCAGATGAGCAGAATGCCGGTCTTGTTGACTGTGCCGTTCAGCGTCATGCGGCTGGTTACGTCGGCCGTGCCACCATAGCCCGCACCGGAAAGGTTGCGGAAGGTGTTTTCGCTCAGTGCTGGATTAGCTGTTTTGATCAGTGCCATCAGGTTCTCTCCGTTTTTGCCGATTCAGGCAGTGCTCTCACCCGGTTTGATCTGTTACTGCGTTCCGATTTCGTCGAGGTCAGCGATGGAAGATCAAAGGGCTACAGTGACCGCTTTGATTTCAGTGTAGTTGTGGAGCACTTCCGAGCCCATTTCACGGCCCCAGCCAGACTGCTTGTATCCCCCGAACGGGAGCGAGGCGTCAAAGACGTTGTGACAGTTCACCCACACCGTGCCGGCGCGCAGGCCACGGGCCACTTTGTGACCCAGACTCAGGTTTTGTGTCCACACCGACGCGGCTAATCCGTAGATGGTGTCATTGGCCCGGTTGACGATCCGCTCCACATCATCGTCGGAGAAGGGCACGGCGCAGACCACCGGGCCGAAGATCTCCTCTTGCACGACTTTCATCCCCGGTTTGGTGTTGGTGAAAACGGTTGGGCGGACAAAGTAGCCGCGCTCGACGCCGGAGGCTGGACCGCCTGCGGCGATGTGCGCGCCCTCCGCGATGCCGGATTCGATGTAGCCCACCACCTTGCGGTACTGCTCATCGCTGACCAGCGGACCCATCTGGCAGGAGGGATCGAGGCCCGGCGCCAGCTTGATATCGGAAGCGATGCGGCTCACGCCTTCCACTACGCGGTCAAAGACCTTCTGGTGCACGTAAAGGCGTGAACCGGCGCAGCAGCACTGGCCGTGGTTGAAGAAGATGGCGCCGGATGAGCCGGCGATGGCCTGATCGATATTGGCATCGGGGAAGACGATCACGGGCGACTTTCCGCCGAGTTCGAGGGTCACCTTTTTGAGATTTCCGGCAGCGGCCTTGACGATGAGCTTGCCCACCTCAGTGGAGCCGGTGAAAGCGACCTTATCGACAAGATCATGGGCGGCCAGGGGCGCGCCGGCGCCTTCGCCAAAACCGGTGAGCACGTTGACGACGCCGGGAGGGAACCCGGCTTCATCGATGAGCTGGGCCAGGCGCAGGCCGGAGAGCGGGGTCTGCTCGGCGAGTTTCAGGACGATGGTGCAGCCGCAAGCCAGGGCGGGAGCCAGCTTCCAGACGGCCATCAGCAGAGGGAAGTTCCAGGGGATGATCTGCGCAACCACGCCGATGGGTTCGCGCATGGTGTAGGAGTGGAAATCGTAGCCGGCGGAAAGGGGCAAGGTGGTTCCGGAGATCTTGGTGGCCCAGCCAGCCATATAGCGGAACATATCCACGGACAGGGGCACATCCGCAACCCGCGCTACCGAGAAGGGCTTGCCGTTGTCGTAGGACTCAATTTCAGCGAATTCCTCCAGATGCTGTTCCAGCAGGTCGCCCAGTTTCCAGAGCAGGCGGCCGCGTTCAGAGGGCGCAAGGCGCGTCCATCGGCCGTCGTCGAAGGCGCGGCGCGCGGCAGCCACAGCGCGATCGACGTCTTCCTGTTCCGCCTCGGGCACATGGGCGATCACATCGCCGGTGGCGGGGTTGAAGACGGGGAAGGTCTTACCGGAGGCCGCGGCGACAAACTTGCCGTCAATATAGATGCGGTGATCGTGGGAAACGTAGTCAGCGGTCTTGCGGCTGACCAGGGGGGCGTTGGTAACAGTTGCCATAGTTTGACCTCGAATGCGACCGGTCACGCCGAAGCGGAGGCGCGGAAGGAACCGCTTTGAGCCGATAGCCCGGAAACCAGTTGAACGAGGAAGAAGGCCGCTTTCCGGGAGCGGTGCGTGCCGGATGCCGCACGCCAGAACAGTAACACCGGGAGCTGTAGATTGACCAGATGCATTTCTCAACGGCAACTACGAACTATGCTCCGAGCTCGGCGCGAATGGCTCCGGCGATGGCGGTGGCGTGGTGGTGCATGGCCTCCTCGGTTTCGGCTTCGACCATGACGCGGGCCAGGGTTTCGGTGCCGGAGTAGCGGACCACTACGCGGCCGGAGTCCCTTAAGTCCTCTTCGGCGGCGCGGATGGCGGCGGCTACGGCGGGGATGGATTCGAGGGGCTTCTTATTGCGGACATTGATGTTGACGGTAACCTGGGGGAAAACTTTGAGATCGGCGGTGAGTTCGTCGATAGATTTTTGGGAGCGAGCCATGAGGTCGAGGACTACCAGGGAGGTGAGCAGGCCGTCGCCGGTGGTGGCCAGATGGGGCAGGAGGATGTGGCCGGATTGCTCGCCGCCGAGGGCTGCGTTGTGGGCGAGCATCTGCTCGAGGACGTAGCGGTCGCCTACGGGGGCGCGCAACATGCGGATGCCGCTGCGCTTGAGGGCCGCTTCGAGACCCATGTTGGACATGGCGGTGGCGACAACCAAATCTCCTGTGAGCAGGCCGCGGGCTTTGAGGTCGAGGGCGGCGATGAAGAGGATGGCGTCGCCGTTGATGACGTTGTTCCTTGCGCCGGCCATCATGCAGCGGTCGGCGTCGCCGTCGAAACTGATGCCCAGGGCCGCTCCGCATGCTGCGACTTCAGCGGCTACGTGGTGGGGGAAAAGAGCGCCGCAGCCGTCGTTGATGTTGCGGCCGTTGGGGGAGGCGTTTATGAGCGTTACCGAAGAGGCTTCGGGGCCGCCGAGACGGTGGAAGAGCGTGGGGGCGACTACGGCGGCGGCTCCGTTGGCGCAATCTACGACGATGCGCAGGGTTGATCTCGAAAGGCGGGGGAGCGAGAGGCCGGGGACGCAATCGATGAGGAACTGAATGTAGTCGGCCTGGAGGGCGGGGTTATCTTCGACGGGCGGAATGGAAGCGGGATCTCCACCCCACGGACCACCCAGAGGGTACCCGCCTGTCCGTGGGGACCCCGGATCGGAGGCGGCGATTTGAGAGGCGTGATGGAGAATTTCGTCTTCCATGGCCAGCTCGACGGAGTCGGGGAGCTTGAAGCCGTCGGCGCCGAAGAACTTGATGCCGTTGTCGCGCCAGGGATTGTGAGAGGCGGAGATGACCACGCCTGCCTGAAATCCATGGGTGCGGGCGAGGAAGGCGACGGCGGGGGTGGGCACGATCCCGGCGCTTTCAACGCGGGCTGCGGCGGCGCGGAGGCCGGCGGCGAGGACGGCGGCGATCCAGGGACTGGATTCGCGGGTGTCGCGGCCGAGGAGGACGGCGGGCTGGCGGCAAGTTTTGCGCAGGGAGTGGGCGAGGGCGAGGCCGGTGGCGAAGATGGTGATGGGATCGAGCGGGGATTCTCCGGCGATGGCGCGGATGCCGTCGGTACCGAAGAGATTGCGTAGGCGCGGAGCGGTCATAGTCTCAATTCTTGGGACTCAATTCCCGGCTATGTTTGTTGGGGGACGGTCGATTGGGCGCAGAGGATTCCACGCGGCTGATGAAGGCGCCGTCGGAGAGGCGCGTGGTGACCTGGTCGCCGGCGGCAACCTGAGCCGTCGAGCGCACCAGCCCGCCTGCCGCGTCGAGCACCAGCGCGTAGCCGCGGTCGAGGACGGCGAGGGGCGAGAGCGAGTGGAGGCGGGCATGGAGAGCGCTGAGAGTGGACGCGGAGGATTGGAGGAGGCGTTCCAGAGAGCGGTCCAGGCGGGTGCGGGAGGAGGCGAGACGCTCGCGGGTCTGGGCGAGGCTCTGGCGGGGATCGTGGCGGAGGACGGATGCGGTGAGATCGGCGAGGTAGGCCTGGCGCAGGCGAAGTTGGGTGGCGAGGGCGGATTCAAAACGAAAGGAGAAGTCGTCGAGGCGCTGGGCGAGGCGATGCATGAGCGTGGAGATGCGCGACTCGGCGCGGTCCGCCGCGGCGGAGCGGGTTAAACGCTGGCGGGCTTGCAGGAGCTGGAAGCGGGCGGCGCGTTCAAGGCGGTGGGAGAGCGTGGCGAGAAGCTCTGCGATCTTGTGCTGGGCCTCGGTGATGAGCTCGGCGGCGGCGGAGGGAGTGGGTGCGCGGAGGTCGGCGGCGAAGTCGGCGATGGTGAAGTCGGTTTCGTGGCCGATGGCGGAGACGATGGGCAGAAGGGAGGCGGCGATGGCGCGGGCTACGGGCTCGGAGTTGAAGGCGGCCAGGTCTTCCAGCGACCCGCCGCCGCGGGCCAGGACGATGAGGTCTACGAGGCTGGAGGCATTGAGTTGGGCAATGGCGGATTCGATCTCGGCGGGGGCCTGGTCGCCCTGCACGGAGACGGGACAGACGAGGACGCTGAGGCCGGAGTGGCGGCGGCTGACGATCGAGAGAAAGTCGCGGATGACGGCGCCGGTGGGCGAGGTGATGATGCCGGCGGTGCGGGGAAAGGCGGGCAGGGGACGCTTGCGGGCGGCGTCGAAGAGGCCTTCGGCTTTGAGGCGCTCCTTGAGCTGTTCGAAGGCCAGTTGCAGCGAACCGGCGCCGACCGGCTCCATGGTTTCGGCCACCAGCTGCATCTGGCCGCGCTGCTCGTAGACGCTGACGCGGCCGCGGACCAGGACGTGGAGGCCGTCTTCGGGGCGGAAGCGGAGCAGCATGGCCTGGCGGCGGAAGAGGACGATGGGGAGCTGGGCATCGGCGTCCTTGAGGGTGAAGTAGACGTGGCCGGAGGGCGCGGGGCGGTAGTTGGAGATCTCGCCTTCGACCCAGACGTCACCGTACTCCTGCTCGATGAGCTCGCGGATCTGGGCGACGAGTTCGCGGACCGGCCAGATGCGGCGCGTAGGGCGTGGTTCCTCGAAGGTGAGGCCGAGCTGGGGCGCGAATGGGTCGGGCAGGGGCATTCCCTACAAAGTGTAACCGGTGGGCTTACTTGCGGCTCTGGACGAGGGCGCGCAATTCGGCGGCAATGGAGGTGAGACGCGCGCCCAGGGCTGGGTCGGGGCCGCCGTCGCGAGAGTACATGATCTCCAGCTCACGGGCCAGGACGGTGCCCCTGGTGAGACCGAAGGTGCCGAGCACGCCGGCCAGCTTGTGGGCGGCAGCGTTAGCGGCTTCGTGCTGCTCGATGGAGAGACGGTTGGCGGTAAAGGCAGCGGCGGCGGAGTCCAGAATGGCGATTCGCTCCTCAATTTGCGGCAGGAATTGGATCCACATGCGGTCGAGGGCTTCAGTCAGATTGGGCTGTCCGATGGAGTCCATAGTCACGCGCCTTTCAAGGGGGTCGAACGGCCTTTCATTTCCAGCCCAGCAGGCTGGCAATCTGCGTGGAGAGCGTGAGCGGGTCAAAGGGTTTGAAGAGTATGGCGTCGACGCCCAGGTCGGCGAAGCGGCGCTGGTCGGAGCTTTGTACTTTGGCGGTGAGCAGCAGCACGGGGATGCGGGCGGTGGCGGGATTCTTGCGCAGCTCGCGGAAGATGGTGGGGCCATCCATGCCGGGCATCATCACGTCGAGCAGAATGGCGTCGGGCTGGCGCTCGATGGCGCAGGCCAGACCCTGGGCGCCGGAACTGGCTACCAGGACCTCCCAGCCGGCCACGGTCTCAAGGCTCAGGGCAGCAACTTCTCGTATGTCTTCTTCGTCGTCAATGATCAGGATGCGGTGCGCCATTAATCCATCATCTCCCCGGCCAGTCTGGAAGTTCCACTATCCGGGATTTCGGACGACTGGAGTCTCTTCCATCTGACGCGAACTGCGCAACATCGTCAAGACCAGAGCTTCGAGCTGTTGGGGTTGGACGCGGGCCTTGGTGAGGAAGTGAGTAGGCCCGAGGGTGAGCTGGCGGCATTCGGCCGGAGTAAGCTCGCGGCCGGAGTAGACCACCAGCGGCAACCGGGCGAGGTTCTCATTGTTGCGCAACCAGTCCACCACGTTGAAGCCGTCGCCGTCGGGCAGGCCGATGTCCAGCACCAGCAGGTGGGGCTTAAAGCCAAAACAAGCGTCCAGCGCCGCCTGGAGTGTGTAGGCCAACTGGACCTCGATGGTGTCGCGGGAGAAAACATCGCCGATGATGCGGGCCAGGTCCACATCGTCCTCGACGACAAGAATGCGCGCCTTTTCGCCGGGTCCGCAGAGCACGCGGGCCAGTTCGCCCAGCAGAGCATCTTCATTGAGCGGCATGGCGACCCATCCTTCGGCGTGGGCGGGCAGGTCTGCCGGTTTCTGCCGGTTCTCAACGCTGAGCAGGACGACGGGGGTGCGAGCTTCGGGGTCCAGGCGGCGCAGGAGGGGCAGAATCTCCCAGCCGTTCATGCCGTCGAGGGAGGTATCGAGGAGGATGGCCTCGACGCCTTCGTGGGCTGCGGCGAGGGTTTGCTCCACGGTTGCGGTCTCCACAACACGGTAACCGTGGCGGTTCAACTGGGCGGCGATCTGCGGGCGCGTGGCCCCGTTGGCGTCGGCCAGCAGGATCGTGCCGCGGCCGGGCGCCTGATCGAATACGCCGCCCGGCGTTTCCGAAAGAGCCGGAGAAACCGGCTTATAGGGCAGGAAGACGCGGAAGGTAGAGCCGCAGACGGGATTCCGTTCCGCCCAGATGCGTCCGGAGTGTTGCAGGACGATGGTACGGCAGATGGCGAGGCCCAGGCCGCTGCCGCCTTTCTGACGGGAGTCCAAGACGTCCACCTGCTGGAATCGCCCAAAGATGGCGTCGAGCTTGTCGGCGGGTATGCCGCGGCCCTGGTCGATGACGGAGAGGGTGACGCCGCTGACTCCGGGGCGCAGCATCACGGAGATGGTGGAGTTTGGCGGAGAGAACTTGACGGCGTTGGAAAGCAGGTTAGTGAGCACCTGCAGCAGGCGGTCGGGGTCGGCGCTGATTTCGACCTGGGTGGTGTCGTGGATGAGCTGCACGCCTGCTGCCTCGGCCACCGGCTGCATGCCGTCGATGGCCTGGCGGACGATCTCAGCCAACTGTACGGGGCGGAAGGCGAGGGGTTCCTTGCCGCTCTGGATGCGTTCCAGGTCGAGGATGTCGTTGATAAGCCGGACCAGGCGGTCAGAGTTGGTGAGGGCAATGCGGAGCAGGTTGGCGGCCTTGTCGTTGACCTTGCCCAGGATGCCCGAGGAAAGCAGGCCCAGTGCTCCCCGGATGGAGGTGAGCGGGGTACGCAACTCGTGGCTGACGGTGGAAATGAACTCGTCTTTGAGGCGGTCAAGGGCGTAGCGCTGGCTGATGTCGCGGAAGCTGAGCACGGAACCGGAAAAGTGGCCCTCATCGAGGATGGGAGTGAGAACGTACTCGGCCGGGAAGGAGCTGCCGTCGCTGCGGAAGATGGTGTCTTCGCCGGCCGCGGCCTTATAGTTTGCGGAGGAGCGGCGGAGGGGACAATCCTGGTTGCACTGGCGGCGGGGCGGTGCAGAGGCGTGCAGCAGGTCATGCACCGGCTTGCCGGCGAGGCTGGAGGCCGCGATGCCCAGCAGACGGGCGGCGGCGGGGTTGGCAAAGCTGACCAGGCCGTGGCGATCCAGGCCGCAGATACCGTCGGCGACCGAGTCGAGCAGGATCTCCTGCTCGCGGTAGAGTTTCTCGGCCCGGCCCCGTTCGTGGGAGCGGGCCAGCATCTGTCCCAGAGAGGCGGCCACCGTCTCGAGGGCGGCCAGGGTCTCGCGGTTTTCGCGGAGGCTGAAATGGCAATAGAATTCGAGGACGGCCAGCACCTTGTTGCCCACGCGCACAGGCACCGCACAGCCGGAGACCATCCTGTGGTGCAGGATGGCCTGAGTGTGCGGGCTGCGGGGCAGGGAGGTCAGGTCGGTAAGCCATGCCGGGCGGCCATCCTGCCAGACCCGTCCAGGCAGGCCTTCGCCTTTGTCCAGCATGAGCCCCATGCCCTCCTGGATGAGGGTCTCCGTGCGCCCCGGAGCGCCCCAGCCGGAGCAGAATTCCAGCCGGTTCACCTCGGCGTTGACCTCCCATTTGATGGCCACGTCCCAGCCCTGGGAGACGCAGAGGGCCTCCAGAATGCGCATGGCCGCGATCTCGGGGGATGTGTTTTCGCCCACGATTTCGCTCATTACCAGTTGCAGGGCCACGCGGTGCTCGCGCTGGACCAGCAGGCGAAGAACCAGGATTGCAGCGACGGCTCCGGCAATGAAGATCAGCGGTCCAGCAGAGAGTCTGGGGTTGGCTGCCAGGCGCGGCGCAAGCACTCCGAACGCCAGGGCCAACGCGAGACCTAACAGGATCGCCGAAACGTAGGAAAAGCCACGCCGGGCCGTGCGCCCGGGTTGCTCTGTTGCGGCAGTTGTTTGCTCTTGCATGGCGCCCCCAAGGCAACTATCCAACAAATCGGCACTTGTGCAGCGGCTTTGCAGCCACCGGCAGGCCGTGAGCATTCAATAGAAGGTCTTACCCTGCCCGCGAGACAACGCAGATCCGAGCGGGCGATTTTCAGGTAGTATACGCGTTCGATTCCAACCCTACTACGCAAATTGTAGTCGAGTTTCCCGGGATGAAGCACGCCAGTAACGGGGGTTGCCGAAGACGCGGGCAAGAGTTCAAGAGAAACCTGGCAGAGATCGCGGACCGGCGACGCGTTCATTTTACCTGTTCTTCAAATATCGCTTCCACGAAAACAGCCATATACTGGCCTCATGTTGCATATGTCTGTTTCACCCCATCTTTATCGCACATTCCTTGCCGCGGCGGGGCTGGTTTGCGTCCTGGCCCAGCCACAGGCCGCCCACGCCTGGGGCAATGAGGGCCATCGGCTGATCAACCGTCTGGCGGCCGCCACGCTGCCCGCCGATGTGCCGGCCTTTCTGCGTTCCGAGGCGGCGGTGAACGAGATCGAGTACCTGGGTCCCGAGCCGGACCGGTGGCGGTCGCCCGCCGAGCCGGAGTTGAGCGCGGCGCAGGCCCCGGAGCACTTCATCGACCTGGAACTGGCCGATGCGCTGGGCCCCTTGCCGCGCCGGCGGCTGGACTTCGAAGCCGATGTCTTTGCCGCCGGTGAGCGGCCGGAGAAGATCGGCCTGCAGCCCTGGGAGGCTACCGAGGTGTGGGAGCGGCTGAAGGCCGCGCTGCGCGAGTACCGGAACCTTGCCGCCGCCAAACAGGATACCCGGGCCGTGGAACAGGCCGCGATCTTCTATGCCGGGTGGCTGGGACACTACGTGGGCGACGGTTCTCAGCCCCTGCACACCACGATCCAATACAACGGCTGGGTGGGACCCAACCCCAACGGCTATACCACCGGCCACCAGATTCACTGGCAGTTCGAGGGTCCGTTTGTGGCCGCGAACGTGCATGAGCCGGAAGTACAGGCCAGGATGACGGCGCCAAAGGCCATCGACGGCGATATTTTCTTGAGCTACGTGGCTTACCTAAGGCACTCGGCGACCTGCGTCGAAAGGGTCTACCAACTGGAGAAGGCGGGAGGGTTTGTGGGAGCCGGATCGGCCGAGTCGCGGGAGTTTACCGCGGAACGGCTGGCCGCCGGAGCCAGCATGCTGCGGGACTTGATCTACACCGCATGGCTCAAGAGCGCTGAACCTGTGCCTGATCCCTACGCGGCAAAGTAGGAGGGGATTCAGTCGCCGGCTTCAGCAGCGGCCAGGGCCGGAATCCGGCGCAACAGTACGGTGAGCATCAAGGTCATCAGCAGAACCGCGGGGACGGCGATGACGAACCAGGCCAGCATGGCGTGGCCGGTGAGCGAGCCCATCAGCGAAAGCAGCTTCAGAGGCGAGGAGTTCATCAGGGCGCCAGCCTTGGCGGCATGGTTGGAGCCGGAAGGCATGAGCCTGCCGCCCAACCGTACAAAGGGCACAATGAGCACAAACTGCAGCGGCATGACGAGATAGTTTGCCGCTTGTATGGCGGGCAGATTGAGCCGCAGCGCCAGCGCCAGCAGCGCGCACAACGCGGTGGGAATGCCCACCACGGGAATGCAGCCGATGGCGAATCCGAGAGCCAGGGTGAACGCCAGGCGGCGGGGCGAGATGCCCTGCGTGAGCCACACGGAAGCCTTCCGCTTTATCGAGTCAATCGATTCGGACTTTGTGGGGGATTTGTTCGCCATCACACTCACCCTATGTATACGGATGACCGCGGGTGATAGTTTTCTCGTGAAACTTTGGTAATAGAACCAAAAACGTCAGTAGAAAGCGAGAGTTTTCCAATATGGGGAGGTAAGCAGGCGCTGTGCACTGCAAAATCGCTCGCAGCTGTCTATGGCATTTTCACAGATACTGTGCGGTATTTTTCCTTCTGGGAGGGTCGTCGCTCCCTGGTGGTCGCGCCGACTCAGCCTCTCTGGCCTCGCATTACACCATCTGTGAAAATGCGTCGGCTTCCGGCTCAGCTTCAAGCAGTGCGGCCATTTTGGGCAGGAGGCGCTCGAAGAGGCGGGTCAGACGGTCTTCAACCAGGCGGCCGGCTTCGAAGACCTCCTCGTGGCTGAGGGGGTTCGAGCCCAGGCCGGCGGCGAGGTTGGTGACGCAGGAGATGCCGAGGACATAGATGCCCATGTGGCGGGCGGCGATGGTTTCGGGCACCGTGGACATGCCGACCAGCGTGGCTCCAAGAGACCGGAAGGCGCGGATTTCGGCGGGAGTCTCGAAGCTGGGGCCGCTGACGGCGAGATAGATGCCTTCGGCGAGCGTAAATCCTTCTTCCGCCGCGGCTTCCTTGGCCAGAGCGCGAAGCGCTTTGGAGTAGGCCTCGGACAGGTCTGTAAAGCGAAGGCCGGAGCCGGGGCGGAAGCCGAAGCGGGGCTCGTTGGGACCGGCGAGGGGGTTGAGGCCCATGAGGTTGATGTGGTCGGCGAGAGCGACGAGCTGGCCCACGCGGTAGTTTTCGTCGATGCCTCCGGCGGCGTTGGTGAGGACGACGGCGCGGATGCCAAGCGCTCCCAGCACGCGCACGGGGAAGGTGACCTGGCTCGCCGAGTAGCCTTCGTAGAAATGGACGCGGCCCTGCATGACGACGACGGGGATTCCGTTCAGCAAGCCGGCGACGATGCGTCCCGAGTGGCCCTCGACGGTGGAACCGGGGAAGTGGGGAATTTCGGCGTAGGGAACAATAACCGGGTTGGCGACAGCGCCGGCCACCGCGCCCAGGCCGGAGCCGAGGACGATGCCGATGCGAGGAGCTGGCAAGCCTAGCCTGGCCTTGAGGAACGAGGCGGCTGCAGCGACCTGGTCGAAGTAGGTCATGATTGAGCGTGATTGTGCGCTTTGCACATTCTACAAGCGCCAGGATTTTCAGACAGCGAAGAAGACGGCTGGCGAGACGTGGAATCGCTTGCTGAGTTCTTCGATATGCGCCGCGTTCAACCTGCGTTTTCCCGAGAGTATTTCGGAGACAACGCTCTCCCCTCCCAGCTCGGCTGCGATATCGCGTTGCTTCATGCCGTGCCGGTCCAGCAGGAAGCGGAGTACATCGGCCGGGGAAGCCTTGGGAACCGAATAATGCTCTTCTTCATACCGCTCAATCAGCAGGGTGAGCAGCTCGATGGCTTCCACCTGAGCCGCTGTGGGACGCGGTTCGGAGGTCAGCCGGTAAAGAGCCTTGGTATAAGCCGCGAGCTGTTCCTCGGTGCGAATCAGGTGAGGCGCGCCGCGCTCGATCATCTTTGCCGGGTTTGCTAGAACTGTAGCCATTCCGCTCTCTTCTTCCCGCTCATGGCGCACCAGCGGTCGTAATCTTTGTGCGTCATGAACGAGCCTATGTACACATGCCCCAGTGATAAACGCCCGTCGATCACCTTGGCGTAATGAACCGCAACGATCAACCGGAACCTGTTGTGCCGGATATTGAAGACGACAAAACCGTCAACAATGTCCGCATCGGGAAAACTCTCACGCAATTCCTGAAAGTTCCGCCAGCGAGCCGATTTCACAATCCGTATCCAGGAGCCGATTTCCTGAGCAGCCTCCCGATGGTCCTCAGACGCCTGCTGCAGGCGTTTGATCGTGACGATATGCACTGTCTTAGAATACTTCGCGTTTTGCGAAGTGTCAAGCGGCGCAGCGCTCTTATCCCAGAAAGATACCGGCAATGGAGGCCGAGATCAGGTTTGCCATGGTCCCGGCGAGCATGGCGCGGAAGCCGAGCTTGGCCAGGTCGTTGCGGCGCTCGGGAACCAGCGCCCCGATGCCGCCTATCTGCATGCCGATGGAGCCCAGGTTGGCGAATCCGCACAGGGCAAAGGTGGCGATGGTGAAGGAGCGCGGGGCGAGCGTGGCCTTCTGCGCGCCCAGCGAGATATAGGCGATAACTTCGTTGAGGGCCATGCGCGTGCCCAGCAGGTTGCCGATGGCGCCGCAGTCGCGCCAGGGAACGCCGATCAACCAAGCCACAGGCGCGAAGAGAAAGCCGAGGATCTGACCCAGGCTGCCGGGAACCCAGTGCATATAGTTGAGCCCGTGCGTCCAGCCGAGCAGGCTGTCGAGCAGGGCCACCAGGGCCAGGAAGCTGACCAGCATGATGGCCACGTTGAGGGCCAGCTTGCCGCCGTCGATGGTGCCGCGGGCAATGGCGCCGATGAGGTTTTCTTCCTTGTGCAGCTCGTCCTTGGGCATCACGACCCGGCCCTCGGTGGCGGGGACCTCGGTTTCGGGGACCATCATCTTGGCCACGAGAATGGTGCCCGGCGAGGTCATGATGACGGCGGCCAGCAGGTGCTGGGGCGCAATACCCTGGGCGATGTACATGGCCATGATGCCGCCGGAAACGTGGGCCATGCCGCTGGTCATGATAGTCATCAGCTCGCTGCGCGTGGCCTTGGCGAGGAAAGGGCGGATGGTGAGCGGAGCTTCAGTCTGGCCCATGAAGATGGAGGCGGCCACGTTCATGCTTTCGGCGCCGGAGATGCGCATGGTCTTGAGCATGACCCAGGCCAGGCCGCGGATGACGATCTGCATCAGGCCGATGTGGTAAAGCACGGCGAAAAAGGCGGAGATGAAGATGATGGTAGGCAGCACCTGGAAGGCGAAGATGGAGCCCAGTGAGCCCGAGGGAACGCCCAGAGGGCCAAAGAGGGCCTTGGTGCCGGCGTAGGTGGAGGCCAGCATGGATTTCACCACGTCCCCGGCCCACTGCATGGCCGCCTGCCCGTAGTTGAAGCGCAGCACGAAGAAGGCGAAGACGAGTTGCAGGCCGAGTCCCCAGGCCACCGTGCGCCAGCGGATGCGTTTGCGGTTCGTCGAGCCGAGCCAGGCTGCGAGGAGCACGGCCAGAATTCCCAACACTCCGGTAAATCGATCCAATGCTGTGACTCCTTGAAGAACAGTGATCAGTGGTCAGTGATCAGTTTTCCGCTGAGGGGCTGTGTGCAAAAGAGAAACTCTGTGACCTATCCTCGCCGGGTTTGGCCGCTGCGGAAGGAGGCAGGTACGTCCCTGTAAACCTGATCCCTGGTTCTTGGTCACTGACCACTGACCACTGATCACTGACAACTGAAACTACCTTACAGCATCGCGCAGATGGCTTTCCGCCGTCTCGCGTGTGAATATCCGGCTGACCAGAGGCACTGCGTTCGGCGGAGTATTCGAGAAATGAATGGCTTCTTTCAGAAGCGCAATTGGCTCGGCGAGAAGCGTGGGGCTGGTGGCGTAGAGAGTAGCGATGGGCTGGCCCTTTTCTACGCGCGCGCCGCGGCGGGCGTGGAAGAGAATGCCGGCGTGGGGATCGACGTGTTCTCCGGCCTTCTCGCGGCCCGCGCCGAGCCGCTGCACGGCCCAGCCTAGCTTTGTTGTATCCATATCGAAGATGTAACCAGTCTCCCAGACTTCGAGTACCTGGGTTGTGCCCGGCTTGTGGAAGGCAGGATCGTCGAAGACTGTTGAGTCGCCGCCCTGAGCATCGACCATGGCGAAAAAAGTGCGCAGCGCGGCGCCGTCGGCGAGGACGGACTCAGCCCGGGCGTAGCCAAGCTCAGGTGTGGCCGCCTGGCCGCCAAGGTGAATCATCCATCCGGCAAGAATGAGGGAAAGCTCACGCAGGTCTTCGCTCTCCGCCGGCCTCGCGCCTCGCAACAGCTCGACGGACTCGGCCAGCTCGATCCAGTTGCCGGCGGCGCGGCCCAGGGGCTGGCCCATATCGGTGAGCAAGGCAACGGTGCGGGTTCCGGCGGCTTCCGCGGTGGCCACCATCAGGGCGGCCAGGTATTCGGCTTCCTCCCGCTTGCGGAGGAATGCGCCGGAGCCGGTCTTTACGTCGAGGACCAGGGCGTCGAGGCCGGCGGCCAATTTCTTGCTCAGAATCGAGGCGCAGATGAGGCCTGGGCTCTCCACCGTGCCGGTGCGGTCGCGCAGGGCGTAGAGAACGCGGTCGGCGGGGACCAGCGCCGGGGTCTGGCTGACGATGGATGCGCCGCAGCGAGCCAATACCGTCTCAAATTCCTGCAGGGTGAGGGCGGTGCGGTAGCCGGGGATGGACTCCAATTTGTCGAGTGTCCCGCCGGTGTGGCCGAGGGCCCTGCCGCTGATCATAGGCACGGCCAGGCCACAGGCGGCGGCGATGGGAGCGGCCAGAAAGCTGGTCTTGTCGCCGACGCCGCCGGTGGAGTGCTTGTCGACGGCCGTTTTGCCCAGGCGGGCGGGCGAAAACTTTTCGCCCGAGTCGCGCATGGCCAGGGTGAGCGAGCGGGTTTCGTCCAGCGAGAGGCCGCGCAGAAAGGCGGCCATCAGCCAGGCGGAGAGCTGTTCAGCAGGGATGGAACCTGAAGCCGCGCCGGAGACCAGGAAGCCGATCTCGCGGGCGTCGAGTGCGCCGCCGCCGCGTTTTTTGCGGATAAGGTCGATGGTGTGGAGAGGGGCTGGTGTTGTCGGCATGGAGGATTGGGCCTCAACAAGTTGACTGCTGAGATTATCGCAAGTGGCTGCGACTTTGGCATTTAAAGTTGGAAAAACATGCCTGCTCCATGGCGGAATTCATTGGCTTTCCGGTCCGTGTCAGTCCTCGTGACCTGCCAGTGCTTTGACCGCTGCAATTTCGACTACACTCTTATTCAGCCACAGCAAAATGCCGTGAGTATAAAAAATCGCTCTCGAATTTACTGACTGAAAAGGGTGATCTGAATGAAATCGATGCTGTTTGTCCTTGCCATGGTTCTCACCCTGGGAGCGCCGCTGAGCTGCCCGGCGCAGACTCCGGGGAAGACCTCGAAGCCTGCTCCCATCACGGTGTCGGAGGGGGAGATCAACCTTCCAACGTATGAGCAGGTTGGCAGGTATATGCAGCCGCCGCTGTTTCCGGATTCAACATTGACGGGACTCTACCCCTTTACGACGTTCAAGAGGGAGTTCAAGGAAGGCAGTCCGCTTCAGGAGAAGTACCATGTCCTCTACGTGGAGAGCGAATATTTCAAGCTGACGTATATTCCGGAGCTGGGCGGACGATTTATCGCGCTGTACGACAAGGTGCATCACCGGGAGACGTTTTACCGCAACGATGTGATCAAGCCTACCTACTTCAATCCGCGCTTCGACTGGCCGCAATCCGGCATTGAGTTGACCGGGCCGTTCGATGTGCACTCACTTACCTGGCATGGCGAGCCCTATTGGTCGCACCTGGTCCTGAGGCACAAGGATGGAAGCGTCTCGGTTCTGCTGGGAGAGCTGGACCCCATCTATCAAATGGACGTGACCTTCACGGCAACGCTGTATCCCGGCGTGGACGCGCTGGAGATCAGCACGTTTTGTTACAACGGCACCGACGGCCAGAAGCCGCAGATGTTCTGGTCGAACGCCGCTTTTCCTGTAACTCCCAAGACGCGCTTCCTGTATCCAATGACGGAAACGGTAGGTCATACGACAGGCGTTGTTTCTCCGTGGCCGATCTATAACGGAGTGGACCTGAGCTGGGCCCACAACAATATGAATATGCTCGGTGTTTTCGGGATCGATAGCTACGACAACTACGGCGGCGCTTACCAGTTCGATCAGGACTATGGCGTTTTCCGCTATGCGGACCGCAGAGATGTGCAGGGAATGAAGATGTGGACCTTCGGCTTTGGGCCGGGCTCGTCGGAGGTTGAGCACGGCTACACCGATAAAGCCGGACCATACTGGGAGGGGCAAAGCGGGCGCATGGTTTGGGACGGCCATTATGAATGGGTGTACCCGCATCAGGTGGAGCAGTGGCACGAATGGTGGATTCCGGTGGCGGGCATCAACGGCTTGACCACCCTGAGCAACGATGTGGCGCTGAACCTGGAGGCGCATCCTGATTCGGCAGGAATGAATTCCTCGGTGGACGTGGCGCTTTCTCCGGTGCGCCCGGTTCGCGGCGCCAGGCTGGTGGTGAAGGCCAGGAGCGGCGAATTGCTGAACACCACCGTGGATTTGATTCCCGGATCGCCGGTGAAGAAGACGATTGCCGGCATCCATGCGGATGCCGCGGGCCTCAAAGAGATGGAAGTGCTGATCACCGGCCCGGATGGTGAAGTGCTGATGAATTATCGCCGTCCCGACGGCAATCCGGGCGGTCACGTCACGCCCTTTGCAAAGAATCTCAAAGACGCGCCGATTCCACCCGGGAAGATGACGGCGGAGCAACTGGTAATGGCGGCCGAATTCAAGCAGAAGGACCTGGATGTTGCCGAAGCAGCAAAGTTGGCGAAGCTGGCATTGCAGAGGGATCCGGGATACTCCGCGGCACATGAGTTGCTGGGAATTCTGGAATTCAGCCAGGATCATTTTAGAGCAGCGGCGGCGGAGTTCCAGCAGGCTGTGGATCGCAACCCTTATGCCGATGCGAGCTGGTACTACCTGGCGACGAGCGAGATGAAGCTGGGCCAGGAGAAGCTGGCGGAAGATAATTTTTATTTTGTCTGGCCGGGCAGCGGGTACTACGGCGCGCGCGAATACCAACTGGGCTTGCTGAATTTTCTGCGGCATGACGATGCGGCAGCGGCCGAGCACCTGGCTGGAGCGATCAAGGCCAACGAGCAGGACCTCGACGCGCATCTGCTGCTGGCCATGACGGAGCGAGATGAGGGAGACAAAGATGCGGCGCTCGAACAACTGGCGCAGGCAGTGGAGATCGATCCGGCAGATCGCGCGGCCCAGGCGGAGAAGTATTTTCTGACGGAAGATGCGGCAGCCAGGGACAAACTGATCGAATTGATGGGAGAACGGACCCAGAGCGCCATCGAGGTTTCGATTTTTTACAGTTCACTGGCTCGTTGGAAGGAAGCGGCTGCGGTGCTGAAGATGGCGGAGCCGCCGCATAACCGGGACACGTGGGGCACGCCGCCGCTGTATTACTACACGCTGGCCTACAACGTGAAGCAGGCCGGAGATGCGCGGGCGGCAGCGGAGTACCGCAAGAAGGCGCAAGCCGCGGCCGGCATCGTGGAGCGGTTCGCGTATCGCGCGGAGAGTGAGGCGCCGCTGGCAGATGCGGTAAAAGAAGATCTGAATGATGCGCAGGCGCGGTTCGATCTCGGGTGCCTGCTCTATTATCGCGGGCGGAAGGCAGAAGCGATCGAACAGTGGGAAGCGATCAACCAGGTGAATGCAGCGGATTTCGGCGCGCGGCGCGCGCTGGGGCTGGCCTACGAGGAAGAAGATCAACTGGAGAAGGCCATTCCGCAACTGCAAAAGGCGGTTGAGATCAGCCCGGAGGATGCGAATACACTGGATGACCTGGCGACAGCCTATGCGCGTGCCGGCAAATTCGATGAGCAACTGGCGCTGTTACAAGCCGCCATCAAGCGCACGCCGAACAATGATCACCTGATGGAAGGCGTTTTTGCTGTCGACCTGATTGAGGGCAAGTTCGACGCTGCTCAGGAGATCGTCGATCATCACACGTTTCTTCACGTCGAACGCAGCGATGAGTTGCGCGACGATTACCGTGAACTGGAATATGGCAGAGGCTCGGAGGCCTACAACAAAGGCAACTACGAACAGGCGCTGCAACTGTTCCAGGCGGCGATGAAACCGCCGGCCTCTCTGGGCCTGGATGATTCGGAGTTCCAGACCGCGCCGCGAATCGATTACTACATCGGACGCACGCTCGATGCGCTGGGACGGAAGCAGGAAGCCAGGCAGGCTTATCAGGAGAGCATCCGCGGTGTTGACCAGCTTGCCGGCGGCGGTGGCAATAGCTGGAGCCCCGACAACTTTTTTATGGTGCTATCGCTGGAACAACTGGGACAGCACCAGGAAGCTGCCGATCTGGCGAAGCAGTTCAAGACAGTTGCCGAATCGAGGCAGGATTCGAATGAACCCTTCAATATCGCCAGGGCTGATTATTTGCGCGGCTTGATCGCAAGTTATAACGGCGATCCCGCGGAGGGCCGCAAGCTGATCGCCCAGGCGATACAGATTGAGCCGAACTACATTGAGCCGCGATTCGAGTTGCGCGGCGATGCGATCGACCCTGCCGGCAACTAGCGTGGAATTTTTGCGAAGCGCAGCCGCGCGCCGGTCTCGAAGTCCGCGTGTTCAGCGATTCCCGGCGGCAAGCAGGACGGTTGCAACGGTGAGCAAGGCAAGACCCGCGTAGAGCGTGCGCCGGGCGCTGTTCGGCGCGGCGGTCCATTCTCCGGCGAGCAGGCCGCCGATGTTGGCAGTCATAATCGAAAGGATCTGGATGAGGCCCCAACCGACAGAGGTACCGAGGGCGCCGAGGCAGACAGAGGCGACGCCGTATACCGCTATTGCGCCCATCCAGAGGACGGCCATCAGCACGGCGAAGCCGGCATCGGGCAGCCACGGGCCGCGAAAGACCTTCCAGGTTTTTTCCCTGGAGAGAAGAAACAGGCAATAGGCGAGGTTTGGAAGCAGGCCTCCAGCGAGAGTGACAGGCCAGACGGTGTAGGCTGCGCGGATGGGCGAGATGCCCAACTGGACGGCGCGGGCTGCGATCTCCTGTCCGAAGACGAAGGAGTAGTTAATCATCGGGGCCAGAATGCCGCAGAGTATGGCCAGGGCCAGCGCCATGGCATAGCCGCTGCCGATGTGTTTTTTCTCTCCCTGCTCACGCCGGCTGCCGGCGTGAGCTGAGAGCACGATGCCTGCCAGCATGACGGCGAGTCCGGAGAGGATGAGCGCGCCACTCACAGTGCCGAGCACCGCGCGATGCCTGAAGAAGATTGGAACCAGCGTGCCGCCCAGCGATCCAAGACTGATAATGATGGCGAAGCCGAGCGCCTGCCCGAGCCGCGCAATGGAAAGCCCGAACAATACCTGGGCCACGCCCCAGGCAGCGCCGAGAATAAACGGCAGCAGCAACTGGCCGGGAAGCAGCGAGCAGTAGAGGCCGCGCAGGTTTCCGGCCAGCAGCAATGCCAGAGCCCAGGGCAGGATGACGAGCGAGAACAGGCTGAAGACCAGCCAGATGTTTTCCCATTGCCAGCGGCGGGCGAACTTCATGGGCAACATGCTGTTGCCCGAACAGAGGCCTGCCAGCAGCGTCAATGCAAGTCCGCCCCACACGATAGCCGGCATAGCTAGTTATCCCTCCGCGCATCGTACTCATGCACCGCGTCGTACATGGCAATGAGATTTTCAGCGGGCACATTGGCCATGATGTTGTGCACCTGCTGGAAGACGAAACCGCCTCCGGGCGCAAGAAACTCACACTGGCGGAGCACGTGTTCGCGGACCTGGGCGGGGGTGCCGCGGGGCAGAATGCTCTGGGTGTCGCAGCCGCCGCCCCAGAATGTTAGGTCGCGCCCGAAGTCGCGCTTCAGTCCCTCGGCTTCCATGCCGCGGCAACTGATCTGTACCGGGTTGATGGCGTCGAGGCCGGCGTCGATGAGGTCGGGCAGCAACGGGCGCACGGCGCCGCAACAGTGAAGCATGACCTTGACGTTGGCCAGTTGCTTGGCGCGCGCCCACATCATGGCGTGGCGCGGCTTGAAGAACTCACGGTACATGCGGGGCGAAATCTGCGGGCTGTTTTGCGCGCCCAGATCGTCGCCGAAGAGGATGACGTCGATGGAGCCGCCAACCGCGTCGAGGAAGATATCGAGGTTGCGCATGTGAATCTCCATGAGGGCGTCAAGAAAGCGGTGCGCCCGCTGCGGTTCGGCGGCCAGCATCATGAGAAAGTTGTCCATGCGGTAGTAAAACTGCCCCATCTCTAGCAGGTTCGCTCCAAAGGCCCCGATAATGGCGCGGTCAGTAGCGGCGCGCAAAGCGCGAGCCCCGGCGGCCAGCTCCTCCGGCCCGGAGATGGATGGCCCCGGCGGCGTCCGCAGCCCGGTCCACATATACTCCGGGAAGAGTTCTTCGATGCGGGAGAGATCCTCCTCGCCGTCGAGGAAGGGCCAGCCAACCTGATCGAAGACCAGCGATCCCTCGGGCATGCGCGCCATGATTCTTCCGCTCGGCGCTCGTAAAACCCAGTCGGTTCCAATGCGCTCCGGCAGTGCCCACACCGGCATCCTGCATGGCGATCCGTCGGGCAAGGTCCAATCCGCCCACCACTTGTCCTCATGGCAGAAGGCTCGACCCAACTCAATCGTATCCACGCCCAGGCGGTCGAGCACGTCCTCGTGGCAGATGGCCAGTTGCTGGATGGGGTCGTAGACGTCGACGGTGCGCGGCTCAAGACCGAGAGCGGCTCTGAGTTTGGGATAGGCGATGGGGGAGATGCCCGATGAGCGGTAGCCCGACAGGTCAACCGGAACCCGGTCAGGCTGATGATGGTTCAAGGAGACAAGTACACGTTCCTGCGAAGTCATTTTGGCTCTTCCAAACCCCTCGTGATTCAGTTTGCTCCTGCTATGTTCTCACTCCGGCTGCCACATATTGTGCCGGGCACTCCGGTTGTCACGACTACGACCTAATGACTTTCGGCTTCATGCCACACAAGCTTTGGGGCGTCTCGAAGAAGATCTGGCGAGCGGTGGTGAGCGCCATATTCTCGTCGTACTGTCCCTGGACGATTTTGCGCGCCAGTACATTTGCCAGTTGCTTGCGGACCATGACCGCCTTGGCATAGGACCAGTCGGCGCAATAAGCGTCGGAAAGAAACCCAATCTGCTTATTCACAGGGAGCATGTCCAGGCGTGTTTCCATAATCTGGCGAATGAACAGCGGGAAGAAATTGTGCCACCAATAACCCGCAAGAGAGAAGTTCGGCAGCTCGCGGCATAAGGTGCAGAGCGTCTGGTTGGCGTGCAAACTTGCAATATGGCATTGGAAGTTGAGCTTTGGATGCCGTGAGATGAGATCGCCCAACTGGCGCAATGTGGTCTGGCGAATGCGGCTGGCGGTCTCGAAGGGCAAGGGATCTGCGCCCAGCGAGAACTGGAATAAGAACCCCTCATGGCTCTGCTCAAGCCGCTGCATATACTGCTCGATCACATAGTTGGCATAGATGTCGCGTTCCACGGGACCCGCCTGCGCGCGCCGTTCCAGAGCTTTATTCATCTCCGCATCGCTTACCGGGCGATAATCAAAGTCCGTGGAAAAATGCTGGGCCGTATTGAGAATCCGGTCATAGGGAGTCACGGCGCAGTAGTGATCGAGGCAGTCGTGCACATCCTGGAGCGTGCGGATGGGCCGGGGCACGGAGGGCCGCGCACCCAGGGTCACGGGGATAGGCGGTTCCGGCGCCTGGGCACTCCACGTGCGTTCCAGCTCATACAATGCCGTGTCGAACTCACCCCACTGGCCGCGCGAGAAGAATGCCCACTCCAGGCTGTACTGCAACAACTCTTCGCACTCGCCGTTGCGCCCGCGCCAGAGTTCGGTTACGGTTCGCTGAATTCGCGCGCGGTCCAGAGTCTGGACAGCCCAAGTCTTTCCGGCGCGCTCCCGTATCATGTCATCGAGCTTGCGCCAGTTGGCTGCGGTAACCGGCTCGGTCCAGCCGTATAGGTCCTTGAGGATGATACGCACCATCCAGGAGCAGGAGGTATTTTGAATCCTGGGCAGATAGGGAATGGCTTCTTCCAGTCTGGCGTGAGACTCCTCTATGGAGGGCATCTCATTGAGCCGTGCGCCATTGGGGCAGCCCGCAGAGTAGAGGTCGCTGATGACCATATGGTAGAGGAGGATGTCATCGAGGCCTCGAGCTGAGAGGTGCGCCGCGTCCAGGTGCGTGTGTGCATCCAACAGGGGAATTTCGCGGAGTGCCTCTTCAAGACGGTTTACAAGTTCTGCAGTGTTCATACAAGTTTCCTTCCATCAATAGGTTTTTGTCATCAGGCGATCGACGTCGCCGGTGGTGGGAAGATGTTGCCATCCACTGGGACGGGTTGCAAAGGCCGCCGCTGCGGCCGAGGCGAATCGCAGGCAATCAAGGATATCCTTCCCGCCCGCGAGAGCCGCGGCGTAAGCGCCATGGAAGACGTCGCCGCATCCCGTGGTCTCGAGACTTTCCACTCGCGGAGCCGGCAGGTGTTGAACGGACGCGGAGGCGTGGAGGTAATAGCAACCCTCAGGGCCGCAGGTGACCGCTGTACAGGCCCGCGGGCTGCGGCGGTGCAATTCCTCCGCGGCCTGCGAGGGAGTGGGCAAACCTGTGCAGGCGGCGGCAAAGTCGCGCGGAACCAGGAGATGGTCGGCCAGGGACATCATTTCGTCGATGCGGGGCGCGTCCGCCCACTCCAGGTCCATGACTACCGCTGCTCCCATCTGCCGCGCGCAACGCGCGGCGTGAATGGCTGTATCGGGGCCGAACTGGTCTACAAGCAGCACGCGGGTACTGCCAATGGTCTCCGGGCTGATCTGGTTGGCGGGCACGGGTACGGTGCGGCTGACATTGTAAAAAATATTCCGGGTGCCGGCTATTTCATCCAGAATGATGACGCTGTGAATCGGCCCTGCACCGGGGGGGCGTTGGACGAAGCGGCAATCCACTCCGGCGGTTTTGAGAGCCTCGAAGGCTGCGACGGAAAGTTCATCCTCGCCGAGTATGGCCGCGTAGGCGCAATGTGCGCCCAGGCGGCAGGCTGTGGCCAGGGCCGTTGCTATCTGGCCCCCCACATTGCGTCCCTCGCGATTGATCCTGACCTTCTGATCCGGAGGCGGGTACGAATCCACGTAGAGGGAATCGTCTACGGCAATGGTTCCGAGGCCAAAAATGTCAAACTCCGGCCTGGGCATTTCAGTCTCCGAGCCCCGCGAGCTGCATGGCTTTTTCCGGGCTCACCTGGTCGTGGATGACAGCCTTGAAGGCTTTGACCGCCTTGGTGATCTCATGGAAGCCCCAAATGTTGCGGCCAACCACCATTCCGCGTGCGCCGCTCTGGACGACAGCTTCGGCTATGGCCAGGCTGGCGAGAAAACTTTCAGCCTTGGGCCCTCCGGCGGCTACCAGCGGAACCGGGCAGTTCTCGACGATCTGCTTGTAGCTGGCCACGTCGCCACAGTAAGGCACCTTGATCACGTCCACGCCTACCTCGATTCCGCAGCGGACGGCCCAGGAAATATCCTCGGGAGTAAAACTGATATCGACTTTGTTGTTGCTGAAGGTTCTGGGGTACACGTGGAGGATGACGGGCATGTCCCAGGTTTCCGCCTGTCGAACCAAGTCGGCGACGCGCCGAATGTGTGCCGCCTCCGTGGCTCCGCGGACGAAAGCGCAGGTGGCAAATGCGTCCGCGCCGATCCGCACCGCGTCCTCGGGATAGGCCAGCAGTTCGTCCGCTGTGTCATCGGGACGGGCCGCGAGACTCTGCATGATGAGCGGAATCGATCCTGCGTAAGGCCCCCACCAGCCCAAAGCGACTCCCTTGTTCATGGTGATGGAGTCGGGTTTGCCGGCCACAATGGCGGCGATCGTTTTGGGCAGCTCGCGCAGCCCCGATTGCATATACAGATCCTGGTGATAGCCAAGGAAGTGGTCAATGGCTACGGAACACAGACGCCCCGAGGGATGACTGAATAATCGTTTTAACCGGATACTCTTACCTAACCCCATTTCATCTCCATCATTGTTATTTGTCTGCGCCTGAAGCCAGGCACGGCCCGCAGGGAGCCAAACGCTAAACTCTGCGCACCTCGATGTTTTGAGCCGCCAATTGCTGGGCTATCTCCTCGGGGAATCCGGTGTCTGTGATGATGCAGTGGATGGCCGATAGCGGAGCAACGCGAGCCATGGCACGGGTGGGGAATTTGCCGGAGTCGGCCAGAAGGATCACCTGTTTGGCCGCCGAAATCATGGTGCGCTTTGCGCGCGCCACCTCGATCGAGACGTCAGAAAGGCCGGTCTCAAGCTCGAATGCGTGTGTGCCCAGAAAGAGTTTGTCGGCCAGAAGGTCTCCCAGATCGCGTTCCGCCAGCGGGCCTACCGTGCCGATGGTCTCAGGGCTCAGACTTCCGCCCGCCAGCACCACATGAACATCCGGAAGCGATCCCACCTGAATGGCGACATTGAGGCCGTTGGTAATAATCGTCAGGGGCGAAAGGTTCGGCAATCGCTTCGCCATTTCCATCAGGGTCGAGCCGGAATCCAGCATGATGGTGTCGCCGGGCTGGACAAGACTGGCGGCTTCTTGCCCGATGCGCTGCTTGGCTTCAAGGTTGAGCCGGGCGCGCTGATCGAAGGCAACGGATAAAGCCGTATGCGTGCGGGCGATGGCGCCGCCATGATCGCGCACCAAAAGCCCTTCATGCGCAAGCAGTTCCAGATCGCTCCGGATGGTGACTTCGGAGACTCCGAGGATGCTGCCCAGCTCAGCCACACGCATGCTTCCACGAGCGGTCACCAACTCGGTGATCATGCGCCGGCGGTCGGCTACCAAATGAGGGCGCCCTCCAAGGGGTGGGGAGAGAACTTGATTTTGTGCGCCCATGGGCATGCTTCCCTGCTTCCAGATCGAAACCATTTCCTTAGCAATTGATAGAATAGTGTACAGCGGTGAGCTGAAAGTACGCAAATAAAGCGATAAACTATGAACAATATCGAAATTATTACCTTTCGTTTATTTTCATTATCCTCATTGACAATACAAATCTTCATATGTTGGAATTCGTTAGCGTCTCCGCCAGACTGAAGGGATGAGTGAAACACCGTGCTGTCGTGGATTGATACCGTCATTATATTTGCAAGCCTGGGGCTGGTTGTTTATGCGGTGACGCGCGCCTCCAATAAAGGCCGTTCAGGGAGAGAATACTTTCTGGCGGGCCGCGACCTTAGCTGGCCGTTCATCGGCATGTCGCTTTTTGCCTCGAACATCTCAGCGGAACACGTTCTGGGCATGGCCGGAGACGGGTACCGCATCGGCATGGTCGCCGGCGGCTACGAATGGGTGAGCGGCTGGGATCTCATCATGCTGGCCATGTTGTTCGCGCCCCTCTATCTGCGCGAGAAGCTCTTCACCATTCCGGAATTTCTGGAGCGCCGCTATGGGTGGCCCCTGCGCGCCTTCCTTTCAGCCAACCTGCTGGTCATCAATGTCTTCACCAAGAACGCCATCGACATCTGGGCGGGCTCGCTGCTGTTCAAGGTGCTGTTCGGGTGGAACCAACTGCTGGTGATGATCGCGCTGTCGGCATTCACGGCTCTTTACACGATGAAGGGCGGCTTGCGCGCGGTGGTTTACGCGGACATGGTGCAGGGGACCTGGCTGATCCTGAGCAGTGCGCTGCTGGTCATCCTGGGCCTGCATGCCGTGGGAGGCTGGCATGGCCTGGTGACCCATGCGCCGCAGGCGTCGCTTCAGATGGTCAAGCCACTGACGGACGAGCTTCCCATTACCGGTTTCCTTATCGCCAATTTCTTCTCCGGGATGTTCTATTGGTGCATGGACCAGACGAATGTGCAGCGCGTGCTGGGCGCGCGCACATTGAAGGACGGCCAGCGAGGCGCGATCTTTGCAGGCTTCCTCAAGCTGCTGGTTCCTTTCATTCTGGTCCTTCCCGGGGTGATCGCGCGGGTTCTCTACCCTGGGATTTCCCGATACGACTTTGCTTATCCGCAGCTGGTCCAGGGCCTATTGCCCGTGGGTCTGCGCGGCCTCGCGCTCGCCGGCCTGATTGCCATTCTGATGTCTTCCATGAGCGCTTGCTACAACGCCAGCGCCACGCTTGTGGTGAGGGATTTTGTTTTGCGATTCAAACCTGACACCACTGAAAGCACACAGGTGGTGATCGGCCGCTGGGTTACTGTGCTCATGGCGGTGCTCGGCGTCGCGGCAGCTCCGCTGGTCGGCCTTTCTGTAACCATCTGGTACTACCTGCAACTTATCTCCCACTACCTTTGCGCCCCGATGATGGCGGTTATCCTCACCGGAGTGTTGTGGAAGAAGGCCAACACCCAGGGAGCCATCGGAGGAATCATCGCCGGGTTCTGCGTGGCGGTGGTCGTTTTTCTTGACCAGGTTCTGCACCTGGGGCTGCCCATTCTCTCCCTGCCGATTTTTCACTCTTTCCTTCACCGGGATTTGGTGGTGCTTATCGTTGCCACTATTGCCACGGTGATTGTGAGCAACATGACCAGCCAACCGGAGGATTTCAAAAAGGCCGCGGTCAACGTTTCAGCGGAATTCACCAACCGCTGGGAGGGGATCGACGACTACCGCAATATGGCTTTTGTGCTGTTTATCTGCACGGTTGTACTCTGGTACCTGTTCCGGTAATTAATCGATGAATGAGAATTTTGCGAGGCGATGAAGGAAGATGAGCGCTACTGAAAACGTAATTATTCTCGATCCATATCCGCGTGACTCGAATGTGGTTTTCAGCGCCGAGGACAAGCGCCGGCTGGAAGCGCTGGGCCGCGTGATCTGGCATGACGGCGGGCGCGCGCCCGATGCGCAGATTGACCGGCACCTGCCCAACGCCGTCGCCCTGCTGGGCCAGGCGGATATGCCGCGCGAGCGACTGGACCGCGCCCCGCATCTGCGGCTCATCGTCAATGTGGAGGGAAATTTCCTTCCCAATATCGATTACGAGGAATGCTTCCGGCGCAATATCTACGTTACGGCCATTGCTCCGGTGTTTGCCGTGCCCGTCTCCGAGATGGCGCTGGGCATGGCGATTGCCGCCGCGCGAGGGATGGTGGATGGCGATCGAAAGATGCGGGCGGGAAAGGAATCGCTCTATGGCGTGGACGATACGGCGGATTCCTTTCTATTGCGCGGCAAGACGCTGGGTGTGATCGGCTGCGGAAACCTGGGACGGGAATTGATCCCCATGCTGCGCCCGTTCCAGGGAGAGATCCTGGCGCACGATCCCTGGGTTCACGAGCAGGTCTTGCGCAACATGCAATTGCACCCTGTGGGGCTGGAAGAATTGTTCCGCCGGTCACGCGTTGTTTTTATCCTGGCGCCGCCCACCACGGAGAACGCCGGTTCGCTTGACAGAAGGTACTTCAACCTCATGCAGCGGGGATCGGTGGTGGTGCTGGTCAGCCGGGCGGGGATCGTGAACTTCGACGATTTGCTCGATGCCTGCGAGTCGGGCCACATACGCGCCGCCATTGATGTTTTTCCGGAAGAGCCCATTCCGCCGGACCACCGTGCCCGTCGTACGCCGAACACGATTTTGTCAGCGCATCGCGCCGGAAATGTGCCGGAGATTATGCATGAGATGGGAAAGATGATCGTGGACGATGTGGAGTTGGTCCTGCGCGGGCTTCCACCGCAGCGAACGCAGCGTGCCAGCTTCGAGACCGCGGCGAAGTATCGAAGCACGACGCCAGGGAGTTCATAGAAAGGAGGCGTCCCCAGCCAGTGGAAGCATCAGGAACTATCAGTTATATCGTTTATATTATCAATAGGTTAACAGCCCGTGGTGCAAGTCCTGATTCGTACTCTGGAAGTTGTTGGATTATCCACAGGGTTTGCTCGTAAGCTT
>JBEKGY010000025.1:0-50160 GCA_050012555.1 Occallatibacter sp.
CCCCACGCTTTTGGTATAGGTCTTAATCACGATTTCAGAAACGCCGGGTGTCCCGGCCATCCATGTTGTGCTTCGATTGCACAGCTCATCCTCACACATGCGATAAATACTTGCTGGTGCTTTGAAATCCACAAATGCAACCCTTGTATACAAGGGTTGGTTCTCAATAAAATTCTACTCCGGCGTACTCATAGAATCCACCAGTTTATGGCTTTCTTTCAGTCGTGACAAAACTGTCCATGAGGTCACTAACCGCGTCAAAATCAGTGCTCGATTGATTCTTATCGTGCATAAGCTTTTGCAAGCTTGAATCGAACACCATGGCACTTTTGCTGTCGCCGTTGTGCGTCACACTTGCAAGCATTTCATTGGTTTGCCCATCTTCGAGATAGTCGTCCTGCCTGTATTTGTCTCGTGGCGTCGTCAAGTCGGCTGTACTAACGGTCAGCTTCACATAGCAGCGATTGTCCTTTGGGTTGTAGTGACTGACCTGTTCTTGGGTCAACGCATTGCCGATGATGTTGTCTTCCATAATCTTTTTCCCCATCGCTGTGCATTTGGACTGTAGGTCAAACAGTTCCGTAGCACTCGGGGTCCGGAAGGATGCAGCCTCAGGCTTTGGCTTGGGAGTCATATTGCAAGAGCATAGTGACAGCAGCAAAACGGTGGTGACAAGCAGACTTTTCATGATGGGTACCACTATACGCCGGGTGCCCCGTCCTTCGCTTTTTTCTAGTGAAGGGAGATAAACCGTCCCCGTTCGTTCCCCGAGCCGAAAGCCTGCCCTGAGAGTAGTCGAAGGGACCTCCGCCTGGACGGCCAGTCCCCCCACCGCAAGTGGCGCTTGACACTGTAAACTAAATAGTCTACACTGAGGGAATGATCGGCACCTTCAGGCACAAGGGACTTGAGGAGATTTATCTCACAGGCTCAACACGCCGGATCGGCCCCGATCATATTAGGAAGTGCATTCGCATCTTGCAGTTGCTGGAAGTCGCAAGTCAGCCGGAGGAGTTGAACATCGCCGGTTTTCACTTCCACGGCCTCGAAGGCAAACCGAAACGATGGTCGCTGCGGGTGACCGGGAATTACCGGATCACCTTCGGCTGGTCGGGCGAAACCGCCTTGGATGTCGATTTCGAGGACTACCATTAGTTGCCTGCGATTGGGAGGACGTTATGGAGAAAAAGAGTGGACTGCCACCCGTTCATCCGGGCGAGATTCTTAAGGAAGATATTTTGCCTTCTGTGGGCCTGTCCGTAACGGCGGCGGCGAAGGCTCTCGGCGTCTCCCGCCAGATGCTTCACGACATCCTGTCGGAGCGCAAACCCCTTTCCGCCGTCATGTGCATGAAGCTCTCTCGACTGTTGGGCAGCTCTCCGGAAATGTGGATGCGATTGCAGGCAACCTACGATCTGAAGATGGCTGAACAGGACAAGAAGGTCATGGAACGCGTCGTGCGGATCATACCTATACAACGAGTCGAAGAACTTCGTGCCTGAGTCCCTTTACCGGACACTCCAACCTTGACCCAGACCTAACAGTGGGAATCCGTCACAGTTCGTTCCCCGAGCCGAGGCGGCGTAGGTGCTGGACTCTGCCAGATGGCCGATGGTATGACTAGAAGTTGAGGTTGTGCGCATGGTATGGCAGGAGTGCGATGCAGCGGAAAGGTTTGAGGAGCTTCTCGACGTCACAGTCAATGAGGGTCCGCAGACTGTGGCTCGACGCGGAGTAGAGGTTGCCATCTTCGTCTCTTTCAAAGAATGGAAAGACCTGAACGCCAAATCGCGGAAATATACAGAAACCTCCGACTCCCAGGAAAAGCCTTGACGGAAACAAAACTGCCCCGCATTGGCATACTGGCAATTCAAGGCGACTATGCCGCTCATGCACAGGCGCTAGCAGAGGCCGGCGCCGAGCCTTCCGATGTGCGCAAGCCGGAGCAGTTGGCCGGCCTGGATGGGCTGATTTTGCCCGGCGGCGAATCGACCACCATGCTGAGATTCCTTGAGAAGCACCGCTTCTTCGAGGCGTTGAAAGAGTTCTGTGGCCGCAAACCGGTCTTAGGCACATGCGCCGGAGCCATTCTGCTGGCGCGGGAGGTCCGCAACCCGGCGCAGCGCAGCCTGGGAATTCTGGATGCCGTGGTGGAGCGTAACGCCTATGGCCGCCAGATCGACTCAACCATCCTGACGGCCGAAACCACTCTTCCCGGCGGGCCGCTGGAGATGGTCTTCATTCGCGCCCCGCGCATCGTCGAGACCGGCGCAGGCGTCCAGGTGCTGGCCCTCCGCGAGGGATTCCCGACGCTGGTGCGGCAGGGCGAGGTGATGGCTGCCACCTTTCATCCCGAGCTCTCTCGCGACCGGCGGGTTCACCGGCTCTTTGTCCAGATGGTAGCCGGCGCGCTTTCAAAATAGCCGGGTCCGCTTGAGTTTGTGGTTTCCCACCCTTTCGCCAGGCCGGGGTCCCCGGCACACGAACTTTGTGTGC
The DNA here is from genome assembly GCA_050012555.1 of Occallatibacter sp. GTDB lineage: Bacteria > Acidobacteriota > Terriglobia > Terriglobales > Acidobacteriaceae > Telmatobacter. The sequence goes on from JBEKGY010000025.1 coordinate 2,497, forward strand.
TGGGGTGGAGATAAAACGCGAAAGGATGGGGCACGGGGCATTTGTGGCGGCCTTCCCCGGAATGAGTTCGTCCTGGCCGCATTGACTCCATTTCTTGCGAATATGAGTGCTTTCAGGCCCAAGCTGGAGTAATCTCTTCAACACAGAGGCCCCATGCCTTCCACCATTACGCATACCCCAGCGGAAACGGAACGGAAAGAGCCGGGAATCGGCGGGAAACCTCCCCTGGACCGGCGGCCGACCGGCGGCGGCGGCGGCGGGGGGGACGACGAAGGCAGGAATCAGCGCGGGGGACCGCGCGAACTGCTGCACCGCGTCCGGTTCTTCGTATATTCGGCGCTTGCGGCCGACATGCTGTTCTTTGCCGTCCTGGTGCTGTTCTTCTTCGCGCGCCAGGCGGGCATGCGCATGAATCCCCGCACCCACCTGCTGGCCGGAGACTGGCAGCCCATGTTTCTGCCGCCCATCCTCTACCTGAATACCGCGGTGCTGCTGCTGAGCAGCCTGACCATGGAGCGGGCGCGGCAAAACATCTTTCGCGAAGTGGACGTGCTGGAGGAATGGCTGGGGCTGGGCCGGCCGGCGCTTCGCCGCACGCTGCCCTGGGTGGCTGCGACGCTGACGCTGGGCGCGGTGTTTCTCACCGGACAGGCTATGGCCTGGAGGCAACTGACGGCGCAGGGTTTTGCCTTCGATCGCTGGTCGACGCCGGCAAGCTACTTCTTCTACGTGATCACCGGCCTGCATGCCGCCCATCTGATTATCGGCATAGTGGCCCTGATCCTGTGCCTGAGCGCCCTGGGCTGGCTCAAGCGCGTCGAGTACCGCCAGATTGCCGTCGACTCAACCGCATGGTTCTGGCACGCCATGAGCCTGGCGTGGCTGCTGTTGCTGGCGGTGCTGGCTGTGGGGCAGTAGCGAACGGCTATGCCGCGCGAAGATGCAGAATGGAACGCAAGCGCTCGCCAAAGCTGGGCACTACAGGGCACTCGTAATATACCTGGCGATTGAGCGCCATGAGCAACTGCACGGCCTGCAGTTGCGGGCTGTTGGAGGAAAACGGGGTGGCTTCGTAAAGGAACTCGTCGGTGAGGTATTCGATCGCGTGGCCCAATTTTTCCAGGGCGTGCCCGGCCCGGGGAGTGATGCGGCGGCGTTTGGGGCGCACATGGTCAGAGAGAGCTAGCGGTTCGGAAACCGGGATCGGGAAGCTGGTAGTCGTGAAAGCTGCCATGGCGTTTATCCTCACACCGTTCTTCGGCCATATCGTCCCATCTTTTCAGATTACGAACGTACCTATTCCCGTAAATGAACAACCAGAGATTGCGTACAAAAATGGGAATTTTGAGGGCCCTCGTTTCCAGATGCCGCGCCTATCCCCGAGGCTTGAGTTTGGCAATCTATGAAAACTCTCTCACAATGCCAAGGAATGATCTGCAAACGGCCGGGTCGAGCGATCCGGAGCCGATTTCCTGCTCCAGCCGTTCCGGACGGTCCTCGGCGCGGCGCCCGAACCCGGTTCGCCTTGACGGGATGGGGCTGAAAACCTAATCTCAAACCAGAGCATCCTGTTGAATCGGAGCCGTTGGCGGTCCCGGCGGGCCGGATGCTACCTTACCGGACTATTTCGGACTGGGCGGCAATGGTTCCCTACTACTGGCAATATCTCCCGCTGATGATGCAGATTCTTGCCGCGTTTTTGCTTGGGCTGGGGATGGTTACGGCCTCCTGGTTCGTTGGCCGGCATCGCAACACAGCCGCCAAGCTGGCCGCCTACGAGTGCGGAATCGAGGCCGTGGGCGACGCCCGAGGGCGCTTCAGCGTTCGCTTTTACATGGTGGCCGTGCTGTTCATCCTGTTTGACGTGGAAGCGGTTTTCATCATGCCCTGGGCGGTGGTCTATCGCAAGCTGCCCCTGATCACAGGCTCCCGGCTCTTCGGCTTCTGGGAGATGCTGGTCTATCTGGGTTTTGTGGGAGTGGGACTCTACTACATCGTGCGCAAGGGCATCCTGAACTGGAGCCAGGACAAGGCGGATCTCTAGGATGAGCCCAGCGAACACATTCATCGGCAAGGCGGCGGTACTCGAAGGGCTTCGCGAGCATCCGGCGGTCAAGGCCATTCTTGCCTGGAACCCGCAGGCTCTGACGGACGCAAAGTTCGACCGCAATGAGTTGACGCTGACCATTTTGGCCGAAGAAATTCGCGCCGCGGCTGAGGCCGTCAAGAAAGCCGGCTACAACTTTTTCGAGGACCTGACCGCGGTCGACTGGTTCCCTTCATCGCCACGCTTCCAGTTGAGCTACCACATTCTGTCGCACTCGTATAAGGAGCGCATCCGGCTGCGGGTGCTTCTGGAGGAGGCAAGCCCAGCCGTCGAGTCGATCACGCCGGTCTGGCCCTCGGCCAACTTTTATGAACGAGAAGTCTTCGATCTCTTCGGCGTGCGCTTCGACGGGCACCCCAACCTGCGCCGCATCCTGATGCCCGACGATTGGCAGGGCTATCCCCTGCGCAAGGACTATCCGGTGGAGGGGTACCGCTAAATGGATTCCGGCACGCCCATCCTCGAAGCCCCGGTGGCCATCGGCGCCAAGGACCAGCACATGGTCCTGAATATGGGGCCGCAGCACCCGTCCATGCATGGGGTTCTGCGCCTGGTGGTGGAGATCGACGGCGAGATCGTTCTCCGGGTCTATCCGGAGATCGGCTACCTGCACACCGGCATCGAGAAGACCTGCGAGGCCAAGTTTTATCAGCAGGTGGTGCCGCTCACCGACCGCATCGACTACCTCAGCCCGATGGCCAACAACCTGTGCTATTGCCTGGCCGTCGAAAAGCTGCTTGCCCTCGAAATTCCCGAGAAGGCGCAGTGGATTCGGGTTCTGCTGGCTGAGCTGACCCGCCTGAACTCCCATCTGGTCTGGCTGGGCACCCACGCCATGGACATTGGCGCCCTGACGGTCTTTCTCTATACCTTCCGCGAGCGCGAAGATATTCTCAGGATCTTCGAGGGTTTGGCGGGCCAGCGGATGATGACCAGCTACTTTCGCATTGGCGGTCTGGCGATGGAGCCGCCGCTGGACTTCTTCGACCGCGTGCAGACCTTTATCCGCATCTTTCCGGAGAAGATCGACGAGTATTCGAACCTGTTGACGGGCAACCCGATCTTCCGCAGCCGGCTGAAGGGCGTGGGCTATCTCACGGCCGCCGATGCCATCGCGCTGGGCGTGACCGGGCCTCCCATGCGGGCCTCGGGCGTGGACTTCGACCTGCGCCGCGATATGCCCTACTCCGGCTATGAGAAGTTTAAGTTCAAGGTGCCCGTCTCCACCGAGGGCGACTGCTGGGCGCGGTATGAAGTCAGATTAGTCGAGATGCGGGAGAGCGTGAAGATCATCCAGCAGGCGCTGGACGGCATGCCCGAGGGGCCGATCAAGGCCGACGCGCCGAAGATCGTGCTGCCCGACCGGGAAAAGATGAAGACGCAGATGGAGGCATTGATCCATCACTTCAAGATCGTGACCGAGGGGTTCGCGGTTCCGGCCGGCGAGGTCTATCAGGGCATTGAAAGTCCCCGCGGGCAGATGGGCTACTACGTGGTCTCGGACGGCACGGCCAAGCCTTACCGGGTGCACATGCGCAATCCCTCGTTCGCTACCTTGCAGGCGATAGATACCATGTGCAAGGGGCGCATGATCTCCGACCTGGTTGCGGTGATCGGTTCGATCGATATTGTGCTGGGAGAGATTGACCGATGAATCCTGAGACCATGAGCCTGTTTTCGCCGCAGTTAGCGGCGCGCTTCGACGCGCTGGTGGAGAAGTACCCGGTCAGGCGCTCGGCGCTGGTTCCCATGCTGCTCTATGCGCAGGACGAGATCGGCTACCTCTCCGACGCGGTCATTGCCGAAGTGGCCCAGCGCATCGGCATCACCGAGCTCGAGGTGCGCAACGTGGCCACCTATTACTCCATGCTGCGCTTCAAGCCGGCGGGCAAATACCACGTGCAGGTATGCACCAATATCAGCTGCATGCTGCGCGGGGCCAATGAGCTCTACGAGCGCTTCCAGGAAGAACTGGGCATCGGCCCCAAGGGCATCACGCCGGACGGCGTTTTCTCGCTCGAAGAAGTGGAGTGCATCGGGGCCTGCTGCTGGGCGCCCGCCATCCAGGTGAATTACGACTTCCATGACGAGCTCAAGCCCGAGCTTGTGCCCGGCATTCTGGCCGGTTATCGCGGCCTGGCCGGGGTCCCCAGCGATGGGTCCTCGTCGCTGGGGTGGATGGCCGGGGTCCCCAGCGATGGGTCCTCGTCGCTGGGGTGGATGACCGGGGTCCCCAGCGATGGGTCCTCGTCGCTGGGGTTGAAGGCCGGGGACGCAGAGAAGGCATCCGATGCCTAGGCTGGTCTCCCATCCCGATGAAGTGAAGATCGTCTCCCGGCGCTTTGGCCTGGGCGCGGAAAAGATCGAACGTTATCTCAAGCTGGGCGGCTACGAGGCTGTAAAAAAATGCCTGAAGCAAGGACCCGACTGGATACTCGAAGAGATGAAGGCCAGCAACCTGCGCGGGCGCGGCGGCGCGGGCTTTCCGGCGGCGATCAAGTGGGCGGCTGTGCCCAGGAAATCGTCCAGGCAGAAGTACGTGCTGGTGAACGGCGACGAAAGCGAGCCGGGAACCTGCAAGGATCACCTGATCTTTCTGCACGATCCTCACGCGGTCATCGAGGGCACGATCATCGCCGGCCTGGCCATCGGAGCCAAGGTGGGCTTTATCTACCTGCGCGGCGAGTACCGCTATCTGCTGGAGATCATGGAGAAGGCTGTCGCCGATGCCTACGCGAAGGAATTTCTGGGCAAGAAGATCTTCGGCTCGGATACTGAGTTCCAGGTGATTACCCAGACCGGCGCGGGCGCATACGAGGTGGGCGAAGAGTCGGCGCTGATGGAGTCGCTCGAAGGCAAGCGCGGGATTCCGCGCATCAAGCCCCCGTACCCCGCCACTATTGGTCTCTATGGCGGTCCCACAATCATTAATAACGCCGAGACCATCGCCACGGTGCCGCACGTGATCGAGATGGGCGGCGCGGCCTACGCGGCTGTGGGCACGCCGCACAACGGCGGAACGCGCCTGTTTTCGATCAGCGGTCACGTGAAGCGGCCCGGGGTCTACGAGCTGCCCATGGGCTACAACCTGAAAAAGATGATCTACGAGGTGGCCGGCGGCATCCGCGGCGGGCGGAAGTTGAAGGCCGTGGTCCCCGGAGGCTCTTCGACCCCGGTGCTGCTGCCTGAGGAGATCGATATCGGCATGGACTTCGACCAGGTGGATAAGGCGGGCTCCATGCTGGGCTCGGCCGGCGTGGTGGTGCTCGACGATCGTACCTGCATGGTCGAGTTTGCTCTGCGCACCATGAGCTTCTATGAGCACGAAAGCTGCGGCTGGTGCATTCCCTGCCGCGAAGGCACCGATTGGCTGAAGAAGTCGCTCACCCGCTTTCACTTGGGCTTCGGCGAAGCCAGGGACATCGACAACATCCAAAATCTGGCCGAGAACATGATCGGCCACACCTTTTGCCCCTTGGGCGACGCGGCGGCTATGCCCACGGTGGCCTTTGTGAAGAAGTTCCGCAAGGAGTTCGAGGAGCACCTGAACGGGAAGGCGTGCCCGTTTGCGAAGCATGGCGCACCGGAGTTTACGGTGGTATAAACCGGAGTCTGAATCAGGCCGAAAGGCCGTCTCCGCAGCTTCAAGACAAAGGCCGTCACGAAAGATGAAATACCGGGAATTCACACGGCTGTTGCGGAACGATGGTAGGCGGCTTATAGCGCAAGAGGGCAGCCATCAGCAGTGGGTACATCCAGCAAAAACAGGTAAAGTAACGGTAGCGGGTCATCCGAACGACGATATTCCTCCCGGAACTTTGAAAGCGATGCTCAAACAGGCAGGACTGAAATGAAAACAGAGTTTCTAGTCGTCTTTGAGGTAGACAAGAAGGGCGTTGGCGCATTCGCGCCGGATATTCCCGGCTGCTTCGCCGTAGGACCGACGGTGGACGAAACGCGGCGGCGCTATCTGGAGGCGGTTGAATCCCACCTGAAATGGCTGGCCAAGGATCATGATCCTATTCCTCAGCCCGCGACCACAACCGTCGATTTTTCGAAGAGTGCGGGCGAGACAACGTCAAGGTATTACGTTGAATGGCTCTCAATACCAATGCCCGCTGAAAAGTACCAGGCCATCTCCGTCTAAGGAAGCAAATGGCAGACGTAACCTTCAAAGTGGATGGAAAGACGCTGACAGCTCCCGTGGGAACCTTGCTGATCGACGCCTGCCGCAAGGCGGGCATCGAGATTCCGGCTTTCTGCTACTACCCAGGGCTCAGCCTGCAGGCGGCCTGCCGCATGTGCGTGGTGCGCGAGGAAAACGTGCACAAGCTGCAGACGGCCTGCACCACCACCGTCGCCGAGGGGATGGTCTTCATCACCGAGTCAGAGGAGATTGCGCAGGCGCGCAAGGCGACCATCGAGCTGCTCTTGGGCAACCACCCGCTCGACTGCCCGGTCTGCGACGCCGGCGGCGAGTGCGAACTGCAGGACATGACCTTCAAATACGGCGCGGGCGAGAGCCTGTACGCGGAGGCAAAAGAGCACCGCGACGAACAGCAGTGGTCGCCCGCCGTCTATTTTGACCGCCCGCGCTGCATCCTTTGTTACCGCTGCATCCGCATGTGCGGCGAGGGCATGGACGTGTGGGCGCTGGGAGTTCAGAACCGCGGTGTGAGCTCGACCATTGCGCCCAACGGCGTCGATCAACTGGACTGCGAGCAGTGCGGCATGTGCATCGACGTCTGCCCGGTGGGCGCTTTGACCAGCGGCAGTTACCGCTACAAGACCCGGCCGTGGGAGATGAACCACGTTTCTACGGTATGCACGCATTGCGCCGACGGCTGCAAGGTAACGCTGGGCGTGCGGCAGGTGAACGACGGAGCGGCAATCGTGCGCGCGGACAATCGCGACAAAAGCGGCATCAACGGCGACTTTCTCTGCGCCAAGGGCCGCTTCGGTTTCGATTTTGTCGAGAGCCCCGAACGGCTGACCAGGCCGCTGGTGCGCAACACAGAGGGCAAGCTGATAGAGACCACCTGGGAGCATGCGCTGCGCCTGGCCGGGGACAAACTGAAGGAGATTCGCGACAGCAAAGACGGAGCGATTGGCGTCATCGGCTCGAACCGGACCACGAACGAAGAGAACTACCTGCTGCAGAAGTTTGCCCGGACGGTGCTCAAGACCAACAACATCGACCATGAGCGCAGCACGGATTACGCGGCCTTTGCCCGCGCCCTCGCCGGACACGAAGGCAAAGCAGCCAGCCTGCGCGACATTGCAACGGCCCCGGCGATCCTGCTCGTAGGCGGCAATCCTACTGAGGAGCATCCGCTGCTGGCGTGGAGCCTGCGCACCAACGTGCGGCTGAATCGCGCCCGGCTTTACATCGCCAATTCCAAGTCCATCAAATTGGAGCGGCAGGCCAAGGCCACGCTCGAACTGCCGGAAAACGGCTACCAGGCCCTGGCCGCCTACCTCAGCCGCAACGATGCCAAGAACGAGAACGCCGCCTTCAGCAAGGCTCTGCTGGCCGAGGAGTCGCTGGTGGTGATCTTTGGCCAGGAGTACCGCGGCCAGGCCGTAGAATCGCTCGTCGACTGGGGTTTGAAGCGCGGCCCCCATTCCGGATCTGTCCGCTTCGCCCTGCTCGGCGACCACGCCAACTCCCGCGGCGCCGCCGACATGGGGCTTTTTCCGGATCTGCTGCCCGGCTATGTGCCGGTAACGGAGCCCGGCGCCTTTGCGGAGTATCCGGGTCTGCCCGCGAAGCCAGGCAAAACCCTGACGGAGATCTTCGATGCGGCCACTCAAGGCAAGCTGGGTGCATTGCTCGTCGTCGGCGCCAATCCGGTAGCCAGACTGGGCGTGGACCCCGCGGCCTTGAAGAAAACCTTCGTCGTCGTTCAGGATCTCTTTCTCACGGAGACCGCGGCCCTGGCCGACGTAGTGCTTCCGGCCGCCAGCCTCTACGAGAAAACCGGCACGGTGACGAATACCTACGGCGATGTGCAAATGGTCAAGAAGGCGGCCGACCGCGCCGGCGTGAAGCCGGACTTCGAGATTCTGGTGCGGCTGGCCGGGGCAATGGGCGTGGATGTGAAGACTCTGGCGCCCTTTGGCAAAGGCGGCGTAACGGCAGATCTTGGCCAGTCGCGCGGCGCGCAGTCCGGCGAGGCCGATCGCCACGCCGTGTGGCTGGAAGCCAATCACCTGGAGCCGAAGATGAGCCCCTTCGATCCTCTGGCCGTATTAGACGAAATTGTCCGGCTGGTTCCCGGCTATACTGTGGACCGGATCAATCTCTTAGGCGGCAACGATGTGCGAACGGAGCCAGGCTTTGTGCCGGTTACGGCTCTGACTGAGGCCTCGCCCGGACTGGTAGCTCCCGCGCACGACAGCCTGTTCACCTCCGGAACGCTGGGCCGGTACAGCCCCGCGCTCAAGGAACTTGCAAGGCATCAGGCGCACAAGTTGGAAGAAGTTGAGACGCGGTGAAATGCACAGCAAGATTCGTGGTTTCCCACCCTTTTCGCAAAATGCGCGAAAAGGATGGGGCACCCAGAGGTTATGAATGAATGAGCGAAAGCAAAGCAGGTCCTTCGACTCTGCTGCGTTTCGCTCAGGATGACGTATAGAAAAAAAGAGGCTGAAGGCACGTGACGATATTGCAGTTTTTCCTGTGGAGCCTGCTCAAGGTGGCCGTGGTGACGGTAGTGATGCTGCTGGGCGTCGCCTACACCGTGCTGCTGGAGCGCAAGCTGGTGGGCCGCATCCAGAACCGCTGGGGTCCCAGCCGCGTGGGGCCGTTCGGATTGTTGCAGCCGCTGGTGGACGGGGCGAAATCCTTTCTGAAAGAGGATCTGATCCCTGCCGGGGTTTACAAGCCGCTTTATCTTCTTGCGCCCATCATCGCCCTGGGCTCCGCGCTGGTCTCCATCGCCGTTGTTCCCTTCGGCGAACCGGGGATCGGGCCGGGCGGCGTGGATCTCTTTGAGATCTCCGACGTCAACATCGGCCTGCTGGTGATTCTGGGCATTACCTCCATCGGCGTCTATGGCATTGCGCTGGCCGGGTGGTCGTCGAACAACAAGTATTCGCTGCTCGGTTCGCTTCGCTCCTCGGCGCAGTTGATCAGCTACGAACTGGCGCTGGGCCTCTCGCTGGTGGGCGTGGTGCTGCGCGCCGGGTCGCTCAACCTGCGCGTCATCGTGGAGCAACAGGCTACAAAAGGCATCCTTAGTTGGAACATCTTCGGCGGAATGCAGTTTATTGCCTTCTTCATCTACCTCACGGCGGCCTATGCGGAGACCAACCGCTCGCCTTTCGATCTGCCCGAGGCAGAGAGCGAACTGACCGGCGGCTACCACACCGAGTACAGCTCCATGAAATTCGCCATGTTCTTCATGGCCGAATACGCCAACATGATCAACGTGGGCTGTGTGGCCACGCTGCTCTTTCTGGGCGGATGGACCAGCTTCTTAGGCGACCTGATGCCACCGCCACAGAACATCTTTGTCCATGCGCTCCTTCCCATCTTCTGGTTTGTACTCAAGGTCTTTTGCTTTCTCTTTCTGTTCGTCTGGGTGCGGGGAACGCTGCCGCGCTTCCGTTATGACCAGTTGATGAACTTCGGCTGGCGAATCCTCATGCCGCTGGCCATTCTGAACATTGTGGGAACAAGCCTTTGGCTTGCGTATCACTGATTTACAATCGGGAAAGATTTCCGAAGGAGCCTTAGCCCGTTTGCTCCACAACCCTTCCCTTTAACCGGCCGGCTTTTTGCCGGCTCTTGCCCGTACGCCAGGGACTCGATGCACCTGATCCTGTTCGTCTTGTTTGCCGGATTTTGCCTGGCCGGAGCCATCAACCTCCTGCTCCAGAGCCATCCTATTACGAGCGCCCTGTCGCTGATTGTGGTGATGACTTCGCTGGCCGTGCTCTACCTGTTGCTGGGCGCGGAGTTTCTGGCCATCGCGCAGATCATTGTTTATGCCGGCGCCATCATGGTTCTGTTCACCTTTGTGGTGATGCTGCTCAACGCCGGCCGTGAAGATCGCACGCTGGGCAGCCGGACGGCGCGCTCGGTGGGCTTTCCCGCGGTAGTGGCGATTCTGAGCGTCCTCGCCACCGCGATTCTGCGCGCGCAGGGTTTGGGCGTGGCGGGAGTATGGGGAGGCATGACCTCCACGGAAGACCTGAGCCGGGTGCTCTTCACCGAACTGTTGCTGCCCTTCGAGGTGACCTCGGTGCTGATTCTCATCGCGATTCTGGGCGCGGTTGCGCTGGCCCGTCACGATGGAGAAAGGACGCCCGGCCAATGAATTCCCTTTTCACGCAGGAGGTTCCCGTCTCCTGGTATCTGCTGCTGAGCGCGGTGCTGTTTTCGCTTGGCGTGGTCGGCTTTCTCATCAAGCGCAACCTGATTACCGTTTTCATGTCCATTGAGCTGATGCTCAACGCCGTAAATCTTTCCTTTGTGACCTTCGCCCACGAGTGGCACGCGGTGAAGGGGCAGATTTTTGTCTTCTTTGTGATGATGGTGGCCGCGGCGGAAGCTGCCGTGGGCTTGGCCATCATCATCGCCGTCTTCCGCGCCCGCGCTACTTTAGCCGTCGACAGAATCGATCTGATGAAACTATGAATGGCTCTCTCCATCTGTGGATGATTCCGCTGCTGCCCTTCGCGGGGTTCCTGATCAACGGACTCCTCGGCCGGCGGCTGCCGAAGTGGCTGGTGACCACGGTCGCGCTGCTGGCGCCGCTGGCGGCATTCGGCATTGTGCTGAATGCCGCACGGGGCCTGTTCGGAATGGGCCCGGTCTCTGGTTTACTTGCTTCCCTCGGTTTTCCTGGTTCGTTAGGTTCGTTGCCTTATTCCGAGACCTGCCCGATGGGCTGGATCAACATCGGCACGCTGCACGTGGACTTCAGCTTTGTCCTCGACCAGCTTTCGCTGGTGATGCTGCTGGTGGTTACCGGCGTGGGCTTCCTGATTCACGTATACTCGGTCGGCTACATGGGCGACGAAGAGGGCTATGCGCGCTACTTCTCTTTTCTCAACCTCTTTCTCTTCTTCATGACGCTTCTGGTGCTGGCCGGCAATGCGCTGCTGATGTTTGTAGGCTGGGAGGGCGTGGGTTTGGCGTCGTATTTGCTGATCGGCTTCTGGTTCCAGAAGAAATCGGCGGCGGACGCGGGCAAGAAGGCCTTCATAGTCAACCGCATCGGCGACGTCGGCTTCCTGATCGGTATTTTTCTGCTGCTGGCCAACTTCGGCACTCTGACCTTCAGCGAAATCGGCGCGCAGCTTGGCGCCAACCCCGGCTGGACGGGCGGCGTACTCACGGTCATCGCCCTCTGCCTGTTGCTGGGCGCGACCGGCAAGAGCGCGCAACTACCGCTTTATATCTGGCTGCCCGACGCGATGGAAGGCCCCACGCCGGTCTCCGCGTTGATCCACGCGGCCACCATGGTCACCGCCGGCGTCTACATGATCGCCCGGACTCATGTTTTGTTTGACCACTCGCCCTTCGCGCTGGGCGTGGTTGCGGCCGTCGGCGCGGCTACGGCCCTCTTTGCGGCTACCATCGCTCTGGTGCAGAACGATATCAAGCGCGTGCTGGCTTATTCCACCATCTCGCAATTGGGCTACATGTTTCTGGGGTGCGGCGTGGCGGCTTATTCCGCGGCTATCTTTCACCTGGTCACGCATTCCTTCTTCAAAGCGCTGCTCTTTTTGGCCGCTGGGGCAGTGATTCATTCCATCGGCGGCGAGCAGGATCTGCGCAAGATGGGCGGGTTGCGGAAAAAGCTGCCGGTCACCTTTGCCGTCACCACGATTGGCGTGCTGGCCATCGCGGGATTTTTCCCCTTCGCCGGATTCTTCTCAAAGGACGCGATTCTCTATGCGGCTTTTACGCAGGGCGAAAATGGGCGGGTACTGTGGTTTGCGGGCCTGGTAACAGCGCTGCTGACCTCGTTCTATATGTTCCGACTCTGGTATCTGGCCTTTCTGGGCAAGCCGCGCGGCGAGAGCGGCGAGCATCACGCGACTCCATGGTCGATGCTCGGCCCGCTGGTGATTCTGACTGCTCTCTCGATCGGCGGCGGCTGGATCAGCGGCGCCTGGATGGGCGTTGGGCGCTTCGGGGCTTATCTGGCGCCCGCCGTTGGCGCACGGGCCGCGGAGACGGGCAGCGCGCACCTGGAACTGATGCTGAGCATTGCGGCCGTTGCCGTGGCGCTGGTGGGCTGGCTGGCGGCCGACCTGCTCTACCGGCAAAAGCCAGCGCGGCCGGAGCAACTGGCCGCAACTCTTCCCGGCGGCTACAAGCTGCTGGCCAACAAGTATTACGTCGATGAGTTCTACGGCGCGACGGTGGTCAAACCGCTGCTGGTCCTTTCCACATACTTATTGGACTGGGTTGTGGATAAGGCTCTGTTGGGAGGCACGGCGTGGCTGCTGGGAGGCATTGCCACGCTTGCGGGAGCGATCCTGCAGCGCTGGCAGTCGGGCAACATTCGCTCCTATGCCGCGTGGCTGGCGGCGGGCGCGGCGGCGGTGCTGATCTTTATCGTGGTTCCCTGGCCTGCGGTGCTGGCCAGTCTTTCGGCAATTGATTTCAGCACAGTTTGGCGGGGGATTCGGTGATGACAGCGATGAACGAATCGATTCTCACGTTGATCCTCCTGGTTCCGCTGGCCGGAGCGGCGCTGGTGACGCTCGTGCCCGACCGCGGCAAACTACCCAACTGGATCGCCCTGCTCACGGCTCTGGCTACCTTTGGCCTCACGCTGCACCTGCCTGCCAACTTTATCCTCAGCCAGGGCGGCTTCCAGTTTGAGATCAACCGCGCGTGGATCGAAAAGCCAGCGATCTTCTACCACCTGGGCGTGGATGGGCTGAGTCTCTGGCTGGTCGTCCTTACCGGGCTGCTGGCGCCTGTGGGCGTACTGGCCAGTTGGAACGCGATCGCAGAGCGGCGCAAGGTTTTCTATTCGCTGTTTCTGGTGCAGCAGGCGGCGATGTTCGGCGTGTTTATTTCGCTGGACCTGATGCTCTACTACGGCTTCTGGGAGCTGTCGCTGGTTCCGATGGCCATTTTGATCTCCATGTACGGGCGCAAGAATGGTCCCAGGGCCGCGCTCAGGTTCTTCCTCTTCACTTTCATTCCCTCCGCGCCGCTGCTGGTGGCGATCCTGTGGCTCTACGCCAATACCGGCAGCTTCGACTTTGTCACGCTGCAAATTCTCATCGCGCACGGAAACTTCCCCGCAGGACCGATTTTCTGGGTCGCCCTCGCGTTTCTGCTCGCCTTTGCGGTCAAGGTGCCGGTCTTTCCGCTGCACGGCTGGCTGGCGGATACCTACTGCGAAGCGCCGGTGGCCCTGGCGATGGTCGTGGCCGGCAAGCTGGGGCTCTACTCCATGCTGAGATTCCACATCGGACTCTTCCCCGCGCAGGCGCAGGCAGCGGCTCCCTGGCTGATGGCGTTGGCCGCCGCCGGCATCCTCTACGGCGCGTGCCTGGCGCTGGTGCAGCGCGACTTCTGGCGGTTGGTTGCCTTTGCAGCACTAAGCCATCTGAGCCTGATTGTTCTGGGCATCTACGGCTTTACGTTCATCGGTTCAGCCGGAGCGGTTTACCAGATCCTGAGCCACGGCGTTGTGGACGGCGCGCTCTTTGTGCTACTGGGCACAATTTATGAGCGCTACTCGAGCAGCCAGATCGGAGCTTATGGCGGACTGGCGGGCAAACTGCCGCGCACGGCTACGCTGTTCGTCCTCACTTCTCTGGCCATGATCGGCCTGCCCATGCTGTGCAATTTTGTGGGCGAGTTCCTGATTCTCTCCAGCACCTTTATTCAATTGAGCAAAGGCTGGGCGGTTGCGGCTTCGCTGGGAGTGATTCTGGGCGCGGCTTATATGCTTTGGCTGGTGCAGAGGCTCTTTTACGGGCCGGAGAGCGAGCTGACCGCGTCGAAGCCGGCTGACGATCTCCACTTCCGCGAACTTGCCGTTGTTTGGCCGCTGGCTGCTCTGATGCTGGTGATGGGGCTGGCGCCGTCGTTCTGGCTTCCCACGATCGAGACGGGCGTGCATCTTCCGCAGAGCAAAGTATCGGCTGCTTTACCTGTGCCTCTAACCGTATTTGTGATTCCGTCTCAAGGGGAGGGCCAGCGGTGAATCCTGTTCCTGATATCTTCCGCATCCTTCCCGAGGTCGTACTCACGCTGACCGGCGTGGGGGTGATGCTGATCGATGCTTCGCTGCCTGCCGGATGGGCGCGCCGTTCGCTGGGCTGGGTGGCGGCGCTGGGAACCACGCTGGCTCTTTGGGCCAGCCTTTGGCAGCTCTCTTTGCCGGTAGGGACCGCTTTCTACTCGACCGTCGAGACCAGCCCCTTCACAATCTTTTTCCACGTGCTCATCTGCGGCATCGTGCTGGTGGCACTGCTGCTCTCGCTGGATACCCTGCCAGAGGAGAGCCATCACCAGGGCGAGTACTACGCGCTGATCGTCTTCGGAGCGGTGGGCATGTGCCTGCTCACCGGCGCGGTCGAACTGCTGGTGGTCTTTATTGCTCTGGAAATCTCATCCATCTCCACCTATATTCTGGCCGGTTACCTCAAGAACACAGGCCGCGGACCGGAAGCGGCCATCAAGTATTTTCTCCTCGGCTCTTTTGCCACCGCGTTCCTTCTCTACGGCATCGCGCTGATCTTTGGCGCAACCGGCGCCACGCAGATTTACGAGATCGCCCGCCTGGCGCCTGCCGCGCAGAATCATTCCTTCATCCTGGCAGGCCTGGCGCTGATGCTTGTGGGCATTCTATTCAAGGTATCGGCCGCGCCCTTCCACGTGTGGACGCCTGACGTGTATGAAGGCGCGCCCTCGCCAGTGGTGGCGCTGCTCTCCACGGCGCCCAAAGCCGCGGCCTTCGCGCTCCTGCTGCGCGTGGTTTACGAGATGCTGCCCTCCCTGCGCGGGCTCTGGTCGCCGCTGCTTTGGATCGTGGCCGTGCTTTCGATGACCGTGGGCAACCTGGCCGCGCTGCGCCAGGAAAACGTGAAGCGGATGCTCGCCTACTCCTCGATCGCCCATGCCGGTTACCTGCTGGCGGCCTTCGCCGGGCTTGGAAACAGCGGCATTGCCGCCGCCAGCTTCTATACCGCGGCTTACGCAGCCATGAACGTGGGCATCTTTGCCGTGATTACACTGGTGAGCGGATACGACGATAAGCTCCCCTTGGTGGAGGATTTTCGCGGGCTCATTTACCGCTCGCCTCTGCTGGGCAGCCTGCTGATCTTCTTCCTGGTCTCGCTGGTCGGAATTCCCTTCACCGGCGGATTTTTCGGCAAGTTCTATTCCTTCTCGGCGGCGGTTGACGGCGGAGCGGTGTGGCTGGCCATCATCGGCCTGCTGAATTCGGGATTGGCGGCAGCCTACTATCTGCGGCTGGCGCTGGCGGCGGCGCAGCGCGGAGGCGGCAATAACGCAGAGGCTGCGGCTCCCGCTCCGCAAGTCGGCGTAGCGGTGGGCGCGGCCCTGCTGCTGGCGGTCGCCGCCACGCTGATCCTGGGCATCGTGCCCAACGAAGTGCTGCGTGCGGCCGAGGCAGGGGCGCACACGCTCGAAGCGCCTCCCCTATTGACCGGCACTCCTGGAATCAGTGTTGTGCAGGAACCAAAGCCGTAACGCTTCTGGCCTGGTCTTCTTGCGCTGCTCGCGCCAGCAGATTCTTGTAAAACCCTGTGGCCAGCCCCAGGACTCGTTCAATCGCATAATGTTCAAGGACCCAGGCGCGCGCGGCCTCGCCCATGCGGCGGCGCCTGGCAGGATCGCGGAGCAACTTGAGCACTGCCTCACTGATAGCCTCGGGATAGCCGGGCGGGATGAGCAGGCCGGTAACCTCGGGCACCACCGAGTCGCGGGAGCCTGTCGACAGCGTGGTAATAACCGGAATGCCCGTTGCCGCAGCCTCCAGCACGACGTTGGGAAAGCCCTCCCGCCAGGTGGGCAGGACCATCAGGTCCATGGCGCGGTAGTACGGCGCCGTGTCGGCTACAAACCCGGTGCAATGAATGCGCGGATGGTTTTCGATGCGGGCGCGCAGAGCGGCGCTGAGCGCATCTTCAGAGGCATCGAACCAGCCTACCAGCAACAGGCGCGCATCCGGCGCCACCTTCAGAATTTTGTCGAAGGCCTCGATCAGCTCAGGCAGACCTTTGTCGCGGGTCAATCGCCCCACAAAACCCACCACGGGAGCTTCGCGAGGAATGCCCAGCCGGCCTTGCACGTCGCTCGGGCCAGGCGAGAAACGTTCCACGTCGACCCCGTTCGAGCTGCCCTCCCCGAGCAGATGCAGTTTCGCCGCGGGCGCCACGCCCAGCGCCAGCGCTTGAGCACGCATGCTCTCGCTGTTGCACAGCACAACCTGCGCGCAGGCTGCGGCCAACCGCTCTGCTGCCAGCAAAATTAGGCGCTGGAATCCGGTGGAGGTTTCGAGCTTGAGGCCGCGCAGCATATAGATCCGCCAGGGCACACCGCAAAGCATGGCTGCCAAGGTTCCCAGCAGTCCGGCCTTGGGGGTGCTGAATTCGGTCATCTCCGGCCTGAGCCGGAGCAGCAGCCAGCAGAGCCGCGCCAGCGACACAAGATCCGCAACGGGCGCGATCTGCCTTTCGATGGGGATGGCAAACGCCTCAACCCCTTCGCAAGCCGCTGTGCGATCCAGCAATTCGCCGGGGCTTGAGACCAGGGTCACGCGAAAGCCCGCTTCGCGCAGCGCGCGCAGACGCCCGGTGAGATTCAGGCAGGTCTGCGCATGGGTGATGCCCACCACGATGTGGGGCTGCGGCGGCGTTGAGCGATGTTGCCGCTCAGAAATGAGTCGAGGCGCTCTGGAAACAAACATAGGCCGACGTGCTCTCCGGCAATTTCCTGACCATTCTGGAACTTGTCAAGAATTAGCCTTCAACGCAGTGGCGTAGGCCTGTCATGGTTTTAGCCATGAGAAAGCTCAAATCTAATCAAAGGGGTATGACCCTTGTAGCCTGTACTGCAGGTATTTTTTTGACGTCCTGATCCATGTTGTGAAAGAAAGTAAAAATACTGTACCAGTTTTGCACAGTTTGCGATATGACAAAATAATACAAAGCACTTGATAATTAACATATACTCACTTTTTTGTGGAAAAACCCCTGAATTTCTTGTGGAAAAGCCCATGACTGAACGTCCCAGGGTTCTTTTGCTGATTCCGCATCTCGGTGGCGGCGGAGCCGAGCAGGTGACCGCACTCCTGGCGCGGGGCCTCTCTCAAGAGAAGTATGAGCTGCACCTGGGGCTGGTTACGCAGGCGGACGCTGGTCCGGACTATCTGCGGCACAAGTTGAAATTGCACGCTTTAGGCGCCAAAAGAGTGCGCGCCGGAGCCTTTCGGTTGCTCAGGTTGGTCTGGCGGCTCAAACCGGACGTGATCCTGTCCGGGATGGCGCATTTGAATTTTCTGGTGCTGATGCTGCGACATTTTTTTCCGCCAGGAACACGTGTCCTGGTGCGTCAAAATGGAACCGTTTCCGCCTCACTGGCCTTTGGAGACCTGCCCGGCTACACCCGCCTGTTTTACCGGCTGCTCTACCGCCATGCGGACCGCGTGATCTGCCAGACCCCGGCGATGGCCAAAGACCTTGCCGGAGAGCTTGGGATTCCAGAGGCGCGGCTGACGGTGCTGCCCAATCCCGTGGATGTGGATGAGATTCGCGACGCAGTCGGCGAAGATCCAGGTCTTTGGACTGGTCCGGGCCCGCATCTGCTGGCGGTGGGCAGGCTCTCCCGGGAAAAGGGCTTCGACCTGTTGCTGCAGGCGCTGGCGACCGTGCGCGAGCGCTTCCCCTGCGCCGATTTGGCGATTGCCGGCGCCGGCCCGGAAGAAGCAGCCTTGAAGGGTCAGCGCCGCGAGCTGGGGCTGGATGCCGCCGTTCATTTTGCAGGCTACGTCGATCGACCCTCAGCGTACTTTCCGGGCGCGTCGGCATTTGTGCTCTCGTCCCGGCACGAGGGTTTGCCCAATGCCCTGCTGGAGGCAGCCGCCGGCGGCTTGCCCATTGTTGCGTTGCCCACCTCGCAAGGCGTGGTGGAGCTGCTGCGCGGCGAACCCGGTACGTGGCTGGCTGAGGAAATCTCCTCCGCGGTGCTTGCGGCCTGTCTGCTTACCGCACTCAAAGTCCTCCGGCCTGGTGAGCGGTTTGCGCACGGTTTCATTGAGGAGTTCAGAATCGACCGCGCCATCCATGCCTATGAAGACCTGATCGACACGACTCTCAAGCGGAGGCAGCCATGAGCCACGTAGCCCTGGTCATTCCCGGCCTTGACCGGATTGGCGGCGCGGAGCGGCAGGTCATCCTGCTGGCCAGGGGTCTCTGCCAGCGCGGCTGGCGAGTGAGCGTGGTGGCGCTCTCAGGCACCGGCGGCGATACAGCGGCCGAGTTGACCGGCGCGGGCGCAGGGTTCCTGAGCCTGGGAATGCGCAAAGGGCTGGCCGATCCGCGAGGATGGATTCGCTTCCACCGCTGGCTCAGGCAGGAGAAGCCGGACGTGGTCCACGCTCACCTGCCCCACGCGACCTGGCTGGCTCGCTGGTCCAGGCTGGCCGCGCCGTCGCGGGTGTTGGTGGATACGCTGCACAGCTCCTCCACGGGTACTCTGGGGTGGCGGCTGGGCTATCGCTGGAGCGGCTGGCTTACAGACAAAGTCACTGCCGTGAGCCAGGCCGTGGCAGAGGCATACTTCTTTGCCGGAATGACCTCAGCGGACAAACTTGCCGTGCTGCCCAATGGCGTGGATGTGGAGGTGTGGCGGCCGGATTCGGCAGTCCGGACGGCCATGCGCCGCGAACTGGGTCTGGAGGACGAGTTTCTGTGGTTCGCCGCCGGACGGCTGGACGCAGTGAAAGACTATCCCGCGCTTCTCTCCGCTATGGTTCACGTGCCGAAGACAGCTAGGCTTGTGATCGCCGGCAGCGGATCTCTCCAAAGCGAACTGCAGCGGCTGTCAACGCGCCTTGGTCTGGACGGCCGGGTCCGTTTTCTGGGCTTTGAGCCGGATGTGCGCCGCTGGATGCGGGCCGCGGATGGATTTGTGCTGTCGTCCCTCCGGGAAGGACTGCCGATGGGTCTTCTGGAGGCCTCGGCCTGCGCCTTGCCTGCTGTGGCAACCGATGTTCCCGGTACCCGCGAGGTCATCGTCGATGGGAAGACCGGCCGGCTCGCCCTGGCCGGCGATGCTGCCGCCCTGGGAGAGGCAATGACCCGGATGATGCGAACCCCACCGGAAGAGCGCCGCACGATGGGCGAGCGGGCGCGACAGCATGTGATGGATCGCTTTAGCCTGAAGGCCGTGCTGGACCTGTGGGAGTCGCAGTACGGTGAGCTGCTCAAGCGGAATCCCAAGCCAATCCGTTACGGCCGAGCGGAATGAGCCGGTTGGATTGAATCAATGTTCGATGCGGCGGGATGGGATTCCAACAGATGCGTACCAGGAGTATAGCCAGAGGTTTCGATCTCCATGCGGCACTTCAATAAAATTAGCGTATCTATTAGTACGGCAAAGACTTAACTACTGCGCGACTATCTGAACCTGCGTGACAGCTTCTTCCTCATCCTGGATGCGTAGGCGCGACCCAGCGCGAATACTTCGTACAGCCGTTCGGCTGGTTCCAGCGCCGCAGGCTGGAACGCGGCCAACACGCGGTCCACGGAGGTGAACTGCGCGGCATGGCGGTCGAGGAAGGCGCGCAGCCTATTGACCTGCATGCGGCTTGCTGTATTGCTGTGCACGCAGATGGTCCAAAGTCCCGCAGACTTCTCCTCCGGCGCCCAAAGCTGCTGCGGAATCCAGGTGAGGCCGCCGCGGGTAAAAGGCGCGCGGGCGAAGCCGTCGGAGAGCACTTTGATTCCCTCCTGGCTGAGGGCCCGGAGCGTGCTGCGATCAAAGCCGTGGCGCGGCGCAACCCATATGCGCGGGTTGAGCCCGTGGCCGCGGAGAATATCGAGCCCCGCGTGAATCCACTGGCGCTGGGTCTCCTCGGCAACGCCGGCGAACTCGCTATGGCGGTGCAACGGCACCAGGCTCCTGCCTTTGCTCATGCAGAGATGCTGGAAGCCGTGCAGGGCGATCGTCGCCCCGGCGGCTTCCAGACTGCACATGCGATCCCAGAACTCCGGGTCCGGCGGCGAATGCTGCAAATCGTAGTCGCGATTGTCGGGAACCACGGCGAGAATGGGCCGGATTCCATACTCTTCAATCAGCGTCAATAAACGCTGCAACCGGGTGTGCGAGACAGTGGGGCAGAGATCGTCGAAGCGAAGAAGATATTGAGCCGGCCTGGGAACCATGACGCTGCCTCCGTTGCACCTTTATGCCCTGGTAATCGTGTGCCCTTCTTATCGTCAGATCATGCTTCCGTTTTTACACTTCTTCCGCTATCGCTCGAGGGAGAAGCTTCCAGGACCAATACCAAAGGAAAAAGAACGTGCTCACGGCCCAAAGAGAGCTGGCCAGCGCGATACCGGCAACGCCGAACCAGCGCATCAGGATGAGGTTTAAAACAACGTCAAGGATGAGATTAATCGTACCGCAATAGAGAATCAGATCGGTACGGCGCATGGCAACAAGAAACCGGTAAAAGACCCGGCTGGATACGAAAAAAGGAATCTGAATGGCATACATGGCCAGAACCGGCGTAACCACGGCCGTATCGCTTGGTCTAAAGGCGCCGTGCTGGAAGGTGATGCGGATCAGCAGGTGCGAACCGGCGATCAGCGCCGCCGCGATAGGCAGGGAGACCAGCGCGGTGATGCGCACCCAGGTGCGCAGGGTGTTCCGGCATCCGTCCCAGTCCCGGTGTGCGACCATGCGCGAGAAGTGGGGCACCACTGCCGTTGAAACCGCCCCGGCCACCAGGCCAAGCACGACGCTCACAAAGCGGTAGGCATAAGCCAGCGCCGAGACGCTCCCCGAGGGCAGCATGGCGGCCATGGACTGATCCACCAGCAGGCCGCCCGAGGCCACCACGCCGCTCAGCAGAACGGTTCCATATTGATGCGCCACCTCGCGGGTGGCATCGGTTGTTCCATGCCAGCGCAGGCGGAAGCGGTATCCGTGACGGTCCATCATCACGGCAACCAGAGCCGCCTGGACCAGCGCTCCGGCCAGGCTGGCGTAAACCATGGCCCAGACGCCCACGCGTCCGCCCAGCAGCAACGCGCCGACGATGACGGCAGCCGGGGTTGCCACCGGCGCCAGCGCGGGCCAGGCAAAACGGTCAAAGGTGTTCAGAACAGCCGTGCAGTTGCTGGCGATACCGGTGATCAGCACCACGGGCAGCAGCCCGTAGAAGAGACGGATGGAGAGGTCCAGCTTGGCAGCGGGAAAGTGCGAGGCAATTACCGGGAAGAAGCCGCGCGCGGCCAGAGCCATGACGGCCGAAGCCGCCCCCAGCAGCACGCAGGTCCACAGCATGGCGCTGGATAACAGTTCCTGGGCGCGGTCGTGACCCTCCTGTTCCCTCACCTTCACCAGTGTGGGCACCAGCGCCTGGTTCATGGACTCGGAGATCAGGTTGACCAGCAGGTTGGGGATCAGGATGGCGGCGACGAATGCATCCATGGCGTCGGAGCGGCCATAGACCCCGGCAACGGTAAATTCCTTGAAGGTGGCGACGGTTTTGACCAGAATCCCCGCGGCGGTGACCGACGCCGCGGCGCGGAAGATGCGGCGATTGACGCTGCCGCCCTGGAACAGCCGCGCGATTTGGGAGATGGGATACATAGGGTTGGAGGTACCGGCCAGTCTATCAGTCTATTGGGCAGACTCCGGGGCCGGCGCAAACCCGGCAGCATGGGCGAGGTCCGGGAAGCAGGCGGCAAGGCGTTCAGGGTCATCGACGACCAGCCGCCCGGCGAGCGCAATCAGAGCCAGCAGCAGCCAGGTGGTGCGGTTCTCCTCCACCGTGGCCACCAGCGAAGTGACGATCCAGACGGTGAACTCTGTGGCCAGAGCCAGGCGCAAAGACCCATGGGTTGCGAGGATCGACCGCGCGGCCAGCGCCACAATGGCCACGGCCAGAAAAAAGGCGCACAGCCCACCGCCGACGAGGATGGAAAGAGCTGTATTGTGAGCCGTATCGAGGGGGTTCATCCCGGCAGCGGCGACAAAGGAGCCCGCTCCTGTGCCGAACAGCGGCGCATGCATAAAGGCATGCCAGCCGGCGGTCCAGATGTTCCACCGCTGATTCAGATTGCCCCCCTGAAGCTGCTCGGGGATGGTGGCCAGGCGTTCCAGGGTTTCATGGGGAACGGTAAACCAGAGAGCGGCAGCGATGGCCGGCAAAGCGAGGGTCCCGGCAAGTACGCGCCGGGCGTGGCCGCGAGCCAGCAGGATGCCGCTACCCGTCAGCGCCACCAAGGCCGCCAAAAACCCTTCGCGAGAGGCTGTGAGCAGTACGGCAACCAGGCCCAGCGGCAGATAGCCCAGCGCCAGCAGACGGGCAGGCCAGCGGCGCTCGCTATTCAAGAGCAGCGCCGCCAGGGGAAAACCCAGGTCGAGAAAGCGGGCTACGTCGTTGGGGTCCTGCCCGACGGCGACAAACCGGATCTGGCCGGCGGCAATCGCCGCCGGCGAAGCAAAGTTAGCCACGGTCAGCGCGGCCAGTACGCAGGAGCCGGCCACGTAGGCGCGCAGCAGCGCGCGCAGGTCGCGGGGGCTTTCAGCAAACTCCCAGACCAGCCAGACGATCATCATCTCCTGGAAGTAGGCGCGCATCTTCTCCAGAGTCGCTAGCGGATCGATGGTCCAGAAATAGGTGCAGCAGAACCAGAGGTAGAAGGCCAGTACCAGCCACTGCATTAGCCCAGGTGTGCGCATGCGCCCGGCCTGCAGAACAGCCGGAATGGCGACCAAAAGCAGCAGCAACCCCAGGATGCGGGCGATGTTGCCCAGCGGTTCGCCCAAATCCAGGGAATACTCCCACGGAATGGCGAATGCGAACAGCAGCAACAATCCCCAGGCAATTTTCCGCATCGGCTAATACCTCTGCGAATACACCAGGGCGGAGTAGATGCTGACGCCCATCGCCGATTGAATGGCTGACTCCATGGTCCTGTTCCACAGGTTCTTGGCCATGGAGTCGGGAACATAGAGAATGTCGCGGTCGTAGACCGGCTGATCGGGCTCCTGGCCGTGCAGCATGCGCTTCAGGTTGAGGGTGGTCATGGTGCGGCCGCCCTTCTGTTCGCGGATGAGCAAGGCCTTGCCGGTAGCGGCATTCAGGCTCGGACCCCAGGCCATGGAAAGCGCCTGCACCACCGTGAGCCCCTGCGCTGGATCGACCGGAAATCCACCTGGGCGGATCACATCGCCAACCACGTAAACCAGCCCGGCGCGGCTCACCTGAACCGTATCGCCGGGGGACAGTTCCGGGTTGTGATCGGAGTTGGTGTCGGTTGCGCCGGGGTCCAGCACCACCGGATGCGGCGTTTTGGGGTCGTTGCGGTGGTAGATGTTCACCAGGCGGCCGGCACTGGGCGCGAGGCCAGAGGCGGCTGAGATCAGGTCCAGCAATCGATGGTGGAGGGTATAGGGATAGACTCCCGGGCGGGTGACCTCGCCCAGCACGCTCACGTCCTGCCCGGCGTAGGCGGTCACCAATACAGTGACCTGTGGATGGAGAAGCATGCCTTTGGCCACCAGCGCGGCTTCAATGGCATGCGCGGCGGTCCGCTCGTCCAGCCCGCCCAGCTGCACCTCGTCGATCATGGGCAGGGTCACCGTGCCTGCCGGGGAGACGCGCACCGCCGAATGAAACTCCGGAGTGTGGTACTCCGAGATATCGAGAAAGTCTCCGGGAGCGATGGGAGCCGGCATGGGAGACGCGGAAAGCGTGCCTGCCATTGGCGGCATCCCGGCCTGGTTTGCGCCCTCGGGGCTGTTCCACACCGCGGGAGCATCCTTGGGATTGGGCTGGACTTTCGTATCCTGCGAAAAAGGAATACGGGCCACGCCCGTGGGCAGGCCGTCGAGGGCGGGCGTGGGCGCCTGTGCGCTCCCCATTGCGCCGGCCAGAAGCACCGCCAGCAGCGCGGCAACCGTACGAGTAGATGTGCCAAGCGATTCGAGCAAGAACGCGCCTCCCACTGCCAGCCAGAGCCCGGCAAAGAACGTGATGGCCATATAAAGCGGCAGATCCGGCGCCACCGGCTTGACCGGCTTCCGGGCAGGGTCCACCACGGTGATATTCGAGCTGCGAACGCCAGCGGAAAACCCGGCCTCCTCCACCTTTTCCAGCACCCGCAGATACAGCTCGTGGCTTCGGTTGGCCTCCTGCCGCATATCCGCGTATTCGGTGGTGGCCTCGTTCTCCTTCATGTCTTCGGCGGTGTGCTCGTCCAGGCTTTTTCGCGCCAGTTGCTCACGATCGGCAGCCGTCTGCCATGCGCTCCTGAACTGATTCACAAGTTTGGCGTCTTCGGCCGCGACCTGCCGGTCGAGATCCTGCAACTGGCCGCGAATCTCCACCACCCTGGGAAAGTTCGTCCCGTGCTCGATGCTCAACTGCGCCTGTTCCTGGTCCAACTGGCTGTGGCGGGCATGGAGTTGCTGCAGCAATGCAGTGGCAAAGTTAACGTTTTCGTTCTGCAGGTGGGGATCGGAGGCAATGACCAACTCGGGATTGCCCTCGGAGGCGGCGCGGTACTCAGCCTCGCGCAGAATGCGGTCGCTGGTGGCGACGACCAACTCCCGGCTCAGCTCGTCGATCTCCAACAAGGCCGAGGTGTGCTGGGTCTCGCCCTGCTGCCCATTGGCCAGCGTCTCCGGGGCGGAGAGGATGCCGTGCCGGCTCTGGAATTCCGCCAGGCGATGCTGGTCCTGCTCGACGCGAGCCTTGAGATCTTTGAGTTGGCTCTCAAGCCAGTTCGAGGCCTGAGCGGTCGCCTCCATGCGGGCCTCGCTGTCCTGCTCCCCATAGGCGCGAATCAGGCCGTTCACCACGGCGGCCGAGAGCGCTGCGTCCCGGGAGCGAAAGCGAATCTGAATCATCAGCGTGCGCGGCAGGGTCTCGACGTGAAGTCGCCTCTGAAATCTCTCCAGCAGCCAGGCCTGGGCGTCGCTGTCAGCCTGCTCGGGGCTGAAGCCGGGAAAACGGCGCGCAAAATTGCCCATAAAGCCGGGCGCCTGGTAGAGCTTGAGTCCGGTGATCACCCTCCAGGCCAGTTGGTCGCTGCGAAAAACATTGGCCTGCGTCTCAAGCTGGAGCGGCGTTGCCAGCGAGGAGGCCGCAACGGAGGACTCTCCAGCGTCAAGGCTGAGCGAAGATGCCGGCGAGGTGCGCAACGCTACCCTGGCGCTGGCTTCGTACTGGTTGGGGGCAAGGAGGCAATACAGAAGGCACAGCAGCAGCAATCCCCCCAGCACGGACGCAACCATGCGGCGGCGGCGGACCAAAACCTCCCAGAGAGAGCGCAGGGAGGTGGAGGAACTGTGCCGGCTGAGGTCCGCCCTGGACCGCGCATCGGGTTCGTAGGGTGAATCGTGCTGGAGTGCGGGTGCGTCCTGCAAGGGGCGGGAACCTCAGTCCCATGAGCCCTCACGCAGGGCTATCCCTGCCGTTCAAGACGAAAACCCACTGCGGAGGAAATTCACGCCATTGTGCTTCATTGGAAGCAATTCGTCAATAGAGTCCGTCACTGAAGAAAGCGAAGTGTGGATAAAAGCCGGCAATGGTCTTGGCCGAGGGTCTGCCTAGACTCATCCGCCCCCGGCCCGGTACCACTCCACGGTGCGGCACGGATAGCGAAATCGCTGGATTTATAGTGCGGAGCCAACTGCGGAAACAGTGCCGCACTTCAGCGGTGGCGCCTGGCCGAACTCGCCTGGGCAGCGTCAATCTGGTATTGGACGATGCGCGTGTTCCAGATGCAGCGCGTGGCGTCGTTCGACCATTGCTGCGTCGTCCACAGACTGGCGCCATCGAGCGGATCGAGCGCGGTAAGGACGCCGACAGCGTTTCCGATAGTCGCCATATTTCTGGTGTTCAGGCACGTAAAGGGTTGCGTGCCGGAGATGATCGTGATCGGGCCTTTGAATGTGCCGGGAGGATCACTCTTTCCGTGCGTCCAGAGCAGCAGGGAGAGATCGGTGGTCGCGGTGGACGAATCGGCCACGATGCCGACGTTCCCCGCCGCATCCACTCCAACGGTAGCAAACTCCGGGTTGAAGCTGGCGCCGGAAATCTTCGCCGTCTGGCTGACCACGCACGCCGTTGCTCGCGAACAATCCAGGTCGGCCCAGAACATCACATTGTTGGCGTCCGTCCCTTGCGATCCGCACCCACTGGTGCAGGGCCCCGAGGTCAGTACGACCTGAAGATGAGAGCCGAATTGAACCAGGTTATTAAGCCGGTGACTCTCGGCGACCCTTAGCGCGATTGCGTCGTTCCCAGCCTGCGGAATGGAACCCGACTGACCGCAGCAAGGCTTGCTGTACAGCCACTTGTCTTCCGTCGAGCCGACGCCGGTCTTGATCTCCTGCTCGCCATTGGTGTTGTAAGTTCCCGTGGCTCCATTCCATGTGAACGTGTCTACAACCCAATGGAAGGGGAAGTTCTTTGAGTTCTGGCACCCGCCTAACGTTGCCCGGTCGCAGGTCTTGGACGCAAAGAACGCCGGAGCGGCTGCCGGTTTGGATCGATTGTGGTCAATTGCCGGGTATACGTCGAGCGGCAGGTTGTGGACGCGATTGATGTGTGCGGGTGCGATCCCCTGGGCGACCGCTCGAACTTCGGCCGACGGTATAGCGAAGCAGTCGTATGCGATGCCCGGGATTGTATGAGGATTGTCGTCACCGGGATGAACCGCGCAGACGTACACACCGTTCTTGTCGTAGCCAATGTGGATGGAAGGATCCAGGCTGAGGCATGGGCCTCCCTGCAGGAGGGATAGACTCCGCCCCACGAACCCATGGGGTCAGGCGATGCGCTGACCAGCAGTGAGTCGTTCTGGCCTGTAACGGTGATGATCCAGCGGTTGATGAATTCGTCGTAGACGATGTGCGGCTCGTACGGTCCTGGCGGGGTGGTCGAATTCTGCATGTGCGGGATAAAGCTTACCGGATTCAGGCCCGCGTTGCGGATGAATGTGGTCATTGGGATGGAACGCAGCAGGCGGCCATTGGTTTTGTAGACACGAACGTTCTGCCACGTGACCTGCACAACCAGCTTGCCGTTGGTGGCCACATCCATCTCCGGTCGATCACAGTGGGTCACGCCCGACTCGCAAGTGGCCAGACCGGGGCCTTTGTCACCGTCGAACGAGCGCACGACGGTCTGCGCGGACGCCACTGCAGCAAGAAAAAGCAGGCACAAGGCGATGGGCAGCCCCCGCAGAGTGAGAAATTGGCTATTGCAATTCATTGTTCAACCTCCTAAAAGCAGGGATCGGGCTTCGAATTTGGCGCCGTCCTTCGAGACGAGAACGAAGCATGCGACGCATTCGAACGGCAGGCACTAGAACTGGTTGCATGAATGCTACTCGTTCTGGGGAATGTCCCTCAGGGGCTAAAGCCCCAGATTTTATGAGCCTGTTACGGCACGACTAAAGTCGTGCCCTTTCAAAACCTTGTTGTATCATTTCAAAACCTGGTTATAACGTTTAAAACCTGGTTGTAACGTTTCAAAACCGGGTTAATGCAAACAGTTCTACTCTCCTCCGCCTCCGCTCCGGTACCACTCCACGGTGCGGCGCAGGCCTTCGCGGAAATCCACGGTCGATTCGTAGCCCAGCAGTTCCTCTGCCAGTCGAATGTCGGCCAGCGAGTCGCGAATGTCGCCGGCGCGCGGCGGGGCGTAGGCCGGACTGCCGCTGTAGCCGGTCAGTTCGCGCAGAATCTTGAAGATTTCGTTGAGCGTGATGCTTGAGCCGGTGGCCAGGTTCATCATCCGCCCGGAGACCTTCGCTGCCGGGGCAGAGGCGGCCAGCAGGTTGGCATGGACCACGTTGTCGATGTAGGTAAAGTCGCGGCTCTGCTCGCCGTCGCCATAGATCGTAATCTCGCCTCCGGCCAGCATGCGGCGGCAGAAGATGGCCAGCACGCCGGAGTAGTGCGAGGTGGGGTCCTGGTAGGGGCCAAAGACGTTGAAATAGCGCAGGACCACCGTCTCCAGACCGAAGACGCGGGTAAAGGCGCGCATGTAATGCTCGCCGGCCAGCTTGGCCACGGCGTAGGGAGAGATGGGGTCGGGCAGCATGGCCTCGTGTTTAGGCAGGGTGGGGGCATCGCCGTAAGCGGCGGAAGACCCGGCGTAGACCACGCGGCGCACCCCTGCGGCGCGGGCCGCCACCAGCAGGTTGAGCGTGGCGTCAACGCAATTCACGTTGGTGGCCACCGGATCGTCCACGGAACGCGGAACCGAGGCCAGCGCCGCCTCGTGGAAGACAATCTCCACGCCCGCGCAGGCCCGGGCGCAGGCAGCCGGATCGGCCAGGTCGCCCTCGATAAACTCCATGGCTTCAATCCCAATCAGATTGGAGCGCTTGCCGGCGATGAAGTTATCGATGCCGCGCACGGTTTCACCGCTCCCGAGCAGCGCCGCTGCAATCGAACGGCCGATAAAGCCCGCTGCTCCTGTCACCAGATACCTTGCCAAAACAATCTCCTCTGAAATTGAAGTTGCCGCAGATTTTCTATCCACAGTTTACACCGGGCTATGAAGACCGCCGGAGGCTGAACGAGAAGCCGCGAGCAGCCGCACACGCGAGTGAAGCATATGAACTACAATCCGGAATATGACCACCGCACCTGTGATCCCTCTGACCGAACTCAAACGGAAGTTCGAGACCCGCGAGGCCCGCATCGGGATCGTCGGGATGGGATATGCGGGGTTGCCGCTGGTGCTGCTCTTCAGCGGCGAGCGGTTTCGGGTAACGGGCTTCGATATCGCTCCGGACAAGGTGAAAATCCTCAACGCGGGCGGCTCCTATATCGTGCGCATGCCGCCCGCCCTCATTCAGGAGGCACAGGCGGCAGGCTTCCGCGCCACGGGAGATTACTCGGAAATCGCCCACATGGACGCGGTCATCATCTGCGTGCCCACACCGCTGAACGAGCACCACGAACCCGACCTGAGATACGTGACCGAAACGGTCGAGTCAATCGCTCCCTACATTCATGAGGGCCAGTTGATCGTGCTCGAAAGCACCACCTATCCGGGCACGACGGAAGAGATTGTGGCGCCGCTTCTGGAGGCCGGCAACCCCCACGGCCTGAAAGTTGCGCGCACTCCCGGCCAGGCCGGCATTCACGTGGTCTTCTCGCCGGAGCGCGAGGACCCTGGCAATGAGACCGTGGCGCGCACGGATATTCCCAAAGTTGTGGGCGGTTGCGGCCCGGAAGCCGAGGAGCTGGCCTCGCTGATGTACGGAACGATCTTCCGCCGCGTAGTGCCCGTCAGCAGCCCCTCGGTGGCGGAGATGACCAAGCTGCTTGAGAACATCTACCGCTGCGTGAATATCGCGCTGGTCAACGAGATGAAGCAGTTGTGCATGAAGATGGGCATTGATATCCACGAGGTCATCGACGCGGCCAAAACCAAGCCCTTCGGCTTCCATGCCTTCTATCCCGGCCCCGGCCTGGGCGGCCATTGCATCCCCATCGATCCCTTTTATCTCTCCTGGAAGGCAAAGCAGTTCGACTTCCACACCCGCTTCATCGAGCTGGCCGGCGAGATCAACACGGCCATGCCCTACTTCGTGCTGGAGCAGATCGCCGCCGCGCTCAACGAACACCGCAAGCCCCTCAAGGGATCAAAGATACTGGTCCTGGGCCTGGCCTACAAGCGCGACATCGACGACCTGCGCGAGTCGCCCTCCCTCACCATCATCGAACTGCTGCGCGACACAGGCGCCCTCGTCACATACAACGATCCCTACTTCCCCAGCGTCGGCCACGGACGCCACTACGACCTGAACATGACCAATACCCCGCTCGACAATCTGGGCCAGTACGACGCCGTGGTCATCGTCACCGACCACTCCAATTACGACTACCGCGCTATCGTCGAGCAATCGCAGTTGGTCATCGACACAAGAAACGCCACCAAGGGCATCGATTCGGCGAAGATTGTGCGCTGCTGAGAGGGAAGCATTCCGACGCAGTCAGCGCCAATCGTGTATTGTAGGTTGGTTCGCCGATGATTCCCCTCCTCCCAACCCTGGCTGAGCCTCAGCACTTCTCTCTTGGGGAGAAGCTGCTCTTCGCCGGGCTGGTTGTGGCATCGGCAGCAGCTTTCTGGCGCCGCTTCGGCCTCGTCCTCGACAAAATCCTCAAATCGAGAAAGGACCCCGGCTTTCGCCTCTTCCCCCTCGGCAAGCGCATCTGGGATTTCGTCTGGGAAGTCGCAGCCCAGGCCAAGGTCATCCGCGAGCGCCCGCTTCCGGGTCTGGCCCACGCCTTCGTCTTCTGGGCCTTCTGCGCCTTTGCCCTGGTCACTCTCAACCACTGCGCCGTCGCCTTCGGAATCGGCTTCCTTGACCCATCCGGCCAATTCGGCCGCCTCTATTACGACTTCGCCGCCGTCTTTGCCGTAGCCTGCGCAGCCGGCATCCTCGGCCTCTTCGTCCGCCGCTTTTTCATCCGTCCTAAGTGGCTCGGCGAGAAGCTCTCAACCCAGTCCGGCGTTATTGCCCTGTTGATCTTCGTCCTGATGGCCACCTATCTGGCCTCGTTCTTCGTCAGCAACGCCGGCCCCGCCGCACTGGCGCTCTGGTGGCTGCACACGCTTGCACTGCTGATCTTCCTGCCGCTCATCCCCCACACCAAACACCTGCACCTGGTGCTCAGCCCGGCCACCGTCTTTCTCTCGCGCGGCAGCTTCGCCCAGATTCCCCCTCTTAGCGGCGACGAAGACTTTGGCCTCGTAGCCGGCACAGACCTCACCCGGCTGGTCAGCCTGCAAGCTTACTCCTGCGTGGAGTGCGGCCGCTGCACCGAGCACTGTCCCGCCGCCAATACCGGCAAGCTGCTCAACCCCAAAGAAATCATCCTCGGCCTGCGCGCCTATCTGAACGATCTTGGCCCAGCGTCGGATCAACCCCTGCTGGGCAAGTACAACGCGCAGGAGGCCGTCTTCCAGTGCACCACCTGCGGAGCCTGCGAGTACCAGTGCCCGGTGGGCATCGAGCACGTGCCCATCCTGGTCGGCCTGCGCCGCGGCGCGGTCAATACCGGGTCCTGGGCGGACGGCCACGGCACCAGGCTTTTTCTGGCTCTCGAACACGGCTCGAACGCGCTGGGCATGAGCGCTGCGGAGCGCGACAAGTTTATCGAGAAGCAAGCCCTGCCCCTCTTCGACGGGACACAGGAGTATTGTCTGTGGCTGGGCTGCATGGGCGGCTACGACCCCAAAGGCCGCGAGATCGTTGCCGCCTTCGCCCGCGTGATGAACTACCTGGGCACAAGCTACGGCGTGCTGCGCAAGGAAAAGTGCACCGGCGACCCGGTCCGCCGGTTGGGCAACGACCTCGCCTTCCAGCAACTGGCCGAAGCCAACCTCGAAGCCCTGGCGCAAAACAAGGTAAACAAGATCGTCTCTATATGCCCCCACTGCGTGCGCACCATCCAGGAAGACTGGAAGGAGTACGGCACGCCTCCTGAGATCGAGCACCACAGCGAATTCTTGGCGCGCTATGCTGACAAACTACCGTCGGAGGGAGGCGGGGGCTTTAACCCCCGCATAAAGCCAACAGCAGGAGAAGGGGCTTTAGCCCCGGTGGTACGCTCTTCTCCCGGCGCGCCTGCGGTTTTTCACCCCGTCCAGGAAAAAATCGTCTTCCACGACCCCTGCTACCTGGGACGCTATCGCAACGTCTATGAGGAACCGCGCAAAGTGGCGGCGCTGGCTGGGGAGCTGATTGAAGCGCCGCGCAGCCATGAGCGCAGCTTTTGCTGCGGAGCCGGCGGAGGGTTGGCCTTCCTCGGCGAGGAGACCGGCGAGCGCGTTAGCCACAACCGCGCGCAGGAGCTGGTCGCCACCGGAGCGCGGACCATTGCCGCAGCCTGCCCCTTTTGCAATACCATGTTCAGGGATGCGCTGGCAGCTACCGGCGAAGGCGCGCCTGAACTGCTCGATATTGCTCAGTTGGCCGCGCGTGGATTGCCCCAATCATGAGGCCGGCAGCAGAGCCAGCTAAGATTTACGAGAGCCATTCATCATGAAGATCGTCGTCGCCATCAAACAAGTTCCGGAACGCGATGCGCAGGTCCGCATCGACGCTGCGGCCAAATGGATTGATGAAACCGGCCTGCAGTACGCGCTGAACGAGTCCGACGCCTACGCTCTCGAAGAGGCGCTGCAGCTCAAGGAAAAGCACGGCGGAGAAGTGATCGTGGTCAGCGCCGGTCCGGAACGCGTGGGAACAACGATCCGCGAGGCTCTGGCCAAGGGCGCGGACCGGGCCATCGCCATCGATTGCAACGATCTCGGTGCGCGGGATGCCCTGGGCGTGGCGAAACTGCTGGCGGCCGCAATCAAGCCTGAGAATCCCGACCTCGTGCTCACCGGCCTGCAATCGGAAGACCTGGGCCTGGGGCAGACCGGCGTGATTGTGGCCGAACTGCTCGGCCTGCCTCACGCCACTCTGATCCTCCACGTCGAAAAGACCGAAGCCGGCCTCAGGGTAAAGCGTGAACTCGAAGAGGGCTGGTTTCAAACCATCGAGCTGCCCACCCCTGCGGCGCTTACAATCCAGTCTGGCGGCAACAAGCTGCGCTACGCCACTTTAATGGGCATCAAGCGCGCCAAGACAAAAGAGGTGCGACAGTTGGCCGCGGCCGATCTCGGCGTCGATTCTGCGCCCGTGGTGCTTCTGGAGCAGGTCACGCTGCCGCGGAAACAAAAATCCACGCAGATTCTGCCCGGAACGGCGAAAGAAGCCGCGGCGGCGCTGGTGGAAAAGCTGAAGTTCGAGGCGCGCGTCCTATGAGCAGCGTTTTGGTGGTGATGGAACAGCGCGCAGGCCGCATTGCCCGCATTGGTTGGGAGGCTCTCGCAGCCGGGCAACGGATGGGCTCGCAACTGGGCCTGCCCGTAAGCGCGGCCATCGTTGGCGCACAGACCGAATCTCTCGCCGCCGAAATCGCCACGCGGCCTATCGACAAAGTGGTGTGCGTGGAGCACCCGCTGCTCGCCCACTACACCGCCGACGGTTTTACCCTGGCTCTACAGCAGCTCATCCAGACCAAAACACCGGCTTACGTCGTACTCCCGCACACCTACCAGGTCCGCGACTACGCACCGGCGCTGGCTGCCCGGCTCGGCCAGGTGCTCATCGGCGACGTGGTGGCCATCGCCGACGGGCCGGTCTTCACGCGCCAACTGCTGCAAGGCCGGCTGAACGGCAATTATCGGCACTCCGGCAGCGGACCTTGCTTTGTTTCCGTGCAAGCCGGAGCCTTTCGCGCGGAGATCCCGGAGACAGGCGCACGTCCAGCCGAGATGATTCCCTTTGCGCCCACCATTGAACCCAACCAGATCCGCACCACCCCCGGCGAACCCTTCCGGGGCTCAGCGCAGACCGTGGACCTGGGCTCGGCGCAGCTGATCGTCAGCGTAGGCCGCGGCATCAAGGAGGCGGAAAACATTCCCCTTGTGCAGGATCTGGCTAAGGCGCTGGGCGCGGAGCTGGCCGCCTCGCGGCCCATCTGCGACAACTGCTGGCTGCCCCTGGAGCGCCAGGTGGGCAGCTCGGGCCAGACCGTCTCGCCCAAACTCTACCTGGCCGTCGGCATCTCCGGAGCCATTCAGCACCTGGTGGGCATGAAAGGATCGCAGTGCGTGGTGGCCATCAACAAAGACCCCGACGCGCCCATCTTCGAGGTTGCCGACTACGGCATCGTCGGCGACCTGTTCGAAGTAATTCCCGCGCTGACCGAGGCGGTGAAAGCTGCCCGGCAGTAAGTTGTGATTATGCGATCCGGAAGCTCAGAGGAAGTTATGTAACTCCGGCGCGGGAGCCGGCAGTAACTCGCAGGTTGCTGAACGTGCCTTCTCTTTTCCCGGCCCATCTAGGTTGCTTGAATGATACGGGCTACCCTTCGCCGCTTGGGCGTGAAGCGCAGGTCCTGAAAGCCGCAGAGTTCAAACGACGCCAGTGACAGCGGCCATGCCGACTCCACATTATTTCGCCCCAATCGATGTGGGTCGGCCCCTCGCGTAATGGGGAATGAATTGGTCGTAAATGAGTACTTATAGCCTGCCTTGCGAATCATCCGGGCCGCAGCGGAGGTATAACTCCATTCTTCGCCGCCCACCCATCCGTAACAATCACAATCATGCCCAAGCGCTTCATCGAGCACCGCTTTGCCGGTGCAAATCTCATACTCAAGCACGGAATCCGGCAGCCCCGGCGACATCCGCAGGTGGCTGCGCGTGTGGCATCCAATGACGTGCTGCCGCCGGTCAAGGTCGCGCAGTTCATCCCAAGACATCGCCTCCCGCTCCACCCGGGACGAGTTACTCTCTTTCCATATATGATGCGTATCTGAAAAACCCGGCTGCTCGGAGGTTGGAGCCGCTATGAAATTCACGGGAACGAAAAACCAGCCATGAAATCCGTACTTCTCCAAAAGCGGAGCTGCGACGGAGTAGTTCGAAGATAGGCCGTCGTCGAAGGAGACAATCAGTCCGGGGCGCTTCTTATCCCAGCGTTGAAGTTGGAAGAACCTATCCAGATCCGTCAACGAAACGGGGGTATAATGCCGGGCATAAAACTCGAGCTGCCGTTCGAAATTACCTGCCGTATCCTGCGGAGTCCCATGGTAGTTGATGGCCCGAATATATCCACCGGGAATACACCGCCTTTGCAGTTCCATCAGCAGGGGAGTTATCTTCAACGCCTGATACGACGAAGCAAGCAAGCTTTTTTTGATATTCATAGGGCGGCGTCTCCGTCGAGCGGTGAAGGATCCCATGCATCAGCTCCCTGGAGCGCATCCTGCAAGGACGGAGAATCCGCGCTCACTTGATATAGATAGGGGAATGAAGGAAGACTCCGGTGATGGGGATGAAGCCGTTCAAGCAGATCGTGCTTTGACTTATTGAACCCCATGGCCTCCAGAACGTCCGCGCCGGAGCGCGCGGCATGCTCCAACGCGGCGGACATCAGAGACAGCAATGCATTCGATTCGTCGCCTATTGCCTGAATATCCACAATTCTGAAACGGCGGAGTCCATACTGCTCAAGATCGAACTTTCTCATGATCAGATATCCTGTAAGACTATTGCCTTCCATAAGTCCGAGTATGACAAGGTTACCGGATTCGAGAACGGGACGGAATTGCCAGCTAAGCGCTTCGCCGCTGCGCACCGCCATCAACCGGTTCCGGCGCCGCCGCAGCTGCTCCCATAGGGCATCAAAACGCGCATCAAAAGAAGTCAGGAGGCATATCTCCATTCGCTGGTATCGGACCCTGGGCCGATGCGCCAGATCGCGCAAGTAGAGAGCAGCCCCGGCGGTGTGCCTGATGCCTGCAAGAGCCGGCGCCCGCACCTTGCGTAGAAGAGCCTCGGCGAACCCCACATAGTTAGTGATCCAGAAGAGCATTTCCGCGCAGGACGGGCCGGGAATCTCAATGCAGTTTAGTGCCTTCAGCCTGTCCTCCGTTCGCGGAGAGGCAGTCGTGGTGATAAACAGGTCGATGTTCTTTTGCGCAAGATACATCTCGGCCAGAGTACTGGCCGCGTACCTGAAATGCCGGTCGACCGCCCAGGCGCTGGGGATGGCCGCGCGGACCGGCTCACTATTAAGGCTATACATTCGAGGAAGGTTACTGAATGTGCCGACGATGCCTTGAGTTTTGCTCTCCAGCACCCATCCTATAGGAACCTGAAATTCGCGGCGGCATGGATTGTCAATCCATCGACTCGACCAGCGGGAGTAATCTCCGAACTCGAGTCCATTGCGCAGCTTGACCTGACATATAGCTTCATAATCGCCGAAAGTGGCTTCACGAACAGTGCAATCTAATTCTTGATTCGCTGGCTCGTCCGTATCGCCGCGCACCGACATATGGCCGTACTATACCATGTTGACGACATCGGCAGCGGCGCCGATCGAGGACGAGACTGACGCTGCATTTGCGCACCCATGGGCCCAGGCATTATGGTTTGGTGTTTGCCACGCAAGGCGAAGCAAACGGGGGGCAAAGAGATGGTTCTTCCGGAAACGTATCAAGCCGCGCTCTTGCTCATGATCCTGACTATGTTGTGCTGGGGATCGTGGGCCAACACGCTCAAGCTGTGCCCAGGCTATCGTTTTCAGCTCTATTATTGGGACTACGCCATCGGTCTGGCGGCGGCCGCCGTTCTGTGGGGATTGACCGCGGGCAGCCTGGGCCACGCGGGGCAGCCGTTCCTGAGCGCCGTGGCCCGGACGCCGCTTACTCCCATTCTCTTTGCCGTCTGCGGCGGCGTGGTCTTCAACGTCGCCAATCTTCTGCTGGTAGCCGCCATCGACGTGGCCGGCATGGCGGTCGCATTCCCGGTGGGGATCGGGCTGGCGCTGGTGGTGGGCGCGGTTTCAAGTTATCTGGTCAGTCCGGCCGGCAATCCCCTGCTGCTCTTCGGCGGTGTGGCGCTGGTCGCCGTGGCCATCGTTCTGGATGCAGCGGCCTATCGCAAACGCGAAGGCTCGGCAAAAGCTGCAACCACGCGCGGCATTGTCCTCAGCCTGGTGGCCGGCGTACTGATGGGCTGTTTCTATCCGCTGGTTGCGCGAGCTCTGGGCGGCGTGCCCGGCAAACCTGCTCCCGGCCCCTACGCGGTTGCGTTCTACTTTGCACTCGGCGTACTGCTCTCCACCGTGCCTGCCAACCTGCTGCTGATGGCCAAGCCCCTGGACGGCAAGCCTCCCGTGGATGGAGCCGGTTACCGGGGCGCGCCGATGAGTTGGCACCTCGCGGGTCTGTTTGGCGGAGTGATCTGGTGCACGGGCGCGGTGGCCAACTTTGTGGCCTCGGGCGCTCATCTGGTCGGGCCGGCGGTCTCCTACACCATCGGCCAGGGCGCGACCATGGTCTCGGCCTGCTGGGGCGTCTTTGTGTGGCGCGAGTTTGCCGGTGCGCCCCGCTCGGCCAAGATACTGTTGCTCTTCATGTTTATCTTCTTCGCACTGGGGCTGGGCGCGGTTGCGCTGGCTCCGCTGCCTCGCTTCAACTAAGGCCATGAACACCATGAACAAGCCCATCGTCGTTGTCGGCAGCATCAATATGGACCTGGTGGCGCGCTGCAATCAGATTCCGCGCCCTGGACAGTCGCTCATCGGCACAGGTTTTGATACCACTCCCGGCGGAAAGGGAGCGAACCAGGCCGTCGCCGCTGCGCGTCTGGGCTATCCGGTGCAGATGGTGGGCATGGTGGGCGAAGACGTTTTCGGCAAGGCGTTGCTCGACAATCTCACCGCCGCGGGCGTGGGGACGGCAGCCGTCGAGCGTGTGGCCGGGCCCTCCGGCGTCGCGACGATTCTGGTGGCCGAGAATGGCGAAAACAGCATCGTCGTAGTTCCCGGCGCCAACGGGAAGGTTGATCCGGCATACGTTGATAGTCAGGCCGCACTGATTCGCTCTGCGGGCATGGTGCTATGCCAGTTGGAACTTCCCCTGGAAACGCTGAGCCGGGTGGTTGAGTTGTGCGCGGATGCCTGCGTGACGCTAATGCTCGATCCCGCTCCTGCAGCGCCGCTTCCGGGTGAAATCTGGCGACAGGTCGCATGGTTCACTCCCAACGAGACTGAGGCAGCTTTTTATCTGGACAACGAATCGAAACCGGAAGACGCCGCGAAGCAGTTACTGGCCAGGGGCCTGCGCGGCGTGGCGCTGAAACGAGGCGGTGAGGGGGCTTATGTGGCCGTCGCGGGCGGCAAGGCAGCCTGGGTGCGCCCTTTTCACGTTCAGGCCGTCGATACCGTGGGCGCCGGCGATTGCTTCAACGGCGCCTTTGCCGTGGCGTTGCTGGAAGGCAAAGACCCGTGGGCAGCGGCGCGGTTTGCCTCGGCGGCCGCGGCCATCTCCGTCACACGGAAGGGCGCGCAGGCCTCCATGCCGGCCAGGAATGAAGTGGATGCCTTCCTGGCGGCACACGCATAGCACTCTTCTTGTGCTTCGCCCTCGGGCCGGATCAATTTGAAGGAAGAACTCGGGCCGAATGCTTCGCACAATAAGTCTTGGAATGCTGGCGGTTGCAATCGCCCTCGCAGCGGCAGCGCAGGATACGCAGTATCCGCCCAAGGGACAGCAGTTTCCCGCGCTCAACAGCGCAACACAATGATTCAGAGGTCACTGCATCCGCATCGCGAATGCGAAAAGGCCGTAAAAGCCGGCCCAGGCCGGGACAATTTCAGGTAAACTGGCGCTGCCTCACAAAATCCCGAAACTCAACCCCAGGGAAATGTTATGGCGCCGACTCAATACAGCCTTCCAATCGCTTCCGCCCGCCGGCTTCCATCCAGATGGCGGCCACGGGCTTCTTTTCGACTTTCCCTCGCTCTTGCCGTCGCCTTCCCTGCCCTGTATGGCTTCTGCGCCGCAGCCCAGGCTCAGGAGCAACGCGGCTTCGGACAGACCGCCGAGGTTGCGCGAGCGAACTATGCGAATGGAAACTACTACGCCCTGGTGATCGGCATCGACAAATATCATCCCCCGTTGAAGGAACTGAAGACCGCCGTCAACGACGCAAAGGCCATCGGCAATCTGCTCCAGGACGAGTACGGCTTTCAGGTCCAGTATCTGCTCGATCAGGAGGCCACGCGATTCAAAATCCTCGACGCCCTGAGCAGATACCGGAATACGCTCAACGAGAACGACAACCTGCTGATCTATTACGCCGGTCATGGGTACTCCGACCGCGATGCGGAGAAAGCCTATTGGCTGCCGGCGGACGCCGATTCCGGGACCAGTCCCAACCGCATCATCGCTGACGACCTGACCACCGGCGTCCGCGTGCTGCCCTCCCGGCATGTGCTCATCGTCTCTGACAGTTGCTACTCCGGCGGATTGTCCCGCGATGCCGACGAGCCTGAACACGCGGGCACCCAGTCGGCCTTTATTGCCAGGATGCTCAAGTCCAAATCGCGCACCCTGATGGCCAGCGGCGGCGACGAACCGGTATCCGACAGCGGCAGCAACGGCCACTCGGTCTTCGCCTACGCCGTTCTGCGGGCTCTGGAGCGCGATGATCAGCCTATGTTCACGGCCAGCGACCTGTTCTACGGATCGGTGCGGCAACAGGTCGCGGGCAGGTCCAACCAGCTCCCGCAATACACCATCATTCGCAACTCGGACCACGATGAAGGCGACTTTGTCTTCATGCGCAAGGGCGCGCTTGCTTCTTCCGCGATGGCGGCTACCCCCATGAAGGCAACGCTCACTCTGCTGGACACATTCAACAGAGGAGAGGCGCTCATCAAGGAGAATCGATATGGGGATGCGGTTCCTTTGATGACCACCGCATGCGACAGCGGAAACGCCGGCGGATGCGCCGCCCTGGGGTTGATGTACCAGAATAGCCAGGGTGTTGCCCGGGATGAGTTCAAGGCAGTTACGCTCTACCGCAAAGCTTGCGACGGCGGCAACTCCAGGGGTTGCACCTACCTCGGCTGGATGACCGAAACCGGCCGCGGCGCGGACAAGGATCTGGCTCAGGCGGTATCCCTCTATCGCAAAGCCTGCGACTCCAATGACGCCATGGGATGCGAACTTCTTGGCATCCTGTACCTGAACGGCAAGGGCGTTGCCAAGGACGAAGCCCAGGCCGTCGCCCTGGCCCGAAAGGCCTGTGACGGCGGATACGCCAGAGGATGCCACGACCTCGGCTGGGTGTATGAAACCGGCAAGGGCGTCGCGCAGGATTATTCCCAGGCCATTGCCTTCAACCGCAAGGCTTGCGACGGAGGAGATGCGATGGGCTGTAACAGTCTTGGCCTGTACTATGCGGGTGGCAAGGGCGTCGGTCAGGATAATGACCAGGCCATCGCCTTCTACCGCAAGGCTTGCGACGGCAAATTCGCGGTCGCATGCTCCAACCTCGGTTGGATGTACCAGAACGGCAAGGGCGTGGCTCAGGATGCGGTGCAGGCGGTTGCGCTCTACCGCAAGGCTTGCGACGGAGGCCATGCGGCCGGATGCGGAAGCCTGGGCCTGGCGTATGCCAACGGCAGTGGCGTCGGCAAGGACGATACCCAGGCCGTAGCCTTCTACCGCCAGGCTTGCGACGGCGGTGATATGACCGGCTGCAACCTGCTGGGCGGGATGTACCTGAACGGCAGGGGCATAGCCAGGGACGAAGCCCAGGCGGTCGCGCTCTCGCGAAAGTCTTGCGACGGCGGATACAAGATGGGCTGCAGCAACCTGGGCTGGCTGTATGAAAACGGCAAGGGCACAGAGAAGGATCTGCAGGAGGCGGCAAAACTCTACCGCAAGGCATGCGACGCCGGCGTGGATGACGGATGCAGGAACCTGAAGCGCATGCAGCCCTGAGACTCAATGCTCTTCGCGGTGCGTGACGGATAGTTGGCCCATGGAAGCAGCGCGTTGCCGTTTGGCATAGCTTTTCGCCTGCATAGACGCGCCGGAGTTTTTTATTCACTGGTGCCCAGAGGGGGACTTGAACCTCCACGACCGATGCAGGTCTGCGGATTTTAAGCCCACCCTTTGGGTTTTCTAAATTGCACAACTTATTGATTTTACAGAGATTTCCGAAATGGCGGGCGGTTTGGTCTGTGAGGTACGGTGAAGGTCTGTGACGGTTGGATAGTCACGAAATTAGTCACGATTTCCGGCCATTGCAGCCCTACCTGCTGCGCGCAAAGCTCCGGGCGGGACCCAGGCGGCCACCGCCGCCCGGATCGTGTCGTAGGGCGGCTCAAATCACCCAAGTAACACATCTGTGCCATTTACTACTCTCGCCTCGCTCTTCAATACTTTTCGGTGTACTGATGAACAGAGCACGGAGGAAACATGAATCGATTACTCTTGTCCCGGATTCTGTTGCTCATGCTGCTGGTGTCCGCTGCAGTTTTTGGTGCTTACGCCGTGTATCAAAACGGCGGAGCATCCCCACTTGCGGCTAGCGGAGCCTATGCGGTTACCTTCCACGTGAGCACGCCGACCACCGTGCCGGACGGGGCGACTATCGCCTGCAACGCCAGAATCGCGCCCAACCTTTCGGTCTTCGAGCACCTCACCCGGCAAGTGGCTCCGGCCAAGTCCTCAACGGGCTTCGCCAGGGTCGCCAACTCTTCGGCCAATTGCACGGTTGCAACGCCGTTCGCCTTCAACGTCGCCAACTCTCGGGCAGGCGCAGCGCTGAGCTATGAGATCGACG
This sequence comes from Occallatibacter sp., assembly GCA_050012555.1. Classification (GTDB taxonomy): domain Bacteria; phylum Acidobacteriota; class Terriglobia; order Terriglobales; family Acidobacteriaceae; genus Telmatobacter. The sequence goes on from JBEKGY010000025.1 coordinate 44,032, forward strand.
CCTACACCAGCGCAGGGCCGTTATTTGTGCGCACTCAGAAGGGCATCCCTGTCGCCTACCCGCAGACCGGCGCGACCGCCAACCTGCCCCTCGACGTGAACCTTTAAGGTCAACCGCATCGTACATGGTGCCCAGAGGGGGACTTGAACCCCCACGACCGATGAAGGTCTGCGGATTTTAAGCCGGGGGTGCCCATCCTATACTGTCAAGTACCTGGTTATACGGCGATCTATAACGGCAATTGAACGGAAATGAAGCGGCTTGCGCGGCGAGGTATACCGACAACCAAAACCAGGTCCCTTTTCCACCCGGATCATCAGTCAACATGATACTCAAAAACAACCGGACCGCCATTGGTAGAGTTATTAAAGAGAACGTACAGGTTATCATTCGTGGAATCCCAGACTATGCCAGTGGGATTATAATAATATGACCCACCAGTTATATACCAATTTGAGAATGTACCGGACCCAGAAGGTCCGAGTCCCTCTCCCGAATCAGTTATCGTCATGGATGTTCCGGAATATGCCGTCACTATTCCACTCATCGTGTTACAGACGCTGCTCGCGGAACCACAGTAGTTGTCGGCATCCGTTGACTCTGTCAACGTGACCTGCATGCCGGGGATATATGCCAGGCCGGCCTGGGTCGTAAATGTCAGAGAGCTATACGTGCCAATGGTCATGGACGTATTGGAAGTTCCCAGGTACCCGGCCGCCTCGGTGCCCGGCGGTGGAGCCGGCACACCCGGAAAATTAGCCAGATAGTGGGCCGGCTGAATCTCGTTTTGCGCAACCGCCCCAGTGGCGACACTTCCCAACTGTGCCCGGCTATAGATCAGCCAGGCGTACTCTATGGCGTCACAATCGATGCCTGAGTCTTCATAGCGCACGCGGCCGGTCTGGAAATTGGCAAGGACAGCAAAACCTTCCCGATCCGCGGTCTGTATCCATGCGCCGAGTTGACCCCAGCCATCAATTCCCCAAAACGCATTGCCGGGAACCCAATGCCTGGTATGGATGGTCTGGCTGTTGCCAACCGTTGGATAAAGCGCCCGGGAACTGGCTGTGATGGAATAGGACTGCCAATCAAATATCGAACCGCTCGTATAGGGACAATACATGATTGTAGCCCCGCCGCCGTTCGAACATTCAGAAGCAGGGGTGGTGTTTGACTCAAGTCCCATGGGGAAATCATTGATTGTGTCGTCCGGCCGCCAGGCAAAATTCTGCCCCGTGGGGTATTGCCCCGAATCCCAACCTAAGGTAGAAGAATAGGGATACCCGACCAGCGGAGTATTGGCCAGATATGCGGACGCGGCGCACGTTGTGCCGAGAGTGCAGCCGGTGTCGTTTGAGCCGGTGCCGGCCGTGGGTGGGCTGAATGCCGCCAGGGAAGGCCCCAAGCTGACGGGGCCGTTAGCCATGACGCTAGAATAGCCGCCAAAACCAGCTGCAAGAGGTCCAACGGAATACTGGCTCTGAAAGTCGGACGGCACGCCCGTCAAACCGAACCAGACCATCTTCACGCTTCGGTTGGCAAGTCCCCAAAGTCCATCCGAGGTCGTTGTTCCGTTCGCGTTCAGGGTCAGGAACGACAGGCTCGGCATATATTGATCAGAACCAGCGTAATAACCCGCGCTTGCGGTCTCTGCGGAGTAATACAGCCTCGAGTTCGATACATTGGAGTCCCAGTAAATATTACCTACATCGTTAACCTGCAACGCGAGGGGGAAGTTATCGACCGTGTTGCCGTTGGACCAATCCGTGACCAGTGTGGCGGTGTTCCAGGGCGGAGTGGTCGTCAATGTGGTTGGCGGAGCTATTTCGTAGAGGTAGCCCTGCTGCTGTCCTACAGTGCCTCCGACAGTGAACAGATGGACCTGGCCGTTGACGATGCGCAAGGCCAGGCAGCATCCATAACTGTCGTTATAGCCGGAGGGCAGCAGAAATGCCCCGACGAAGGTAAAGTCGCTGGGCGTGAGCACGGCCTTCTGCGCATTGGCTTCAACAGTACATACCGATATTGCCAAAACCAGCACAATAAGTATTTTTGTGATCGAACGAATTTTGTTACTCATGTTCTTGCTTCTCCCCTTGCGCGAATAGTAGCCCATTGCGCTTCTTAAACTGTTCCCAACATCCAATTGGCGAGGCACACGCATCGTCAGTCAACGTGATACTCAAAAATAACCGGACTGCCATTGGTAGAGTTATTAAAGAGAACGTAAAGGTTATCATTCGTGGAATCCCAGGTTACGCCTGTGGGATAGTAATTACCATTTGGCCCACCAGATATAAGCCAATTTGAAAATGTGCCGGAGCCTTGATATCCGAGTCCCTCTCCCGAAGTATTTATCGTCATGGATGTGCCGGAATATGCCGTCACTACTCCAGTCATCGTGTTACAGACGCTGGTGGAGTAGTCGGGAGCGCCGGGACTTGGGCAGTAATTGTTGGCATCCGTTGTCTCTGTCAACGAGACATACATGCCGGGAGTATATGCCAGGCCGGCCTGGGTCGTAAAGGTATAAGTGCCAATGCCAAGCGTCATCTGCGTAGTGGAGGTTCCAAGGTAGCCGCTCGCCTCGGTGCCTATCGCTGGAGTCGGCACACCCGGAAATTGAGCCGGATAGTGGGCCGGCTGAATCGCGTCTTGCGCGACCGCTCCGGTGGCGACACTTGCCAACTGGGCCCGGCTATAGATCATCCAATTAAACTCGAAGGCGTCACCCCCAAGATTTGAGTCTTCATAGCGCGCACGGCCAGTCGTTAACTGGGGAAGGAGAACAAAACCTTCCCGATCCGCGGTCTGTATCCATGCGCCGGTCTGATAGATGTAATCAATCCCCCAAAACGCATTGCCGGGAACCCAATGCCTGGTATGGATGATCTGGCTATTGCCGACCGTTGGATAAAGCGCCCTGGAACTGCTCGTGGTGGAATAGCCCTGCCAATCAAATGTCGAACCGCTCGTATATGGATTCCAGAGGATTGTACTCCCTCCGCCGTTATAGCTCTCGGACGTAGGGGTGGTGTCTGTCTCTATTCCCATGGGGAAGTCATTGAAATAGTCGTCTGGCCGCCAGGCAAAATTCTGCCCCGTGGGGTACTGCCCCGAATCCCAACCTAATGTAGAAACGAAGGGATATCCGACCAGCGGAGTACTGGGCAGATATGCGGACGCGGCGCACGTTTCAGTGCCGAGAGTGCAGGGAGGAACTTCGTCGTTTGAGCCGGTGCCGGCCGTGGGAGGGGTGAATGCCGCCAGGCAAGGCCCCATGCTGACGGGACCGGTAGCCATGACGCTAAAATAGCCGCCAAAGCCGGCGGCAAGGGGTCCAACGGAATACTGGCTCTGAAAGTCGGACGGCACGCCCACCAAACCTGACCAGACCATCTTCACGCTTCGGTTGGCAAGTCCCCAAAGTCCATCCGAGGTCGTTGTTCCGTTCGCGTTCAGAGTCAGGAACGACAGGCTCGGCATATATGGATCAGAACCAGTGTAATAACCCCAGGCTCCGTAAAATACGGAGTAATACAGCCTTGAGTTCGATACATTGGAGTCCCAGTAAAGACCAAATAATGGGGTACCCGCCGACGCGTTGGGGAAGTTATTGACTGTGTTGCCGTTGGACCAATCCGTGACCAGCGTGGCGGTGTTCCAGGGCGGGGTGGTCGTCAATGTGGTTGGCGCAGCTATTTCGTAGAGGTAGCCCTGGCCCTGTCCTGTAGTGCCTCCGGCAGTAAACAGATGGACCTGGCCGTTGACGATGCGCAAGGCCAGGCAGCATCCATAAACGTCGGCTTGAGCAGAGGGCAGCAGAAATGCCCCGACGAAGGTCAAATCACTAGGCGTGAGCATGGATTTCTGCGCATTGGCTTCAACAGAACATACCGATATCGCCAAAACCAGTACACTTAGCATTTTTGTGATCCAACGAATTTTGTTACTCATGTTCTTGCCTCTCCCCTTGCGCGCACAGTAGCCATTGCGCCTCTTAAGTTGATCCATCGTGCCTAAGTTGATTCATCATGCCGCGGACGGCGCCACTGTCACCGTTACAGTGGCCGCCGCCCGCCGCAGGCTTAAAATTTCCACAGGTCGTTGAGCAGCCCCGAGGAGCCGACGGAATCGAGGCCCGAGCCCCCGAAGAGCCATATATTACCGCTGTGGTCGACCAAGTTGGAACCTTCCAAGCGGCTTCCTGGAATGTTGCCGGAAGCAGGCGTTCCCAACGTGCCATACACTCCGTCGTGGTTGACCGTGTTGCTGCCGCCCATCCACGTCCATTCGTTCAGGGAAGGAACAAACTTCCACAGATCGTTGAGATCGCCCTGATTGCTGGCGGAATCGTAGCCCAAGCCCCCGAAGAGCCAGAGATTGCCGCTGCTGTCGATCCAGTTTGAAGTGTTATCGCGCTGTCCAGGGACGTTTCCGGCAGCAGGCGTTCCCTCTGTGCCGTACACTCCGGGCTCGACACCGCTGGTGCTGTCCGTGTTGCTTCCAGCCATCCATGTCCATTGGGTCGTGGATGGATTGAACTTCCAGAGGTCGTTGAAATAGCCCGTACTGCCGCTGGTATAGTTGATCTCGCCCCCAAAGACCCAGAAATTGCCGCTGCCGTCAATCCAGGCGCTCATGCTATCCCGGCCTCCGGGGACGTTTCCTGAGGCAGGCGTTCCCAACGTGCCGTACACTCCGGGCTGGCCGCCGGTGCTTCCGATCGTGTTGCTGCCGCTCACCCAGGTCCATTCGTTCGCGGAAGGACTGTACTTCCACAGGTCGTTGAGATCGCCCTCGGTTCCGACGGAATCGAAGCCATATCCCCCAAAGAGCCAGAGATTGCCGCTGCTGTCGATCCATCCGATCGAGTTACCACGGGCTCCTGGGACGTTTCCTGAGGCAGCCGTTCCCAACGTTCCATACACTCCGTCCTGGTTGGCCGAACTGCTTCCGCCCATCCAGGTCCATTCGTTCGAGGAAGGGCTGTACTTCCACAGATCGTTGAGCGCGCCAGCGGAGTCCCATCCCCCAAAGAGCCAGAGATTGCCGCTGCTGTCGATCCAGTTCACAACCATGGTGCGGCTTCCGGGGATGTTTCCGGCAGCAGGCGTTCCCTCCGTGCCGTACACGCCGGACGCATTGACTGAGCTGCTTCCGCCCATCCAGGTCCATTCGCTCGTGGAAGGAGTGAACTTCCATAGATCGTTGAGATTGCCGCTACTGCCACTGGTCCCGAAGCCCGCCCCGCCGAAGAACCAAAGATTGCCGCTGCTGTCGGCCCAGGTCGCAGGCGCCTGGCGGCCTCCAGGGACGTTTCCGGCAGCTGGGGTTCCTTCTGTCCCGTATACTCCGAACTGGCCGCCGTTGGTTCCGACCGTGCTGCTTCCGCTTATCCAGGTCCACTCGAAGGTGTAGGCCGCCGAGCTCACCGCGCTGTTCGTATCGCCGCTGTGTGTGGCAAGGGCCTCCAAAGTCTCTGTAGCCGCCACCGTGATTGGCGCGCTATAGACGGTCGAGCCGGTCGTCGGTGTAGTTCCGTTGATGGTGTAGTAGATCGTGGCGCCGGAGGTCCCATCGCTGATGGTCACCGTCTGCGCCGTGCTATACGTACCGGCCACCGGGCTGAAGGCCGGCGTATTTACTTGGATGGTATACGCCGCCGAGCTCACCGCGCTGTTCGTATCGCCGCTGTGTGTGGCAAGGGCCTCCACCGTCTCTGTAGTTGACACCGCGATCGCTGCGCTATAGACGGCCGAGCCGGTCGTCGGCGTGGTTCCATTGGTGGTGTAGTAGATAGTCGCCCCGGAGGTCGCGTCAGAGATCGTCACCGTCTGCGCGCCGGTATACGAACCGCCCGCCGGACTGAAGGTCGGCGTAGCTACCTGGATGGTATAAGCCGCCGAGCCCACCGCGCTGTTCGTATCACCGCTGTGTGCGGCAAGGGCCTCCACCGTCTCTGTAGCCGATACCGTGATCGCACTCGAGTACACGGTCGAGCCGGTCGTCGGCGTGGTTCCGTTGGTGGTGTAGTAGATGGTCGCCCCGGAGGTCGCGTCAGAGATCGTCACCGTCTGCGCGCCGGTATACGAACCGCCCGCCGGACTGAAGGTCGGAGTAGCTACC
>JBEKGY010000026.1:0-48386 GCA_050012555.1 Occallatibacter sp.
GGTGGCAGGCGCTAAAGAAACCGCTCCAGCGGCAGGCGCTAAGGAAACTGCTCCGGCGGCAAGCGCTAAAGAAACCGCTCCAACGGCAGGCACTAAGGAAACTGCTCCAGCGGCAAGCGTCAAGAAATAGGGAAGACCATGGCAAACGTCCTCGATCTACGGCGGCGCATCCGCAGCGTGAAGAACACGCGGCAGATCACCAAGGCCATGAAGATGGTTTCGGCGGCCAAGCTGCGCCGCGCGCAGGAGCGGGCGCTGGCGGCCCGGCCCTACGCCAGGATGATCACCAGCGTGCTGGAATCGCTGACCCGGCGCATCGAGATCTTCAATCCGGAGACCGGCGAACTGCGCCATCCGCTCTTTGCGACGCGCGAGGAGAAGCGGGTGCTTCTGATCGTCATCAGCGGCGACAAGGGTTTTGCCGGGGCCTTCAACGCCAACATTCTCAAGACCGCCTTCCAATTTATCTCCGGAAACGCCACGCGGGAGATCGACATCGAGGCGGTGGGCCGCAAGAGCCGCGACCAGATGCGCCGGCGCTATCCGGCAGCGGTTTACTCCGAGCAGACCGACGACCACGGCCGCGCCGTCAAGATTCGCGAGCGCAAGGCGCCGGTTGAGGTTACCGGCGATCATCCGGGGATGCTTTTGAAGCTAGAGACCAGCCGCGTCTTCGAGCTGGCCCAGAACGTCATCTCCCGCTATGTGCACGAGGAGATCGACGCCGCCTACATCGTCTACAACGAGTTCAAGTCGGTGATCGCGCAGCGGCTGGTTGTCGAGCGCCTGCTGCCCATTATGAAGATCGGTATTCCGCAGATCACCGGCGCCATCGAGCCCACGAAAGAGGAACGCGAGCGCGCCGCCGAGGCCGCTCTCTCGGCGGGCATCGCACTGGAGCCGATCGACACCGCCGAGGCCGACGAGGAATCGCGCAAGTTCGGCACCGCCCAGGTGGATTACATCTACGAGCAGCCGGCCGAGGAGCTTTTCAACGGCCTGCTGCCGCAATACGTTTCTTCCATGCTGTATCACGCCATGACGGAGTCAGTTGCCGCGGAGCACGCGGCCCGCATGACGGCGATGGATTCGGCTACCAACAACGCCTCGGATATGATCGACGCGCTCACGCTGCATATGAACCGCGTGCGCCAGGCGGCCATCACCAAGGAAATCATCGAGATTGTAAGTGGCGCAGCGGCTCAATGAGGGGTTGATATGAAGGTCCGTGAGCTTTTGCAGATCGAGATTTGGAGCAAAAGAACCGTGCGGAAGATTTTCGTCGGATTGGGAATCATTTTTGGGATTTTTGTCCTAGGATTGGTTTTTTTGTTTTTGGCTGAGCAGTGTTGGATAACGCCTAGGGAGCGCGCCGCAGCAAGAGTCGCACTCGCGCAGATCGATGCATTGCAGAATCTAAACTCGGTCTCCGATGGGGATTTTGATGCAATGGCAGATCAAGCAACAGCAAAACTAAGAAATGCTGCCCATGAAATGTGGACGAGGCGAGATCGAAGGATTTTTTCCGAATTGATGGCATACCTCTATGTCACCGAGGTTGCACGAGATGACATGCAGGGACGAAAGTCGACGCAACAAAGGCATTTCCCCCTGGCGGCGATTATGGATCGAGTGTTGAATCAGAAATTGGACCCGCAAGGGATCGAATTGAAAGGCTCCCTTCGGTCAGAGTTGCACAAAGCACTGGACTAGCGAAAGATCAGAATTCGAAAAGGCAGAAAAATGGCAGAGAACATCGGCAAGGTAATCAAGGTCTCCGGTCCCGCGGTGGACGTGCAGTTTGAAGAAGCAACGATGCCGCCCATCTATCAGGCGCTGCGCGTCACCAGCGATGGCTTCAAGGTGCCCACGCCCATCAGCGTGATTCTTGAAGTCCAGCAGCACCTGGGCGAGGGCCGCGTGCGCACCGTGGCCATGGAAGCCACCGACGGCATGGTCCGCGGCATGAAGGCCACCGACCTCGGCGGCCCCATCAGCATGCCGGTAGGCAAGCAGACGCTGGGCCGTATCCTCAACGTCATCGGCGAGCCGGTGGACGAGCTGGGTCCCATCGGCGAAAAGCAGCGCATGCCCATTCACCGCCCCGCTCCGCTCTTCGACGAGCAGTCCACGCACGAGGAGATGTTCGAGACCGGCATCAAGGTCATCGACCTGATCCAGCCCTTCCTCAAGGGCGGCAAGATCGGCCTCTTCGGCGGCGCCGGCGTGGGCAAGACGGTCATCATCATGGAGCTCATCAACAACGTGGCCAAGAACCACGGCGGCTACTCGGTCTTTGGCGGCGTGGGCGAGCGCACCCGCGAAGGCAACGACCTGTGGCTGGAGATGACCGAGTCCGGCGTCATCAAGCCCGGCGACTGGGCCAACTCGAAGTGCGCGCTGGTTTACGGACAGATGACCGAGCCGCCCGGCGCGCGCCTGCGCGTGGCCCTGAGCGCGCTCACCGTCGCCGAGTACTTCCGCGACGTCGAAGGCTCCGACACGCTGCTCTTCATCGACAACATCTTCCGCTTTACGCAGGCCGGCTCCGAGGTTTCCACGCTTCTGGGCCGCATGCCCTCGGCCGTGGGCTACCAGCCCAACCTGGCCACCGAGATGGGAGAGTTGCAGGAGCGCATCACCTCCACCGCCAAGGGCTCGGTAACCTCGGTGCAGGCCGTCTATGTGCCTGCCGATGATTTAACCGATCCGGCTCCGGCCACCACCTTCGCGCACCTGGACGCGACCACCGTGCTGAGCCGCCCGCTTTCGGAGTTGGGCATTTATCCGGCCGTCGATCCGCTGGCCTCCACCTCGCGCATTCTCTCCGCGCGCATTGTTGGCCAGGAGCACTACGACGTGGCCCAGGAGGTCAAGCGCATTTTGCAGCGGTACAAGGACCTGCAGGACATCATCGCCATTCTGGGCATCGACGAGCTCTCTGACGAAGACAAGCTCACTGTGGCCCGCGCCCGCAAGGTGCAGAAGTTCCTGTCGCAGCCCTTCCACGTGGCCGAGCAGTTTACAGGCATTCCCGGGGCTTATGTAAAGGTGGCCGACACGGTGCGCAGCTTCAAGGAGATTATTGCCGGCAAATACGACGATATTCCCGAGCAGGCCTTCTACATGAAGGGCGCCATCGAGGAAGTGCTGGAAGCAGCCGAGAAGCTGAAAGCGACGGTGTAGAAACAGTGGTCAGTTGTCAGTTATCAGTTGTCAGTAAAAACCCGGTCGCCGCACAATCCGCACTTACTGATCACTGACCACTGATCACTGACCACTGGCGACTGAAAGGAGCCCATGGCAGACGAAACCAATCAACTCCGCGTACGGCTGGTCACTCCTGAGCGCACCCTCTTCGAGCACGCGGCCTCGGCGGTCGAGTTGCCGGCGACGTCGGGTTATATGGAGGTGCTCTACGGGGCCGCGCCGCTGGTGGCTGAGCTGGGCGCCGGCGACGTGATCGTGCACGGCGGGACAGACTCGAAGACAGGCGGCGAAGCCGACGGCCCGGAGAGCGTGAGCCGCTACAACGTCAGTTGGGGCTTTGCCGAGGTGCTGCCCGACCGGGTCACCATTCTGGCCTCCGACGCCCTCAAGCCCGAGGAGATCGACGTGCCCCGCGCCCAGGAGCAACTGGACCGCGGCCACAAGCAGTGGAACGAGGCCGGCGACAGCGAAGAAGCCTACGCCGAGGCTCTCCACGTAATCGCCGAAGCCGAAGCCAAGCTGGCCTCGGCGGCGGAGAAGCGCTAGGACTTCATCGAGCCGCTGAACCGGTTGCCCCATCTTCGCGGCACTCCTTCGGCCCTCCAGTTGCGGCACGCTCCAGACAGATGTATCTTCGTGGATGCGCAGGGGAACAAGCGCGTGTGCGCTTTGAACTGCGCGGAAGGAAGCTCGCAATGCAGTCTGTAAGATCGTGGCGTTCTCATTTTTCCGCACGTCGGCTTTTTCTGTTTGTGCTTCTGGCCGTCACATTTTTTTCACAAGCAGCCTTCGCGGCCACCAAAGTGATTACCGATGCCGACAAGGGCGGCACGGTCCACCTGAAGGCCGGGGACACGCTCGAACTCCGCCTGAAATCGAATCCGACGACTGGATTTATGTGGTACGTCAAAAAGGAATCGACACATCTGTTGAAGCTGACCGGCCAGTCGGAGACCAAGCCTCCCGAGCCAGGCGCGGGCCAGCCGACTATGGTGGGGCAGCCCATCGTACAGATCTTTGAATTTCAGGCTAGACAGCCGGGGGACGGAGTTCTATTGCTGCACTACGTCCGCTCCTGGGAAGCGCCCTCGCCGGACGAAGAGCAGTTCCAAGTTCACGTCCTGGTCGAGTAAGGCCGTGCCGGAATAGCTATCGGGCTTTGCGTCCTCATGGATCGCGCGGCGTGCGCGTCGCGTGTCCCGCAGCTTACCAAACGGTGCGGGGGTAGTGCTTGCGGATTTCCTCGTCGGCGGAGATGAGCCAGGCGAAGCCATTGGCTTTGGCGTTGGCCACGATAAGGCGGTCGAAGGGATCACGCGTCCACTTCTCGTCGAGGGCGGCGCTGGCGATCTCAGAAAAGGGAAGATCGCAGAGGCGGAGGTTGGTTTCGTGGCTGGCCTTCTCCAGCAGATCCCGGGCGGGAAACTTCGTTTTTCCGAGCTCGCGGAGGTATTCGAGTTCGAGAAATGCCATGGCTGAGAGCAGCAACTCTGACCTGTCAAGAAGGCCTCGTGCTTTAGAACTCAGGCGATTGACTTTGCCCGCTGCAAGCCATAGAACGATGTGAGTGTCGAGATAGGCAATCAAAGGCCAGCCCAGTCCTTCTCCCACTCCTTTTCCATCTCGGCCAGCCACTCAGCCTTGAAGGCAGGATCGTTCATATCGAAGTTCGGGTCGACCATGACCTCCATGGGCGTAATCCGGCTGAGACGGCTCACGGGCTGGCCTTCGGGGACGATTTTGAGGCGGCGGCCCTTGTGCGTGACCCAGACCTCGCTTCCCTCCAGCGCCTGATTGACGAGGGAGAAGATTTCGCGGCGGAATTGGGTGATGGGAACTTCCATGAATAGAGTGTACCACACTGTACGCTAAATAGCGTACATAATGTACGTTGCCGAGTTTTCTGGCCCTGCTGTGCAACCGGCCATACCAGCGCCTACAATGTTTGAAAAGTATGGCCAAGACGAAGGAAAAGATTTTCGAGGTTGCCTGCCCGGATTGCGGGGCGATGCTCAGGATCGATGCTGCCACCGGGCTGGTGGTGAGCCATACTCCCGCGCCGCGCAAGCGGATGTTTGAGGATCTGGAGACGGCGGCCCAGGCCATGCGGGATCAGGAGGAGCGCAAGGAGTCGATCTTCCGCCAGTCGGTGGACGCGGAAAAGAACAAGGCCGACCTGCTCGAAAAGAAGTTTGCCGAGGCCATGCGCAAGGCCAAGGACGCGCCCGAGGGCAAGCCGCTGCGGGATTTCGACCTGGATTGAAGGCGCTTTTTTGAGGTAGCGGCTGGAGCTTTTCGACGCGTTTGCGCTGATATTCTCCACTGCGGGCAAATTGGAGCGATACTTGGTACAGCGTTCCCACGGCCCGGCGATCACGGTCCGGGACGGAAGGAGAGAACATGGTGGTTGTGCCGCTTCCTCAACCGGAGAATGAATTCGCGCCTGTGCCCCGCGGCCGTAAGGCCGAGCCGCTGAACTGGGTTCGGATTGCCGCCAGCGGAAGCCTGGTTGCGGGCGGGTTGCTGCTGCTGAACGGCCGGCGCCGCGCCGGGCTGGCGGTGGCTGCCTCGGGCACGGCGCTGGCCATGCTTGACCAGCAGGAATTGCTGCGCGCCTGGTGGAATGCGCTGCCCGGCTATATTGACGAACTCCAGGGGCTGCTCGGCCAGGTGCAAAGCACCGTGGAGGAGCTTACCGCCCAGTGCGAACGGCTACATCGGATTCTCTCCAGGTAGACGCCTTAAATCCCCAGTTGCTTTCGGCCTGCTTCGCTGATGCGGTGGGGCGTCCATTTGGGCTCCCAGACCAGTTCGACCTCAACTTTGCTCACGCTGGGAATGCCGGCCAGCCGGTTGTGTACCTGCTCGAAGATGAGTCCACCGGCCGGGTCCGCCGCGGCGGACTGCGTGGTCAGGGTCATGGTCACCTTGACCCACTGGCGCGGCCATGCCGGAGCGGAATCCGGGTCGGGGCCGGTCGAGACCGCATAAATCAACCCCAAATCCACCAGGTTCAGCTTCACTTCCGGGTCGAAGCAGTCGCGCAGCGCGGTGAGGATTTCCGCTTCAGAAAGCATTAGTTTTTTCGCTCGACGATGTAGCGCGCGATGGACTTGAGTCCGTCGGCGCGGCCGCCGTAGGGTGCCAGGGCGGCGAAGGCTTCTTCAATCAGGCGGGCGGCGTCGCGTTGGCTCTGCTCGATGCCGTAGACGGCCGGCCAGGTGGCCTTTTCCGTGGCCTGGTCTTTGCCCGCGGTCTTGCCCAGGTGCTCCGAGTCCACGGTCAGGTCGAGAACATCGTCCACGATTTGAAAGGCCAGGCCGGCCCTGCGGCCGAAGAGATCGAGCCGGGCTGCATCGTCCGCGGTGGCTCCGGCGTAAACTCCGCCTGCGACCACGCTCACACGGATCAGCGCGCCGGTCTTGGCGCGGTGGATGGCATTGACCAGCTCCGGCGTGGGCTTCAGCCGTTCGCTCTCCAGGTCCAGAACCTGGCCGCCGATCATGCCCTCGACGGTGCCGACGGCATTGGCGACGAGGCCGATGATCTGGACCGTGGCCGCGGGCGGCGAGTCGAGACCAGCCAGCACCTCGAAGGCGCGGGTTTGCAGAGCGTCGCCGGCCAGGATGGCGATAGCCTCGCCAAAGGCCACGTGGCAGGTGGGCTTGCCGCGGCGCAGGTCGTCGTTGTCCAGGGCCGGCAGATCGTCGTGGATGAGCGAGTAGGTATGGAGCATCTCGAGCGCCGCGCCCAGCCGGGCAATCCCTGCAGGCAGCGCGCCGGAGATGGTGACGGCGGCCTGGTAGGCCAGCACCGGACGCATGCGCTTGCCCCCGGCAAAGACGGAGTGGCGCATGGCGCCATGAATCGAGGCAGGGACGGTTTGCGCGCTGGGAATGAGCGATTCCAGCGCCTGGTCGGTCAGCGCGGCGCCTTCCTGAATCAGCGATTTCACATCGACGGGCATTGGTCTCATGATAAACGAGGCTGACTGAGCCTTCGCTCCAGAAACCAAAGTGCTGTGAGCAACAGCAGGGCCAGCGCGCTGATCCAGCGCCCGGCGAGCACGTCGGGGGTGGTCGTCCAGTCCACGGTCAAGTCCACACTTCCCTGCGGCACAGGCACGGCCATCAGGCCATCGTCGCGGCGGGGCAGATCGGAGACAGGCTGGCCATTCACCTTCACCTGCCAGGCCGGGTAGCTGCGCAGCCGCAAAATCAGGAATCCGGCATGAGGGGTGACCGCGGCGATGCGCAGATGCTCTGCCTGATTGTTGGTCGCGGCAAAGGTGGCCTCGCAACTGCCCTGCGCGGCCTGCCACACGGGGGCGCTGTCCGCATCGCTCTCAACCGCGTGGGCGCCCAGTGCGATTGAGGGATCGCTGACCAGGCAGGCTGCGGGAAGGCTGGAGGCGAGGAGAGAATCATCGGCGCCGGGAGGCGCATACTCGCCGGTCCCTTGAAAGCCCACGCCGGAGCGGTAGACCTCCGTCATGGCGAGGACGTTATCCTCGTCGTCGCAGACCTGGAAGAAGAATTTGCCCGCGGCTACCGAGGAAGCCAGAAAAACCGCTGCGCAAGCAGCCGCGACGGCAACGCGCCGCCAGCGCCGGGCAGACTGGCTGGGCCAGACGGCCGATGCGAAGAAGATGGCCATTGGCGCCTCCAGCACCACCAGCCAGCGCCAGGGAAACTGCAAAAAACGGAGTTTTGGCAGCAGGTTCCATACCGGCAGCGAGATGTGGATCTCAAGAAAGAGAACCACCTGCGGAATCAGCGCGAGCGGAAACCACCAGCAGAGTTTTGCGGGCAGGGTATTGCGCAGGCGGCTGACCAACAGGCCGGCCAGGGCTATGGCAATCATGGCGACGGCGATGATGGAGACCCGCCGCAGTTCCACGTCGTGCAGCTCCAGCAACGGGTTGGCGTGGCGTGCAAAGAGCCAACTGTTTTCGATCAGCAGGCCGGGATCGTCTGTGGCCTGGCGGATATCGGCCCAGCGCTGCTCCCACGCGGCGGGGATGAGATAAACGGCTCCCAGGCCAATTCCCACGGCGGCGGCAGTGGAGGCGCGCACGATGGGCGCCCAGGATTTTTCGAGCAATGCGGCGGCCAGCGCGACGGCAACCAGCAGGTAACTGGCCATCACACCGAGCGGTGCATTCGAAAGCCATGCGCCGGCCACAACCAGCGCCAGCAGAGCCGATGAACCGTCCAATGCGCGCCTGATTAAAGATTCTGATGGGTTGCGGTCGCGCAGAGCAAAGAGCAATAGCAACGGAATCCAGAAGCCGCCAGTCAGCTCTCCGAATGCTGAGCGCTCGTAGGCGGTGAAAAGCGTATAGCCGGAAAAGAGTGCCGCGCAGCCAGCCAGCGTTGCCGCGCCGTCGGAGAATGCCTGGCGAGCCAGCGCGCGTGTGGCGTATCCGGTGGCTGCCAGCAACAGAAAGGTCAAAACTACCGGGACCAGGCTCCAGGGCAGAACCAGCCCCAGCGCCGCGCCCAGCATCCAGGTCAGCGGCGGATAAAAAACAAAGCGCGGCTCGCCGGCGCCGAAGTTTGCGCTGGGTGACCAGTGCGGATACAGGATTCCGTGCCGCCAACTGTTGAGGCAATCGAACCAGGAGACCAGATGGAAGTCGAAGTCGTGGCCGCACGAGTTTCCGCGCAGCAACTGCGGCGCTGTGGCCACGGCGGCGGCGAGAAGAATGACGGCCGGGCCGATGAAACCGATCCAGCGAGGAGGTTTCCCAGGTCTCAAAAGCGAGACCTGGGGCACCCGGCTGTGGTGGGACGGAAGCGGGCTCATGGCAGCAGGCGCAGCGTGTGACGGGTCTCGGCGGTTACCGCTGCCGGTGTGAACGGCAGTGCGAAGGTGGTTCCACCGTAATAGTCGTTCCACTGGTCGCGGAAGTAAGGGCTGAGCGGGTTGCCGCTCTCGCCCATGACGATGTTCTCCGTCGAGCCGTCAATGTTGCTCCAGTCCATGGTGAAGCGCTGCGAAGGACCGAAGTCGCGGCTCACCTGCTTGACGGTGGTGGTGTCGCCGCTGAGCGGCTGCTCGCCTGTTCCGGCCACGCGGCTGACGAGGGGCAGAAATCCGGCCAGCGGATGCTCGATCTCCACCACATGCCAGCTTCCATAGTTCCACTCAGCCACGTCTGTGGGGGCTTTGCCCTTCTTCATGCCTTGACGGACGGCATCGGTCAGCAGGGCGTCCCAGTTCCTGTAGCCCATCGGAAGCCAGTCGGGGCTGGCGTGCATGATGATCTCTTCCTCGGCAAAGTTGGACTCGGACCATTGGTAGTCCTCGGCGACCTTGCCCAGCTTGGGCTTGAGAATCAGCGACCAGAGAGCGTAGCGAGCCTGGGTCACGATGGAGGCGGCGGCGGAGTCGGTAGTGAGCCGCCCGTCCCAGGAGCGCATCAAATCGGCGGCCTTGCGCAAGCGGTCATCCGCGCCGGGAGTGTGGTCGATGGCGTAGGCAAAGCGATGGCCCAGCTCCTGGTCCACCTCGCTGTATACGTCGGTTTGGAGGGCCAGCAGGTCTTTGGGGGTGATCTGATCGCGTCCCTCCAGAGTTTTGTAGATGCGCTCCACGCGGTAGGGTTCGGCCCACTCGAGCGTGAGCGGATAGGGCGACTTGTCGGTGGTGACGCGGGAGTTGGCCGTGGCCAGAAAACCCGAGGGCGGGTCGACAGAGTTGGGCATCTGGTCGAACGGGATGTAGACCGTGTCAGCACTCCCAGTGTATGGGGCCGTTCCCCACTCATATCGGAAGTTCATCGTATCGTGCGGCAAGGGATGTCCACTCCACATGTGGCGGATCGGGACCTTTCCCACCGCATGGTAAGCAATGTGGCCCTGGTCGTCGGAGTAGACCACATTCTGCGTGGGCCAGTTCCACGTACTCAGTGCAGCCGAAAACTCCGCCCAGTTGGAAGCAGTGTTCATTTCGTAAAGCGGAAGAGCGTTGAGCGTAGGATCGTAGAGAGTCCACTTCAATGCGATGGGCCGCGTATCCCTGGTAAAGATCGAATTCAGCAGCGGACCGTGCGCGGTGGATTGCACGTCGAACTGCACGTCCCTGCCGAGGCGCACGTGGATGACTTCGCGGTCCACGGCCAGCGGCTTCCAGGCGGTATCGATGTCCTGATAGTTGCCCTTGCCGTCCAGCTGTTCGACGTAGAGGTCCTGCACGTCGGCGTAGAAGGCGGTAAAGCCCCAGGCCACGTGCTCGTTGTGGCCGGCGATCACAAACGGCACGCCCGGCAGCGTGACCCCGGCGGCGTGAAAGCCGGGCGCACGCAGGTCGGCTATGTACCAGATGTCGGGCTCGCTGAGCCCCAGATGCATATCGTTCGAGAGCAGCGGCTTGCCGCTGGCGGTATGGCGTCCGGCGATGACCCAGTTGTTCGAGCCCGGCGCGCAGCCGTCGCACGACGGCAGCCCGAGCAGGGAACGGATTTCGTGTAGGTCTTCAGAGCCGGAGAAATCATCTGCTTTGAAAGGGCACGGCTTTAGCCGTGCCATCAGGATGGAAAAAAGACGTTGGGCTTTAGCCCCTGAGGGAAGGTCGATTCGATCATTTGCATTCCCTCGGGGGCTAAAGCCCCCATTCAATTCTGGCTCGCTTTCGGCACGGCTAAAGCCGTGCCCTTTCAAAGCCACTAGTTTTTTCGTTGTCTTTAGCGACGCGGCGCTGGCCTGGGAGCGGTCGTCTTCGTCGCCGGAGTCTTCCTTTACTGGCGGAGCCGGATGCGGCTGACTCCAATCGATGACCTCGCCGGTAGGCGGACGATCGCGCCACGAGCCGACCGGATAAAGATCGGCCTCGAGCTTCGGATTGTTCAGTTTGGCTGCGATCCGCTCCCGCGCGAGCTTCGCATACCAATGCGTATCCAGCATCTCCACCATCATCAGCCCGATCGAGACCGAGTCCTCGCCGCTCCAGGGTCGGGGGCGATAAAAGAGCAATTTGAACTCCGGCGGAAGCGAGTCCCGATGCGCGGCAATGAACAGGTTGACCCCGCGGGCGTAGTCGTCCAGTCGTGCGCGGTCGACCGCTGCCAGGTTGGCGTAGATGCGCCGGGCCGTCAGGCGGAACTGTAGATTGCGCTGCATTTTGTCGTGCCGCACCAGCGAGGGTCCGAGAATCTCCGCCAGTACCCCGTTGGCGTTGCGGCGGAAGGCGTCCATCTGCCACAGGCGGTCCTGGGCGGTCACGTAGCCCTGGGCCACAAAGAGGTCGTCCTCGGTAGCCGCCTCGATGTGGGGCACGCCGTGAGCGTCGCGCCGGACCGTTACGGGCGCAGAGAGTCCGGCAACGCGCAAGTCGCCGTCCAGCACCGGCAGCGCTGCCTTGGCTGCACCGCGCAGCAACAAAACGCCCACGCACGCGGCCAGCAACAGGACCGTCAGCAGGCCGCCCGCGGACCAGAGCAGAATCCGCGGCCAGCGTCGTTTGCGGCTACCGGGCAGTGGCGCAGCAGCGCGGGCGGGTGTTCGATCCACAGAGTCAGTGTTGGGCATCGGCAATGAACAGGATAACTCTCATGAAACAGGGATCGGCGATCCGATTGCCCGCTGATCCCTGTCCGCATGGGCTGCGTACGGAGCTTTGTTATCCGGCGGTTTGCCGCAGCGCAGCAGGAGTAAGCGTCGCGGGTTTTCCGCGGCCATAGAGGACGATCAGCGCCAGCAGCAGCAGCAGCAGGGCCCCCAGGACCAGCAAGCTGCCCTCGGGGCCGTCGGTGCCGCCTCTCCAGAGTACGTTGCCGGCCGGGCTGGTGGTCAGGTAGTGGCCCTGGGCGACCATACCGCTGTCTGCCGTGCCGTAAAAGTAGCTCTCCGCCCAGTCCCAGGCGGTGTGGCAGCCGATCGCCCACCAGGCCGAGCCGGTAAGCCGCACGCTGACGCAGAAGATGAAGCCGATGGCCGCCGCGGAAAAGATGCCCACCCAGTTCTCACCGCCGTTGCCGGTATGGACGAAGCCGAAGAGCGTCGAGGTGACCCAGGCCGCCTGCCAAAAATTGGCACCTTCCGCTTTTTTCATGTGCAACCACAGGCAGGGCGCCACTCCCAGCAGTGCAAAGCCGTAGACGCCCCACACGCCGTTGCCTTTAGCCGTCAACAGCAAATCCACGCAGGCCGCGCTGACGATGCCCAGCGCCCACCAGAAGTTGATGCCGCGGGTAAGGGTGAATTGCAGGTAGCAGCGGAAGCTGCCTTCCTCCCAGAAGCCCCTCAGCAGAAAAGCCACAGCCCACAGCGCGGCATAGCTGAAGATCTGCGCTCCAGTGAGCGCCGCTGGGCCGAAATGGAGCCATCCGCCCCAGGCCAATGCTCCCACCAGCGCCGAGAGCGCGGCAAACCCTGCTGCCAGGCCGCTGAGGAAATGAACAAAGCGCCGGGGCCCGGTCAGGTTGTAGTCCACGATGCGGCGGCGCTCGATGAGAGCGAGGATCACGCCCGCTCCCAGGATGGCCAGAACCTCGATCAGCCCCCCGATGATCGCCACATAGGGCGAAAAACTGCCTGTACTGGCTTGGTGATGATTTCTTAAGATAAGCGTGGCCACTGACCCCAGCGTTCTCAAGAAGAGAATGGTCAGAATCACGAAGAGCACCACCGACCAGCCGGAGCGCAGGCCCTGGCTGCCTATGAAGGCCCAGCGCAGGCCGCGAAACTTCGGGGGTTCGGACGTGAGGTCTGCTTCGGAGGGCGGCGCTTCCGGCTGCGGGGGCTGAATCACTGGCTCCATGGAGCCTCCTTCACAGAGACATAAATTTCCCGTGTACTGAATTCTACTGATGGAAAGATACTCTACGAAATGACCGTTTTGGGAGTTCCCGGAAACGGATTGGCATTTTTCCGTTCCATTCCGGCTTGACACAACCGGCCAATCCCTTGATGCTAAACAGTTCCGATGATTCAACTTTTGCAGTGCTCGGGGGAGTACAGCTTTGCGGGTTCGCGTCTTCTACCACGACAAATGCTTTGATGGAGCCTGCTCAGCATCGCTGTTCACGCGCTTCCACCGTGAGTGCATCGCTGCCGGGGCCAGCTATGAGTATCACGGCCTGGCACACCGCGCCGGCGCGCTCTTCGACGAGAGCGAGTTTAGCGGCGACGAGAACGCCATCGTCGACTTCAAATATTCGCCCTCGCCCCGGATCACGTGGTGGTTCGATCACCATCTTTCGGCCTTTCTTTCGCCTCAGGACCAGCAGAACTTTCTGGCCTGCAAGCAGGACCCGGCCTGCGGCGATCGCAAGTTCTGCGACCCCAATTACACCTCCTGCACCAGCTTTATCGCTGCCATCGCCTCCGCGCGCTTCGGCTTCGACACGGCGCCCGTTGCGGAGCTGATCCATTGGGCCGACATTGTGGACGGCGCGCAGTATGAGAGCCCCGAGTCGGCCGTGGAGATGGCCGCTCCAGCCATGAAGCTGACGCTGATCATCGAGTCCACTGAGAACCCGGCCTTTCTTCCGCGGCTCATCCCGCTGCTCACTGAGATGCCGCTCTCTGAAGTGCTCACCCAGCCCTCTGTGGCCGAACTGCTGCCGCCGCTGCTGGAGCGTCACCGGCAGGCCATCGAGCTGATCCGCAATCGCGCGGAAGAGCGCAACGGAACGATATTCTTCGACATTACCGACCAGCAGCAGGAGGGATATAACAAGTTCATCCCTTACTATCTGCATCCCCAGGCCACTTACTCGATCGGCCTCTCAAAGTCCAGCTTCCGCACCAAGGTCTCGGTGGGCTCGAACCCCTGGACCAAGGCCGACCCTGCCAAGATGGTGAATCTGGCGCAAGTGTGCGAGCGCTACGGCGGCGGCGGCCATGCCCGCGTAGGCGCCATCAGCTTCCCCCCCGACCAGACCGCCCAGGCCCGCGCAGCCGCGGCCGAAATTGTAGCCGAGCTAAGGGCGAAGAACCCAGTCTAAGCAATGGCAGTGCGTCTTCCCGATCGAACGGATACCGGCCTTGCCGGCTTGCTGCGCGGTTTGGCCGCGCGCAAGTGGATACGCGCAGAGCCTGTGGCTCTTGGGGCTTCGGCCATGGGAGCAACGGTGAATGTAACCGCAAGCTTGAGGCAGTCAGCAAACTGCAGGAGCCTGGTAATGCTGAAGCGCGTGATCTGGCCGCGAAGCAGCAGACTAGCGTCGGGCTGGTGAATCTTCAACTCCCTGGCAAGCTGGGTCTGCGTAAGCTTACGTGCCTCGATTTCGGCCCGGATCGGAACCCAGAGATCGTGCTTGATCTCCATCTCCCGAATCTCCTGCGCGGAAAAGCCCAGGTCTTCGAGCACATTGCCGGTAGTGATGTGACCGGGCCTATTTGTCTCTTTTGCGTCTAACATCGATTCTCTCTTTCAGGAGGCGCCGCCTAACTTGCGACAACCGCGCCCGTGCTCGATTCAGGTCGTTCTTCTCGGTCTTCCGGCTCTTCTTGGTAAAGGAATCCAGAACGTAGATCGTGTCTTCGATTCGCGCAAGGTAGATAACGCGATACCATGCCGCCTCATCCGCGGCTTTCAGCTCAAAGACTCCTTGCCCAACAGATTGCATCGGTCGTGTGGCGAGGGTCGGACGCTCTCCTTCCTGGAGTTTCAGAAGAGAGAGTCCGAAATCGCGTTGCACGTCGCGTGGCCATGTTTTCAAAACGTCGCGTGAGTCGCCCTCCCACGAGATAGAGGCTCTTGCCTGAAGAATGTTGTTGTCAGACACTGGTATCTCCTATATTTCCCCGAGGTTCACCCCCCGAGTGTATATGGCACTGCCCAGCGTCTCGCGCCAAAGATCCTCTTCTTCGGCGCGGCCTAATTGCGATCAACGTTTGTTGGGGCGGACCGGATTTCCGGCTCTCGGGTTTGCGTTTCTCGTTCCCGACATGCACTGCCCGGCTGTTGCCGGGAGCGCTTGGTCCCAAATGTTCTTTTCATTATATAGCAAGAATGCTATGGCGCCGGGAAAAAATATTTAATTGTCTGTAGGCCTGGGTCGCTTCATACTTTTGATTTCATGCTGGGCCAGTCGGCGCGGCGGTGCTCGAAGAAAGCCTTCACGCCTTCCTTGAAGTCCTCGGTGGAGCGCTGCTGCGCGTTGGCCTCGATGGCATCTTCGATCTCCTCATCCAGCCGCCGGCGGGAGTGCTTGGCCAGCAGCCGCTTGACCGCCTGCATGGCCTGCGGGCTGTTCAGCAACAGTGTCTGGGCCAGGGCCTGGGCGGACGGCATAAGATCGTTGTGCTCGACGATCTGGGTCACCAGGCCCAGTTGCAGCGCTTCCTGTGCCTTGAGGATTCTTCCCGAGAGCAACATCTCGCGGGTGCGCAATTCGCCCACCTGGCGGATCAGGAACGAAGCCACAATGGCCGGAATAAATCCCACGCGCACCTCGGTGTAGCCGAACTTGGCCTCAGGAGACGCGAGCGTAAAGTCGGGGATGGTGGCCAGGGCCATGCCGCCGGCGATGGCCGGGCCGTTAACGGCGGCAATGATCGGCTTGGGAAAGTCGTAGAGCGTGCGCAAGACCAGGGCCATGTTCTCCGAGTCACGGCGGTGCTCCTGCGGGGTGTGGGCGTTCATGCTCTCCAGGTACTCCATGTCCAGGCCGGCGCAGAAGGCCGAACCGGCGCCGGTCAGGATCACGATGCCGCAATCGCAGGTCTCCGCCTCGCGCAGGGCCAGGGTGAGCTCCTCAATCAGGAGCGGGCTGAGCGCGTTGCGCTTCTCCGGCCGGTTCAGGGTAATAGTCTGAACCCCGTTGGCGGATTCGGTGACGACGTGTTTGAAGCGGGCCATGGAGATCTCCTTGAGCGATCGGCCGCGGTTCAATTCCGCGCCGGAAATGCCTATCCTAACGCAGATTTCTCCTGGATGGTAGATGATTCGGGTCTCCGGCTCCCGTCAGCGAATAATTGCATTTGCCTTTGGGCGCCCTGGGCCGTCCGCCACGGCACAATACTGTTTTCACAGCCCCAGCTCCCCTGCCCGCTTTTTCATCGCGTCAATGCAGAACGCGATGTGCGCGTCCAGATCGACGCCCAGCTCCGCCGCGCCCCGGATCACGTCCTCGCGATTCACGCCGCGGGCAAAAGCCTTATCCTTCATCTTCCTGCGCACGCCTGCTGCTTCAACGTCGGCGATAGCCCTGGTGGGCCTGACCAGCGCGCAGGCAGTCAGAAACCCGGCCAGCTCGTCGCAGGCAAACAGGGCCTTGGCCAGATGCGTTTCACGGGGCACGCCGGAGTACTGCGCGTGGCCCAGAATCGCGGTGCGCAGCTCGATGGGCCAACCCTGCCGCTCCAGCTCGCGGACTCCCACGAAGGGATGCTCCGCGGCCGTGGGGTGACGCTCGTAGTCGAAGTCGTGCAGCAGGGCCGTGGTGGAGTAGAGCTCGGCGAATGCTGAGCGGTCATGGCCGGTGAGCCCCAGCCGGTCGGCCTCCGCCTCGCCGCAGGCCGCCACGCAGGCCTCAACCGCCAGCGCGTGCTTGCGCAGGTTCTCGCTTTGTGTCCATTCGGTGAGCAGTTGCCAGGCCTGGTCACGCCCGTAGCCTTCGGGGCCGTAGGCCGATCCGTTTCCGGTGTTCATATTCATCTCCATGTTGATCCATATGGTTCGGTTTTCTTCCGGTCTTTTTGGGAATGATGGGGAAATCTTAGGTTAGTCCCTAAGTTTCTACTTGACAATTATGGTTCATTTCCCCGAAAGTTACCTATATCGAGGTGCGCAGACGCACCACGGATAGCCAGCTCTGGCGCTCCGCACACAGCCCATGGCCACCACTCAAGTCAGCGTGGAGACACGCGAGGTAGTGCGCTGTAACTACTGCAGGCTCGTCCAGTACAGGCCCAGCAGTTCCAAATGTCTAAGATGCCACAGGCCACTCGATGTGGAGGAGCCTGTGCCACTGGCGCCGCAACTGGTGACCAGCCCGCCTGTACCGGCTTCAGCCGAGGCCGGGTTGCAGGTTGCCGCACAGGTGCGCGAGGTTCGCCGCGTGCGCCACCTGAGCCAGCGTCAACTGGCCGGGCGCATGCAGGTGCCCCGAACCTATATTTCGAAGATTGAAAACAGCAAGGCGATCCCCACGCTGGGATCGCTGGAGCGGCTGGCCGCGGCGCTCGAAGTGAACGTCTGCCAACTGATCCGGGACTCCCGCAGCCGCCGCGACGAGGAGGTAGCCTCCATTTTTGCCGACCCGTTCCTGGCCGAGATTGCTGCCGTGCTGCCCCATCTGGACTCGCTGCAGCGGACGCTGATCTATGGCGCGGTGCGGGACGCGGCCATGGGACGGCGGCGCACCGCATAGGGGCTAGGGGCATTGATTGGGGCCGGGACGTCTCGTTCCCGGTCTTGGGCGCGAATTGTCGGCAATCTCGACGCGCATGCAGCCCCGCCTTCCCTTTGCGATTCGCCGCGGGTGAGTATCCTTTGCGACGCATGGGCGCTTATGCTAGGGTCGATGATGCTGCACCTTCCCTCCGTCTGAAGGAAATTTACCCTTCGGGCAGGAGTCTGATGTGGTCCGATAGCCCCATTGATTGATCCGGCGCCAATCCTCCGGCTTCATTTTTTGGACGCCCCAGGACCGCCGGCCTGAATGCAGCAAATACACCGTAGAGGCGAGTTCCTTGTATCCAACCGGCACCCTCCGCATCCATGACCTGACCGCTGAGGAGCGCGCCGTCTATGCGACGCTCAAGCCCGAGCGCCTGCCCCAGCACGTGGCCATCATCATGGACGGCAATGGCCGCTGGGCCGGCCAGCGTTCGCTGAAGCGCTTCCTGGGCCACCAGAAGGGGGCCGATGCCGTACAACTGGTGACCGAAACCGCCGCCCGCATCGGCTTGCCCTGGCTCACGCTCTATGCTTTTTCTTTGGAAAACAACCTGCGCCGCCCCAAGGCCGAGATCAACTTCCTCATGCGCCTGCTCAAAACCTATCTGGAGGCCAACCTCGGGCGGATGCTGGACAACAACATCCGCATAAAGTACATCGGGCGCACCCAGGACCTGCCTGCCGAGGTCCAGGACAAGATGCGTTGGGCCGAGGAGGCCACGGCGCGCAATACCGGCACCACGCTCACCCTGGCGCTCAACTACGGCGGCCGCTCGGAGCTGGTGGACGCCTTCCGCTCGCTGACCGCCGAGATGAAACAAAATCACCTGGGCGCGGAGCGCATCACCGAGGAAGACATTCACCGCCATCTCTACACGGCGCACATGCCCGACCCCGACCTGCTCATCCGTTCCTCGGGCGAGATGCGCATCTCCAACTTCCTGCTGTGGCAGGTGGCCTACACAGAGATCTTCGTCACCGATCGCCTGTGGCCTGACTTCCGCGGCATCCATCTGCTCGAGGCCATCGCCGACTTCCAGCTCCGCGAGCGCCGCTTCGGCGGACTGGGCGAGGGCTCCGGAGTAGTGGACGAAGAGGCGGAGCAGATTAAGATCGCAGCCAGCTGAAAATTCCTTTAGCTCCGCCGATCTTTTCTTTTGCATCAATTCAAATGCCGCAAATTATAGATTCTGCCGTGCTTCCCGCATGAGGGATGAGGTATTTGCATTCTCGCCCTATCGGAGCTATTCTTCTCGGCAGCAAATCACTAAATGACGCCGTATCCTGATCGCGTAAGGTTGAAGAGCGTCCTCCGCAATCGGGAAACCACGGCCGCTTACACATGTGCGTGGATGCAGAAGGCAATGGAAGGCCAATTCCCCTCCCAAGGAGATAGCGATGAAAATAGTACTGGTCAGCATTTTTTCTTTAGCCATGGTTTTGTCGTGGAGTCCTCTGGCGGCAGGCCAGGCCGGCTCCAACAGCCTGGATTACCAACTGATTTCAGCTGCCTATAACGGCGACACGACGGTAGTACAGCAACTTCTGGAGAAGGGCGCCAACATTGAGGCCAAGGACAACGATGGTGACACGGCGCTGACCAACGCGGCACTTGAGGGCAAGACTGACACTGTCAAGCTGCTTTTGGAGAAGGGCGCAAACATTGACGCCAAGAACAACCATGGCTATACGGCGCTGATCTACGCGGCCCATGAGGGCAAGACTGACACTGTCAAGCTGCTTTTGGAGAAGGGCGCCAACATCGAGGCCAAAGACGGCAAAGGCTGGACGGCGCTGGTCTGGGCGGCCAATGTTGGCAAAACCGACATGGTGAAGCTGCTGCTGGAGAAGGGCGCCAACATCGAGGCCAAAGACAACAAAGGCGATACGGCGCTGAGCGGGGCGGCCATGATGGGCCAGACCGAAGTTGTGAGGATGCTATTGGAGAACGGCGCCAACATCGACGCCAAAGACAACAACGGCGATACGGCGCTGACCTACGCGGCCCATGAGGGCAAGACTGACACTGTCAAGCTGCTTTTGGAGAAGGGCGCCAACATTGAGGCCAAGGACAACGATGGTGACACGGCGCTGAAGGCGGCGGAAAGAAAGGGGAATACCGAGATTGTGAAGCTGCTGCGGGAGAAAGGCGCTCGCTGAGCTTCGTCATGAGCGGTGCAGCAGGTTGCCGCTGAAAGACAGACTGGATATCTGCCGCACTGGGGCATGTTCACGGGCGCAGCAGCTGTGGCAAGCAGGATTCAGAGAGAAGTGGAATGCTCATTACCTTCCCAAGGAGATAGCGATGAAAATAGTACTGGTCAGCATTTTTTTAGCCATTGTTTTGTCATTGAGTCATCTGGCAGTAGCCCAGTCCGGCTCCAACAGCCTGAATGACCAACTGTTCGCAGCCGCCGAAAAGGGCGACGCGGCCGCGGTGCAACAGTTGCTACAGAAGGGCGCCGACATCGAGGCCCTGGACATGTTTCACTTTACGCCGCTGATCAGAGCAGCCGGTGCGGGCAATACTGAAACAGTAAAGCTGCTGTTGGCGAAGGGCGCCAACATTGAGGCCAGGGCAATCAACGACTTCACTGCGCTGATGAGTGCGGCCGGTGAGGGCAAGACCGAGGTTGTGAAGCTGCTGTTGGACAAGGGCGCGAACATTAATGCTAAGGGTCTCGACGGCTGGACGGCGCTGATCTGGGCAGCCAACGAGGACAGGACCGATGTTGTGAAACTGCTGTTGGAGAAGGGCGCGAACATTGATGCCAGGACCAACCGAGGCGAATCGGCGCTAATGGTAGCGGAACGCCAGGGCAAGACTGAGGTGGCGAAGCTGCTGCGGGAGAAAGGCGCCCACTAAATTTCAATAGAAACGATGCAACAGGCCGCCAGCGAAAGCCGCCGCTATCTGCGTACTGGGAACGCCGGCGGGGCGATTACTCCCAGCGATTCCCCCAGAGCGACTCCTTCAGGTGAGCCGCCCCCAGGTCTTTCCCGCAGATCTTGCACCATTTCCTCGTCATCGTGACTACTCCCGGAATTCCGGTCTGGCTAAAGGTAACGGCCCGATGCGGGCAGTGCTCCCTGGCTTGCACATATCCATATTTTTTAAGCAGTTCGTCATATTCCTTTCGGTATGCCTGAAGCTGCCGATCCTTGCGCCTGGCATCGGCCCTCACGATAACGATCAGCAGAACGATAAAACCCGCAATATAAAGCAGCCACATGGGACTATGCCTCCACTCTTTGCCCGCCTGACCTGTCGAAATCGATTGGCTAGGCCGTTCTTATTCATAGTCTCTCAACAAACCGGCTGTGCACCTGAAGAACAGCTCATTCCGGCATTTGTTTCCAGGTTTTGCCGGCCGGGACGCGCGCCAACCCCACCCGACAGTGTATTCTCAACCAAAGAATGAAGCGCATAATTACCGGCCTTCTATTGATTCCGCTGGTCCTGCTCCTGGTGTTTTTGGGGCCGAGGTGGCAGTGGCTGTTCACGTTGCTCGTAGCCGGGGTGGCGGCGCTGGCCGCCTGGGAATACCTTCGCCTGGTGGAGCGAGGCGGGGCGAATCCGCCGCGCATTGTGGTGCTGGCAGCCATCCTGGCGCTCTTCGCCGGCAGGTTTTTTGCCGATTGCAGCGTGATTGCCGGCAACAACTGGCTGTCGGCTCTCATCCGCACCGGCGCCGCCCAGCTCAATTTTGAGTTTCTGCGTCACACCGAGCTCGTTTTCGGCATTCTGGCCCTGGTGTTGCTGGTCGTCTGCGCCTTTCGTCCGCCCGTCGAAAATGTGATGGGGGATGCGGCGGTCTCCATCTTCTGCCTTTTTTACGTCGGATTCACGCTGACCACCGTGCTGGCCCTGCGCGAGGAGGCCAACGGCCCTTCGCTGGTGCTCTTTTTGCTGTGCGTGGTCTGGGCGGGAGACATCGCCGCTCTCTACGTGGGCCGTGCCTGGGGCCGGCACAGGATGACTCCCTCGCTCAGCCCCAAAAAGACCTGGGAGGGCGCACTGGGCTCGGTGGCCGGCAGCCTGCTGGCAACCGGCGCCCTGCTGGGCCTCTCCGCCCTCTTCGAGATGTGGGACTCGACGTTGCTCTCCTTCCGCGACGAGGAGGTTTGGTATTGGCTGGTGATGGCAGTGGTGGTAAACATGGCGGCACAGGTGGGCGATCTGGCCGAGTCCGCGCTCAAGCGCTCGGTGGGGGTCAAGGACTCAGGCGACCTGCTGCCCGGCCACGGAGGGATCCTGGATCGCATCGACGCCCTGCTGCTGGCCGCTCCGGTGCTGTGGTACGCTCAGGTTATTCAACAGCGGTTCTAGATCTCATTCCCGGTTTTCATTGGGAATGTTTGATTGGAACACGCTCTATGGATGGGTTCCACAAGGAACCGCGGAATTACAAGAATCACCTTGAAGCGACTCGCCATTCTCGGTTCCACCGGCTCCATCGGGCAGAGCACCCTCTCCATCGTTGAGCAGTTTCCCGACCGCTACGCGGTCGCCACGCTGGCCGCCGGACGCAATCTCGACCAGGCCTTCGCGCAAGCCCTCTGCTGGCGGCCGCGAGTGGTCTCGATGGCCACTGAAGAGCTGGCCGGAGAGCTGACCGAGCGCCTCCGCCAGGCTGGCGTCACCGGCATCGAGGTGGTTTACGGCACCGCTGGCACCGTTGCCTGCTCCACGCATCCCGATGCGGACTTTGTGGTTTCGGCCATCGTGGGCGTGGCCGGTCTGGAAGCCACGCATGCCGCCATCCAGGCCGGCAAACCCGTAGGCCTGGCCAACAAGGAGTGCATGGTGGCCGCCGGCGAGATCCTTACCCGCGCCGCCCGTGAGCGCAATGTACCGATCTTACCCATCGACAGCGAACACAATGCCGTCCACCAGTGCCTGCGCGTGGGCGCGCACGCCGAAGTGAAGACCATCTGGCTGACGGCCTCCGGCGGCCCGTTCAGAGAACTTCCTCTCGCCCAGTTCGCCGCCATCACCCCCGCGCAGGCGCTCAAGCACCCCACCTGGGTGATGGGCCGGCGCATCACCATCGACTCCGCCACCATGCTTAACAAGGGCCTGGAGATCATCGAGGCCTGCCGGCTCTTTGACGTGCCGCCACGCCAAGTCCGGGTCCTGGTTCACCCGCAGTCCACGGTCCACTCGCTGGTGGAGTATGTGGACGGTTCGATCCTGGCGCAGATCTCCGTCACCGATATGCGGCTGCCCATCCTGTATGCGCTGGCCTGGCCGGAACGCCCTGCCTCGGCGCTCACCTTCGACCTGGCCGCCTTGCGCCACCTGGAATTCGAGCCGCCCGACTTCGAGCGCTTCCCCTGCCTGAGATTGGCCTTTGAAGCCGCGGAAGTTGGTGGAACCCACTGCATCGCACTCAACGCCGCCGACGAGGTCGCCGTCGAGGCATTCCTTGAAGGCCGTATTTCCTTCACGGGTATCCCGCGTACAATTGAAAATGTGCTCGCATCCACGCCGGAGGCGCATCCCGCCACCATCGCAGAGGTGCTGGCCGCCGACCGGGAGGCGCGTCAAACGGCCCGCGGGCTGTTGAAATGAGGCCGGTCATCCCGCACGTTGCCGAGGGAAAAACCGTACATCTATGCATGAATTTCTAGTAGCTATCGTTGCCTTTATCGTCCTCGTGGGCCTGATGGTGGTGGTCCATGAGTTTGGGCACTTTGCCGTCGCTAAGCTCTGCCGAGTCCGCGTAGAGTCGTTTTCCTTCGGCTTTGGGCCGCGTCTCTTCGGTATCAAGTACGGCGAAACCGACTACAAGATCTGCCTGCTTCCCCTGGGCGGCTACGTCAAAATGACCGGCGAGGCTCCGGAACAAAACCTCGAAGCGCCCGGCAAACACTCTGAATATCCGGTGGACGACCCTGGATCTTTCCTGGCCCATCCCCGCTGGCAGCGGGTGCTGATCGGCCTGGCCGGACCCGCGGCCAACTTCATCCTGGCATTCGTGTTGATGGTCTTCTACTTCGGCTGGATCAATGAGGTTCCCAAATTCGAGGTCGCGACCACAACCATCGAGTGGGTCACTCCCGGCTCGGCGGCAGACCAGGCCGGGCTTGAGTCCGGCGATATCATCCGCCGCTTTGAAACCGTGGACAATCCCACCTGGGACCAGGTGAACATGCGCGCGGCGGTGAACCAGGGCCAGGCCGTGCCCGTAACCGTGGACCGCGGCGGCAAGACGATCAATCTCTCCTTTCACCTGCCCCCCGCGGGAAAGAGCCAGGATTTCGATATAAGCGACACGGGCGCCCTGCCGCAGTTCGTCCCCGGCCCGATCAGCGTTGAGAAGGTGCAGCCGGGCGCGCCGGCGGAGCATGCCGGTCTGCGCGCCGGCGACGCCATCCAGTCCGTCGATGGTCACGCCTTCCATACCGTCAACACGCTGCTGGCCTATATGCAGGCCGGGCAGGGCAAGCCGATTACGCTGGTTCTGGTGCGCAACGGCGTCCCTTTGCCCCCCATCGTGGCCCATCCGGCCAAGCTCGACTCAGGATGGAAGCTGGGATTTCAGCCGGTGCCGATTCCCTTCCGCAACGACCCGCTCCCTTTCATTAAGGCGGTGGACAAGTCAGAGGCGTTCTGCGCCGATAACTCCACCCTCATTGTCGATATACTGGGGCGCATCTTCACCCACAAGGTTTCCGTCTCCCAACTCTCCGGTCCGGTGGGGATTGCCCGCATGGCCGGCGACGCAGCGGAGATGAGGGGCTGGTATCCGAAGTTCGTGCTGGCCGGTGAGATCAGCCTCAATCTGGGCATTCTCAACCTGCTGCCCTTCCCCATTCTCGACGGCGGCGGGATTCTGCTGCTGCTCATCGAGAGCGTGATCCGCCGCGATATCGGCGTCAACGTAAAGGAGCGCATCTACCAGGCGGCCTTTGTGGTCCTGTTGGCCTTCTTCGCCTTCGTCATCTTCAACGACGTGACCAAGCTGCCCATCTTCACGCACTTGAAACCGTAACAGTGGTCAGTGAACAGTGATCAGTGGTCAGAGATCAGTGGTCAGTTTTCAGCGATCCTCTTGACCACTAACCAGTTCCACTCGTAACTGATCCCTGATCTCCGAAAGCTGCTCCCGTGCCCCATCCTTTCGCTTTTTTTCTGGCGAAAGGGTGGGAAACTTCGAAACTTCCCCGGTTTTTTGGAGACGAATAAATGCCAATCACCACCGAAGTCCGTGTGCGCTACGCCGAAACCGACCAGATGGGCATTGTCTACTATGCCAACTACCTGGTCTGGTTTGAGATAGGCCGCGTGGAGCTGCTGCGCTCGCTGGGTCTTGCCTATAGCCAGTTGGAGATCGAACACGAGTGCATTTTGCCGGTGATCGAGGCCAGTTGCCGCTATCGCGCCCCGGCCCGCTACGACGATGAGATTCTGATCGAAACCCGCCCCGCTCTGTTGCGTGGCTCGGTCATCAAATTCGCCTATCAAATCTGGCGCAAGGCAAACCAAAAAGAGAAACAGCGGGAGCTGCTGGCCGAGGGCGAGACGGTGCACGTGGTCTGCGACGACCAGTTGAACAAGAAGCCTCTGCCGGAAAAGTACGCCGCGGCGCTGCGGCAAATGATGGCGGGTGAGGCATAACATTTATGAATGAGCTTGAATTTGTGTACTTAGATTGGCTGGCCACCACTCAGTACAAGAATAGTATTTAGAAAAGCCTTCAATTCCGGGCAGGCTGCAGCAGCAATAGCCAAATCCTTATTAAGCAGGATTCTATTTGCGTCTCGAACTTTGGAGTAGTCGTCACGACAGGTGCCGATCTGAAAAATTTCCTTAATGTGGTAAGACGGAGGCCGGTTATGATCGATAGACTCCGGCGCTCCAGGTGGCGCATTTCGGTTGTGGCCAGCGACCTTCTGAATCTCACTCCAATAAGGCAAGAGCCAAGCCTCGAAATCATGCTGCGCAACGTGGGGATGAAAACGGTTATTCTGGCCAACCCATATGCGCATTTTGGCTTTAGCATCAGCGGCGTCCAGGAAATCCTGTGTGCCAGTGTATACGTCGGTTAATGCGATCACCGCGTCTGCCCGATTACGCCCGATAAGTAAGTTCTCAACCGTACGCCGCAGTTTCTCTTCCTTTGGGATTCTACCGTCATACAAGAACGGGTCGAGATTGGGCATCTTTCCTTCAAGGCGCACTTTGAGAAACACTCTCAAGTGAGGTAGAAATGCTCTTTCTGTCCGTCCCTCAACTAAAATAGCAATCTTCACGCGCGCGCTCCGAGACGGCCATTACTCCAAAGCTCATCGAGGGAATAGTCCTTCAGCCATGCATCGAGATCAAGTTCATCGGCCCATTTCAGTGTACTCATCCCGTTTTCATCCGAATCCATTAGTAAAATTTCCTTCGGTTGCAGAAATCGGATGAGACGATCCGAGTGCGTTGCCACAACGATCTGTGTACGGCTGGATGCCTCTCGCAACATATCCGCGAGTAGGTTCAACAATTCTGGATGCAGGCTCACTTCGGGTTCGTCCAACAACGTGAGAGCAGTCAATCCAGGGCTCTGGAGCAAAGTAGCCAGCCACAAAAAACGTAGCGTCCCTTCAGAGAGTTGGTGCATATAAAGTGGCTTTGAGAATCCTGTCTCGCGCCATAAAAGGGCAAGTGTTCCGGCTGCCACAGCTGGAAACTCGAGGCGATCAAAACGAGGAAAGGCCGCACGAAGTGCATCCTGTATTGCATCAAATTTATTTTTTTCAGATTCCCTAAGATTGTAGAGGCAAGAAACCAATTCTTCGCCATTTCGACCCGGAAGTGTTGCTGGCTGCATTGGTTGGGGTAAGCGCACTGGTGACCGAGTATCCACATTCAACACATGATAAAACGTGGATGATGCCAGCCGATTCCGAAAATCCTCTGGCTGCTGAAACATTTTGGGCACCTGATATAAGGACGTTTCAAGTGGATTGTGTGTCCAGTTTGGCTGGACTGGCTTTGTCAGCTGTTTTGATTTTATATCGTAATAATTGATGTTTGGTCCGTACGAGCTAATATGCAAAAAAGGACCTGCATGACCGGATCGTTGTTGGCTTAGACGCTCTTCATTGATTAGATAAGCGACAGATTGCGGTATTAGCTTTAATGAGTACTTTAATGGTTCATAATGTGGAACCGTCATAGAAATATCTAGCTGCAATTCCTCGGCTCTGTCATAGGTTAGTATGCTCGATAAACCGGACAGATCCGAAATGGACTCGCTCAGTTTACCTTGTGCAGATTTTGCAAGCAATGAAAGTACATCCAGTATAGAAGTCTTGCCTGTTCCATTCGCACCAATCATTACGGATAGGTCGCGCATCCTCAATTGAACATCGTTGAGGCGGCGAAAACCGTGAATTGCCAAGTCTTGGAAACGGTATTTCTCAGAAGTTATCATTTCATACCTCATAGTATTTCCTGCTTCGCAAAATGTTGTCAATATTGGGCACTACTTTCTCTGATCTCGCGCCAATACAAATAGGAAGACAAGAGCAACATGCAACTCACTTGTCCCGCGCCACCACAAAATCCGGCACCCACAGCAGGGCGCGCTTGAACTCCGACTCGGCAAGCCCGGCAAGCGCCTGGCGGCTCTGCTCGGCGTAGCGGTCGGCGACGCCCATGGCGTACTCCACCGAGCCGTTTTTAGCCAGAATCTTCTGAATCTGCTCGCGGCTCACGTTTTCAAAGCTGCGGTCGTCCAGAACCCTCTGAATGGTTTGCCGGTCGGCGGCGGTGCCGTGGTCAATGGAGTGAATCACCGCCAGGGTCGCCTTGCCTTCGCGCAGGTCGCTGGCCACGGGCTTGCCCAGAACCTCTTCGGTGGCCGTCAGGTCGAGCACGTCGTCGACAATCTGAAACGCCAGGCCGACAGTCCGGCCATAGGTGGCCAGGCTCGCCTCCTCGGCCTCGCTCGCCGCGGCGAGCACCGCGCCCAGCCGCATGGAAACGGCAAAGAGGCACGCGGTCTTGCGAAAGATCAGGTCGTAGTACTCGGCCTCGGAGACGGCTTTGCCCAGTTTTTGAATCTGCAACAGCTCGCCCTCGACCATCTGCTGGGTCAGGCCGATGAGCAGGTCGAGCACGCGCAGGTTCTTTTCATCCAGAGCCACCTTGAAAGCCTGCATATAAAGCCAGTCGCCGGCCAGCACGCATTTTTCGTTGCCCCAGGTGGTGTTTGCCGAGGGACGCCCGCGCCGGGTGTCCGCGCCATCGATGATGTCGTCGTGCACCAGCGTGGCCGTATGCACCATCTCCACCACCGCGCCCAGCCGGATGGCCCCCTGGCCAAAGTAGCCGAGCATATGCGCCGAAAGCAGCAACAGCGAGGGCCGGATGCGTTTGCCGCCGCCCTCGCGCAGGTATTCGGCGATCTCCGTAATGGTGCTTACGCCGGAGGCAGCGTCGCGGCCCAGCTCCTGCTCGATCGCCACCAGGTCGTCCCGCAGCAGATCGAAGACCTCTCTCGCCGTCGATGTCGCCAATGTGCTCAAAGCTCTCCGGTTCCCGTGCTTCCTTGATCCCGAGGGTGCCCCACTCTCGCCGCGTTTTTTTTCTTTGCGGTACCCCGAGGGTTCCCAGGTGGGATACAACAACTGCTCAAAACGTGCGGTAGTTGGTAAACTGCAGATCCAAACCCAGGTCTTTGCCGCGCAACAGGGCGATTATCGCCTGCAGCACGTCGCGGTCCTTGCTGGATATTCTGACTTGATCGCCCTGGATGCTGACCTGCGCCTTCTTTTTCGAGTCTTTGACCAGGCGAACGATCTCCTTGGCCTTTTCCGTGGGAATGCCCTGCTGCAAGGCGATCTTCTGGCGCACGCTCTTGCCGGCCGCCGGCTCCAGCTTGCCGTAGGTCAGATTCTTCAGCGAGACCCCGCGCTTGACCAGCTTCTGCCCCAGTATCTCCTTGACTGCTTCCAGATGGTACTCTCCGTCCGAGGCAAGTTGAATGGCGTCCGCGCCCTCCAGCGTGATCTCCGAGTGGGAATCCTTCAGGTCGAAGCGCTGGCGAACTTCCTTCAGCGCCTGGTCGATGGCATTGCGGACCTCCTGGATATCCACCTTGCTCACAATGTCGAATGAATTGTCCTGTGCCATTTTTCTATTCCCTCAAAGTGGAAAGGCTGCCGCATGCAATGCCTGCCGGACGCAGTACCCGTCCGCGGCGCCTCTATCAGTTTCCCACGTCTGCCCTTAGGTCAAACAGACGGAAGAAGTTTTTCGTGGTCGCGTAGGCGATTTCCTGCTCCGTGACGGCCTTTAGCCCGGCCAGCGTCTGGGCGGTCCGCAGCACCCAGGCCGGCTCGTTACGCTTGCCCCGATCGGGCGCCGGAGCCAGCCAGGGCGCGTCGGTCTCCACCAGCACCCCCTCCAGGGGCAGCCGTGCAGCCACGTCCCGTAGCGGTTGGGCATTGGGATAGGTCAGATTGCCGGCGAACGAGACCAGAAAGCCCAGCTCCAGCGACCGCCGCGCCTGCTCCCATCCGCCCCCGAAGCAGTGCATCACGCCGCCCAGCCCTGTGGGCCTCCAGTGCATCTCCAGAATCTCAAAAAGATCGTCCCAGGCGTCGGTTGTTTCGTCTTTTGGACGGCAATGGATGAGGATGGGCCGCCTGCGCGCCGCGGCAACCTCCAGTTGGCGAATCAGCCCCACGCGCTGCACGGCATGCGGAGCGCCTTCGTGATAATAGTCAAGCCCGATCTCCCCGCAGGCAATCACCTCCGGCTCATCCAGCAGGTTGTCCAGCCTGCCAAGAACCTCCTCATTGATTTCTCGCGTGTTATGCGGATAGACGCCTGCGCTGGCATAGAGCTTTGGAACGCCGGGCTGCCCGTTGAACTGGCGGCAGATATCAAGCGCGCGCCCCATTCCGGCCGCCTGCTCGCCAATGCCGATGGACAGCACCGCGCCCACTCCCGCCTCCCAGGCTCGGCCGAGCATCGCGGCACGGTCCTCCGCGTAGCGCTCGCTGTCTAAATGGGCGTGGGAATCGATCAGCAAGGGTACGGCCTCGGAGGGAATGGCATGGTGGAGATCATTCTTACTTGCTTGATTCTATGGCAATGGCGGGATCGGCGGATGCAACACGCGAAGCCCCAGGTGCTTCTCGAAAAAGTCGAAGTCGCTATCGCGATGAAGGAGCTCGTGGCCCTCCTCAATACAGAATGTGGCAACCAGGCAATCGACGGTACTCCGAATGGTAATACCAAGCCCACGCAGGATTCTATAATTCCGGGCCGATTGGACGGCAAGCTCATTGCTGCCGATTTCAAAGATCGCAAACTGGTTGAGCGCCTTCAGCGTCGCGGCAAACTTGGCATCGTCGCGAATTCCCTGCAAGACTTCGGTCAGAATCAGGCTCGTGATCCCTATGCGTCGAATGCCGCCCTGCCCGTCTAGCCACACTGTCTCAGGATTGGAATAGCCCCCTAAGTAATCGATCAGCACGGAAGAATCCACAATGACCATTGCTCACCGGCGTCCGTTAATGGCAGTCCTTGCGAGTTTCTTTCCGGTCGTGGGGACTTCGTTCGATACTGCCTTTCGCTCCGATTGCTTGCGCTTTCTGATGATCTCTTCGTCGGAAGCAGACCAGTCGTCGCCGGGTCCGCGCCATACGACCTTGCCAAAGAGCTCTTTGATGCTTCCCTGCGCCTTGAGGCGGACCGCGAGGCGCATGCTGGCTTCCACTGCGGCCCTCTTCGTGCTCGCCCCGGTCGCCTTCATCGCCTGCCGCATCAACTTGTCGTCAATCTCGATATTCGTCCGCATGGGGGATCTCCCGATGTGTAAGTATGACACGATTTATGTGTATAGGGCAACAGGGCAGTTTACGGCTGGAAAAATCGATCGGACTCTACTTCAGCCGCGCCCCCAGCGGAACATCTTCCAGGAATCCGGCCAGTACGGGCGCTCCATCCGGCGGCAGCGAGGCGGCCAGCAGCATTCCATTCGATTCCAGGCCGCGCATCTTGCGCGGAGCCAGGTTGGCGACGATCACAATCTTCCGCCCGATGAGCTTTTCCGGCTCGTAGTACTGTGCGATCCCGGCCAGAATCTGCCGCTTCTCGTAACCCAGATCGACCTCCAGCCGCAGCAGTTTGTCGGCCTTGGGCACGCGCTCGGCCACCAGAATCTGCGCCACGCGTAGCTCCACCTTGGCGAAGTCGTCGATGGTAATTTGCTGCGGCGCGGCCGCCTGCGGTGGGGCAGACGGCTGCTCCGCAGCCAAAGCGGCGGCTGGAGCCTGCGCAACAACTGGGGCATTGGATACAGCAGAGGCAGCAACCGGAGCCGCCGCTGAAACTGCCGGAGCTTTGGGCTTGGGCGCACTCAAGGGCGCAGCCGGAGTCGCGGCTGCACTTTTTGCGGGCGCTGCCGCCTTGACCGCATTCTCTTCCACGCCGGCGGCTTCCACGGCGCTGTGGTTGTTTTCGTCTTCGAGTTTTTGCATACGGTCGATCGCGTCCTTTTCCGCACGGGGAAAGAGCGGCGCGGGCTCGGCAAATTTTGTCCCGGCCTTCAATCCGCCCCAATGGAGTTCAGCCAAAAATGAATGTTTTGCCGCGTCCGCAATCTCGCCCTGCCCAAGCTGCCGCCAGACCTTGGCGGCGGCATCCGGCAGAATGGGATAGACCAGCGCGGTGATCATGCGGATGGCCTCCGCGGCCGTAGTCAGCACCCGCGCCTGCAACTTCACGTGGTCGGCCTCGCTGCGGTCCGCGGGCCGCTTCCAGGGCACATTGGCAGTCAGGTAGCCGTCGGTCTCCGCCACCAAAACCCACAAAGCCTTGAGCGCTTCAGAAAAATTCAGCGCATCGAACTCCGGGCCAAACGCGGCGATTGTGCGCAGTGCACACTCGTGAAGACCGCCCTCCGCAGGAGTCTCCGCACCCGCCTCCGGCACAACCCCACCGAAGTATTTGTGCACCATGTTGACCACGCGGCTCACCAGGTTGCCGTAGCCGTTGGCCAGGTCGCCGTTGTAGCGCTGCACCAGGGCATCGAAGCTGAAGTTGCCGTCCTGCCCGAAGGGAATCTCCCTGAGCAGGAAGTAGCGCAACGCATCGGCTCCCAGAACCTCCTCGACCGTCTCCGCGCGCACAATGTTGCCCCTCGATTTGGACATTTTTCCCTGGTCGAAGAGCAGCCAGCCGTTGGCCCTCACCGAGCGCGGCGGCGGAATCCCCGCGGCCATCAAAAATGCCGGCCAGTAGACGCAGTGGAAACGGCTGATCTCCTTGCCGATCAGGTGCAGGTCCGCCGGCCAGAATTTTTTGAACTTTTGGTCGTCATCCGAACCATAACCAAGGGCGGTGATGTAGTTGGCCAGTGCGTCCAGCCACACATAGATCACGTGCTTTTCGTCGCCGGGCACGGGAATGCCCCAGGAAAAACTGGTCCGGCTCACCGACAAATCCTTCAGCCCCCCGCGCACAAACGAGATCACCTCGCGCCGCGTGGATTCCGGCCCCATGAAACCGGGGTTGGCCTCGTAGAACTCCAGCAGCTTGCGCTCGAAGGCCGAGAGTTTGAAGAAATAATTCTCCTCGCTCACGGTCTCGGTGATGCGGCCGCAATCGGGGCACGGCGTTCCGGGAGGGCCGTCCACATAGGCCTCGTCGGAGACGCAGTACTGGCCGGTATAGGAGCCTTTATAGATGAAGCCTTTGTCGCGCAGCGTGGCGAACAGGCGCTGCACGCCGCGCTTGTGGCGTTCTTCGGTGGTGCGGATGAAGTCGTCGTAGCTCAGCCCCAGCCGGTCCCACAGTGCGCGAAACTCCGCTGAGACGGCGGTGGCAAACTCCTCGGGCGTGCTCCCTGCGAGTTTCGCAGACCGCTCGATCTTTTGCCCGTGCTCGTCGGTGCCGGTCAGAAACCAGGTTTCGATGCCCAGCGCCCGCTTGCGCCGCGCAATGGCGTCGCAGACGATGGTCGAGTAGGCATGGCCCAGGTGCGGCCGCGCATTCACGTAGTAGATCGGCGTGGTCAGGTAAAAGCGGGCTGGGCTGGGAGCAGGCTTGGTCATGGGCAGGCTTTGCGTGGGATTCTTCCCGGACGGCAGGCAAAAATCCACAGGCAATCTACTCACCATCTTAGGTTGCCGCGCGGGGAGCGTCAAACCCGTCTGCGCGCGCCACTCTGATAGAATCACCCTTGAAAATCAAGGATTTCTGAGGCATCCCAACGTGTATCTGGAATTGCAGAAAAGACTCGCCGCTCGTCTTCGGATCGTATTAGAAGAAAAGTACGGCCTCCAGATTGAGACCATTCCGCTGGAGATTCCCCCGGAGTTGCAGTTGGGTGAGCTTGCCACTCCCATTGCCTTCGAACTGGCCCGCAAGCTGCGCAAAGCGCCCAAGATCATCGCCCAGGAGATCGTGGCTGCGTTGGGCCATCTCGATGGTTTTTCCTCTTTTGAAGTTGCCGGCGCAGGCTACATCAACGCGCGCCTCGACCGTGCCGCATTCGCAGCAGGTATGGCTTTTCCCGGGGAGACGGCAAAACCGGCGATCTTTGCTAATGTGGAGCACACCTCTATCAATCCGAACAAGGCTGCGCACATCGGCCATCTCCGGAACGCGATCCTCGGCGATACCTGGGCAATGCTACTGAAAGCAGCGAGCCGAATTCCGGATACAGTCATTGTGCAAAATTACATCGACAACACCGGCGTCCAGGTCGCCGATGTTGTGGTTGGATTCCTGCACCTTGAAAAGATGTCGCCTAATCAAGTACGGCAATTCATCGATAAACTGGAGCGTGACTTCCGCGCTGCAATCAATTCCGGGTTGAGTATCAGCGAAGCCGCAGAGTCTGCCGGAATGCCGATCGATTATTATTGCTGGAATTTGTACGCGCGAGTTTCCACATGGTATTTGGGACTCGAAGATGATCAGGGTTTCCCTAATCCCTGGGGAGCGGACCAATCGCTTATTGCAAAGAGAAAGCAAATCCGCCTCGACACGTTGCATGCCATCGAACGTGGCGGGAACGAAACCGCCGAAATCGCCGACCTCATCTCCACGGCTGTCCTTCGCCGCCATCTCGAATCCATGCTCCGTCTCGGCATCGAGTACGACTTCCTCCCGCGCGAGAGCGAAATTCTTCACCTCAAATTTTGGGAAGCAGCCTTCGAAAAGCTCAAGCAGTCCGGTGTCCTCTACAAAGAGACCCACGGAAAGAACGCTGGCTGCTGGGTCATGACCCGCCCCGGCGCCGAGATCGAATCGACCCAGGAAGAGGACAGCCCCGACGAAGACGCCAAGGTTATCGTCCGTTCTAATGACACCGTTACTTACGTCGGTAAAGATATCGCGTTTCACCTTTGGAAATTCCGCCTCCTCGATGGTTGCGAATTCGGCGACGAAGTCTTTTTCAGCTACCGGAGCGGTAAGCAGTGTTACCGATCAGCCGACAATCGTATCCGCGACGCTAATGGTGTCCCATCCGGAACCGGAATCCCCGTGCATTTCAAGGCAAGTGGGGCAGATTATGTATTCAACGTGATCGACACCCGGCAAGCAGACGCGCAAGCCAACGTCAAGGAAGCCCTGCGCGGCATGGGGTACACGACGCAGGCGGAACAATTGAGGCATTTCACGTACGAGATGGTCGCGCTCACGCCCCGTTGTGCCGTCGAACTTGGCTACGACATCTCCGAAGAGGACCAAAAAAAGGCCTACATCGAAGTCAGCGGACGCAAGGGATTCGGCGTCAAGGCCGATGACCTGATCGACAAACTCATCGCCGCCACGCAGGCCGAGGTGGACGCTCGCCAGACCGGTCGCGACGAAGCGGAACGCCAGAAGATCGCCGGGCAAATCGCCATCGGCGCGCTGCGCTATTTCATGCTCAAGTTCACGCGCAACTCGGTCATCGCCTTCGACTTTAAGGATGCTCTGAGCTTTGAGGGCGAAACCGGCCCCTATATTCAATACGCCGTAGTCCGAGCCCGCAATATCTTCCGCAAAGCCGGAACCACGCCGGAGGCGGTGCTGGCGCAGTTCGCAAAGTTAAAGAAGCCCGACGCCTATCTTGAAGGCGAAGAAGCCGAAGATATCTGGGCCCTCTGGCTGCGCTGTGCGCGGCGCACCATGGTGCTGGAGCAGTGCATTACCACCTCCGAGCCTGCTTTCCTGGCCAGACACGCCTTCCAATTAGCCCAGGAGTTCAATAACTTCTATCACCGTCACCACATCCTCAGCGAAGAAGACCCGGCGCGGAAAACTTTCCTGCTGGCCACGGCGGCGGTTGCGCTGCGCGAGTTGATTCTGGCGCTCAGTTGGCTGGGAATTGAGAGTCCGGAGGCGATGTAACGCTCGTCCGCGCTTTGTTTTGCACGCCGCTTTAGCAGGTTCAACCGTCACATCCTCCGGCCCTCCCCATGGGTTATAGTGCAAGGCGGTCAGGAAAGTCTTGCATGTTGCCCATTGAAGAAATCGCGAGCAAACTGGCGCTTGCTCCGGCTCATTATGAATCCATCGGCGCCAATGGCGCCAAGCTCTCACTCGGCGTGCTTGCCGATGCGGCCTTTCCCGTCAACGGCAAACTCGGCAAACTGATTTTGGTGACAGCCACCACACCGACCGCCCACGGCGAAGGCAAGACGGTGGTTGCCATCGGGCTGGCCGAGGGCCTGCAACGCGTCGGACGCAAATCCATCCTCACCTCGCGCGAACCCTCGCAGGGCCCGGTCTTCGGTCTCAAGGGCGGCGGCACGGGCGGCGGCCTCGCGCAGGTGGAACCCAGCCAGAAGATCAACCTGCACTTCCACGGCGATTTTCACGCCATCACCGCCGCGCATAACCTGCTGGCCGCCATGGTGGATGCCCACCTCTTCCACGGAAACCCATTGGACCTCGACCCGGCCCAGATCACCTGGCCGCGCACACTCGATATGAACGACCGCGCCCTGCGCCACATTGCCGTCAGCCTGGGGGCAAAAAGCGATGGGGCAAATCGTGAGGGGGGCCGCGAAACCGGTTTCGTCATCACCGCCGCATCGGAGATCATGGCCATTCTCGGCCTCTCCTCAGGCCGTGCCGATCTGCGCCGCCGCCTGGATGCAATCGTTATCGGCGTCACCCGCTCCGGCCGTCCGGTCACTGCCTCAGATCTGGACGCCACCGGGGCCATGATGGCCCTGCTCAACGACGCCATCCTGCCCAACCTGGTGCAGACCACGGAGGGCACGCCGGCGCTGGTGCATACCGGGCCCTTCGCCAATATCGCCCACGGCACATGCAGCGTTCTTTCGCAGCAGATGGCCATTCGCCTTGCCGGCTACGTGGTAAACGAAGTTGGTTTCGCCTCCGAACTGGGCGCGGAAAAATACTTCGATATCGTGATGCGCGCCTCCGGCATCCCTCCCGCCGCCGCCGTGCTGGTCACCACCGTGCAGAGCCTCACCGCGCAGGGCGAGGGTTCGCTTGCGGCCGGCTTCCCCAACCTCGATCACCACATCCGCAACTTGCAGCGTTTCGGCGTGCCGGTGGTAGTGGCCATCAACCGCTTTCCCGCCGATCTGCCCGAAGAACTTGAGGCGGTTGCCGCTCATTGCCGCCGGCAGGGCATCGCCTGCTCCATCGTGGAGGCTTTTGCCAAAGGCGGCTTGGGCGCGGCCGATCTTGCAGAAAAAGTCGTCGCCGCCATCGAGGCCAACCCGTCGCCCGGCATCCAGCCGGCGTATTCGCTCGATGACACGCTCGAAGAGAAGATCCGCAAGATCGCCACGAAGGTTTACGGCGCCGGCGATGTGGCCCTCAGCGACAGTGCGCGCACGCGGCTCAAGCGCTACGGCGAATGGGGCTTTGCCCGCCTGCCCGTCTGCATCGCCAAGACCCAGTATTCGCTCTCCGACGATCCCAAACGCATGGGCGCGACCACCGGATGGACGCTGAACATCACCGACGTTTCGCTCTCAGCCGGAGCGGGCTTTGTGGTTGCTATTTCCGGCAACATGATGCTGATGCCGGGCCTGCCGCGCGTGCCACGCGCCCAAGCCATCGACGTGGATTCAGACGGGAATATCACCGGAGTATGACGGGCGAGTTGGGGTTCGTGGTTTCCCACCCTTTCGCCAGTAAGAAGGCGAAAGGATGGGGCACGGGGCTGTCTTCTTGCCACTAGCTACTCAAAGGCTAAGAGCTAGTAGCTAGCAGCCAGCAGCTAGTAACTCCGTACCCACTCCAGAATCGACCGTACCGCGACGCCACTCGGCCCTTTGGCGATGTAGGGCTTCGAGTCTTCCACCCACGCCAGGCCGGCGATGTCGAGGTGAATCCACGGCGTCTCTTCCACGAAGACCTTCAAAAACTCCGCCGCCGTAATCGCCCCGCCGGCGCGGCCGCCGGTGTTCTTGATGTCGCCGATCTCGCTCTTGATCTGCTCGGCGTACTCCTCGCCCAGGGGCAGCCGCCAGAACTTTTCACCCGAGGTCGAGAGGGCTGCGTCGAACTTTGCATAGGTATCGTCGTCATTCGAGAAAGCGCCGGCGTTGGTCGTGCCCAGGGCCACCACGCACGCAGCGGTGAGCGTGGCCGCGTCGATCAGGTGGGTCGCGCCGAGTTGGCGGGCGTAGGTCAGGCCGTCGGCCAGAACCATGCGCCCCTCGGCGTCGGTGTTGATGACTT
This sequence comes from Occallatibacter sp., assembly GCA_050012555.1. GTDB lineage: Bacteria > Acidobacteriota > Terriglobia > Terriglobales > Acidobacteriaceae > Telmatobacter. The sequence goes on from JBEKGY010000026.1 coordinate 37,232, forward strand.
CGATGGTCTTGCCGGGCTTGTCAGCCGAAAGCGGCATCGCCGTCTGCACGTCGCCGGGCTTTTGCGCCGTGCCCGAGGGCATATTTTCCGCCGCGCAAACGACAGCGATGACCCGTACCTTCGGTTTAAGCAGGGCGATGGCGCGCATGGCCCCGATCATGGCCGCGCCGCCGGCCATATCGTACTTCATCTGCTCCATCTTGTCGGAGGGCTTGATGGAGATGCCGCCCGTATCGAAGGTGATGCCCTTTCCCACCAGCCCCAGCACCGGGCCGTCTTTCATCCCCTCGGGCTCATAGCGCAGAACAATCAGCGCCGGCGGCTCCGCTGAACCTTGCGATACGCTCCAGAATGCGCCCATCTTCAACTCGTGCAGCTTTTCGGTAGAGTAGACCTCCGCCTTAAGCCCCACTTCAGCGGCCATCGCCGCCGCGCGCTGCCCAAGGATGGTGGGGGTGAGCTTGTTGCCCGGCTCGTTGACCAGCGAGCGGGTGAAGTTCTGGCTCTGGCCCACGATTACTCCCTCGGCAAAGGCGGTTTTCAGGGCTGCCTCGTCCGCACTGGCCGGCGCGGCCAGGGTGAAGGACTCGACGCTCTGGTCCTTGCGGTCGCTGCGATAGGTGTCGGGGTCGAAGTCGCCCACAAACGCGCCCTCGACGGCGGCGCGGACGCCGCGCGCGGCAGCCAGTTCGCCGGTAACCGGCAGGACGAAAACCAGCTCCCGGATGCCGCGCGGCTTGGTGAAGCGGACGGCGGTTCCGGCTGCGTTGCGAACCTTATCGCTCGAAACCTTGGCCTGCTTGCCCAGGCCGACGATCAGCAGGCGTTTTGCCTTGAGGCTGGCCGGGGCGTGCAGCAGCAGCGTCTCATTGGCTCCGGCCTTGTATTCGCCGCTGGCCAGCACGGCGGCCGTAGCGGCCTTCACCGCTTCATCTGCCGTCAGCAGCACAGGCTCGGGCTTGGCGTCGGGCTCTTTCGAGGTTTGTTTGTCGGCGGCCACAACGGCCAGCAGTTCGGTTTCGATTCCCGCAAGGGGAGCAAAAGAGAGTTGAGTCCGCATGGTGACAGTTTACAGTGGACAGCGAACAGTGGACAGTGCGCAGGGAGATGACACTCTCCTTATTGTTGTCATAAAGTTAATAGTGTGACATAATTGCTATAGGGGGCATTATGGCATCGGTTGTCACAAAGCCGCGATCTGTCAGCAGCAAGATCAATCAAAATGGCCGTATCGTAATTCCGGCCGCAATCCGGCAGGAGATGGGGCTCAAGGCAGGAGAATTTGTCGTTATGGCTTTGGAAGACGGCGTGTTGCGCATTGAGTCCTATCGCAGTCGTATTCGCAGGATTCAGGAGGAGTTCAGGAAGCTGATTCCGGAGGGCGGAATGCTGATGTCGGAGCAACTCATTGCGGATCGCCGCGAAGAGGCCCGCCGCGAGATGGAGGAGGGGCTTGGATAAGAGGGCCGTTTTCGATTCATCCGCCATTCTGGCGGTGATCTTCAGTGAGCCAGGAAGCGAGGCGATCATTGATCTGCTGCAAGGCGGCTTGCTTAGCACGGTGAACTTGAGCGAAATCCACACCCGTCTGCTGCTGGACGGACGCCCGGCAGACTTTGCCTGGAACCGTATTCTGAGTATGGGGTTCGAGGTGTGTTTTTTTGACGACGAACAGGCCCGTTTTGCAGCAGAGATGATTGGAAAGACGCGGCCCTTCGGCCTCTCCCTTGGCGACCGCGCCTGCCTGGCTCTCGCCATGCAGCGCAAAGCCAAGGTCTACACGACGGATCACGTCTGGAAGAATCTACCTCTGGGAATCGAAATCGAAGTGATTCGCTGAGTCCGTAAGGCGTTGTACAACTGCGATTCGCCGAAAAACGATCTGAGGTGACGTGCGGAAATGCGGCCCGGCACCTCCCTGAGTGAAGGGAAGGTTTGAACTCATGGACTATTACCAGGGTGTCGTTATGGAGTATCTGCGGTCCGACCGCTCAGTATTCATCAATCCCGAGTGCTTCCTTCAGATCAAGCCAGGCAAGGCGCCTCCAAAGGGATCAAGCTGGTACTGCGACGTGTTGGCCGTAGACTTCGGGTCTGATTCGTCCGCTCCAACGACGGTTTTTCTCTGCGAGGTCACCTATAGTGAAACGCTTCAGCATCTGATAAATCGACTGAAGGAGTGGAACAATAACTGGGAGGAGATCCGTAAGGCCCTCGTCAGTGACAACCATCTACAGGCAGAGTGGCCGGTTCGGGTGTGGCTATTTGTTCCCGAGGCAAAGAATTGCGTGAAGAAGCTGGTTGATGCGTTAGGAAAAATCGGTGACGGCCAGCCGTTGAGATTTAGGCCGAGAATCACCAGTCTTGAAATGGTCCAACCATGGATGTATTGCACCTATGACCGGATTGGCGAAAGGCTAGAACGAAAGCCCGAATGCATCCCGCCGGAGATGCGGGTCTGACGCCCTTACCGGCCCATGCGGTGCTTGTTGGCGTTGACGGCGGCGCGGGATTCGCGGTCGGCCTCGCGGCGGCGTTCGGTTTCCCGCTTGTCCCAGTCCTGCTTGCCCTTGGCCACGGCCAGCTCGCACTTCACCCGTCCATTGCGGAAGTAAAGCCGGGTGGGGATGAGCGTGTGGCCCTTGATCTGCGTCTTGGAGAGTAGCTTGCGAACCTCGTCCCGGTGCAGCAGCAGCTTGCGGGTCCGCGTCGCGTCGTGGTTGGCGATGTTCCCGTGGGAATAAGGACCGATATGAACGTTGAGCAGAAACGCTTCGCCGTCCTTGATCAGTCCGTAGGAGTCCTTGAGGTTGGCCTGGCCCCCGCGGATGGACTTGACCTCGGTCCCGCGCAGGGCCACGCCGGCTTCAAACCGTTCCAACAGAAAGTAGTTATGGCTGGCGGCGCGATTGTGCGCGGCGTCCCGCTCGCCGCTGGCCACAGGATCGCGGGGCTTGGCCGGCTTCTGGGGTCCGGCCGTGTCCTTGGCAACAATGACGTGGCTGGTTTGGCGAGCCATCGGGAAGCAACCTCGAATCTTCATCCTAGCATCGGGGCCGGTTTCAGAAACTTTGCAGCGGGGCTTTGCTAAAATGGAGCATCGCAGGATGTGCAGGATTACCAGCAAGAATTGCGTCCGGGGCGGCCAAGGCAGCCCGCAAGCGCCCGAAGTTGAACGCGGGCTGGCTGAGACGCATGGGAGTACGATGAACCGCCGCGCACAAGCTCCGTCTGCTTCCGGAACGGTACTCTCCGGAGCCGCTTTCCATATTGCCCTCTTCCTGGTTCTGGCCGTCTTTGGCCTGTTCAGCATTCCTCTGCACGCGCAGTCGGCCAAAACCTTGTTCAAGCACGGACAGACCGCTGAGACTCGCGAAGACTACGACACTGCCTACGCCGACTACCAGAAAGCGATGGCCAAGGCGCCCAAGGATCTGACCTACCGCACTGCGCTCGTCCGGGTGCGGGTTTCAGCCTCGGCGATGCACATGAGCAAGGGCCGCAAGCTGCTGGCGGCGGGCGACGAGCAGGGGGCGCTGGCGGAGTTTCTTCATGCCTCCGAGATCGATCCCAGCAACGAGGCCGCGCAGCAGGAGATCGCCAGGGTGCGCCAGAAGCACGGCGAGGCTGCGGTGGGCGAGACCAGTCTTCCCATGGAGGCAGGCAAGCAGGAGGAGATCAACTCCATCGGCGCGCCGGCCGAGCTCAAGCCGGTCTCCAACGAACCGCTTACCCTGCACATGACGGAAGACACCAAGGTGATCTACCAGGCCATCGGCAGGGCCGCCGGGGTGAATATTCTCTTCGACCCGGACTATACCTCCAAGCGCATTCAAGTGGACCTGAACAATGTGTCTCTGCTGGACGGCCTGCGCATTGTGGGCACCATGTCCAACACCTACTGGCGCCCGGTGACCAGCAATACCATCTTTGTGGCCGCCAACACCCGCGCCAAGCACACCGAGCTGGATGAGGCTGCGGTGGAGACTTTTTATCTGACCAACGCCTGGCAGCAGAACGACCTGAACGACGTGCAGACGGCCCTGCGCAACGTGCTGCCGGGCGCCAAGGTCTACGGCGTAGCCAGCCAGAGCGCCATCGTCATGAAGGGAACGCCCGACGAACTGATGCTGGCGCAAAAGCTGGTCAACGACCTGGACAAAGCGCGCCCCGAGGTGGTGGTGGACATCGCCATCCTCGAGGTCAGCAAAAACTGGGAGAAGACCCTGGGCATTGCCTGGCCCAGCAACGTGGGCATTGCGCTGCAGGCGCCCGGCAGCAGCAGCAGCACTACGGGCACCACCGGCACCACCGGCACTACGGGCACCACCGGCACGTCTAGTACCTCCGCCCCATCTCTCTACGCCCTCTCCCATCTGAAGGCGACGGATTTTGCGGTGACCATTGGCTCGGCCACGGCCAACCTTCTGCTCACCGACGACAATACCAAGATTCTGCAAAATCCGCGCATCCGGGCCACCGACGGGCAGAAGGCAACCATGAAGATCGGCGAGAAAATCCCCATCGCCACCGGTTCCTACCAGACGGGCGCGGCCACCGCTGTGGTCAGTTCGCTGGTCAACACGCAGTTCCAGTACACGGATGTGGGCGTGAACATCGAAATGACGCCGACAGTCCACTACGACCACGATGTGACGCTGAAGATCAAGATCGAAGTATCTTCGCAGAGCGGCTCGGTAACCATCAGCGGCGTAACCGAGCCCATCCTGAGCCAGCGCGTGGTGGACCAGGTGATCCGGTTGCGCGAGGGCGAGGCCAGCATCCTGGGCGGCCTTCAGGACAAGCAGGAAGCGGTGAACTGGAGCGGCATCCCCGGGTTGAGCTCGATTCCCATCCTCAAGTACCTGTTCGGGTCGAAGGATCACACCATTTCAGATGACGAGCTCGTATTTCTGGTGGTACCGCACATCGTTCGTACGCAAATGTTGGATATGTTGAATCTGCGCACCGTCGATACCGGCGCGGGCACGTCGGTCCAGTTGCGCCACATTTCCAGCGAAGCTCCTGCCTCGAATCCGGCGCCTGCGGCAACCCCGGCGCGCCCGCTGGTAAACAACCAGCGGTCCACCGTGGGCACGGTTCCCGGCCAAAGCGCGGCGGCGGCAGCCCCGGCGGCGCTCCAGCAGATGAAGGCAGCGGCGGATGCGAATGGGATGACGGCGACTGCGGATATTGCCAACCACCCGCCCATCCCGCAGCCCAATGCGCAGCCAACTCCGCCCAATTCGAAGCCCAGTCCGTCCAATCCGCAACCCAATCCGCTTAATCCGCCTCATACCGGAGGGGTGAGCCTTCTGCTCACTCCGCTGCCGGCTCCGGTGGCCCCTGGAACCACCTTCAAGATTCCGGTTGTGGTCAGCGGCGGAACGGATATCGCTTCGATTCCCTTGCAGATTCAGTATGACCCAGCCAAACTTTCGCTGGTCAACGTGGATATCGGGGACTTTCTGGGCCAGGACGGGAAGGCCGTGGCGCTGGTTCACCGCGACGACGGGCCGGGTTTAATCAACATCAATGCCTCGCGCCCGCCGGGAGCGGCCGGGGTAAGCGGCGCGGGCGTGGTCTGCGTGCTCAGTTTCCAGGCCAAGGCCGCGGGAGAAAGCGCCCTTGCCATTACCCATCCGGCGGCGGTGAACAGCGCCCAGCAGCAGATGCAGGCCACCGGATCGCAGGTAAGCATTGTGGTGAAGTAGTCCGATGAGACCCGAACTTATGAGCTACGCCCGGACAAACCGCATCGGCCGCAGTGGGGAGCGGGGCCTCACGCTCATCGAGTTGATCGTGACTGTGGCGATTTTGTCCATTCTCGCTTCGGCTGCGCTCCCCGTTGCGCGCTTCGAGATAAAGCGCCAAAACGAGCGTCAGCTTCGCTACGACCTGTGGATGATGCGCGACGCCATCGACAAATACAAAGACGCGGCGGACAGGAACGCCTTCCAGGTTAAGATTGACAGCCAGGGCTATCCGCCCGATCTGGAGACGCTGGTGAAGGGTGTGGAAGTGGAGACCAAAAAGGTGAGGTTTCTGCGCAAGATTCCGGTGGACCCCATGACGGGCAAAGCCGAGTGGGGGTTGCACTCGATGAAGGACGATCCGGACTCTGATTCCTATAGCGGAGACAGCGTCTTCGATGTATATTCAAAGTCCCAGGGAACGGCCCTGGACGGCACCAAATATTCCACCTGGTAGCCAGCCGGTTTGGCAGGTTAGAGGTCTCTGTGAGCTGGATTCGCAAACATAACGCGGGCTTTACGATGGTTGAGCTGCTTATCGTCATGTCCATCATCGGCATCCTCATGCTGATCGCCGTGCCGCTCTATACCACCGCCATCAAGAGTGCCCGGGAAGCGGTGCTCAAGGAGGACCTGCACATCATGCGGGCGGCCATCGACTCCTACACCATGGACAAACAGAAGGCGCCGCAATCGCTGGACGAGCTGGTCCAGGAAGGCTACCTGAAGTCCATTCCCGAAGACCCGATGACCCGCTCCAAAGACACCTGGGTGACCGACTCCAACGATGCGATGACTTCGGTGGACCAGACCGACCCCGGCATTGTCGACGTTCACTCCGGCGCCGAGGGATCCGCCTCGGATGGCGAAACCTTCACCACCTGGTAACCTCAGAGGCAAAGATGCAGCGACCGACTCAACGTGTGCCCCTGCTCGTGTTGTGCGTGGCCGCGCTCTGCGCGGCATTCCTCGCTCAAACGGGGCACGCGCAAACAGGCAAGACGATCACCATCCGGATTCTGGACGGCAAAACCGCGCGTCCCATTGCGGCTACCAGTTTCCTGGTTCGGATCAATCACCAGCAGACTGTCCATGCCGATTGGGTGCTGCAAAATGAGGACCGCTCAGGAAAGTTGACTGTTCCCGGCGACGCCGTAGTCGTCTCCATTCGTGCTGCATACGATAGCTCCATGCAAATGTATGTCAATTGCGACGCCGCGGAGGAGAAGCAGAACCCTCAAGAGCATTGGTACTCGGTCTCCACAATACTCGCTTCTGGAGTTGTGGCTCCCAACGGTTGCAGCAACATGAAGGAAACCGCCCAACCCGGAGAATTCGTATTCTTTGTCCGCAAGGCAAACTTTCGCGAACGGACGCAGGATGATTGGTCGTTCTGAAGCCGGGGCGGCAGATTGGACCATCCGGGTAACCCTCCCATGGCGCTTGATCCCAACGGTACGGCTGCATTCGACCTGGCTCTCCAGGTTGAACGGTTCTACGCGGCGCTGATGCAAGCCTCGGCCGCCGGCTCGAATTCAGAGCCGGGTCTGGGCGGGAAATTACTCTACGCCGGCGAACTCGACGCAGACGGCCGGGCGCTGGTCGTGGCGGCCAATATCGCGGGCGCGGCATCGCTGGGAGCAACCGCCGAACAGGCCGCGCAGAAGCAGGCGGTCAGGGATGGAGTGGCCGACTTCCTGGTCACCTCGCTCGACGAGGCTCTGCGCATTCTCAAAAACGAAATTCGCAAGCGTCAGCCCGTCGCCGTTTGCGTAGCGGCTTCGCCGCAGGCCGTCGAGCGGAAGATGCTGGAGCGCGGCGTGCTGCCCGATCTGTTGCGGCCGGGCGCTGCCGCCGCGCCGGAGTATGCGGCCTTCCTCAGCCGGGGCGCGCGGCAGATTCAGTTTTCCTCCCTCAAGGAGAATCCGGCCCTGCTCGCGTGGAGCGTGGCCGCCGCTCCCGCTCAATGGCTGCCCAAACTGGACGCTATCGCCCTCGATTGCCTTGCGCCAGAACAGGAGGCCGCCCGGCGCTGGCTGCGTCTTGCCCCGCGCTACCTGGGAAGGCTCGCGCAGGGCCTGCGCCTGCTGCGCTGCAAGGACCAAACCGCCCAAAAATTTCTGCAGCAGGTGCGCGATCAGGTCGAGCATGGAAAGATCGGAGTCTCCGTACAAATTCGCCTGACCACTCCCGCCCACACCAAGCAGCACCTATTCTCTCCGCCAACTCGCTGACTTGCTGACTTGCTAACTCGCTAACTTGCTGCCTTCAGCCTTCCCCCAGCTTCTTCAATCCGGGCCCACAATTCCTTGATTCCGTAGCCCGTTTTGGCGGAGACCGGGAGCACCTCGTCCAGCTCCAGCCCCTTCTTCAGGGCCAGCAGGTTGCGGGTGCGTTCGTTGCCGCTGAGCCGGTCGATCTTGGTGGCGACCACGGCAAACTCGCGCCCCGCGGCCCACAGCCAGTCGATCAACTGCCGGTCGCTCTCTTGCGCGGGCACGTTTGAGTCCACCAGGCATACGCACAGCCTGAGCGTGGAGCGGTCAGCCAGATAGGGCTCAATGAAAGCCGGCCAGCCCGCCGAAATCGACTTTGAAATTTTGGCGTAGCCGTAGCCGGGCAGATCGGCGAAGATCAGCTTCCGCCGCTGGCTCTGGTCCAGGAGCGCAAAAAAGTTGATGGCCCGCGTCCGTCCCGGCGTTTGCGAGACGCGCGCCGCCTTCTCGCCCACCAGCATGTTCAGCAGGCTCGATTTGCCCACGTTCGACCGCCCCAGAAAGGCAATCTCCGGCACATCCGGCGCAGGAAACTGCGCCGCCGCAAGGGCCGAAAGCACGAATTGAGTCGTATAGCGCATATCCCGAGTGAGCTGCCTTAGGTATTGATTTTATTAGATTTCTGCGTATTCAGGTGGGGGTTTTACTGGCGTACAGCGGTTGAAATGCGCGATTTACGGAATGGCTCGTAAAGCCTTTGGAATGATGGCTTTCAGAGTGGAGATACTGAAATGCTGATCCTGTACGTGCGCCGGTTGCTGTCTCGCAAGCTGCTGAAGGAAATGGGGTTTACTGGCATTTACAGGCGTACAGAGCGAAATTTCGCTTTTTCCCGGGGAGGGGGTGGGAGGGTTGATGGCCGGGGTTGCGGGCGGGGCCAAGGCAGCGGCGCGGGCAGCGCGGTCGGCGCGGTAGGCGGCCAAGCCAAATTGCGGTCGGCCGCCGGGGTAGCGCGCGGCCTTCACCGCTTCGGGCAGGGCAATGAGCAGGAACCTTACCATATCGGTTACGGTGGTGTCGTAGTCGGCGGCAATCCTGCGCGTCTGGCGGTAGAGCTCGGGTTCGACGGCTACGGTGATGTTTCTGACGGTTCGCATGGTCCGGCTCTCCCGAGGTGCTCAGGAATTTCGCTCTATTGGCAGTGTGCATCACAGACGGGTAATTATCTGCAAAACGGTCTCCGGGGCACCCGGTCCGAAAAGAGAGGGCCGGTCAAGGTTCGTGGTCTCCCATGTCTGAAAATCTAGACCCTTCGACAAGCTCAGGGCAGGCGATGGGTACCCAGTTTGATTGGCCAGACCTGGGCCACCCGCCCGTCTCCCCGTGAAGGGGAACAGCGTTACAGCCCTGGCGAAGTTGTGGAGGCGGTCCCAATCAAGATCATGGGCAACCCCGACAAGAGGCGGATTTGCACTTCGCACATCGAACGGCAGAACCTCAGCATCAGGATGGGAATGAGGCGCATGACGCGGCTCACCAACGCATTTTCAAAGAAGTGGGAGAACCTGGGAGCTGCTTATAATCTGTGGTTTGCGTACTATAATTTTTGCCGGGTCCACGCGACGCCGCGCGTCACCCCGGCAATGGAAACAGGCCTTACGGACCATCTTTGGACCATAAGAGAACTTGTCGGAATCTTGAATTCCACAGATAAGTAATTTTGTTCGCACGTGGGGAAATTGCTGTACCTTTAAGGGGAATTGGGCTATACTTCAAAAGAAGCGAAGAAAAAGGGAAAGCTCACCACTACGTGAGGAAATTTGGCATGGCCCAAAAATTCAGCCAAGAGAAGGCCACCGCTGCCGCGGCGTTCTTTCTAAAGCTGCGTGGTGGTCGAATGTCTTATCTAAAGCTCATCAAGCTTCTGTATTTGGCGGATCGTTTAGCTCTTGGTCGTTGGGGATTCAACATCACTACAGACCATTACGTTTCTATGAACCAAGGTCCAGTTGTAAGCAACATCTATGATCTCATCACCGAAGACGAAGAGCAGAAATCGTTTTGGTCTCGCTATATTTCTCCGCCGTTAGGTGAGTGGGAAGTTCAACTGAAATCTGACGAAGTGCCTGAAAGCCAACTGTCGAGAGCGGAAGAACGACTCTTGCATGAGATTTTTGGTACATTCGGAACATGGAATCGCTGGAAGCTGAGGGACTTTACGCACAATTTGCCAGAATGGCAAAATCCCAATGGTTCTTCTATTCCAATTCAGATCGAAGATATTTTGAAAGCGCAGGGCGTATCAGATGGAGATATTAGTGTAGTCATAAAGGATCTAAATGCAGCCGAATCCGCGAATAATGCGTTTGGGAGCCGCACTTGACCAAATGGAGTGCGGAGACACATTCATCATTGAGGACGAGGATGAAGAGGGTGAGCATCTTCATGTCCTGCTGACCTCTCCTAGCCTCGCTGGAGAGGTTGTAACCGCAAGCATTTCTACTCGGCGCAGTTGGTCGGAAACCCTCGTTTGCGTCCATCCAGGGGAACACCCATTTATCCGTTCAGAATCTGTAGTACCGTATCGTTTTTCCGCCATACGAACTTGTGCTGCAATCGAAGCTGCTGTAAGGGCGGGCACCGCAAGGCCTAAGGAAAAGGCCACTCCAGAGCTTGTAAGCAAGATGCAGGCTGGTCTAATCGAATCGGATTTCACGCTACCCGGCGTCCGAGCGTATTTTATTGGCATCACGGAAGTTTAATTCCTAGAGCGTGTTTCATAAACATTTTCAAAGCTGTAAACTATTGATTTCAATAGGTGGGAAGTGTTGAGATTGCATTTATGAAACACGCTCTAGTCAACCTTGACGGTTGCCGCACCGTTTGGGGGCAGAGTGAGGGTTAGGTGAGCGGCAGGCAGTGATACATTCATCTCTCCGATGAGAATTACGGTTACTTTGAGAATCCCCGTAGGTAGTGGCGGGTGCTCGATTGAATAGGCTGTGTCACCCCAGTAGGTTTCTTGGGACGCCATGCGACACCCACCCCACTGCCCTTGTCTGAAAGCGGCCACAACCGCGCAATGTGTCACACCCGCCTCGAAATCAACTGTGGGCACATCCGCGTCCGCCCATGCTGCCGGGGAGACTTCACCTATTGCCTCGCCCGATTCATGTGAAAAGGTGA
>JBEKGY010000027.1:0-47387 GCA_050012555.1 Occallatibacter sp.
ACAACCGGCGGAGCCACTACGCATGGGCCAACGACCGGCGGGGCCACCACGCATGGACCGACGACTGGCGGGGCCACGACGCACGGACCAACGACCGGCGGGGCCACTACGCACGGGCCAACCACCGGCGGGGCCACCACGCACGGACCGACCACCGGCGGAGCGGGCACACACACCATGACGACCGGCGGAGGCACGCACACCACCAGTTTCAGCCACACGGCGACCGGGGGTATTGCGCCCAAGGGAAGCAATACGCACATCACCAAGGGCGGCAGCTCGGTTACTACCCGATCCAACGGCAAGTTGAGCGACGTGCATGACCCCAAGCGGGGGATGGATGTTCATAACAACCTGGGCGGCGGGCGGAGAGTCTCGACCGAGCGCCATGACGGCAGCCGCATGGTTTCCGAGCGGGGCCGCCGCGGATATGTGGAGCGCGGCTATCATTACCACGGCCACGATTTTGGCCGGCGGTCTTACTACTACCATGGCCGGGAATATGACCGCTTCTACCGCGGCTATGGGTTCCGCGGGCTGTCTCTGAGCGTTTATGCTCCGGGCTTCTACTTTGCCCCTGGCTTTTACGGATGGGCGTACAATCCGTGGGCGGCGCCGATCGCCTTCGGATGGGGATGGGCAGGCAATCCCTGGTATGGACACTTCGGCTACTATTTCCAGCCGTATCCGGTGTACCCCTCGGCCGCGTTTTGGTTGACCGACTATATCATCTCGCAGGATTTGCAGGCCGCTTACGCGGCGAATCAGGAGGCAGGTGAGGCCGATGGTACTGCTCCCGCCGCGGCTGGCGGGCAGCCGGTACTTACCCCCGAGGTGAAGCAGTTGGTCGCCGACGAGGTGAAGAACCAGTTGGCGCTGGAAAACTCCGAGGCGCAGCAAAACGCCCAGCAGCAGGATGTGGACCCCGGCTCCAGCGGGATTGCACGCCTGTTGAGCGACGGCCGTCCGCATGTATTCGTGGCCGGCGTCAATCTGGACGTGACGGATGCATCCGGGAAGGAGTGCGTCGTTAGCGACGGCGATACCCTGCAGATGCAGACTTCGCCTCCCTCGGACGCAACCACGGCAAATCTGGTGGTTCTGTCCAGCAAGGGCATCCCGGAGTGCCAGATTTCCCTCACGGTTCAGGTCCAGTTGACCGACCTGCAGGAGATGCAGAACCACATGCGTGAGACCATCGACCAGGGTCTCAAGGACCTGCAGGACAAGCAGGGCACCGGTGGTTTGCCGGCGGCTCCGCCATCCGCGCAAGCCCCACCTGCTGCGGCGCAGTATGCCGCTGCCGCGCCTCCGCCGGAGGCGAACCTGGCTGCTGATATTCAGCAGCAGGACCAGCAGGCCGACCAGGCGGTGAAGGACAGCGGCGCGCCGGCAGGCGCTGCTACCGCTGCTCCGGCTGCGCCCGCATCCATAGAGCTGGGCCAGACCACCGACCAGGTGCAATCGGCTCTTGGCGCGCCGGCACGGATGGCGAATCTGGGACCCAAGGTCATTTATTACTACAGCGGCATGAAGGTCACCTTCAAAGACGGCAAGGTGAGCGACGTGCAATAACCGGCCCGGCTGGCGTGGGAGGGGATCGGCGATTCCCTCCCGCGCCGGTCGCCGATTGCCGAGTACCTGCTGCTACCCCGCGGAGACCAAGAAGTCCGTTTTTTGACCAAAGATAAGAAGCTGGGTCGGACCGTCACCACTGTCTGCGCCGCTCGCGAGTTCATCGCCCGTCTTGTGGATCAGGTCCCGGTTCGATCCCGGCCCGTGCCTCCACTATTTTCAATAACTTAGCGCGGCACAAATATTCTTGACTAACCCAAAATTATGCTTGCCGCGCTCAATCTCGAAGTGCAACATTTCGATTTGGGATGATGTTGAATGGGCAAATGCTACGAGCAGTTGAAGTTATCTGAGCGGGTGTACATTCAGGCTCAGTTGGAGTTGAGTTTCAATGCGGCGGCAATTGCCGCCGCCTTGAAACGGAGGCCGTCAACCATCGGCCGTGAGCTGCGGCGCTTCGATAGACGTCCAGCAGGTAGAAGTTCACGTCGGACAATCCCCAGGTTGTACAGACGCTATAGTCGTTCATCTCGCCGATCTTGTTGGCGGTATCCCAGCTCTGGAGGACGTATGCAAAATCCCTGGGCAAACGCTCAGGCTCGTAGTATTTGATCCACTCTCTCTTGATCATGCCACCCTCGCGCGACATGGGGTTCTGCTGGTACTGGCTTTGAAAGGTATACTCGCCAACAGCCTCACGGATCTTTCGGTAAATTTCGACTGAATCGCGCTCCGGATGCAAAGCTTTTCCAGTCTTGCGCACGTAGTGATAGTTTCCCATCGGGCATTCGATGAAATAGTTCTCGTCCTGCTCTGCGATGGCAGGAAGCGATAGCACTTCCCAGGGCTCTCTCTCCATCACCTCGCCAACGAGGTCCTCCTGATGCAACCGCTGCATCACGATGATGATTACTCCGTGCTCTTTGCTGTTCAGCCGACTCAGCAGCGTGTTGAAGTACCAGTCGTTCGCAGCTTTGCGTCGTGTCTCTGAGAAGGCATCCTCCGGTTTGAGAATGTCGTCGAGGATGATCACGTCGGCGCCGCAGCCGGTGATCACTCCGCCGACCGACGTTGACATACGGAAACCCCCAGCTTTCGTGATGAATTCATTCACCGATTGCTTGTCCGGGGATAGAACTGTTGCTGGAAAGAGACTGCGATAAAGCGGGCTGTTCATCAGGGTCCGGCAATCTCGCGCGTGTTTGTCCGCCAGGTCTTGCCCATAGCTTGCGCAGATGATCTGCTTTGCAGGGGCATGCCCGAGCAGCCAGGCGGGGAAGGCGACGCTGGCTGCGTGTGATTTCAAGGTGCGAGGAGGCAGATTGATGATCAGCCGTTTCGTTTTACCGGTTCGGCATTTTTCCAGGGTTGAGGCGAGCAGGTCAATGTATGGACTGGCCATGAAGGTGGCTTGCGGGTTGATCTCATCGAAGGAGCGTTCGATGAAGGTGGTCAGGTCATGCCGTAGGATGACTTGATATTCCCATCGGCCCGATAGCTTTCCGGGCGCTGAGCATACAAGTCCCAAAAGAGGAGTCGCGCGCGGAGTCAACTGGTGGTATAGTGCGTCATAGCCGGGAAGACAAAATGGCAATTTTGGTCAAATCGGAGATTTGGTGTGCTGACGCCGGTGGCCCCCAACAGGCTTCAAGCTGAAAAAGAAGAGTTGAACTGGCTGCTGACCTCTGGGGCACTGGGCCGATCCAGCAATCTAGCCCGAATGCTCACTTTTGTCTGCGAGAAGCACTTCCTGGATCAAGATGATCAGGTCACGGAATGCATGGTCGCGATCGAAGCGCTGGCGAGGCGAGGCAATTTCGACCCGCAGGCCGATACCATAGTCCGGGTGACCGCCCATTCCCTTCGGAAGCGCCTACAGGAGATCTACCAGACCGACGGGGTAAATCGGCCGGTCCATATCCTGATCCCGCATGGCCATTATGTGCCGTCCTTCGTGCATACGGGGGCGGACCACACTTTGGACATCCGTGACGCACCAGCGTCGGCCTCTTCAGAATCGGAGCAGGCTCTTCGTTACGCCCATCTTGCTGCCGTCAGGCTTCTGCCGAAGCAACTCTCACGATGGCTTGTGGCCGCCGCATTCTTTGCGGCGGTCTCCCTGTTGTGCGGCTTCTTCCTCTTCACGCACCGAAATGCAGCGAAGGCGGTCGTGGCCTCGCCCCCGGACCAGCCGGCGGCTCTGCCGCCACCGAACAACACAATCCGTGCCCTCATGGGAACCGGCCGCAAGGCGTATGTCGATCACTCGGGTTATACCTGGACGCCTGGCAAATACTGCTCTACCGGCGACAGCGTCACAGTGGCCAACCAGAAAATCGTCGGGACAGAGGATCCCTACCTCTATTTGGGCGGTATTCGTGGAATTGCCCGCTGCACCTTCCCCGTCAAACCGGGCGAGTACGAGGTTCACTTCCACTTTGCGGAGACCTCCGATCTCCAACCTGCGACCAGGGTCGTTCTCCTCTCCATCAATGCGGGGACTGATATCCACTTCGATGTGGTCGACAGTGCAGGTGGAGATGGCATTGCGACTTCCTTCGTTAAAACAGGTATTCATCCCGAGAACGATGGCATGATCCAACTGGAATACACCAGCGAAATCTCTTTGCTGGACGCGGTCGAGATTCTGCCTGCGGACTCCGAAAATCTGCTGCCGGTTCGAATCGCTGCAGGTCCATATTCAATCACAGACTCCGCCAATCAGTTATGGCTCTCCGATCGTTACTTCATTGGAGGTCGAAGGGGTCAGGTTCCCAACTCAGCAGACACCTCGCATCGCAGCATATATAGTTATGATCGAATTGGGAGCTTTCGGTATGATATCCCCGTCGTTTCACCAGGGAAGTATCGTGTCACGTTGTTTTTCTCTGAACCATGGTTCGGCAAACACGATTTGGTGAGCGGGGGGCCCGGAAGTCGGATATTCGATGTATCTTGCAACGGGAGCATGATTTTGAAGAACTTCGACATCATGGCGGAGGGCGGGACCAACCCCGTCGTAAAGACGTTCGACAATATTCAGGCGACTGCGCAAGGTAAGATCGAACTCTCGTTCATCCCAGTGGTCAACTACCCAGAGGTCAACGCAATCGAGGTTCTTGCAGAGCCTTCGCACTGACAGAGCGATGGCCCGAGACTGATCTGGTCATTCACTCGGTTGACGGCCATTTGCGCAATCTCGCGTGCTTGATCGCCAGGCCGTGCAGTTTTTGTCTAGTCCATAGTTGAAAGTCCAGTTGCATCCCGCCTGATCAGGCAACTGCCAACGGCGCCTTCCCGGACCTTAAGCAACGATCCAGTCGTCTCAGTTGACGGAAGGACGCCTTGGCTCAACGGTGACTGCCTTGATCTGGTCCAGTTGATCCTCAAAGTATTTTTTATAGACGTACGTCGGAGCGCTGGCGGCATTCTTCGCGTAACCGAACGCCCGAAGTCGGCAGACAGTTCAGTTCTTTCCTCGGTGCTTCAGCCCTCCTTTCCGGCGCCAGTATTTGCCCGTTCCCATACCCCGGCGTAGACCGTCAATTGGGCTTAGCCCCACCATCAATCTCAGATTGACGGTGGCTGCCGGTACTCTATTGGATTCGCTAACCATCTTGCAACAAAGCATTTGCCGGAACTTTAACAATGTTAACAGCTCGTGAGATCTGCCTCTGAGCCGTCGCAGTACCCATGTTTTTCAGTATGTTCTGGGCTGGAGTAGATTTTAACGTCGACCCCCCTATTTTTCACTTCTGATTTACATGACAAATTCGAAAAGAGGTTGCTATCTTTCCTGTTGAGAATGCAAGACTCGGAAGCTCAGTGTTCAGAATCGCAGTGAATGGATTTGAACGGAGCATGGGAATGCACGTGAGGGCAGTGGGTGGCGAATCGTGCAGAAAACAAAAACACATTGGAGGCAATATGAACACACACAATTGGGCAAGATACTTGCGGCTATGCGTGAGCGCACGAATCTTCGCGGCGCTCGTCTTCATTTTCACCGGCAGCATCATCGCGTTTGGACAGCAGACTACCGGGTCCATCGTCGGTACGGTGAAGGATCAACAAGGCGCGGTGGTCAACACGGCCACCGTGAAGGCAACCAACGTGGATACCGGGTTCTCCCGGTCGGCGCCGGCAAACGGCTATGGGGAGTACCGCATCGATTACCTTCCCGTGGGCAGGTACACCGTCCAAGCGTTGGCGGCCGGCTTTGAACGCTTTGTGCAACAGAATATCGCCCTCGACGTGGACCAGACGCTGACGGTTGACATCCCACTGGTCGTGGGCGCGCAGTCTCTGACCATCACGGTCAATGAGGCTCCCCCGGTGATCGATACGTCTGACGCGGTATTGGGCAGAACCATTGAGCCGGCCGAGATCATCGGTCTGCCTCTGGTCAATCGCAATGTATACTCCGAACTTTCCCTCACGCCGGGCGTGATGGCCAATAACCAAAGCCCCACCTCGAACCCCACCGGTGCGCCCCAAATGACCGTTGGAATTGCGTCCACCGATGTCCAGATCAACGGCGGGCTCGACTCCGGCAACGGAACCGTCGCCTTTTATCTGGATGGCGGCAACAACATTACCGGTATGCGCAACTATGGCAACCCGGCGCCCAACCCCGACGCAGTCGAAGAGTTCCGCGTAGAGACCAGCGCATTCTCGGCGCAATACGGCCAATTCTCTGCCGCTGTCGTTTCGGTTATCACAAAGTCGGGAACAAATAAGTTTCATGGCGCGTTGTTTGAGTTCAACCGCAACACCGACTTCAATGCCTGGCAGTGGATTGCGCCCCCGGGTCGGACCGCGAGTTCGGTGAAGGCGCCTTACCACCGCAACAACTTTGGCGGAACCTTCGGCGGCCCCATCAAGCACGACAAGGCCTTCTTCTTCGGCAGCTATGCCGGTCTGCGCCAGGTGCAAGGAGGAGTGGTCTCAGGCGGTGTGACGCCCACGGCTGCCGAGCGCTTGGGCGACTTTACCGCGGACACGTTCAAGGTTTACACGCCGGGCACCGCGCACATCCTCGCGAATCAGGTGGATGGAACAAACAGTAGCCCCAATTGCGCGGTTGCCACACTGAACTGCATACCCACCGCGCTCCTGGACCCGACCGCTGCAAATTTCTTGAACGTAAACAACACAATCGGTGTTTCCGTCCCGTTGCCCAACGGCCCAGTGCAACCGAGCGGCGGCGCGAAATACAGCACCGTATACGTCACTCCGACAGACTCAGACGAATACCTGGGCAAGTTTGACCAGGCGCTCGGCGAGAAGGACCATGTCGCGGTGACCTACTTTTTTTCCAATACCGCGTCAACTCCCAGCGGAGGCGGCAACATCAATTGGACCGGAAATCAGTCCCGCTCGAAACAGACGAATGCCAACATCAGCGACGTTCACACCTTCAGCCCCAGCACCACCAATCAGGCCTGGCTAACGTTCACGCGGGCCATGGGCGGACGCGTTCTCATCCCTGTGACCGGCCCAGGCAACCAAACCCTCGCCAGTTTCGGCTCGAACTTTCTCATCCAGGGACCGGCCGGATTGCCCTATCTAAACCTCGGTTCTGGCTACTTTAACACGGGGAACCCGAACGCCGGCCCGGTCACGGGTTCTGACAACTATGAGTTACGCGACGTAGTCACCATGACCAAGGGCAAACACAACCTTTCCATTGGCGGTGAGTACGCTCTCGACAAGACCATGTTCGAAGCCAATCTGAATAATTATGGCGACGTTGGCTTCTCGACCTCCGCGCCCACCAGCACGGGTAGTGTGTTTGCGGACTTTGTCACCGGCCAAGTCAACTCATTTGAGCAGGACACGACTTATACCACGCATCTGAGCACGTGGCACTACGCGGTGTTTGCGCAGGACAACTACCGCATCACGCCCCGGTTCACGGTCAACCTTGGACTCCGTTGGGACATCGATACGCCTCCCGTCGATGCCCATGACAGGACGGCGTCGTTTGTTCCCGGCCAGCAATCCACCATTACTCCGTCCGCGCCGAAGGGCCAACTGTTCGTTGGGGACAGCGGCATCGGTCGCGGCATCATCAGCACGCAGTTAAGCCACATTTCGCCTCGTGCCGGTTTTGCATGGGATCCGTTTGGGGATGGCAAGACCTCGGTTCGCGCCGCAGCGGGCATCTTTTACGGCTCTCCCAGCGGCAATGAGTGGAACCAGCCCGGCAACGCCATGCCGTTCTCCATTCGCAACGGCTTTGGCTCCGAAACATCCCTCACCCATATTTACAATGTCGGTTTCCCAAGCACCGCTCCCGGTGGCGGCATCTTCCCGTACACCTATACGCCGGCCCATCCGAAATTCTACCCGAGCCAAAGCATTGAAGCCATCGGCCCGAATTTTAAGGATTCGTCGGTCTACCAGTTCAACCTCAGCGTGCAGCGGCAATTGCCTGCCAGGTTAAGCGTGACGGCAGCTTATGTAGGTACTCTTGGCCGTCACCTGTCAACCTTCGTCGACGCCAACTACGCGCCTTACGCACCTGTCGCCAATGGTGGCGGGGCGTTAGCCCCTTCCCCCAGTTGTACAACTTATACTATAGTTGGGCTTTGCTCTGCAGCGGCAAGCACCGAGCAACGTCGTCAATACGATGCCGGCCTCAACCTTGCGCTTGGCACCCTGAGCGGGATTACCTACCTGACCTCAGACCAGACCTCCAACTATAACGGGCTTCAAATCTCGGCGACCAAGACGATGTCACGCGGCTTCACAGTCAGCGGTTTCTATGTCTGGAGTCGCGCGCTGGAAAGCTCAAACCCGGTGGAGAATGGAGCGATGAACGCGCAGGATTTCGGCGTGTTTGGCAAGCCCTTCACCGCGACCAACAGCCATGGAATGGGCATCTCCGGCGGCGGCCTCAGTGAGGAAAAGGGCCTTATGGACCAAAACCATGACAGCAATGCGGCCATCTCCGGCATGTGGAACATCGACTACTACCGCGGATCGAATAAGATCGTGAAGAATGTGGTCAATGGCTGGACGATCTCTCCGGTCGTCTATTTGATCAGCGGCGCGCCGTTTACGGTGAACACGGGATCCAACAAGAACCTTGACAGTCAGAACCAGAACCGCCCCGACTACAATACGGTTACTCCCGTTAGCCCCAAGCTCAGCCCTCACCGCTGCCGGGTTTGCGCCGCCGGGGGTGTGACGCAGGCATGGTTCAACAACGCAGCGTTCACGGCCAACGGACCGACTGGCAGCAACCCGAATGCACCTCTCGGTGGCATCGGACCAGCCGGCGCAGACGGCAATGTGGGACGCGACTCCCTGACCGGACCGGGCCTCAAGGATATGGATGCGGGCCTGTTACGCAACATTACCTTCCCGCGTGGAACGGTCTTCCAGTTCCGCGCCGAAATAACCAACGTCATGAACTGGGTGAGTCTCAACAACCCGAACTCCGGGAACATCACGGCGACCAATCAGGCCACCATCACCTCAGCTGCCGGCACCCAGCGCGTTATTCAGTTGGGCGGCCGGTTGACCTTCTAGACCAGTAAATGCGCCCATCCTTTGCGCCTGCTCATTGCGAGCAGGCGCAACTTTGCTTACATCCTGCTGCGCCGATGTCAACGAAAAATGAGGAACGGAAAGCAAAATGAAACAACTGTCAAGAAGAGAGTTCTGTTCCATGACCGCCGCCCTTGGGGCATCCGCACTGAATGCACCGAATAAGCTCTTGGCGCAAACTGCCGTTCTTCAGGTTTCGCTGGCCATCGACCCGGCGACCCACCTTGCCCAAATCCCCGCGGACTTTATGGGGCTGAGCTATGAGAGCGGGCAGCTTGCCTATCCGGATTTCTTTTCGCCGCAGAACTTGGCCCTGATCGAGATCTTCCGCACGCTGAGCCCTGCGGGCGTTCTGCGCCTCGGCGGCAACCTGAGCGAGTTCACCATTTGGTCTGAGACGGAGCCGGCAACCCCACCGGAGGCGGGTGGACTGGTGGGGCCCGATCCGGGCCATCGTGAGCCTCGTACGTTCACCATCACGCCGCGCTCCATTCACAATCTACAGGGCTTTCTGGGCGCGACCGGCTGGCGCTGTATCTATGGCCTGAACCTTGGCGGAGGAACGCTGGAGCAGGCGCTCGCCGAGGGCAGCTTTGTGGCTAAGACACTCGGGAACCAACTGATGTTCGTACAGTTCGGCAACGAGCCTGATCTATTCAGGCATCGCGATCAGGGGAATAAGCCGTGGACCCTCGACGAGTACCTTGCCAAGTGGAAGACGTTCAGGGCTGCGTTTCATGAGAAGCTGCCTGAGGTTGCGGTGGCCGGACCGGACACGGTCTCCGACCAGAAGTGGGTGAAGCTGTTTACGCAGGACCTTCTGAAAGAGGTCGTGATGGTGACGAGCCACTACTACCCTGAGGGGCCGCCTGCCGATCCACACATGACTATCGATCTGCTTTTGCATCCTGGGGCCCGCTTCGAAAGCTCCTGCCGGGAGGCGCTGGACTCGGCCAAGGCCGTCGGCTTGCCGTTTCGCATGACGGAGGGCAATTCTTGCTATAACGCAGGAAAACCGGGGGTCAGCGATACGTTTGCATCCGCGCTGTGGGCGGGAGACTTCTGCCTGCAAATGGCGTCTTTGGGTTGCGTGGGAGTCAATCTGCACGGGGGGGCGAACGGTTACTATTCGCCCATCGTGGGCTCCATCGAGAGCGGCTTTACTGCCCGGCCGGAGTATTACGGCTTGATGCTCGCGCAACAGTTTGCAGGGCGCACCTTGCACAGTGCGACGCTTGAGGCACAGGGCGCGAACCTTACGGCTTATGCGGCGGGCAAGGATGGCGCGAAGGATCTGGTGGCTATCTTCAACAAGGATGCACGCGATGTGGAGGTGACTCTCACTGAGGTTTCCGGTGGCTTCAAGGGGGCTGCCGTCGAGCGCCTTAAGGGGCCGGCCATCGACAGTAAGCTCGGGGTCACGTTCGAGGGAGCCGCAGTGGGGGGCGATGGACAGTTTCATCCATTGGCCGGCGAGCGCCTGGGGACCCAGAGCGGCAAGCTGAGTGTGCGCGTTCCGGCTTACTCGGCGGCGCTGATCCGGCTGGTCTGAGGCGCGGGCAGGGCTGGCGAGACGTTGATGTTCCGGTGGATCTCTGCCGCGGTCTGTACTGCGCCTCGCGCAAGTGCAGTCTTGATCCTGACACACTGAGCTCACCCAGCTTACACACGTCACGATCGAGCAGCCCTCTCGCACGCCGGCGGGGAACGGGGAGTAAACTGCGCAGGAAATCGTCTCCTGCGCGAGGACACGCCATGGGATCTTTGCCTTCATTCAGCCTGGATTGCCAGGTTGCGCTTGTCACCGGAGCGGTTCGCAGCCTCGGTCGGGCAATCTCCTTGGCAGTAGGCGTAGCCGCCACCTCCGCATGCATCGCCTGGTTCATGCGCGCGCTCACCGCGAATCCGATCGAGCCTTGCGGTCCGCCTTCCCGCTTCTCATCGCGCAGCCAGGTCAACAGGCTCTCTTCGTCGCAAGCCGAATCGCCCGGGAAGTGCTTCTTCCCTCGTGCCATTCAAGGCTCCTTTCATGCCAGTTTCTCTCATATTTGCTGGTACAAGATTTGCCGGGCACTCCAGTTCCGGTTGCCGGTCACTTCAGTACCGTTGACCTCGATAGAGTTTGAAAACTCGCGCTGACCGTCGACCGAGAGATTTACGTTGTTGCCCCCGCCGCCGGTGTTCACGCCCGGCACCAGAAGCATCAGATTCGTGAAGTTGCGGCCCTCCAGCGGAAGGTCCGTGATCTCGCGTGTGCCGATCACCTCACCGGTCTCTGCGCCCTGCAGTTGCAGAATAGGGGCGGAGCCGGTCACCTCAACGCTCGCCGTCACCGCACCGACCTTCAGCGGAATGATGAAGTATGCCTTCTGATCGATGTGCAGTTCAAATTCCGGCACGGTCGCTTTTTCAAAACCGGCCGATTCGACAGTGATGGTGTAGTGATCCGGCGGCAATGCGGTTTCGATGAACTCGCCTGAGCCTTTCGTTGTCGCTGTTGTGACGATGCCCTTGTCCACATCACGGATGGAAACCTGTGCTCCCTGAACGATATTGCCGCCTGAGTCGGAAACTCGGCCCGAGACGGAGCCCGTTGTAGCCTGTCCGTAGGCTGGGATGGCGAAGAGACATGGAGCAAGGAGGAGAAGCGCAAGCGTCTTGAGGCTTGCGGAGATGCGTATTTTGTTCATAGCGGCCTGGCCTTTCGTTTGAATTCCGGTACTGAGCAAACGTTTACTAAAGCACCGAAGTTTTATAGGAACCTGTATCTAGCCTGTCAACGGAGCCCCAGGCGTCTGTGCGAAAATCCCACTGAACCAATTCAGACAGACCCTCTGCTGCCTTTGCAGAGCGCAATCACTGCCTGGCTATTGACAGACAGAAGAGGAGATCCTCTACTGACGAGGGGCGCCTGATATGGAGTGGTGGACAACTGTGGGTCTCACGGAAAATTTGCGCCGCAAAGGTTCCTGCGCATTGCTTCTCTCATTAGGCGGATGCGCGGCCCTGGTTATTGCGCAGGCTTCGTCTCCGGCAAAGGACCAGCGCCCTACGGACTATTACGTAGATTGCTCAATAACCTCGGACTCTGGCGACGGGTCAGCGCAATCGCCATTTCGGACTCTTGTCCAGGCAAATGCCCTCCTGCTTCAGCCCGGCGATCGATTGCTCTTCAAGCGGGGTTCCATCTGCAAGGGCCAACTGCGCCCGCGCGGATAGGGCAACGAGAATGCTCCCATACGCGTCGGGGCTTATGCCGACGGTTCCCTGCCGTGCATTGAAGCCGCTTCCACTGACGAGGCCGCGCTTGAGCTTTTCAATCAGGAGTACTGGGAAATCGCCTTCCTCGACCTGAGCGGCGGCAACACATATGGCGTTTATGCGGGCGCAGACCGCGGTCTGCTCCATCATCTGCATTTCCGCGATCTACGTGTGCACAATGTTCGCGGTCAGCTCAAACGCAAGGAGTCCGGGCTGGTTGTCATTTATCCTTCGGGGCGGAATGCGGCCTTTGACGATGTTGAGATCGACGGAATTCTGGCCTCAGGCACATCGCAGTGGTCGGGCATCTTTGTCTCCGGAGCATCGCATGTGCGCGTGCGCAACTCCATGGTGCATGACGTCCAGGGCGACGGCATCGTCGTCTTCGAATCGCGCGACGCGGTCATCGCGCGCTCGGCCGCATGGCACACCGGCATGCAGTACTCACAGACCATCGGCACGCCGAACGCCATCTGGACGTGGCATTGCGCCGATTGCATGGTCGAAGACAACGAGGCCTTTCTCACCGACAGTCCAGGCGTGGATGGCGGCGCGTTCGACATCGACTACGGCAACGCGCGCAACACGGTAAGGAAGAACTTCGGCCATGACACTGCCGGCTATTGCGTCTCGGTCTTCGCCGCGTTCGGTCCTACCAGCGATAGTCTGGTTGCCGACAATCTCTGCCTCGCCAATGGCAGAAGCACCCGCCTGGCGCAACGCCAGGGCGCTATCCTGCTCATGACCTGGGAGGGCGGCACGCTGGAGGGCGTAGAGATGCGCGGCAACCGCGTAGACTGGCAACCTCCGGGAGACACGCCCGCAATCCAGAGTCAAGCGGATCTGCGCGCCAATGGCGTCACGCTGCGCGCCAACGAGATCTGGACGACGGGTTTGAGCTTTGTCGATCCGGCATTGAAATACACTGGCGTGCAGAATCGCTATGTTGTTGCCGGCGCCGATGCCACCGGCCTGGCTGCGGCGCGGGATCGTTTCACGGCACTGCCCGAGAGAGATTCGACGCTGACCGCGGCACCCCCCGGAGCCGTCCGCGCCGGAGTGTTTGGACGCGCGCCGGCTTCCCTGGGCGGATGGCAGTTGATCGCTACCGTTCCATCCGCCATGCTGAGGGATGGTGGCGATGACCTCCTGCGCGGCACGCTCGTGGAGCTGAAAAGCGCAGCGCTCCAGTTTAGCCGCGCAGCATTGGTTGTGCAGCTTGCCGGCGACGTTCGCGCCGGGCCGCTGGCGCGGGACTGGTCGCTTGAGGAAGCTGGCATCCAACTTGATATCCTGCCGCCGGACAAAGTAACCGATTTCTCAGTCCGGCTGGTTTCGCCATCCGGCAAGGTCGTCCGCGTTTGGAAAGCGTATCCCGGCCCGGTCGATCTGGGGCTTGCGCTGCGGCAATACGTTGGCGCCCCGGACTTCAGCTATCTCGGATTCGATAGCGTGCATGCAACGGACTGAGAGCGTCAAGGTGACTGCCTGGGAAATGCCCGGATTTGCGACTGTCCGCAATGGATACCGCGAAACCAGGGCGACAAGACTGCTATGATGCGGCCCAGGGAAGACGCATGGTTGACTACTTGAATCAGCGCTCGCCGGGGGCCCGGTTTCGCGCCGCCGTCGAGGAAGAACAGCCGCTGCAGGTGGCGGGCGCAATCAACGCCTACACGGCGCGCCTGGCCGAGGCAACGGGGTTTAGAGCTCTCTATCTTTCCGGCGGCGGTGTGGCGGCAAACTCGTTGGGCATGCCGGATCTGGGGGTCAGCACCATGGAAGATGTGCTCACCGATCTCCGGCGCATTACCGACGCCACCGCTCTGCCGCTGCTGGTGGATATCGATACGGGCTGGGGCGGCGCCTTCAACATTGCGCGGACGATACGGTCTATGGAGAAGGCGGGCGCGGCGGCGGTGCACATCGAGGACCAGGTGGGCGCCAAGCGCTGCGGACACCGGCCTGGCAAGGAATTGGTGACGGCCGGCGAAATGGCGGACCGCATCAAGGCTGCCGTCGATGCGCGAACTGACGACAAGTTTGTGGTGATGGCGCGGACCGACGCGCTGGCCAGTGAGGGGCTGGCGGCGGCCATCAAGAGGGCCCAGGCATACGTGGCCGCAGGAGCAGACATGATTTTTCCCGAAGCAGTGACGGAGGCCTCGATGTACACCGCGTTCAGGCAGGCTGTGGGCGTTCCCATCCTGGCCAACATTACGGAGTTCGGTCAGACGCCGCTCTTTACGCGCGAGGAACTGAAGGCCGCGGGCGTGGATATCATTCTTTATTGCTGCGCCGCTTACCGCGCAATGAACGCCGCGGCGCTCAAAGTCTATGAGACCATCCGCGCCGAGGGAACGCAACGCAACGTAGTCCCCATGATGCAGACCCGCGAGGACCTCTACAAATATCTCAACTACCACGCCTACGAGGCAAAGCTGGACGCGCTCTTTTCCAAGGGCAAGGAGTAGACACGGCCGCCATGATTCGTTTAGCTTGATGCTCTCCGGAGGCCCTGATGAGCGAAACGCAATCCGGCCAATCCCCGCCGGCATTCAAACCCAAAAAATCGGTGGCTCTTTCCGGCACGCCCGCGGGCAATACGGCCATCTGCACGGTGGGACGCAGCGGCAACGATCTGCACTATCGCGGCTATGACATCAGGGACCTGGCCGCGCACTGCGAATATGAGGAAGTGGCCCACCTGCTGGTGCATGGCAAGCTGCCCAATGCGGCGGAACTCGCCGCCTACAAGGCAAGGCTGCGGCCCCTGCGCAGCTTGCCCATGGCGCTCAAACAGGCTCTGGAACTGCTTCCTCCTTCGACTCACCCGATGGACGTGCTGCGCACAGGAGTCTCTGTGCTGGGCTGCCTGCAACCCGAGAGCGAGGAACACGGCGAGGCTGCCGCGCGGGCCATCGCGGATACGCTGCTGGCGGCGATGAGCCCCATGCTTCTTTACTGGTACCACTTTGCACACCACGGCTGGCGCATTGAAGTGGAACCTTACAACGATTCGGCCGCCGTACATTTTCTTCACCTGTTGAGCGGGAAGGAGCCCCGGCCGGATTGGGCCGCGGCCATGCAGGCTTCGCTGATTCTGTATGCGGAGCACGAGTTCAATGCGTCCACATTTACGGCGCGGGTGATTGTCGGCACCGGGTCCGACCTCTACTCCGCCATTGCCGGCGCCATTGGCGCGCTGAAGGGACCCAAGCATGGCGGCGCCAATGAAGTGGCGCTCAAAATTCTTCAACGCTACGAAAATCCCGACGAGGCCGAGGCCGATATTCGCCGCCGAGTGGCCAACCACGAAGTCATCATCGGCTTCGGTCATCCGGTATATACAGCCGGCGATCCGCGCAGCGACATTGTGAAGGAAGTGGCGCGCGGATTGGCGGTTGCGGACGGAGATATGCGGCTGTTCTCGATTGCGGAGCGCATCGAGAGCGTGATGCGCGACGCCAAAAACATGTTTCCCAATCTCGACTGGTACAGCGCGGTCGCTTACCATCAGATGGGCATCCCCATCGACCTGTTTACGCCGTTGTTTGTCACCGCCCGCACGGCGGGATGGTGCGCGCATGTGATCGAGCAGCGGCAGGACGGCAAGATCATCCGCCCTTCGGCGGTGTATACGGGGCCTGAAAATTTGAAGTTCGTTCCCATTGAAGAAAGACCTTGAACTTTTTCTATCCCAGGTCTCAAAAACGAGACCGGGGCCCCCGCAGACGGGTCTTTGTCTGCGGGGTGGGGGACCTGGGGCACCCGATGATGAAGGAGAATAAGTGTCCTCGCAAACCAGCAATGAGCGTCCGGCGCCGGATAAGGTTCTCACCGATATTGCCGACTATGCGCTTCAGTTTGAGATCGAGAGCGAGTTGGCATACGCGACGGCGCGTTCCTGCCTCATCGATACGCTGGGCTGCGGACTTGAAGCGCTGGACTATCCGGCATGCACCAAGTTGCTGGGCCCGATTGTGCCGGGCACGATCGTCCCCAACGGCGCGCGCGTTCCGGGCACTAACTACCAGCTTGATCCGGTGCAGGCGGCATTCAATATCGGAGCCATGATTCGCTGGCTGGACTTCAACGACACCTGGCTGGCCGCGGAGTGGGGGCACCCATCCGATAACCTGGGCGGCATTCTTTCGACAGCCGATTGGCTCTCGCGCTCGGCTCTTGCAGAGGGCAGACCCCCTTTGGTGATGCGCGATGTTCTGACCGCGATGATCAAGGCGCACGAAATCCAGGGCTGCATCGCTCTTGAAAACTCGTTCAATAAGGTGGGCCTGGATCACGTGGTGCTGGTGAAGGTGGCGTCGACCGCCGTGGTCAGCCAATTGCTGGGTTTGAGCCGCGACCAGACCATCGCCGCGCTCTCATTGGCGTGGGTGGACGGACAGAGCCTGCGCACCTATCGCCACGCGCCCAACACCGGATCGCGCAAGAGTTGGGCCGCGGGCGACGCCACCAGCCGGGCCGTGCGCCTGGCGCTGATGGCCCGCTCGGGCGAGATGGGCTATCCCTCCGCGCTTACTGCCCGGACGTGGGGCTTCTACGATGTTTCATTCAAAGGGCGGGAGTTTCTCTTCCAGCGGCCGTATGGCTCCTACGTGATGGAAAATGTGCTCTTCAAGATCAGTTACCCGGCCGAGTTTCATGCGCAAACGGCCGTCGAAGCAGCCATGAAGCTGCACGCGCAGCTTGCCGCGCGCGGTTTGAACGCGGCCGCCATTCGCGCCATCACCGTGCGCACCCACGAGGCCTGCCTGCGCATCATCGACAAGAAAGGCCCGCTCGCCAACCCCGCCGACCGCGACCACTGCATTCAATACATGATCGCGATTCCGTTGCTCTTTGGCCGCCTTACCGCCGCCGACTACGAGGACAAAGTTGCAGCGGACCCGGTGTGGGGACCGCGCATCGATGCCGTGCGCGACCGCATCACCTGCGTGGAGGAGCCGCGGTTTACTCGCGATTACCACGATCCCGGGAAGCGGTCGATCGCCAACGCGCTGCGCATGGAGCTGAACGATGGGACGGTGCTGGAAGAGACGGTTGAGTATCCCATCGGCCATCGGCGCCGGCGCGAAGAAGGTTTGCCGCTGCTGGTGGAAAAGTTCAGGAGCAATCTCCGCCGCTGCTTTGCCGAAGACCGGCAGCGGCAGATTCTCGAAGTCTCGCTCGATGCGGATCGTCTCGACTCCATGCCGGTAAACGAATATGTGGACTTGTACGTGCCGTAAAAATACCGGCGCAGCGGCCCGAGTTTACTCCCGTTCCACGGCCAGGGCCACCGAGTTTCCCCCGCCCAGGCAAAGCGCGGCCACGCCTTTCTTTACGCCTCGACGCATCATTTCATGGATCAGGGTTACCAGGACCCTTGCCCCGCTAGCGCCGATCGGATGCCCGATCGCAACCGCGCCTCCGTTCACATTCACCCTGTCCAGTCCGATGCCCAGTTCCTTGGTGACGCCGATTGCCTGCACGGCGAAGGCCTCATTGAGCTCGAGGAGATCAACGTCATCGATCGTCCACCCCGCGCGCTCCAGCACCTTCCGCACTCCTGTAACCGGAGCCATCATCACCCACCGGGGCGCGATCCCGCTGGTTGCCTGCGCCCGGATGGTGACCATCGCCTTCACTCCCAATTCCTTCGCGCGTTCTGCCGGCATCAGCACCAGCGCAGCCGCGCCGTCGTTCATTCCGGGAGCATTTCCCGCCGTCACCGTCCCGTCCGGCTTGAATGCCGGACGCAGCTTTGCCAGCGCTTCCATCGATGCATTCCCGCGCACGCTCTCATCCATCCGGAAGGTCACCGGAGATCCACTATTGTCCGTTGAGGGCAACACTACAGGCATCACCTCTGCATCGAAGCGCCCTTCACTCCAGGCCGCCGCCGCCCGCCGGTGACTCTCAACCGCGTACGCATCCTGCATCTCCCGGGTGATGGAATGCTTCTCGGCCACCAGTTCGCCCGTCATCCCCATGTGCTGATCTTCAAGAGCGCACCACAGGCCGTCTCTGATCATTGAATCCACTACCTTCGCCTCGCCCAGGCGAAAACCTTTCCGCCCCTGCGGCAAAAGGTAAGGCGCATTGGTCATGGACTCCATGCCGCCGGCCACGGCAATCTCCGACATTCCCGTCATCACGCTCTGCGCCGCCAGCGCCACGGCCCTCAATCCGCTGCCGCATACCATATTGATGGTTAGCGCGCTCACTGTGTCCGCAAGCCCGCCACGCAAGGCCGCCTGCCGCGCCGGATTCTGTCCCAGTCCAGCCGGCAGCACGCATCCCATCACGCATTCGTCCACAAGCTCAGCGGCAATCCCTGCGCGACGGATGGCCTCGCGCACAACCATGGCGCCCAGTTCCACCGCGCCAATCTCGCTCAGCGCTCCCTGGAACTTGCCCACGGGGGTCCGCACGGCACTCACGATTACCACGTCTCTAGTCATGAATACCTCAATCGAAGCGCTCTTTACTTTGGCCCCATCCTAAGCGCCCCGTCCAGGCGGATCGTCTCGCCATTCAGCATTGTCACTTCGCAAATCGTTACCACCAGAGCCGCGAACTCTTCAGGCTTTCCAAGACGCGGTGGAAACAGAACCGTCTGCGCCAGCGACTCCTGCACGGCTGGTGGAAAGCCGGCCATCATCGGAGTCATGAACAGCCCCGGCGCAATGGTGACCACTCGTATGCCGAATCGCGCCAGCTCCCGGGCAGCCGGAAGCGTCATGCCGGCGACGCCGGCCTTTGAGGCCGCATAGGCTGCCTGTCCCACCTGGCCTTCGAAGGCGGCAATGGATGCGGTGTTGATGATCACTCCGCGCTCGCCGTCCGCCATCGGTTCATTGCTCATCATGGCATTCGCCGCCAGCCGAAGCATATTAAACGTACCCACCAGGTTGATGGTAATGGCGCGCGTGAAGTTTTCCAGGCTGTGTGGTCCATTCTTCCCAACGATCCGCTCGCTGGGAGCGATCCCCGCGCAATTCACCAATCCATGCAGAGCGCCGAATTTCTTTTTTGCCGCCTCTACCGCTCGTATTCCATCCGCTTCCTGCGTCACATCAGTAGAAATGAAGAAAGCGCCTTCCCCAAGCTCTCTGGCGAGAGTATTCCCTTCAGGATTGACGTCTGCCAGAATGACGCGTCCACCGCGCTTGACTATCATCCGCGCGGTTGCCTCGCCCAGTCCCGACGCTCCACCGGTGACGATAAAAGCCTTCTTGTTGATCTCCATCCGTCTCCCTCAATACTGCCCGGCTTAGCTTATGCGCTTATCCGTCACTGCGGCGGTTGCAGAAGGCTGCGCGCGATGATGACGCGCATAATCTCGTTGGTGCCTTCCAGTATCTGGTGGACGCGCAGATCGCGAACGATCTTTTCAATGCCGTAGTCGGTGAGATAGCCATATCCTCCGAATAACTGCAGCGCGTCGTTCGCTATCTTGAAGCCAGCATCGGTTACAAATCTCTTGGCCATCGCGCAGAGCACGGTTGCTTTGGCATCTTTGGCATCCAGCGCCGATGCCGCGCGCCACAGAAAGGTCTGTGCTGCCTCTAACTCGGTGGCCATATCCGCCAAGCGGAACTGCAAAGCCTGAAAATCCGCCAGGCGCCGGCCAAAGGCGACGCGTTCGTTCATATAAGCGCGGGCTTTGGTCAGAGCCGACCGCGCCCCGCCCAGAGAGCAGGCTGCAATGTTGAGCCTTCCGCCATCCAGGGCCGCCATCGCAATCTTGAATCCGCTGCCCTCGGCGCCGAGCAAATTCCCTGCCGGCAGGCGAACGTCGTCTAAAATCACCTGGCGGGTTGCCTGCGCATTCCAGCCCATCTTCTTCTCGATGGGCCCAAAGGAGAGGCCCGCTGTTCCTTTCTCCACCACAAACGCCGAGATGCCGCGCGGACCCGGAACTCCAGTACGCGCCATCACCACGTAGATATCTGCATCCCCCGCTCCTGAGATGAATTGCTTCACGCCATTCAGGATGGTGCCGTCGCCGTCGCGCACAGCGCGGGTGGTTAATGCTGCGGCATCCGATCCTGTTGCCGGCTCTGAAAGACAGTAAGCGCCCAGGGTTTCGAATGCGCACAAACGCGGCAGCCATTTTGCTCGCTGCTCCTGGTCCCCATATCTGTCGATGATCGACGCGACCATATTGTGAACAGAAAAGTATCCGGCAATGCAAGGGCAGGCTGCCGCCAGGCCGTCGTAAATAAGAACCGCCTCCAGACGGCTCATGGCGCTTCCGCCAACATCTTCCGCCACACAGATGCCGCCCAGTCCGAGGGGGGCGGCGCTGCGCACCACGTCGCGGGGAAAATGCTTTTCCTGATCCCATTGCACGGCATAGGGCGCAATTCGCTCCTGGGCGAACGAGGCCGCCAGATCCTGGATCGCCCGCTGCTCGGAGTTGAGCGCGAATTGAACTGTTGCGCTGGAATTACTCACCGTATTGGCTACCTCGACTGTTCATTGTCCGGCAGGCAACTACCAAATGCCGTGTTGTTTACCCTTGTACCTTCAGCCGCGCCAATGCATTGAACCCGGTAGTCAGGCATTTCAGTATTTTAGCTATCTTTTCGGAGTAGTCCACAATCCTTCGAAACTAGATGTACCTGCCGAAGGCCTCGATCTGTCTGGCATAATACTCCCGCCGTTGAACCGGCGAAGAGAGCACCGTCGAGGTTGACGTGGCGCCGAGGGCCGAAAGCTTGTCAATGAGGGCTTCCATGTGGCGGATGGAGACCACATTGGCCTCGATCACAAAGGATTCATCGCCGGTGATGCGATGGCACCGACTGATCTCCGTGAGGTCTTTGATCGCAGCCACCGTGCGGCTGACCTGCAAATCGCCGCCGGGGATGGTGAGGCGCACCAGAACGCGGATGGGGACGCCGATTTTGGCAATGTCCAACGCGGCATGGTAGCCGGTAATGATGCCGGCTTCTTCAAGGCGGTGAACGCGCTCCGCAACTGCCGGCGTCGACAGGCCAATCTGCCGGCCGATCTCCGCAAAGGACCTCCGGGCATTGTGTTGCAGGGCTTCCAGAATCTTCCAGGCAACCGTATCGAGTTGGAGGGAGTTGGGAACTGTCCGGTGGGCCATGCGCCTGCACTCCTTAAGTACCAGGTCTATTATGCTTAATCCTGTTAAGCGGCGATAGTCCCACTCTTATCAATCTCTATTCTCTCTCCTGGCGGGCGGGTCTATGCTAGGGCAAAGCTGGAGCGCGTTGGCCGCAGGCCTTTGACGCGATCTCCGGCGAGGAAGGTCGGCATGAACGCATTCCCCCGTTCAGCTTCCAGCCAGGTTATGACTGCTCCCGCCGCCGCCACGCACCCTGCAGGCGCGGATTTTCTGCCCTTAAAAGGCACCGATCACGTGGAGTTCTACGTGGGAAATGCTCGCCAGGCGGCGTATTTTTACCGGGCTGCCATGGGCATGTCGCTGGTGGCCTATGCCGGACCCGAGACCGGCTTGCGGGATCGCGCATCCTATGTGGTGCAGCAGGCTAAGATCCGCTTTGTGCTGACCACCGCCCTGAGCAGCGGCAACGCGATTGCGGAGCACACTGCCCGTCACGGAGACGGGGTGCGCGCCATCGCGCTGTGGGTGGACGACGCGCGGCGCGCCTGGAAGGAGACGACCAGCCGCGGAGCCAGCAGTGTTGCCGAGCCCTACGTGCTTTCGGACCAGCAGGGCACGGCCGTCCTGGCAAGCATTCAAGCCTATGGCGACACCATTCACACCTTCGTCGAGCGCGGCGACTACCGGGGCGTGTTTCTGCCCGGCTTCCGGGACATCGGCAACGACCCGATCGCCCGTCCCACCGGCCTGCTGCACATCGATCACATGGTGGGCAATGTGGGCTGGAACGAGATGAACGCGTGGGTGGAATTCTACTCGAACGTGATGGGGTTCTCGCTCTACCAGCACTTCGACGACAAGGATATCTCCACCACGTATTCAGCGCTCATGTCGAAGGTGATGGCCAACGGCAACGGACGAGTGAAGTTCCCCATCAACGAGCCGGCCGAGGGCAAAAAGAAATCGCAGGTGGAAGAGTATCTGGATTACTACCGCGGCCCCGGCGTGCAGCACATCGCGCTGGCCAGCAACGACATCCTGCACACGGTCAACAAACTGCGCGATCAGGGCATCGAGTTCCTGCGCGTTCCGCACACCTACTACACCGAACTGCAGGGCCGGGTGGGAAAGATCGATGAGCCCGTGGAAGAACTGGAAAAGCTGGGCATCCTGGTGGACCGGGACGACGAGGGGTACATGCTGCAGGTCTTCACTCGCCCGGTGGAAGACCGCCCCACGCTGTTCTTTGAGATTATTCAGCGCAAGGGCAGCCGCAGCTTCGGCAAGGGCAATTTCAAGGCGCTGTTTGAAGCCATCGAACGGGAGCAACAGGCTCGCGGCAATCTCTAGGGCAGGGAGAGAGGTCATGGAAACTGCAATACTTTCAGCAGCCGCGCCCTATATCATCCATCAGGATTACGCGGCCTATAGCCAGGAACAGCACGGCGTTTGGGCCGAGCTGGTGGGGCGAGCGTTTCCGGAGCTGGAAAAGCACGCGGCGCGTGAGTACCTGGAAGGCTATGCGATCATTGGCCTGGAACCGGACCGCCTGCCCAATCTGGAGGTTATCAGCGCGCTCCTGGAACCTCGAACCGGCTGGCATACCACGCCGGTGAGCGGTTTTATGCCCGCGCCGGCGTTTTTTGAGATGCTGGCAGCGCGCCGTTTTCCCACCACCACCTGGTTGCGCAACAGAGAATCGCTGGAGTATACGCCCGAGCCGGATATCTTTCACGATGTCTTTGGGCATGTGCCCATGCACGCGCACGCGGTCTTTGCCGATTTCCTCGCCTACTACGGGCGCGTCTGCGCTTCCATCGCGGATGCCGGAGTGCTGGAGAAGCTGGGCCGGCTTTTCTGGTATACGGTGGAGTTCGGAGTGATCCGGCAGCGGGACGGGATCAAGGTTTACGGCAGCGGGCTGATCAGTTCGCACGGCGAATGCCGGAATGTGATGGAAGGCCATTGCGCCATCCACGATTTCACGCTGGATGAGGTGGTAAACACGCCGGTGAAGGTGGACGAGTTGCACAAATTGCTGTTTGCCGTGAGCAGTTTCGATCAGATCTACGAGGCCATGCACGAGGCGGAACGGCGCGCTGAGTGCGGCCGCTTGTGAAAGGCGTCCTGTATGTCAGGTGAGATTTCGTACCAGACCGGCTTCGGCAACGAATTCGCTACCGAGGCGGTGCGGGGAGCGCTGCCGAAGGGGCAGAATGCGCCGCAGACGCATCCCCTCGGCCTGTATACCGAGCAGTTCAGCGGCACGGCATTTACCGCGCCGCGAGCGGTGAACCGCCGCACCTGGACCTACCGCATCCGGCCCTCGGTGACGCATC
The DNA here is from genome assembly GCA_050012555.1 of Occallatibacter sp. Lineage (GTDB taxonomy): Bacteria > Acidobacteriota > Terriglobia > Terriglobales > Acidobacteriaceae > Telmatobacter. The sequence continues at coordinate 23,839 of JBEKGY010000027.1, forward strand.
GGCCCTATGAAGAGATCCCGGCTGGCTTGCTCCGCAGCGGGCCGTTTACCGAGACGCCCACCACGCCGAATCAACTTCGCTGGGATCCGCTGCCCCTGCCCGAAATGGCGGCGGATTTCCTCGACGGCATCGTCACGCTGGCCGGCAATGGCGACCCGGCGATGCAGACCGGGATCGCCATCCATCTTTACGCCGCGAATTCCTCCATGCAGGACCGTTTTTTTGCGAATGCCGATGGAGAATTGCTCATCGTGCCGCAAATGGGAGCGCTGCGCTTCCACACCGAGTTGGGCATCCTCGAGGCCGCTCCCGGCGAGATTTGCGTGATGCCGCGCGGGGTCAAATTTCGCGTCGTATTGCTGCACAAACAAGCCCGCGGATATATCTGCGAAAACTATGGTCAACCGTTCCGGCTGCCCGAGCTCGGTCCCATCGGCGCAAACGGATTGGCGAATCCGCGCGATTTCAAAGCTCCGACAGCAGCCTTTGAAGATCGTGATGGAGATTTTCGAATTGTGACCAAATTTATGGGACGGCTCTGGTCCGCGGTCATCGACCACTCGCCCCTGGACGTGGTCGCATGGCACGGCAACTATACGCCCTACCAGTACGACCTGGCGCTCTTCAACTGCATCAACACCGTATCGTTTGACCATCCTGACCCGTCGATCTACACCGTTTTGAGTTCGCCCTCAGTCATTGCCGGAACGGCCAACTGCGACTTTGCCATCTTTCCTCCGCGCTGGCTGGTGGCCGAACACAGCTTTCGTCCTCCCTGGTTTCACCGCAACCTGATGAATGAATTCATGGGCCTGGTCTTTGGCGCCTACGACGCCAAGGCCGAGGGATTTGTTCCTGGCGGAGCGAGCCTTCACAACTGCATGGCCGGTCATGGCCCGGATGCCGAGACCTTCGAGCGCGCCCGCAGCGCCGAGTTGAAACCGCAGTATTTAGGGGATACTCTGGCCTTCATGTTCGAAACGCAACTTGTGGTGCGCCCCACTGAGTTTGCAATGAACACACGCATCCTGCAGCACGAATATTTCGAATGCTGGCAGGGGCTGAAGAAGCGCTTCGCGGCCGAAGCGATTGCAGGGTCGAAGAACGGATGAAAGCGATCGACAGCTTGCTCGCGGGTTTGATCGACTATGCAGGGTTGTACCCGCCCGCCGGCCTCGATATGCACTCCGCCTTGAGAAACTATTGCTGCTATGCGCGCAGCAAACACGCGCCTGCACTGGGCCGTTTCCTTGTGGATATGAATCGGCTTCCTGAGCTTCGCGAGGCTGCCGGCGATTCGATGCGCGGCTTGCGTCTGAGCGTCATCGCCTTACCGGAGACGGTATCGGAGAACCTGCAACGGTTCCTCGACGACGGCTTTCCTATCGAAGCGGTGGAGATCAAAACCGATTGGCCGTCTGCGATCGAGCGCATCGGCAAGCGTATCCCCGCCGGCTTGACCGCATACTTTGAGGTGCCTATCGTTTTTCGCAATTCAGATCTATTTGCGGCCATCTCGGCTGCCGGGGCGCGCATCAAACTGCGCATGGGCGGACTCGCCGCTGAAGCATTCCCTTCCACTCAGGTAACTGCCAATATGTTGAAAGCTATCGCCGATCGTCGCATACCGTTCAAAGCAACCGCGGGATTGCATCATCCCGTCCGCTCACGCCACCCGCTCACCAATGAGACCGACGGCCCCGCAGGAACGATGCACGGTTTCATCAATCTCGCGTGCGCAGCGGCCCTGCTGCACTTCGGAGGAGAGGCCAGCGACGCAAAATTGGCGCTCAATGAAGAGGACCCCGGCGCGTGGCAAGTTACGCCCGCCGTCATCGGCTGGCGTTCCAGCCGTTGGACCGCCGAGCAACTGCGAACGGTCCGGCAGCAATTCTTCATCAGCTTTGGTTCCTGCTCATTTGAAGAACCGGTGCACGACCTGGAGGTGCTGGGATGGCTCTGAAAAGTTGGGTTCTCTCCGCCAACGATCCACAAACGGATTTTCCCCTGCAGAACCTTCCCTATGGCGTCTTCCGCCACGAAGAGCGCGCGCGAATCGGCGTCGCCATCGGCGACCGGATTCTCGATCTCAAGGCCTGCGCGCAACAAGGCTTGCTGGCCGCACTGCCCGAGGAGATTGCCGTCGCTTGTAGTTCCGAACTGCTCAATCCCCTGATGTCGCTTGGCCTTGCAGCCTGGACCGCGCTGCGCCAGCAGCTCATTGTGCTTCTCGGCGAAGAACAGGCAGACAGCAAGACGCAAAAGCGCTTAGAGCCGCTTCTGGTGCCCATGCGCGAGGCAGTCATGCAGCTCCCCGCGCGCATCGGCGACTATACGGATTTCTACGCCTCCATCTATCACGCCACTCGGGTGGGCAAGCGATTCCGTCCGGACAATCCTCTTCTGCTCAACTACAAGTACATTCCCATCGGCTATCATGGCCGCGCCTCATCCATCGTGGTCAGCGGGCAGGAGATTCGCAGGCCCTGCGGGCAGACAAAGTCCCAGACGGACGAGCCGGTCTTCCGTCCGACGCAGGCGTTGGATTACGAGTTGGAGGTGGGCCTCTTTGTAGGCCCGGGCAATCAACTTGGGCATAGCATCCCCATCGCCGAGGCTGAAAACCATATCTTCGGACTGTGCCTCATGAACGACTGGTCCGCGCGCGACATTCAGTCCTGGGAATATCAGCCTCTGGGTCCATTCCTGGCAAAGAACTTCGCCACCACCATCTCTCCATGGATCGTTCCGTTGGAGGCACTCGCTCCCTATCGCGTTCCCGCCTTCACGCGTCCCCCAGGCGACCCGGCGCCGCTTAACTATTTGTGCTCTCCGTCGGCAGAAACAGGCGGAATCGATCTAACTCTCGAAGTTTATCTTCAGTCAAAGCAGATGCGGCAGACAGGCACAGCGCCCATGCTGCTGAGCAAAGGCAATCTGCGCGACCTGTATTGGACTATTGCGCAACTTGTCACGCATCACGCCGGCAACGGCTGTAATCTGCGCCCCGGCGATTTGCTTGCCACCGGCACAGTCTCCGGTCCCGAGGAAGGATCGGAAGGCTGTCTCCTTGAAAAACAGAACGGCGCGGAAGCCATCCGTCTGCCCGGCGGGGAGTCACGAAGATTCCTTGAAGACGGCGATCAGGTCACCTTTCGCGCCTATTGCCACCGGGCGGGCCTGCCAAGAATCGGATTCGGAGAATGCACGGGAACGGTGATTGGAAACGAGCCGGCGTGCGGAAAGATATGACTTCGATAGCGAGGATGCTGTAGTCTGCGAGCACCACGGGTGGTGGAATGGCGGAGGATCTCAAACTCGACAACGAATTGCGGTCGGCGCTCGATCCGCAGACGGCGCGAATGAAGGCGAACCGCAAGGCGCTTCTCCAGTTGATGGCGGCGCTGCACGCTGAAGAGCACTCGATTCGGCTGGGCGGGGGGGCCAAGGCAGCCGACGCGCAACACGCCAAAGGACGGCTGACGGCAAGAGAGCGGCTCAAGCTCCTGCTGGACGAAGGAACGGAGTTCGTTGAGCTGGGGCTGTGGGCTGCGCACGGAATGTATGCCGAGTATGGCGGCGCGCCCAGCGCCGGCGTGGTGACGGGACTGGGACGCGTGAGCGGGCGGTTGTGCATGATCGTGGCTAACGACGCAACCGTGAAGGCCGGCGCATTTTTCCCCATGACCGCGAAGAAGGTGCTGCGAGCGCAGACCATCGCCATGGAAAACCGCATTCCTACGCTCTACCTGGTGGATTCGTCCGGCGTCTTTCTGCCCTTGCAGGAGGACGTGTTTCCGGATACGGACGATTTTGGGCGAATCTTCCGCAACAACGCGGTGATGAGTTCGCTGGGCATTCCGCAGATCACGGCCATCATGGGCATGTGCGTAGCGGGCGGTGCGTATCTGCCGGTGATGACAGATACGGTGCTGATGACCGAGGGGTCGGGATTATTTCTGGCCGGGCCGTCGCTGGTGCAGGCGGCGATCGGACAGAAAACAGGAGCGGAGGAGCTGGGCGGCGCGGCGATGCATGCGGCGATCTCGGGGACGGTTGACTTCAAGGAGCCGAACGACCACCTGTGCCTGGCGCGGCTGCGGTCACTGGTGGCCAAGATGGGCGAGCGGCCGGGAACGGTTCCCGCGGCAGAGGTCTTTCGCCGCCGGGAGTTCGATGCGCTGCGGGATGCGCCCAAATTTGCCGCGGAGGATGTGTATGGATTGCTGAATCCGGAGCCGGGGGCAAGCAACGTGTACGACATGCGCGAGGTAATTGCGCGCATTGTGGACCGCAGCGAGTTCGATGAGTACAAGGAGGAGTTTGGCCGCACGGTGCTGTGCGGGTACGCGTGGATTGGCGGGCGGGCCGTGGGCATTGTGGCCAACCAGAAGATCAACCAAAACCAGACGGTGGCCATGGGGCCGTCGGCGGGGATGACGCAGATGGAGGTCGGCGGCGTGATCTACACGGAGAGCGCGCAGAAGGCGGCGCGCTTCATCATGGACTGCAATCAGAATCTGGTGCCGCTGGTGTTTCTGCACGATGTAAATGGATTCATGGTGGGCAAGGAGGCGGAGTGGTCGGGAATCATTCGCGCCGGTGCGAAGATGGTCTCGGCGGTGAGCACCAGCGTGGTGCCGAAGATCACGGTGATTGTAGGCGGAAGTTTTGGCGCAGGGCACTACGCGATGTGCGGAAAGGCCTATGATCCGCGCTTTCTGTTTGCGTGGCCCACGGCGCGCTACGCGGTGATGAGCGGGGCTTCGGCGGCAAGTACGCTGGCCGAGGTGCGCGCGCGGCAGATGGAGCGCGGCGGCAAGGTGTTGTCGGAGGCGGAAAAAACGGCTCTCTACGACGAGATTCGCGCCACCTACGACGCGCAGGCCGATCCGCGCTACGGAGCGGCGCGGCTTTGGATCGACGCGATCATCGATCCGGCCCGAACCAGAGAGGCGCTGATCGCCGCGCTGGAGGCTTGCGCACTGAATCCCGATCTTCCCCGCTTCAACCCCGGAGTATTGCAAACCTGATGAAGTTTTTTTGTAGGTTGCCGCTCGATCCGCGCCGGAATCGACGGCATCGAACCCTAAAGCAAGAGAACCCGGCATTCGAATTTCCCCGCGAAGGAGCCTGAAGATGAAACTTGAATTGCAGCCGGTTGCGACTTTGTATCCGTTCGTGCTGACGGAAGAGCAGGAACATCTGCGCCGGGAGATACGGGAGTTTGCGGCGCGGGAGATTGCGCCCCATGTGGCGGCGTGGGACGAGGCGAGCGAATTTCCCATGGAGGCAGTAAAGAAGCTGGGCGCGATGGGACTACTGGGCGTGATCTTTCCCCCGGAGTATGGCGGCGCGGGGCTGGGCTATGTGGACTATGTGCTGGCCATCGAGGAGCTCTCGGCCGTGGACGGGTCGCTGGGAATCACGGTGGCGGCACATAACTCGCTGGGGACAAATCATATCTTCCTGGCCGGCAACGAGGCGCAAAAACGGAAGTATGTTCCGCGGCTGGCGAGCGGCGAGTGGCTGGCGGCGTGGGGGCTGACTGAGCCCGGCTCAGGCTCGGATGCGAGCAGCGCGCGCACCACCGCGGTGAAGAAGAGCGACCGCTATGTGCTGAACGGCAACAAAACCTTCATCACCAATGGGCGCTATGCCGATGTTGCGGTGGTGATCGCGGTGACCGACAAGAACAAGGGGACGCATGGATTGTCGGCCTTTGCGGTCGAGAAAGGCACCACGGGCTTCAGGGCCGGCAAGAAAGAGAACAAGCTTGGCTTGCGGGCCAGCGATACCAGCGAGCTGATCTTCGAGGACTGCGAGATACCGGCGGAAAACCTGCTGGGAGCAGAAGGCGAGGGGTTCATTGACGCGATGCGGGTGCTGGACGGCGGCAGAATCTCGATTGCGGCGCTGTCACTGGGCATTGCGCGCGGCGCGCTGGATGCGGCGTTGAAGTATGTAAAGGAGCGGCGGCAGTTCGGAAAAGCGATCGCCGAGTTTCAGGGCATTCAATGGAAGCTGGCGGATATGGCCACGGAACTGGATGCGGCGCGGCTGCTGACGCAGCGGGCCGCGGTGCTGAAGGATGCGGGCCGCAAGGTAACGCGCGAATCGTCAATGGCCAAGCTGTTCTCGAGCGAAGTGGCAGTGCGCATCTGCGATGAGGCGGTGCAGTTGTTTGGCGGCTACGGCTTCATCAAGGATTACCCGGTGGAGAAGTTTTACCGCGACGTAAAGCTGTGCACCATCGGCGAGGGCACCAGCGAGATTCAACGCATGATCATCGCCAGAGAGATTCTCAAGGTCCACCCGTCACGTGGGTAACTAGCCGATACTGGCGGGCGCGCTTGAATCGAGAGAAAAGAATGGATGGAGACGAATAACGCATGGGCGATATGGTCAAGATCGTGGAATGCCCGCGCGATGCCTGGCAGGGGCTGCCGGAACAGATTGCGCCGGAGGCGAAGGCCGGCTATCTGCGCAGGTTGATCGATGCGGGCTTCACGCATATCGACGCGGTGAGCTTTGTCTCGCCCGCGGCGGTTCCGCAGATGGCGGACTCGGAACGGGTGCTCGAACTTCTTGGGCCGCAGAAAAACGTGGAGATCATCGGAATTGTGGTGAATGAAAGGGGCGCGGAACGGGCCATCTGCACAGGCGCGGTTCACACGCTTGGTTTTCCTTACTCAATATCCGCCGGGTTTCTCCACCGCAATCAGAATCAAACGCCAAAGGAATCGCTTGCCGCGCTGCGGACGGTCATCGCAAAGGCTCACGTTGCGGAGTTGAATGTGGTGGCGTACCTCTCGATGGCCTTCGGAAATCCGTATGGCGAAGCCTGGAGCATCGGCGCAGTGGCGGATGCGTGCGCTTTGCTGATCGGCGCCGGAGTGACGCAGATCTCGCTTGCGGATACAGTGGGGCTGGCGACGCCGAAACAAATCGCGGAGACGGTGGAGACTGTGCTTGGAACGCATCGCGGGATCGAACTGGGCGTGCACCTGCATGCGCGGCAGGACCAAGCGGGGGCGCTGGTTCGCGCGGCCTTTGCGGCGGGTTGCAGACGGTTTGATGCGGCCATCGGCGGGCTGGGCGGATGCCCTTTCGCGCAGGACGCGCTGGTGGGGAATCTTGCCACGGAAACATTGATAGCGGCGTTGACGGAGTGCGGCGCGACGCTGCCGAAGCTTGGGCCTCTCAATGAATTGATCCGCGCCAGCGCGGAGATTGCCGCCAACTGTGGAACTCCTGTGAAGTAGCGGCGATTCTTGCGCGCAGAATACGTGGCCGGACTGCCGGGTGGGAGGAAAGATTGAACTACAAGACGATTGTGGTTGCGGAGCGCGCTTCGATAAGGACGATTACGCTCCATCGGCCCGAGCGGCGCAACGCGATGACTCCCGAGATGCAGGATGAGTTGATCGCGGCGATGGAAGACGCCGCCGGCGGCGGTTGCCGGGTGCTGGTGCTGGCCGGGGCGGGAGAAGCGTTTTGTTCCGGCCTGGATTTATCGGCATTGCAGGCCATGCAAGAAAAGAGTGCTGCCGAATACCGTGCTGATGCGGAGCGGATCGCCCGGCTCTTCCGCACGCTGTATGAACTGCCCATGCCGGCCATCGCGGCGGTCGATGGCGCGGCAATTGCAGGCGGAACGGGATTGGCCATGATTTGCGACTTTACGCTGGCGACGCCGGCGGCGAAGTTCGGCTTCACTAAGGCACGGATCGGCTTTGTGCCCGCGCTGGTGTCGGCCTATCTTGCTTTGCAGATCGGAGACAAGCGGAGCCGGGACCTGCTGTTGACCGGCCGGCTCTTCGATGCGGCGGAGGCCTGGCGGCTGGGGCTGGTGAATGAGATTGTGCCGCCGGAGGAACTCGCGCAACGGGTACAGGCGCTGGCGGAGGTTTTAATCGCAAACAGTCCGCAGTCCCTGCGAGCCACCAAGCGGCTGACGGCGGCGCAGAATAGGGCGTGGCTGGATGCTGCTATTGCCGAGGCGATCGCAATCAGTGCGCAGACAAGGGAGACGGCGGATTTTCGCGAAGGGGTTGCGGCGTTTCTGGAAAAGCGGAAGCCTGTTTGGCTGAAATGATTGCCAGGCTAGACAGCAGTCTTTCTGAAGCGTAGCGATGCCTCTGTCCGCTCCTCAACCTGCCGCCGCGTGACGCCCTCCGCCAGTTCGATCACTTCAAAGCCCGCAGGGGTTATATCGGCCACGCATAGATCGGTGATCACGCGATGGACGACTCCGGTTCCAGTGAGCGGCAGGGTGCAATTGCGCAGCAGCTTGGCGCCACCGTCCGGGGCTGTATGCTCCATCAGGACGACGACGCGCCGGACGCCGGAGACAATGTCCATGGCTCCGCCCATCCCTTTCACCCGCTTGCCCGGAATCATCCAGTTGGCCAGGTCGCCGCGCTCGGAGACCTGCATGGCGCCGAGTATGGCCAGATCGATGTGTCCTCCGCGAATCATGGCGAAGGAGTCGGCGCTCGAAAAAATCGAAGCGCCCGGAACCAGGGTCACAGTCTCCTTGCCCGCGTTGATCAGATCGGCATCCACCTCCGCTTGGCGCGGAAACGGCCCCATGCCCAGCAGCCCGTTCTCCGACTGCAGGACCACTGTCATGCCCGCGGGAATGTAGTTGGCAACCAGGGTGGGAATGCCGATGCCCAGGTTGACGTAAAAGCCGTCCTGCAACTCCCTGGCGGCGCGATCGGCCATCTGTTGACGAGTCCATGCCACGGGCTTACTCCTCGCGAGTGGTTCTCTTCTCAATGCGCTTTTCAGGATGGGGATTGTGCACGAGCCTGTGAACGTAGACTCCCGGCGTGTGAACCTCATCCGGATCGAGTTCGCCCGGCTGGACTACGATCTCCGCTTCGGCCACGGTGAGCTTGCCGCAGGCGGCCGCGTGGGGATTGAAGTTGCGCGCGGTGCGGCGATAGACGAGGTTGCCGTGCAGGTCGGCCTTCCAGGCTTTCACCAGGGACACATCGGCGCGAATGCCGCGTTCCAGGATGTACGTTACCCCGTCAAACTCCTTTTGCTCTTTCCCCTCGGCCACCACGGTGCCGATGCCTGTTCGCGTATAGAAGCCGGGAATTCCTGCGCCTCCCGCCCTCATGCGTTCGGCAAGCGTACCCTGGGGGCAGAATTCCACCTCCAACTCGCCGGCAAGAAACTGGCGCTCAAACTCGATGTTTTCGCCAACATAACTCGAGATCATCTTGCTGATCTGGTGGTTCCAGAGCAGCAATCCAAGGCCCCAGTCATCCACGCCGGCGTTGTTACTGGCGATGGTCAGGTTGCGCACGCCTGTGTCGCGCAAGGCAAGAATCAGAGCCTCGGGAATGCCGCACAGGCCGAAACCGCCGATCGCAGCAACATTCCGTCCCGCACAATGCCGTCCAATGCGGAGCGTGCATCCGGCCATAACTTGTTCATGCCCAAAGCGCTCACCTTGATCGTCCATCCCCGGTCACGCTTTCGTTCCTCGACCTGGCGCAGCTTCTATGTTAACTCCAATCGGACTTTCCCCGACAGTCCGCAGACAATACCGTCAGGCCCGCCAGGCCAATCGCCAGGATGCTTAATAATCCCTGGTCGAAGTGCCAGTGGTTGAGGTGATCCGGAACCCATCGGCGCGCTGTGGGAGCTTAGAATGCAAACAGACAACGTGGTTCGCGGAAGCCGGTTTTTCCCTTGAACGCGATTTCGGCTGAGATATTGGGGGGTATTCCTGGAGAGCTACTTTTTTTGATCCAACTGCAAATAAATAGCTTGCAGCCGGAAATGATTCACCCGCAAAGGAGAACGCCCATGAAACGAGCGGTTTTTGCAGTGGCGGCAACGGTGCTTGCGGCAGCCGCTGGTTCAGCAGGTGCAGGTCCCGCGCCGGATTCCAACCAAGTGCGCGCAGAGGGCTGCGTGCAGCCGGGTGTCGAGATGCAATGCCTGGTAGTGAAGGATGTGAAGAGCGGCAAGCTCTATAACGTGTTGATAAAGGATCCGCGGCCCGCGATTGGTGACGGGATCGAATTTACCGCTGTGCCGTTCGAGGGCATGACCTACTGCATGCAAGGCACTCCCGTTCTGGTGACCAGTTGGGCTCGCAAGGACTCCTTGAAATGCACGCCGGGTGAAGCGCCCAGGAATTGACGCCGGCGGCAACCGTCCATTCGATTCCGGCCTTCGACTGCGGGGCTGAAGTTTCGCCCCTTGATTGAGACGCCGCGATTGCGTGCGCCGGACCTGGATTGCCCGCCTGCCTGGCTCAGAGAACACGAGTGGGTGTGCGCTGAGGCATCTGAAGGACGTTACTATAGAAGAACTAGATGAATCCGATCGAACAGTCCCGCCATACCGACTTCCAACAGACGCTCCTGAGCGCCCGCCGCACCATGCTGCTGAGCGAGATTCTCAAGCTGGCTGTGGACAATTTCCGCTTGAGCAAGATGCGCTTTGCCCTCACCGCGCTGGGCATGGTCATCGGAACAGCTTCGGTCATCCTGGTGGTCACCATCGGCCTGACCGGCAAGAAATACATCATGGAGGAGATCCAGAAGGTCGAGACCAATTCGGTCGAGCTGGAATATGCCGGTGGCGGCGCTACAAACACGGAGCGAGTACTTTACAACGACTACCTCACCCGCGACGACGAGAAGGCCGTGGATGCGCAGGTGCCTGGCGTCCTCTACTCCTCGCCCGTGCTGGGAATGCACGACCGCATCAGCTTTGGCGGAGGCGTAGTCAAGGACACGCTGGTGCTGGGCGTAAGCCCGCAATACCAGAACATCCGCAACCTGCTGGTGCCCGTGGGCCGCTTCTTCGACGAAAACGATGAAGCGGCCCATATCAAGTGCGCCGTGGTTACTGAACACTTCGCCCGCGAACGGTTCGGCAGCTATGACGCGGCCGTCGGCCAGAACTTCGAGATCAGCGGCATCCCCTTTACCATCATCGGCGTCTTCAGAGAGAGCGTGGAAGACTTTGGCGAATCGGAGATCCAGGATCAGACCATCCTGATTCCCTTTTCTGTGGCGCGCTACTTCACGGGAACCGACGCCGTAAATCAGATTTACTTTTCCATGCGCAGCATGGACGAGGTACCTGAAGCCGCAAAAGAGATCGTTCGCGTCATCCATGCGCGCCACCGGCCCGACTCGGTCTACCAGGCGCAAACGCTCAGGGAGTTGCTCGCCATGGCCGACAAGATTACCACGGCTCTGACTGCGATCCTGGTGCTGGTGGCCACCGTCACCCTGGCGGTGGGCGGCGTGGGCATCATGAACATCATGCTGGCCAACGTGCGCTCCCGCACCCGCGAGATCGGCATCCGCAAGGCGCTGGGCGCCACTAACCGTGAGATCAAACTCCAGTTTCTGGCCGAGGCGGTCATCATCTCGCTGGTCGGCGGGATAGTCGGCACGCTTGTGGGGCTCGCCGTGCCGTTGTCCTTCCGCATGTTCACCAACTTTGACCTGCCCATCTCCGGCTGGTCTGTCGCCATCGCCCTGGCCGCGGCCACGTCAGTGGGAGTATTCTTCGGCACCATGCCCGCCACCCGCGCCGCCCAGTTGGACCCCGTCGAGGCGCTCAGAGATGAGTGATCTTGAGCGCCCGCCGGCCGGCCCCGGCAATGAATCGCAGGACTCGCCCTCCCAGGGTCCCAGCCTCACGCTGCTCTACAGCCTGATCGCGCTTGCCCTGGCCGCGGCCATTGGCTTAGCCATGATGATCGTGCTGCCGTTCTATCACCGGCGATAAGGAATCCCGCCATTGCTGTCTGTAGTCTGTTCAAATAGAAAGTAAGGAGTATACTGGAGCAGGTAAGGAGCCTTCGGCCATGCCTGCTAGAGCTAAACCCGTACCGGCGCCATTCTTCCGCGCCAAGATCACCAGCAAGGGACAGATTACCGTTCCTGTAGAGATTCGCAGATCCCTGGGGGTCAAGCCCGGCGATCACATCCGTTTCGAGCAGCAGGAATACGGCGTTCGCGTGGTGCAGGACGCCGACGAAAACCCCTTTGAAAAATGGCGTGGAATCGGCATTCCTGGCATAGGTCCAGGACGGGAAGGCGTAATGGCTTATATGCGTGAACTGCGAGGCTACGACGAGTATGACGACAGTATCTCTTGATACAAACCTCATCGTCTCCGCGCTGAATCAGGAGTTGGAATTCTGTGATCGCGCGCAATCGGCAATCAACAAGTTCAGGAAATCGGGACGGCTCGTGGTTTCAGGTCCGGTCTATGCGGAATTGCTCGGCCTGCCGTCACGAACTCAGCTGATTCTTGACGAATTCTTTCGTTGCGGCGGCATTGAAGTTGACTGGCGCTTTGAGGAATCTGTCTGGAGGGCTGCCGGGGTTGGCTATCAAAGTTATGTGCAACGCAGGCTCGACAAAACAGGCGAGTTGCCCCGCCGCATTCTGACGGACTTCCTGATCGGAGCGCAGGCCGTGGTTCGCGGTTATACGTTGCTCACTCTGGATGGAAGACTCTACAGGGCATCCTTTCCAGGAATCCGTATCGAATCATTTTGAGAAATTGCTTTCCTCAGCCCGTCCGGCAATCAGCACCGGAATCCCATCCACAATCGGATATACCCGCCCGCACTCCGCGCAAACCAGTTTTCCCTCCTCGAGCCGAAGACCGCCCAGGCAGGCCGGGCAGGCCAACAGGTCCACGACCGCAGGGTCAAACGGGAGAAGATGGCTGGAATCGGCAGGCATCAGGCCCTAGTGAATCGTCGCATCGGTGCTGGTCTCACCGTCTGCGGCGACCCGCTGCGGACGGCTGGCAAACTCCTGTTCGATGCGCTCGATGGTGCCCGCCTTGGCAAACTCGTAAGCCACGCGAATTCCGTTGAAGAGGGCGCGGTCGTTCGAGGAGCCGTGGCCGATGATGCACACTCCGCGAACCCCCAGCAGCGGCGCTCCGCCGTACTCTCTGTAATCCAGGCGGCGGCGGAAGTCGTTGAAGGCCCGCCGCGACAGCAGCGCGCCCACCTGCGCGGTGACCGTGCGGGTGAGCGACTCGCGCAGCACGTCGCGCACAAAGCGGCCCACTCCCTCGCTGGTCTTCAGCGCCACGTTGCCCACAAAGCCATCGCAGACGATCACGTCGGCCAAGCCGCTGAAGATGTCGCGGCCCTCCACGTTGCCGATGAAGCGGATGGGAAGCGCCTTGAGCAGAGGAAAGGCCTCGCGGGTCAGATCGTTGCCTTTGGTCTCTTCCTCGCCGATCGACAGCAACCCCACCCGCGGCTCGTTGATCTTGAGCACGCTGCGGGCATACATCTCGCCCATCACGGCAAACTGCGCCAGGTTGTGCGCCTTGCAATCCACATTGGCGCCCACGTCCAGCAGCACGCACGGATTCCCCGTCGAGCTGGGCATGGGGGTAGCCAAAGCTGGACGATCCACGCCGGGCAGGGCGCCCAGAACCATCTTGGCCGTGGCCATGGCCGCTCCGGTGTTGCCCGCGGTTACAAAGCCGGCCGCCTTGCCGTCGCGCACCAGCTTCAGCCCCACGCGAATGGAGCTGTCCTTCTTGGTGCGCACCGCCTGCACTGCCTTCTCGTCCATGCCGATCCGTTCCGAGGCATGGTGGATGACGATGGGCAGATCCTCGTTTTCAAGATGCTCGTCCAGAAGGTCGCGCAACTCCGTCTCGGGCCCCACCAGGTGAACCCGCACAGGCAGGGAGCGGCAGGCGAGGATCGCCCCCCGAATCTCAGGCTCGGGAGCTTTGTCGGTGCCTACGGCGTCAAGCGCAATATCAATGAGCATAGGCTCTGGAGTTTACTTGGCCGCTTCTTTAATGTCCAGAACGGCGCGGCCCTTGTACGCTCCGCACTTGGGGCAGGCGCGATGGGGCAGCTTCTTCTCGTGACAGTTGGGGCACTCCGACAGCCCCAGGGCGGTCAGAAAGTCGTGGCTGCGGCGTAGTGCGGTGCGGCGCGTTGAGTGGCGCCTCTTCGGATTGGCCATGACAAGAATTCCTTTCGTGTCTGAAGCCCGCTTCAACTCCCGGCCGGCTTCAGACCGCCCCCAGGACGCAAAACCCCTTGCAGCCTTCCGGCTTCGGTGGAGCACCCTCAATTGATCCTGAGGTTCTCTGGGGATGATCTCTCAGGACTTGATCCGGCCGCGGAGCCCAGCCAATGCTTCCCAGCGGGGGTCGCTTGGACCCTCTTCGCAGGAGCACGCCTGGCTGTTGCGGTTCTCACCGCAGCGCGGGCAAAGTCCCTTGCAGTCCGGCTTGCACAGCGTCCTGACCGGCAGAGACAAAAGTACCTGCTCCCGCAGCACATCTTCAAGCCACAGACTGTCCTTTTGATAATAACCGATTTCCGTCTCCGGCGCTGTAATGGACCGTTCCGGCGCTTCGGCGTCCGCTCCCGCGGGCCGGAAGATCAGGTCGAATTCGGCCGCCAGCGGAATCTTCACCGGCTCCACGCAGCGCGCGCAAGGAACCTCAAAACTCCCTGCAAACCGCCCCTTCAGCCGGATGTCGGCCACAATATTCCTGGGACCGCGGTGCTCGTGCAGCACCTCGGCCCGCCCGGCCGCGGCCAGCGGCCCGGTCTGCACGGCCTCTTCGCCAAAATCCACCGCTCCCGGAGCCAGTTCCAGGTCGAATTCAATCGGTTCCCGCTCCAGCTCGCTTACCTTGAATTCCATGCTTTGAGCCTAAGGCGCAGGCACCCCCCCGTCAATGCTTTGCGCGCTGGAAGCAGCCGCCGCCACCGGAGCATGCAGATACCGGCTGGCAAAGTCGAGGAAGGCAGGCCAGTTCGGCGCCGGCGTGTGCCCCAAGGAGTGCTGCCGGAAGCCCAGATCGCCCTCAGTCAGCGCCGTACCCATAGGCGGGAACTCGGTCGTCCCCAGATCCTTCCTTCCCAGCAACCGGTAGACCGGCCCGGCGCCAACTTCCGCCAGGAACATTCCTCTTGCATCCGCCCACGCGTCCCCACTGGGGTCGGCATATCCGTCTCCCACGCTGGAGCCGCCGCCGATAAATACCGGCCGCGGCGCGCATAAGGCGATCAACTCGTGGTTATCCACCGGAAGATCCCCGGGCGTCAGCGGTCCCGCATATTTCAGAAAGTTGCCGTCCATCCAGTGGTAGAAGCTGGATGAGGCCAGGTTTTCCAGTTCCTCGCCAAAGATGTGCCGGAAGAGCTTGGCGCCGCCCCCGCCGGAAGAGCTGATATAGGCAATGGCGAAGCGGTGATCGTAGGCCAGGGTCACCAGCGCCGTCTTCCCGAAGCGGGAGTGGCCGGCAAGGCCCACTTGCTTGGCATCCACGGCCTTATCGGTCTCAAAATAGTCCAGCACGCGGCTGGCGCCCCAGGCCCAGGCGCGCAGCGCGCCCCAGTCGTCCAGCTTGCGCGGCTGGCCCTTGTTCATCAATCCGATGATGCCCTCGGTCAGTCCCGCCCCGTCGTCCGCCTGGTAGCTCACGGGATTCAATATCGCAAAGCCCCACCCCCTGGCCAGAACCTGCTGCTGCCATGGGATGCCCCCGTCTCCAGGGCGTCCGCCGGGTCCCCCGGGTATCGTCTCCGGAGTGCTCCTGGCGACGGCCGCCATGAACTCCCTGCTGAAGGCCAGATACAGAATCACCGGCACCGGGCCGGCAGCCTTGGCCGGGGTGGTCAGGATGAGGTCGATCTTCACCTCAATCTCCGCATAGGCCGAGTTGTCCACGTGCCCCGCCAGCCTGCTGGTCACCACCGGCACATCGCCGATGGTTTCAGCCGTGGTGCTTACCACCTCCCAGCTCACCTTGGGCAGCCCGGCCGGTGCGCGGCCCAGAATCTCGCGGTCAAAGTCCTCCACGATCTCAGGCCGGCGCTTGGTCCACCAGACCCTGGCCGAGGTCACCCGCTTGCCGTTTTTGAGTACCAGCGGGTCGGGCAGGTTGGGGTAGACGTTGGCCTTCGATTCGTCGTAGTTGGCCGCATTTGGGGATTGAGCGTTCGTGTCCACACCGCGCCGAAGTTCCTTGATCCCCAGCAAGTCCATGAGCCGCTGGTGATCCGCCTCGGCAGTCAAATGGACCGGAGCGGGCGCGGGCAGGCGCGAAGGCACGGCCGCACTGGCAGGCGCCGTCTGCGCAACCAGCCGACACCAGGCCGGGCAAGCAAGAAGAACCAGCCCAATCCAAAGAAATCTGCAATGCGCAATCGGCCGCAACTCGGACATGGAAGACCTCAATTCCGGATCATCTCCGGAGCAAGACAAAAACGGCCCCAAGAATATCAATCCACTCCACATAGAGCAAGGGCAAGCGCTCCTGTCGATAGGCCTGTCAAGGCAGATTCCCATTCTCCGCCGGAAACAAATGGACTCAAGCTCAGACGGATTCCGCCGATGAAGTCCACGTATTCACTTGAGAAAGGGCCACCGGTATGTCCGCGATCCGTAATCTCCCCATCTCCCGCAAGTTCACCTTCGCCTTCGGTATCGTTTGCGGTCTCTGCGTTATCCTCGGGACCTATACGTTCATCACCTTCCATTACATCGCCCAGAAAAGCACGGATGTCAGTGGAAAAAACTTTCCCTCCGTGATTGCCCTGGCGGAAATGCAGAAGGCGGCCTACAACGCGCGGCGCGAGGATCTCGATCTGATGTTGTGCCAGACACCAGCATGCACGGCAACCCACACCGCCAGGCGCCAGAAGGACTTTGCTGACTTTGGGGCGAACAGCAAACTGTACGAACCGAGAATCTCTTATCCAGGAGAGCGCGAACTCTACCAGAAGATCTCGACGAGTTTCGCTCAGTACCAGGAAATCAGCAATCGAGCCAAAGCGTTCCTGGATGCCGGCAAGGCAGGAGATGCCTTGGACCTGCAAACGCTGGACTCCACGGCCGATTCTTATCACACCGCTTTTGCGGCGCTGGAAGACGACCTCAACCTGAATGCGAAAATCGGCACGGAGGAGTCCATAACCGCCTCCAGCGCCAGTAACCGCGCCACCTGGATCAACATCGCGGTTACCCTGTTCATCGTCCTGCTCTGCGCGCTCACCGGCATCATGCTCACGCGGGAGATCGCGCCGCGCATCAGCAGGGTGATGGGCGCGCTGGAACATCTTGCAGCCAAAGACCTGACCGTAAGTGTCCGGGTATCAGGAACCGATGAAATCGGCCGCCTTGGCGAGGCGTTCAACAGTAGTGTGGCCTCCATGCGCTCCGTTCTGCAATCCGTGGCCCAGGGCGCGGAGACTCTCTCCGCCGCTACCACCGAGATCAGCGCCCGCTCGGTGCAGAGCGCCGGCAACGCGCACACCCAGTCAAGCATGACCAACCAGATTGCCGCCGCGGCCCAGGAGATGACCGCCACCATCGGCGAGATCAGCCACAATGCCGAGGGCGCAGCCGGCGCCAGCCGCATCTCGGCCGAGACCGCCGATCAGGGCGGCGCCGTGATGCAGTCCGCCGCTGCCACCATGGAGAAAATTGCCGCTGCCACCAGCTCCGTCTCCGCGAAAATGACCTCGCTGGCCCACCGCTCCGAGGAGATCGGCAAGGTAGTCAATGTGATTCAGGAGATTAGCGAGCAAACCAACCTGCTGGCCCTCAATGCGGCCATCGAGGCCGCCCGCGCGGGCGAGCACGGCCGTGGCTTTGCCGTGGTCGCCGGCGAAGTCCGTCGCCTGGCCGAGCGCACCAAGGGCGCCACCGAGGAGATCGCCGGCACCATCAGCAGCATCCAGGAAGAAACGCGCGAAACCCTGCAAGTGATGCAGGACAGCCGCGCCGCCGTCGAAACCGGCATGGCGGAAACCGCAAACGCGCGCAAGAGCCTGGAAGCCATCATCGATTCCTCCAAGCAGGTGGAGCACCAGATTCACCTCATCGCCTCCGCGGCCACCGAGCAGACCTCCGCCTCAGGTGAAATCTCTGAATCAGCAAGCCAAATCTCCCAACTCTCGGCCGAAACTGCGCAAGCCGCCGAGGAGGCCGTCGAAGCCCTCAAGAATCTCGCCTCCCTGGCCAGCGACCTGGACGGCATCATCCGCCAGTTCCGCCTGGAAGCAGACCGGCAGTCCGGCGGAACGTTTGCCGGCAAGAGCCAGCCGGCCTTCCAGACCCTCCTCCAACCCGCCCGCCTGTAGTCATCGCTGGGTACCCCAGCGCACCGCTCCATCGACACAGCCTTCAATTACCCCTCCGTCGCCGAGTGCTATAAGGTAGCCGTCTTCAACGGCCTCGGCCGTCTGCACCGCTACCAGGCGGAATAGGGGATGGCCGCCTTGCCGGGCGCAGGATTATCCGCACTCGTGCACTGACTCTGCCGGCGTGTCAGATCCAGTTTTCGACCGTGAGGCCATGGACGCGCTTGAATTCCCTCGTATTGTTGGTCACCAGCGTCAGTCCGAGGCAGCGGGCATGCGCCGCAATCAGCAGGTCGTTCCCGCCAATCATCCTCCCACTGAGCTTAAGAGAGGCGCGAATCTGGGCATAGTCGAGGGCAGCTTCACTGGGATAATCCAGCACGCCGATGTGCCGTAGAAATATCTCCAGGGACCTCTGATCCCTCTGGCGCCGCGGCGATACCTCGACCCCGTACATCAGCTCGGACCGGGTGATTGCGGAGACGCAGACATCTCCGACCGCAGTTGCTTCAAGTCTCCGCATCGCATTCTCGCTGGAGCGGTTCATGATGAATGACGAAATGTCTGTGTCGAGCATGTAACGAGGCATCAGAATGTCCGCTCTTGAACGGGCAATTTCTCAACATTCTTCATGAACTCCTCGGAGGCTGCGGCATCCGGACTCAAAAGTTCCGACCAATCCTTGGGCCGTGCGGAGAGAATCACCTCGTCCCCCTGCCTCCGAATGAAGACCTCCGTGGTAGAGAACTGAAACTCTTTCGGAAGCCGGACTGCCTGACTCCGATTATTCATGAATATCTTGGCGGTACGCTGCATTCGACCCTCCCAAACCATGGCATATACATAAGTATATGCCAAACAGGGATACATGGCAACAAGCGCAATCTCGAAGTAAGTCCGCGACTGGCAATCAGCCTCTCAAGCCGTCACACGCGCCCTGCAACCCTTCGTTGTACGATGAGCGCATAGACCTTTTATGCGTTCGAGGAGGGCAGGAAACGTGGCTGGACTCAGGAGAGGGATTTTTTTTGCGGTGGTTCTGGTGGGGGCGCTGGCCGGTGTGGATTCCCAGGCGGTTTTAGCCCAGTTGCCGGAGCCGGGCAGCGTAGACGCGAATGCTCCCAATCCGCTCACTGACCCTACGGTAAAGCCGGGCAAGATGCTGCTCTACGACCTCGAGGCGCGCTTTGCCAGGGATGTGGCCGAGCGGGGTGGAACGGCCTTTGCGGAGTGGTTTGCCGAGGACGGTGTGGCGCTGGGCAACGGAGTGGCGCCGCTGGTGGGCCGCGTGGCCATCGCAAAATCCGCCAACTGGTCGCCCAAAAACTATCAACTCACCTGGACCCCGACCGATGCCGCCATGGGGCCGTCGGGCGACGTCGGCTACACCTGGGGCCACTTCGAGGGTCACAGCAAAGACGCCAACGGCAATCCGGTCACCATCTCCGGCCGCTATATCACCATCTGGCGCAAACAGCCCGACGGCAGTTGGAAGGTGGTTCTGGATGCGGGCGCCAACGAGCCGGCCGCCGCCGGCGACTGCTGCAGGTTACCCGCTGCCCACTGAAAAAAAGGAATAAAAAAACAATGCTTCGAAGGCAGATTCCAATGCCGTCCAGAAGCTTCTGCCCATAGTAATCGGAGATATGTTTCTTTAGTAACATATAAGTAAATCTTTCGTCCATTTTATGAGTTATCTAAGTTGTAATTCTTCAAACCCAAAATTACCCTTTTTGTGTCAGAGTCAACTTTTGCCAATTACCGGATACTAATAATTGGGTAAGTGTGCCGGTCCCTGGAGACTCGGGTGGGTGTCGGGAACCCTCCGGGAACCCTCTGGGTGTGGGTGCAGCGAGCTCTTTCTGCTCGCTGAGGTGAAGAGATATCTTCGTCTGTAGGGGTGGAGGGCCTTATGTGCGCGATGCAGGGTCAGCAACTCAGCGATCTCCACGTAATGGCTTCCCGCTCAGAATTTGCCCTTTTTGATCACAACCCGGACTCTGCACTGGACGAACTGACTGAGCTTTCCGCCGTATTGTGCGTCGCGGACTACGGCTACACGGGCTGGATGGACTTCAACCGCCTGTGGTTTAAATCGCAGTTTGGATTCAAGGGCTCCGAGCAGCCGCGTTCTTCCACCGCCTGCCAGTGGATGCTGGAGAAGGGCGAACCCCTGCTGATCCGGGATGCCGGATCGGATCCGCGCTTCCCTCCCCAGGGAATCCCCCTGATCGGCGCAAAGCCTTGCCGCTCATACGCCGGAGTTCCGCTCATCACCAGCAGCCAGGAGGTCAATGGCACGTTCGCGGTATTGGCGCGGGAGCCGGATCGGTTCAACCAGGAACACATTACACTTTTGGAGATTCTGGGCCGCCAGGTGGTCACACGGCTGGAGTTCTACGCCCGCATCCGGGCCCAGGAGCAAGCGCAACGGGCCCGGCAGCGGTCCGAGCGCGCGCTGGCCATCGAACGATGCTTTGTGGCCGCGACGCTGGACTCGGTCCCCGCTCTGGTTGCTGTGCTGGACACCGCCGGCCGCATCGTGCGCATGAATTACTCCTGCACGCAATTGACCGGACTAAGCCTGGCCGACGCCGCCGGCCGGCCCTTTGTCGAAGAGGTTCTGGAGGACGATGACCGCTCCTGGGTTGAGGAGATGCTGGGCGAGGCCGCGGCCGGACGGGTCTCCGCCCCGCACGAGACGGCCTGGCGCATTGCCGGCGGCCTCACCCGGCGCGTCAGTTGGACTCTGCGCCCCTTGCAGGGACCGAATGACGAGATACAGTACCTGATCGTCAGCGGCCAGGACGTGACCGACCAGCGCCAGGCGGAAATGGAGCTCCTCTCCAGCAAAGCGCGCTACCGGGAGGTGGTGGAAAACTCGCTGGGCTTCGTCTTTACCTGCTCCATGGAGGGCCGTCTGACCTCGCTGAACGCCTTCACCGCCGAGACTCTGGGCTACCGCGCCGAGGACTTGACCGGACGCGCCGTTGCTGAACTTCTGGATTCTGCCGGCGTGGCAATCTTTCAGGACTGCCTGCGAACTCTCGAAACAAAGGACCAGTGGCAGGGCGCCTTGCCGCTCCGCCGCAGCGATGGCGCATTCCGCCGCATCGCCTTCCGCAGCCGCCGCATGCAGTTGCCCGGCGAGCGGCCCTTTGTGCTTAACCACGGCATGGACGTGACCGAGCAGCACGAGGCCGAGGAAGCGCTGCACCTGGCCACGCGCCAGCGCGAGTTGATCCTCGAGTCGGTGGCCGACGGCATCTACGGCATCGACCTCGACGGCCGGCTCACCTTCATCAACCATGCCGGCGCCAGCGCCCTGGGATACTCCACCGATCAGTTGACCGGCCGCGACGTGCACCAGGTCATCCACCACAGCCACGCCGACGGCACGCCCTATTCCAGGTCCACCAGTCCGATTCTCCAGGCCATGCGCTGCCGCGAGCCCATCCGCATGAGGAATGAGGTCTTCTGGCGGCGCGACGGCACATCGATTCCGGTCGAGTACAGCGCCAGCCCGCTCATCGAGGATGGCCGCATCTCGGGCATGGTCGTGGCCTTCCAGGACGTCTCCGAGCGCCGCCGCCTGGAGAAGATGAAGGATGAGTTCATCTCCTCCGTGAGCCACGAACTGCGCACCCCGCTCACCTCGCTGCGCGCCTCGCTGGGGCTCATCTCCTCAGGAACGCTGGACAAGCGGCCGGAGAAGCAGCGCCAGATGATCGATATGGCCATCGGCAACTGCGACCGGCTGGTGCGCCTGGTCAACGACATCCTGGACTTCGACAGCGTGGAAAGGGGAAAGCTGCCCCTCAATCGCCAGCCGGTAGAGGCCAACGACCTGCTGCGCCGCGCCGCGGACGTGGCCCACACATCGGCCAGCCAGGTTCACATCGGTTTCCGCATTGAAGCTCCGCAGGTGCAGGTTCTTGCCGACGAAGAACGCATCCTGCAAGTGCTCAACGAGCTGGTAGCCAATGCCATCAAGTTCTCGCCGCCGGATACGAAAATCCGCCTGGACGCCCAGCCTTCCGGCGAACATGAAGTCTGTTTCATCGTCGAGGACCAGGGCCGCGGCATCGCCCAGGAGAAACTGGAGCATATCTTCGCCCGTTTCCAGCAGGGAGACGCCTCCGACTCCCGCGCCCTCGGCGGCACCGGCCTGGGCCTGGCCCTCTGCCGCAGCATCGTCGAGCAGCACGGCGGCCGCATCTGGGCTGAAAGCACGCCCGGCCACGGCAGCCGCTTCCAGTTCACTTTGCCTGCCGCCGCAGCCAAGTAGAGGCCCTAGTCTTCCGGGTACCGATTAACCTATCCGAGAACCGTCTCCGTCTGCATTGCGCGTTGGTGAGGCTTCATGTGTGACCTACGTCATTCTCGCGACGATCTTTCGTAATCTTTTAACTTGACACGTCCGTAACCCGTGGCATTATTTCCTCAGATTCTGGAGGAGCGAAATGGGGTATCTGAAATATCTAGCCTTGGCGCTCGCGGTAGGGTCGGTCTTCTGCCCGCTGCTGGCCGGACAACAGCCCTCGCGCCGCGCCACCAATGTGCCCGATCTGTTCAACCAGGAAGCCGCAGCGTCCGACCCCGCAGGGATTCACAAGTACAGCGCGGACTTGATAGGGCTAATTGTGCCACCTGAAGCAGGAAAAGTGGACATCGAACCGCTCGCCAATCGTCTGGCGCAGGCAGAGCAGTTGGCTCGTGGAGGCAGCAGGAAATTAGTTGCCGAAGCCGATGTTGTCCGGGCGTTCAATGAACTGATGACTAAGGTCGGGGCTCCGCCATCCATGAGGGCTGACGAAGCTTCAATTTGGAGATTCAGAAAACACGCAGCATCGACCAAGGCCTTCCCTGCGCTGCTTTCGGCGGATCGCAATGGAACCAATTGCAATCCAGGCGAAGCAGTCTTTCTCCTGTACCTTCTGATATCGAAGGATGGATCGCTCCACGAAGGGTATCTGGACAGTGCACAAGCAATGATGCAAATGGATGTCCAGCGAAATGGAGGGGGGCGCAGCTTTGGCGTCGCTCACATGGAGGTATTGGGTTCGAGTGCAGGCGGGATCTTTTCTTCCTATTCATCGCACCACAATCGCAACGCAACTATTACTTTGTTAAATAACCTGGCCGGCATTCTCGGCTTTTGAGAAAGGGATGGAGCATGACTGTGAGATCCGTAGTAGTTGGGCCTTTGTTCTTCGCAGTGTCTTTGGCGCTCTCAGGCTGCGGTCCAACGCAAGGCATTGCGGTTGCATCCAAGAACTGCCTAGCAGCCCGTGGTGCAAGTCCTGATTCGTACTCTGGAAGTTGTTGGATTATCCACAGGGTTTGCTCGTAAGCTTTTTTCATGGCGATGGGCAGACGTGAGCATCGAGAGCGGCAAGAGGATTTG
>JBEKGY010000028.1:0-45982 GCA_050012555.1 Occallatibacter sp.
TTAGCGCTTGCCGCCGGAGCAGTTTCCTTAGCGCCTGCCGCTGGAGCGGTTTCTTTAGCGCCTGCCACCGGAGCAGTTTCCTTAGTGCCTGCCGTTGGAGCGGTTTCTTTAGCGTCTGCCGCCGGAGCAGTTGCCTTAGCGCTTGCCGCTGGAGCGGTTTCTTTAGCGCTTGCCGCCGGAGCAGTTTCCTTAGCGCCTGCCGCTGGAGCGGTTTCTTTAGCGCCTGCCGCTGGAGCGGTTGGCGCCGCAGCCGGCTCCTTTGCTGCCAGCTCCGCCTTGAAGTTGGCCGAGTATTCCTTGAGCGCGGCTTGCAGACGGCCGCGCAGATCGTCGTCGAGCGCTTTCTTTTTGGTCAGGTCGTCCATGAGCGCCGTCTGCGCGGCGGCGAAGTACTTGTACAGGCCGGCCTCGAAGGCGCGAATGTCGGAGACCTCGAAATCGTCCAGGTAGCCCTGCGTGCCGGCAAAGAGCGCCACCATCTGCTGCTGCCAGGTGAGCGGCTGGAACTGCGGCTGCTTGAGCAGTTCGGTAAGGCGCTGGCCGCGATTCAACTGCTTCTGGGTCAGCGGGTCGAGGTCGGAGCCGAACTGCGAAAAGGCAGCCAGTTCGCGGTACTGGGCGAGATCGAGCTTGAGCGTGGCGCCCACCTGCTTGACGGCCTTGATAGCCGCCGAGAAGCCCACGCGCGAAACCGAAAGTCCCACGTTGACGGCCGGCCGGACGCCGGAGTTGAACAGATCGGTTTCGAGAAAGATCTGTCCGTCGGTGATGGAGATGACGTTAGTCGGAATGTAGGCGGAGACGTCGCCGGCCTGGGTCTCGATGACCGGCAGCGCGGTGAGCGAGCCGCCGCCCTTCTTGTCGCTGAGTTTGGAGGCGCGCTCGAGCAGCCGCGAGTGGAGATAGAAGACGTCGCCGGGATAGGCTTCGCGGCCCGGCGGACGGCGCAAGAGGAGCGAAATCTCGCGGTAGGCCATGGCGTGCTTGGAGAGATCGTCGTACATCACCAGGGCGTGGCGGCCGGAGTCGCGGAAGAATTCGCCGATGGCGCAGGCCGCGTAGGGGGCAATGTAGAGCAGGGGCGCGGGCTCGGAGGCCGAGGCGGCGACGACCACGGTGTGGCCCATGGCGCCGGCTTCGGTCAGCGTCTGGACGACTTGAGCGATGGAGGAGCGCTTCTGGCCGATGGCGCAGTAAATACAAATCAGGTCGTTTTTAGCGTTGTTGATGATGGTGTCCAGCAGCACGGCCGTCTTGCCCGTCTGGCGGTCGCCGATAATCAGCTCGCGCTGGCCGCGGCCGATGGGAATCATGGCGTCAATGGCCTTGAGGCCGGTGGCCATGGGTTCGCGCACCGGCTGGCGGTCGATGATGCCGGGCGCCAGCCGCTCGATGGGCAGCGTCTCCGTGGAGGCGATGGGGCCCTTGTCGTCGATGGGTGCCCCAAGGGCGTTCACCACGCGGCCGATCATGCCCTCGCCCACCGGCACGCTCAAAATCGTGCCCGTGCGCTTTACCTCTTCGCCTTCGCTGAGCTCGGTGTAGTCGCCCAGAATCACCGCGCCCACCGAATCTTCCTCCAGGCTCAGGGCCAGTCCGGCAATGCCGTGCGGAAAGCTGAGCAACTCGCCGGCCATCACCTTGTCCAGTCCGTGCAGGCGGGCAATGCCGTCGCCCAGCGATGTGATGGTCCCGACTTCGTCTACCTGGACCTTGGAGTCGTAGTTCGCGATCTGCTCGCGAAGAAGTTGCGTAATCTCGTCTGCCTTGATCTGAGCCATTTCCGTTCCTTCTGAGGGACTAGGGACTAAGGGACTAAGGGACTAGGGACTAATCTGCCGTTTGGCAATTCATCTTCCCTGATTCCCAGTCCTCCTGGTCCCTTAGTCCCTAGTCCCCGCCGGCTTCAGCCGGCCGTTAACGCTTCCTTCAACCTGTCCAGCCGTCCGCGCACCGAACCGTCGTAGACCGTGGAGCCGATGCGCACCACCGTGCCGCCGAGGATGGATGGGTCCAGCCTGAAGCTGGCCTCGACGCGGGCGCCGGCCAGTTTGCCGATCTCCGCCACCAGCGAGTTGCGGTCTGTTTCGCTGAGTTCGCGAGCGGTAACAATCTCCGCCTGGCGAATGCCCAACTGCTGCTGCAACTGCCTGCGCCAAGCCTGGGCTACCTCGCTCACCTGGCCGATGCGATTGTTGTTAATGAGCACGGCCAACAGGTTGCGCAGTTCCTTTTGGAGCTTCAGCTTCTGATTCAACTTATCCAGAAATTCCACCTTCCCGGCGGCGGGAATGGCCGGATTCGCGAAGAACTCGCGCAGCTCGGCGCTCGCGTCCCAGGTGGCAAGAAAGTCGGCAAACTTGCTGTCGATGGCGGCCGTGTCCAGTTTGGCGGCCGTAACCACATCGAGAAAGGCGCTGGCGTAACGGGCAACGAAGACGGCCATTTAGTTCTGCCTCCACTTGGCTGCGCCGTCCACGAACTCGGCGATCAATGCCCGGTCGGTCTCCGGCGTAAGAACCAGTTTCTTTGCGGCCTGGTCGATGGCCAGATCGGCGGCGAAGTTGCGCAATCCACGTCTGGCCTGGGCGGCGGCCATGGCGATCTCCTGCTCGGCGGAGGCGACGATGCGTTCGCTCTCTTCCTTGAGACTGGATTGAATGCGCGCCTCGTCCTCAACGCACTCCCGCTCCACCTCGACGCGAAACTTTTCAATCTCCTCGCCGATGGAGGAAAGTTTGGCCTCCACCGCGCTTAGCCGGGAGTTGGCGTCCTCGGTCACCTTGCGCGCCGACTCGATATCGGTGCGAACCTTCTCCGCCCGCTTGCTTAGAAACCTGGGCAGCCAGCGAACCAGGGGAATGCCGATTCCCAGCACGATGATGGCGAAGTTGATGACTTCGAAGATGCTGGCTGTGGTCGTAACCGGCAGATGGAGCGCTTTGGCCGTCGACTTGACCAGCGGGCCTTCCAGCCGGAAGGCATTGTTCTGAGCTTCCTGGGAGTCGGCAGCCTCGGGTTTTTGGGCAGCCTGTTCGGCGGAGGCCTGACCAGCCGGCGGAGCGGTCTGCTGTGCCGCAAGGCGGCACGGCGCAATGGTCACCATAGCCGCCAACAGTGCAATCCGGAAGAGCTGTGCGGAAAAATGCGCTTGCTTGCTCGTATCGCTCAACGGGAACCCCCGGCGGACAGCGGCAGTACCGCGCGGACCACCCGATCGGCCAGATCTCCGGCGGTGGCCTGAATGGCCTGCCTGGCCTGGGCAGCCTCAGTATCCATTTCGGCCTTAGCTTGGCTCACCTTGAGAGCGGTTGCCTTGCGGGCCGCCTCCAGCGCGGTTTCGCGCTCGGCGTTCCCCTGCTTCACCCGCTGTTCACGAACTTTGTAAACCTCGGCGCGCGCCTGGCGCAGTTTGGCGGCGTACTCAGCCGCTTTGGCCTCGGACTGGGCAATGGCCTGGTGCGCGTCCTCAATGGCGCCCTCGGTGCGGGCGCGGCGCTCTTTCAAGGTGGCCGTCAACGGACCCTGCACCAGGAACTGGTAGGCCAGAACCAGCACGACAAACAGCAGAACCGTAGGCACGGCGCCTATCAGAAACGCCTCGACTTGTTGAATGATTTCCTGCATGGCGGTACGGTTTGCTCAGGCGTCCTGTCTGGTCTCTCTATCGCGGTTGAACATCTTGTTTTATCAGGGGCGGACAGTCACGGTCAACGCTGTGGGACCTATTCGGCGGGATCCTGTGACTGCGGTCACGAATTGGGAATTATTGTTCAAAAAAGAACTTGCTATTGCTGAAAACAAGCCTAAACTAACAGTACTACCTAGACCCGATCCAGGGTCCGGCGGGCAAACGGCTTCGGGAAGTCATTCCACTCCCGAAACCGGGGGCCCGCCTCTTAATTTTTGGTACAGCTTCTTTCCGCGTCCCTAATTCTCCGCCTTGGAGATGAACGCTGCCAGATCGTCTTTCAACTGGTGCAGCGCCTCGACGTTGAGATAGATCATGTGCCCCGAGGGGTAATAGCCGAACTGCACATTGCCACGCAGGGCGGGTTCGAGATCCATGTGCGAGAGATCGTATTCGGTGGCGAAGAAGGGCGTGGCCAGGTCGAAGTACCCATTGGCCGAAAAGACCTTCAGGTGCGGATTCTTGCGCATGGCGCTGGCCAGGTCGGCGGCAACGTAGGGCTGCGACTGCTCCTGGGCGCCCATTCCAGGGCCGCCGCTGTTGGGCTTGTGCTTCCCAGTCCCATTTGCCGATGGTATCGGCGCTGGGCCGGTAGGCGTCGGTGCTCTCGTACTTCAACTCCCGCTCCAGGTAGCCGACCGCCAGGTTCAATTGCCTGGGCTTTGCGGCTTGAGGCCCACCTGCACCTTAGAAGCTTTGCGGATGGGGCGAGATTCCAACCCATTTTCAGAGTCGCTGGTTCAAATCCAGCCCCCTCAATCATTTAGGCTTTAGGCCATCGGCCAACCCTAACCCAGGAAGCGGCCACTTTCCCACGGGGCTGGGGTTTGAGGCATGATTGAGGTTCTTCCTCATATCCATGCTACCCTCATTGCCATCTTGACAACCTTGCTGTTGGCCTTTCGCTTGGCCTCCGTTCAGCTTTGCTATTTTGACCTTGACGACGTTGAGAGTTTACGCTAAAATTATTCCACTCTATAATTAGAGAGGAGCAACTGCGTGGAAAAGCTCACGAGGCGTATGGCTCTGAGGCGGATTTTGACTGCAGCGGGAGGCTTGGCGGCTGGATCCGCTATGGTTGGCTGTTTTCCGGGGCCCGGAAGCAGCTCTTATTACGCCAATTATAGCTACGGCGGAGGCGGTTCATCGTACGATAACTACGCTCATCGTTACATTGTAGGTGGGCAGGGTACCGGCCCTGGATATATTCACTATGGGGATGGGCACTAATAAGAATACCTGACCCAGGACGGCGAGCGACACCGCGATCGGTGCTTGACAGTCTTTCAACTGTTTTCGAATATTGCCAGCCTATTTGCAAGTCGGCCCATGCACGTGTGTACAGGGAATAGCGGAGATGTGCTTGGGGTGAGAACCCGGATTGCGAGAGTCAATGGCGAATATACTTCTGACATCCAAATGTACCCGTACATGTCCCTACTGCTTCGCTGAAAGGGAAATGGCCGACTCGCCAGACCAGGTTATGTCCTGGGAGAACCTTCTTTATCTTGCTGATTTTCTTGCGGCAAGCGGCGAAAAAGCAGTCTCGCTTCTAGGGGGGGAGCCGACGCTTCATCCTTCTTTCGTGGACTATGTTTTGTATCTCCTGGAGCGCAACTTCAGAGTCAGCGTCTTTACAAATGGCATTATGTCTCCATCAAGAGTGATCGAGCTCAAGGATCACCTTGCCGCGGTCTCCAACGAAAAGCTGACTTTCGTTTGCAATCTGAACAACCCACGGCAGACTCCGGCGCCCGAACAGCACACCGAGCGCATTCACGAGTTCCTTTCGGTCATGGGCCCGTGGACCCAGCCCGGCTTCAATATTTACCGCGTAGATTTCGACCTTGAGTTCATTTTCGATTTTGTGGATCGATATAAGATGAAGCGCCGGCTCCGTCTGGGCCTTGCTCATCCTGTGCCTGGAACGAGCAGCATGTATATCAAGCCGGACGAAATGGGAGAGGTCATTGAGAGGCTGTATTCCTACAAGCCCCTGTTTGAGCGCTTCCAAATGGATTTTGGACCGGACTGCGGATTTCCCATATGTAAATTCAATGACGAGCAACTTGGCTGGTTGTACAGGTTAGGAGGAGGAGATTTGCGGTTTAAGTGCGGTCCGGCCATAGACATCACCCCGGATATGAGCGTATATGCCTGCTTCCCTCTTTCCAAGTTCCACAGGAAATCCATTTTCGAGTTTGACACAATAGGACAGGTAGCTGAGTTCTATTCTGGGATACACCAGAAGATCCGGGCAGAAGTCAAGGGAATCTATCCGGAGTGCGATGGCTGTGTGCAGATGAGCAAAGGAATCTGCTCCGGCGGCGGCGCCTGCCAGCTCTTAAACAGCTTTACAAATGAGGCCGTCGTAAGGCTTTCGGAGATTGAGGATGAACTTAAGAAAACTTGTCTGCCCGTATGACCCGCCTCTCATAAACTCTTTCCGCGAACGGCAAATTGCTGTACGAGTCGATTCGCCGTCCCTTGTGAGTGAGGCTGCTGACGCCGTAATCAAGTCAAACAATAGCCTTATCTGCGTGATCCTTGATTCCGCGCAGCCGGTAGCCGCCGTGCCGTTTGAAGATGCCTGGAAAGGCATTCCGATGTTGCTTATGGCGCCCGCGGTTGGGGAATTTAGAAGTATCGTAAGCAAACTCAGTTCGCTGAGGAAACCGAACTTAACGGTCTACCTGACTGCAAGTAACGATAACATAAGAGATGCGCGTATACTTTCCTCAGTTGGCGTCCATTGCTCGATCATGTTCGAGCGTGGGAACGTGGATTGGGAGGCGATCTCCGACCTCATGACCTATGCCCTCTGCGCGCGGGTGCCCCATGCCCCGATCGATCCTTTTGAGTACATTTCCCGGCATTACGAACCTAGTACGCATTTGAAGTGGGGCGCGGTCTTTCTTGACGATCCCGGGCAGTATTTTCATTTGGATAAAGAGAAGAACGTGGCGCTTTCAAGGAATGAAGCTCTTGCGAAACAATTCATAGGGCGCATCGGCGACGTAGAGAAAGCGGAAAACCCGGAAGTTGAAAGGAGATGCGACGCTTGGTCACGCAATTTTATCGAAAATAGCATATGCGCCACGTGTGAGGGTTTTAAACTTTGCCTTGGGAGCTTTCTTCCAAAAGACGGCAAAGCGGACGGCTGTTCGGCCTTTTTCTCCGAGATGCTTGATGTTCTGGGAGAACTCCAGTCGATGAGGGAGAAATCCGGCATGGGGAATGTATGGCAATTGTGATATTCAAAGCTACCGAGGCATGCAATGCCAGGTGTGTATATTGTGATGTCGTGCACGATGAAAACGCCATCCTGGAGAAGATGCCGTACGAAATCCTTGAGCTATTCTTCGTCCGGATCAACGACTACTTGCTGGAACGGGCGGACGAAACGATGGATATTACCTGGCATGGAGGGGAACCGCTGCTCCTGGGACCAGCCTACTTTGCCAAAGCTCTTGAATTCCAACAAAAGCACTGCGAAAAAACCGCACACAGAATCAGCCACAATATACAAACCAATCTTACCCTGTTCAATTCCAAATTTGTGCCTGTATTCAAACAGCTCGGTGTAAAGGGCTTTGGCACAAGCTATGATCCTTACACCGATTTGAGGGGTATAGGCGAGACTGTCGACGCAAACCTCTATAAGAGGAAATTTATCGCGAGCGCAAGATTGGCGGAGAGAGAAGGTTTTACCTGGGGAATGATTTACGTGGTTTCGAAACTCTCTCTGGATAGGCCGCTTGACATCTTCTGGTTTCTCGTCAATTTAAATCCGTGGGGATCGGTAATGTTCAACCCGATTCACATTCGTAATAAAAAGCTTTCATATCTGGACATAACGCCGGAAGAGTTCGCTGATTTTCTTGGCGCGATATTCCCCGTGTGGTGGAAGAATAGATGGCGGCTGACCACCGTCGAGCCCTTCAGGATGTGGGTAGAAAGCCTTTTGATGGGCCATCGCACGGTTATATGTTGCGACTCTGGCGAATGCGCCCAAACGCATTTCGGACTAGCGCCGGATGGCAAGTATTTCCAGTGCGGACGCTCCATGGAATGGGATCTCCTGGAACTCGGCTCTATTCTGGACAGAAGCTTCGTAGAGGTTTTGAAGGATTCTAAGAAAGCCGAACTTCGCGGGAGAACGGAGCTCCTCGCCAAGACGGAGTGCGCGGAATGCCAGTATTGGAATGTATGCCACGGAGGATGTCCGCTCGAAGGATGGCTCGTGACAGGCTCATTAATGAGCCGCTCCCGTTTTTGCCAGACTAAAATCGATTTTATCAAGAAGTATTTTGAACCGACAGTAAACAGCGCAGCTCTCGCAAGCAATTCGCTGTCTTTATGTAACTCCGCGCCGTCGGCGGGGGGTTGCGCGGAGCCTGGAGTCTCCTGTGCCGGCGCGGAGGCGAGAGGAAGATAAACGCCGGCACGATGAGCAGGCAGACAGCAAGCCGATGAGCGGATTTCACGAGTAAAGAACCTCCCAAACGATTGCATTATCCTAGCATTCGATTCCAAACGGTAGTGCCACCGGCGCTTTTATCCACTACGGTTTGGGCCCGGCAACGGATTTGGAAGGCGTCAGCAAGCCCTGGGCGCGGAGCCAGTTCTCCATCAGGTTGGGCCACTGGTCCAGAGCCGGATCGCCCTTGCCCAGGCCGGAGCCGTGGGGGCCGTTCGAAAAGATGTGCATCTCGGCGGGAACGCCGGCCTTGACCAAAGCCTCATAAAAACGCAACCCCTGCTCCACCGGAACCGCCTCGTCGTTGAAGGTGTGATAGAGAAAAGTGGGCGGCGTATCTTTGCTGACGAACAAATCCGGAGAGTATGCGGCCCGCAGCGCCGCGCAGCCGTCCGTGGTCTTGAACCGCTTGCAGTACCCGGTATTGCTGTCGAAGGCGCCGATCCACGCGTAGCCGAGAACCAGGTAGTCCGGGCGGCTGGAAACGCGCTCAATGGGATCCTCCGCTTCGGGCAAGCCGGGAACGAACTGCGTGGCGGAGAGCGCGGCCAGATGGCCGCCGGCGGAGAAGCCTGCGACCACGATGCGATTTGGGTCGATCTGGAACTCTCGCGCACGCGCACGCACCAGTTGCACGGCGCGCCGGGCGTCGAGCAGCGGCGCCGGCATCAGGTAGCCGTGCGAGCTGAGCCGGTAGCTGAGCACGAAGGCGCGAAAGCCGCGCGCCGTGAACCAGTCTGCCGCCTCCCGGCCCGCCTTTCCGGTCAGTTGGGAATAACCGCCGCTGGGCATGATGATCACGGCTGAACCTCTGCCGCTGCCCCCGCCTGCCGATTCGAAGACGGTCAGGGTGGGTATATCCACGCAGGCTTTACCCTTGGCCAGGGGAGCATCGCCGGGCCACAGGCGGATGGTCTGGATACCCAGAAAATCATTGTTGTTTCCCGCCGCCGCGCACGGCTCTTTTTGCGCCTGCGCCGCCGAGCAGGCCAGCAATGCCGCCGCTATGAATGCAAATAATTGTCTCAATTTGGATACCTCGCCGCTGTTTGCGAGGATTATAGCCAAACCGCCGTGTGCCCGGGGCAGGTGGCCGCGGCCTGCGCACTCAGTTCTTCAGCCAGTTCAATGCCGTAGCGGGCAAAGTAGTAAGCCGCGCCGTGCAGCCGCTCCTGCAGCACTCCTCCGGGATAAAGCGCCTGGCAGATGGTCTCGGCGTGGCGGCCGAGCGAGGCCTGGCGCTGCAATTCAAAGTTGGCCGCCAGGGTGCGCAGGCGATTCATCTGGTAGCGTATCTTGCCGGCCGCGGTTTCAGCCGAACGGCCCAGTCCCTCGTCCATCGCGCTCATCCACTCCAGCAGGGTGGTCAACTCGGCATCCAGCGCCGTGCCCGCGGCGGCCAGTTTTTGCTTGCCTTCCACGGGCATCGCGCGGGCTGCCAGCAACTGCGCCAGCGAAGCCGGAGTTTCCTGATAGACCCGCTCCACGGTCAGCTCGTGTTTGCGCAGCAGTTCGCCGATGGCCGGCTCAATCAGAGTTCCGGAAAAGCGCGGCGCTATCGGCGTGACTCTGCCCGTTTTGTTGGGGCCTAAAATGCGCTCGAAGAGCACGGCGGATTGGGCCAGGTAAGCAATCTCCGCCGGCCCTGCGATGGCGACCGAGGCAGAGAGCAGAAAATCCTGGAAAACCGGACGGAGCAGCGCCGAGGGCGAGATGCGCTCCGGCTCGGCTTCCAGAACCCCCACCAGTTCGGCCGTGGAAAACTTCTGTCCGCCGGCCAGCCACAGCCCGCCGGGCTCCTGGGCGCTGGGCGCGGTCCGCTTGAGCGCCCGCCGGGCGCCGCTGCTCTCGTCGATCAGAAACAGCAGGCTGGACTGCGGCGTAACGGCCACCTGCGCGTGATAGCCCGCTGCTTCCAGCACGGAGTTCCGCTCCAGCAGCGCGGCGTGCAACTCGTCGGCGCGCTCCAGCGCGGCGCGCAGCACCGGCGCGCCCATGCGGTGAAACTCGCGGCCAGACGCATCCAGCACCAGCAGTCCCTGCTGGGCAAAGACCTTGGCGTAGAACCCCCTGAAGGCCTGGGCGAAGGTACGGCCCGGCCGGTAGGCCTCGGCCAGTGCTTCCATCGCATCGGAGAGGCCCAGCAACTCCCGCGCCTGATCCACCAGAGGGGTAATCGAGTCGTCCAGCACCATGCCGCCCACCGGCCGAGCCACCTCGGCATTCTCCGTCCCCACGGCAGGCGAATAAACCAGCTTGCGCAGCTCGCGCCCGGCCGGAAAGCTCACATGGCTGATCTCGGCAAAGTCGTGGTCTTCCGTAGCCAGCCAGAAGATGGCCGCGTGCGGATGGCCTGCCGCCGTTGCCTGCCGCGCGCGGGTCACGGCTGTCACTGCCTTGAAAGGCGTAAACAGCGGCCCGCCGAAGAGCGCCACCTGTTGCCCGGTAACCACCGTTCCCGCGCCCTGGCCCAGCGCCGCAAGCGCCGCCGCGGCAGCAGGGGAAGGAGCGGAATTCTGCTCTGCCAGCAGCCGAACCAGCTCAGCCCAGTGCGCGGGGACCGGCGGACGCGCAGCCCGGCAGGGGTCCGGCGGCAGCGAGGCATAAAAAGCCCGCGCCGCCGCATCCCCGGCGCAGTAGTCCAGAAATAGCCGGCTCTGTCCCGGCGCCACGGTCATGGGATAACAGTCTGCGGTCAGCAAATCATTCACTTCCAGCTCGTTTGCCTCGGGTGGAAATCCATGCGCGCAAGCGGTGTTCGCTCTGTTAAGGATGCCACGCCGGCGGGAATCGATGCACGGGCGCGCTTTCCGACCGGGCAAACACTAAGCGATGCGTATACTTTTTACTTACTGTGTTTTTTGAGGAGAGATCGAAATGCCCAAGAAGAAAAAGAAGAAGAAGACGGTGAAGGCCGCCAAGCCAAAGAAAGCCAAAGCCGCCAAACCCAAGGCGAAAAAAGCCGCAAAGCCCAAGCCGGCAAAAGCCCTGAAGCTGAAGAAAAAGAAGGCAGCCAAGGCGAAGAAAGCTCCCAAGGCGCTCAGGCCGGCCGCACGGGAGGAGAAAGAGCAACTGCTCAGCTCCGAGGTGGTCTTCGAGGGGCGGCTCTTCCGGGTGCTGCGCGACCGGCTGATCGAGCCCGGTGGAAGGACGAGCGAACGCGACGTCGTCCGCCACAACGGCAGCGTGGTTATTTTGGCCATCGACAGCTCCAAAAACAGGAAAAATCCCTGGATCGTCGTCGAGCGCCAGTACCGTCATGCCGCCCGGCAGTTTTTATGGGAGCTGCCGGCCGGCAAGCTGGAGCCCGGCGAAGACTCCCTGGCCGGCGCCCAGCGCGAACTGGCCGAGGAAACCGGCTACCGGGCAAAGAAGTGGAAGCTGCTGGCCGAGTACTACCCCAGCCCCGGCTTCCTGGGCGAAGCCATGAAGGTTTTCGTGGCCGAGGGCCTGCTGGCGGGCAACGCCCACCCGGAGGAGGACGAACGGATCGAATTCCGCCTGGTCAAGCTCTCCGAGGTGCTCAAAATGATCGACAAGGGCGCGATTCTGGACGGCAAAACCCTCACCGGCGTGCTTCTTTATGCGCGGCAGGGGGGCGGCAAGGGCAAGAAGTAGCGCCCTGCATCTTACTGTTCCCTCAGGTTTTCCCGTTCCGGGCCGGTTTCCAGGAAAGAAAAAAGACCGGTCCGTCTCACTTTGTGGAGCCCCTGGCAAGAAAATAGGTCAACCTTTCTCCCCTTTTTCTCGTCATAATAACATCGGTGCGCGATTCCCCTCGCTCGCCGGATCCCCGCAAGACCCAAAGAAAGCAGGAGCCTGTGGCTCAATTCAAAGGGAAGGTCAAATGGTTCAACAACGCCAAGGGCTACGGATTCATCGGACGTGATGACGGGCCGGATGTATTCGTCCACTACTCATCGATTCAGTTGGACGGATACAAAACGCTGAAAGAGGGCGATGACGTCGAGTTCGACATCGTCCAAGGTCAGAAAGGTCCCCAGGCGGATGCAGTGATCCGCTTCAGGGACGCCGCCCACACCGCCACCGCCACCACCACCGCAGCGTAGCGGCGCGTAAGACCGGGCGTTACCGCAAGACCACCGCCAAGTGGCTTACTTGAATTGCGCCCAAATTGGGTCCATTCATCACAGCGAGCGGTTCGGTTCCGTAAACTTGCTTTCTGGCGTATCTTCCACCCCCGGCAGCCGCGAACCGGCTGACCCGCTCTTCCCTGATTTCTGGTCTCTGATAGGTTCCGCAATGGATAACCCCACCATGGCGCGGTTGCTGGCCGAGACCGCCGATCTGCTGGAAATTGACGGCGGCGACAGCTTCCGTATCCGCAGCTACCGCCGCGCCGCCGAGGCCGCCGAACAAACCACCATGGACCTGATGGCCGCCGCGCCCGAGACCGCCCGCCTGCTTGAGATTCCGGGCATCGGCAAGGGGATGGCCGCCAACCTGCAGGCCATCGCCGCCACCGGTACGCTGCCTTTGCGCGAGGAGTTGCTGGCCAGGTATGGCGCGGGCATTCTGGAACTGCTGAAGCTGCCCGGCATGGGCCCCAAAACCGTTGCCCTGCTGTGGGATGCGGCCAAAATAGCCACCATCGACCAGTTGGCCGAGGCCATCCAGGCTGGCCGCCTGGCCGGGCTGCCCCGCATGGGCCAGAAGCAGATCGAAAAGCTGCGCAAGGGAATCGACGACTATCGCCGCAGCGCCGGCCGCTTCCGCATCGATGTGGCCGAAGATGCAGCCCAGAGGACTACCGCGTATCTGCTGGCCTTCGCCGGCTCCGCCCGCGCAAAGATTGAAAAGGTAACCCCTGCCGGCTCCCTGCGCCGCGGCCGGGAAACCGTCGGCGACCTCGATCTGCTGGTCACCGGTACCGCCTGCGCCCCCGAGCACACCGCCGCCGCCGTCGAGTACGTAGCCGCCTACCCCGGCATTCACGACATCATCGCCAAGGGCGAGAACAAGGTGAGCTTTCATCTCGCCGGCGGCATGCAGGTGGACGTGCGCCTGCTGCCCTCGGCCTCCTATGGCGCGGCGTTGCAGTACTTTACCGGCTCCAAGGCGCACAACGTAGCCCTGCGCCAGCGCGCTTTGAAGATGGGCTACACACTCAGCGAGTGGGCGCTGGCGCGACTCGACGACAATTCGACTGTCGCCGCAGCCACCGAGGAAGAAATCTACGCCGCCCTGGGCATGGACTGGATTCCCCCCGAACTGCGCGAGAACCTGGGCGAAATCGAGGCCGCTGTCCGCCACGCGCTGCCCCGGCTCATTGAGCAGGCCGACCTCAAAGGCGACCTGCACATGCACACCAACGAGAGCGACGGCCACAATACCATCCGCGAGATGGCCGAGGCCGCCCTGGCTTGCGGCTACCGGTACATCGCCATCACCGACCACTCCAAAAACCTGGCCATGACCAACGGCCTGGACGACAAGCGCGCCCTCGAGCAAATCCGGCACATTCGCGCAGTGGACCGCCAGATGGAGGGCCGCATCCGCGTCTTCACCGGTATCGAGGTGGATATTCTGGCCGACGGCGCCCTGGACCTGGATGACGAAGTCCTTGCTCAGATGGAAATCGTCATCGCCAGCGTCCACACCCGCTTCGAGCAGCCCCGCGAGGAGATGACCGCCCGCGTGATCCGGGCTATCGAAAACCCTTGCGTGCGGATTCTGGGCCATCCCACCGGCCGGCTGCTGCTGCGCCGCGAACCCTTTGCCCTGGATATGGGCTCCGTCCTGCGCCGCGCCGCCCAGTTGGGCGTGGCTGTCGAACACAACGCCGCCCCCGAACGCCTCGACCTCAACGACCGCGACCTGCGGCTGGCCAAAGAACTCGGCTGCCGCATCGTCATCAACTCTGACTCCCACGACGCCCGCAACCTGGGCAAGATGGACTACGGCCTCCGCCAGCTTCGCCGCGCCTGGCTGGGACCGGACGATGTGCTGAATACGCTGGGGCCGGAGGATTTTTTGGGGGCGTTAAGGACGCGGCCGTGAAACATTATAAAGGCACCATTTTCAGTGCATAATTGAGTACTAATCCTCAGCCGCACGCACGATTTTCATGGTGTATTCTGCGCTGGTGGAGCTAAGATAAGGGCGCGATGAGTCTACTGCACCAGGAAACTCCGGAAGATATCGACGATGCCGCCCTGGGTGAGGAATACACCAAGGGTTCCAGCCACGTGATCCTGGCCGGCATCGTTGCGGCCGTGGTCGTTTCCGCCGCCATCGCCATCTATGTGCTTGCCGGGCAAAAGCCACCCATGGCCACCGGAGAAATCGAGCAGATGTGGGCTCACCCGCAGCACACCGAATCCTCCGGGTTCGACGCCAACGGCGAAGCCATGGCCAAGGAGAGCTTCGACCAGGTATTTGTCTTTGCCCTGGTCAAGCTGCATAACCAGAGCGATCAGCCGCTCTTCCTGCGCAACGCCATGGTCAATACCAAGCTGGCGGACGGCATCCACTCCAGCTATGCGGCCTCCGCTGGCGATTACGACCGCGTGTATCTCGCCTATCCGGCCATGCCCGTGCCGCACGGCAAGGCGCTCTCCCTGCAGACCACCATCGATCCAGGCCAGACGGTGGAGGGAACCATCGTTTCGGCCTTTCGCATGAGCAGGGCACAGTGGGACGCGGGCAAGGACCTGAACGTCACCTTCTCCTTCAGCTACCAGCCAAGCCTGGTGCTCGCGCCCAAGACCGCCGTCATTGAACAGTAGCCGGAACGGGCGCGCTCTTGGGCACCGCCAGGTACCCGGTCACCTGATTCCTTGAGTTCACCGAGTTCACCACGATCTCAAACAGTAGCGGGTCCTTGCCGCTGTAAAACTGCAGCGGCTCATCCAAACCCCTGTTGTTCTTGAGGACGGTCTTGTCGTCTGAAGTCACTTCCAGGTTGAAGTTGTTCTTCTTGGGGTCGGCCCTTTTCAGTACCAGGCTCACCGTGCCCACCGGCTTCCTCTCTCCCTTGGTCAGGGTGAACTCGTAGTAGGTGCGGTCGCCCTTATGCTTCAGGATTTCCAGCTCATCGTGATTGCGGGCGATCAGGCTGCTATGATCACTCAAATCTCCCTTCATCGACGTCAACTGGTTGACGGTGTCGGCCAGGTCGCTCTGCGTCTTGGCCACGTTGGTCTTTATTCCGCCCACGTCGGTCTGCACGTTGGAGACCTGGCTGGAAACGTCGGTCACCTGCTGCGCGGTCTTCTTCTGGGCATTGGACAGGCGTGCGGCGTCGGCCTGCTCGCGCTGAATGATCTCCTGGGCGCGGGCTTCCATCTGCTTCTGCGTCAACCCCAGCGAGTTGCCCAGTTCCTCGGTGGCTACCTTCAGCCGGGCGTCGGTCTCGCGCAACTCGGCTTGCAGGTTGACATTCTGCTGCTTGGCGTCAGCCAGCTCACTTTGCTGGCCCGACAGCCGGCTGTTGAGCGTGAAACTCCAGATCAGGCCGCCCAGCGCGGCCAACAGGGCTACGGCGATTGCCGCCAGCAGCGCGCCGGAGTAGTTTCTTGGGATATTGCCGGTATTGTCAGTTTTTTCATCTTCAAGCATATGTGTTCCTTTCTCCTTGACTGACGGTCCCTACAGCCGAACCGCTCTTTTGAACTTGCGATCACATCTCGGGAGGTTGGCGCCAACCGGTTCGGTTTGACGCCGCCGGGGAGGATTCTTTCTTTCTGGAACTTCCCCCTGTCTTCGCTTCAATTCCAGCCCTCAAAAACGAACTCCGGCGATTCCGCTCCCAGCACTTCCGGGGTGAATCTTCAGGATATCGGAAGAATCCGGCTTGTGCGGAAAAAGCTGCCGTTTCCAGGCCGAAGGCCACGTCCGGCGGACGCCCGGCCAGGTCCAGGGTCCGGCCTTGGGGTCCATTTCCGCGCCCTTGCCGTCCCGCACTCCGTGACAACTATGGAATCTGTACGTTATAAACATCTTTACTGCAAATTCAGGCGCCGGGCCCGAATTTGAGGCTGGGGTCCCCAGGTAGCGGTCTTTGCTTACAGGGGTGGTGGGTCAGGACATACGCCGTCCGCCGCGGCGGACCAAAAATCATCGCAAGGGGGAGATCCGAGGGCTATGTCGACTGCTACCGCAGGGAAGGGTCTGGAAGGGGTCGTCGCGGCGAACTCCGGGATCTGTTGGATCGACGGAGAAGCGGGAGTGCTCTCCTACCGCGGAATCGACATTCACGAGCTGGCCGAGCACTCCACCTTCGAGGAGACCACTTACCTGCTCTGGAACGGCATCCTGCCCAACGCACTCGAGCTGCGCGAGTTTGAGTCGCAACTGGCCCTGGCAAGGTCGCTCGACCAGCGCATGATCGATATGCTGCGCAGCTTTCCCATCTCGGCTACGCCCATGGAAGTGCTGCGTACCTCGGTCTCCGCGCTCAGCTTTTACGACGCCGACGAGAAAGACAACTCCCACGACGCCAACGTGCGCAAGAGCTACAACCTCACCGCGCAGATTGCCATGCTGGTGGCCATCTACGACCGGCTGCGCAAGGGCCTGGAGGTCGTTGCTCCCGACCGCTCGCTCAACCACGCGGCCAATTTTCTGTGGATGCTGAACGGGGTCAAGCCCTCAGAGACGGCGGTCAGGACCCTGGACCTGGCCCTGGTCCTGCACGCCGAACACGAGCTGAACGCCAGCACCTTCGCCGCCCGCGTCATCGCCGCCACCCTGGCCGACGTCCATTCGGCCATCACCGGCGCCATCGGCGCGCTCAAAGGCCCGCTGCACGGCGGCGCCAATGAAGGCGTCATGCGCCTGCTCCACACCATCGATAAAGCCGGCGCCGATCCGGTCGAATACGTCAAAAACATGCTGGCCGCCAAGCAGAAGATCTCCGGCTTCGGCCACCGCGTCTACAAGACCGAGGACCCCCGCGCCACCCACCTGCGCAAGATGAGCGAGCAGTTGGGCAGGGACTCGGGCCAGCCCAAATGGTATGAGATGTCCCGCGCCATCGAGCTTTACATCAACGCCGACAAGAAGCTCAACGCCAACGTGGATTTCTACTCCGCCTCCACCTACGCCACCCTGGGCATCGACATCGATCTCTATACTCCCATCTTCGCCATCAGCCGCATCTCCGGATGGACCGCCCACGTCATCGAGCAGTTGGACGACAACCGCCTCATTCGTCCCCGCGCCGAGTACATCGGCCCGCCCTACCCATCGCCTTACATTCCGATGGAAGAGCGCGGATAAAGCGGTAACGAAGCCAAAATCCCTGTGCCGGAAAATGCGGAACGCGGTATCATGGAGTTGATATGGCCCACTCCGTTACCATCACGACTCCGATACTGACCTGGGATGAACTTGTTCAGCAGTATGGCCTGAGCAAGGCCGACCAGAAGTTTGTGATTCGTCTGGTGGATGAAAAGGTCGCGCGTCGGCCGGCTGGTGCAACCCGTAAGGCAACCCGCTCGCCTCGGCCCCGTTCGATGAAACCAAGTAGATAAGTTGTTCAGAACTCGCAGTTCGATCGTGGAACGGCGAAATTGATGCTGGGGAGTCTTATGTACTATGAACTAAAAGGCCAAACAGGATTTAAAATCAACGGAAATTGTCCCATCTGCAATTCACAAGCATACATAGACTCCGCCTATTTATCCACTTTCACGACCATGGCGGTGTGTGGAATTTGCGGCAAATTCCGCTACAGCCATCATGCGGAATTGTTCTTGAAGGATGTAAGTAATAAAAGCGACAGTGGGCGGTATAAACTCTCTCACATTCTGCGAACAGTTTCAGATGGAGCGAGAGGAATCCGCGACAATTCCCTTTTCCCGGTGTATTCCGTAGAAGATTTTGAAAAGATGCTTGAACGTCCCGACCCCCCTGTTCAAGAAAAGCTATCTGCCCTACTTAAGCATCTGTCCACAATAAGCGCGTTTCCCGGATACAAAACAGAATTTGACAGTGCCAATGATTACTCAGTGCTGTGCGGTAAGAATGCGATTGAAGCGAACTTCTATATGAATTCCCTGTACGAACAGGGGCTTATAGTAGAAAAACCTTTGTATACAAACCAAGGCACGACTTTTACCTTATCTGCCAAGGGATGGATCGAGTTGGATAGGATCGCAAAATCCGGCAGCGAATCGTCGAATGCTTTTGTGGCAATGTGGTTCGATCCATCGCGGAAAATATTTTTCGATGCGATGAATACGGCAATCACTAATGCGGGTTATCTTGCAATTCGAATGGATTTTGTTGAGCATATAAATCATATTGACGATGAGATCATCTCTCAGATTCGTCAGTCAAAATTTCTCGTCGCTGATTTGAGCGGTCAAAAGAACGGCGTTTACCATGAGGCCGGATTCATGTTGGGTCTTGGGCGTCCGGTTATATGGGCCTGCGAAAAAGATCAACTCAACGAGGTGCATTTCGACACACGCCAGTACAACACTATCGATTACACAGACGCGGACGATCTCCGTAAACGCTTGCAGTTCAGAATCGAATCAATTCTCGGCAAAGGCCACAACAAGTCAGCCTGAGCGGTAGATATCCCCTATCTCACCCCTGCCGCGCCTTCCACAGCAGATAAAGCCCCCACGCCGCCAGCGTGCAGTTATCGCGGACCTGGCCGGTGAGCATCATCTGCTCAAACTCCTCGACAGGGATGGAGCGGATGACCAGGTCGTGCTCCTCGGGGTCGCGCTCAGTTTCGGTAGGAGTCAGGCCGGTGGCCAGAAACACGTGCTGCCTTTGTTTGGTGAACCCGTAGGCGATCCAGAGAGTTCCCAGGTGCGTCATATTGGCGGCGTCCAGGCCCATTTCTTCTTTCAGTTCGCCGCGCGCCAGCTCCTCCGGGTCTTGCACTTCCATCTCCCAGCCGCCCTGGGGCAGCTCCAGCGCCCGCTCCTGGATGGTGTAGCGGAACTGCTCCACCAGCCACACGCGGCCCCGGTCGATGGGCAGGATGATGGCCGCATCGTTCTTCTCCACCACGCCGTAGATGCCCCTCTCTCCGTTCGAGCGCAGAATCTCGTCCTCCCGCAGGCGCATCCAGTGGTTGCGATAGACCTCGCGGCTGGAGAGGGTGGTGATGGTGCGGCCGGCGCTGCCTTGGTAGGGGTTCATGGGGTCTCCTTGCCCCTCAAAGCTACTATTGTCCGGTCGCTATTGCTTTGAAAGGGCGTGGCTTCAGCCACGCCAATGGAGGCCAATAAAGAGTCGTGGGGCTTTAGCCCCCGAGGGAATGCATCCAACTCGAAACAACCACTGGCTGAGCTATATGCGTATCGTTCCGCATGTTCCACTAACCGAGCTTTGACCGGATTATTTGCAATATATGCGCGATGTATCTCGAAATCTTCATCGTCGCGAATTCTATGATCTGCAAATCCCACGACCCAAATGTTTCCAACCCACTTGAACTCCCGTTTAGCTCTAAAAGAAAACCCGCCTTTAAGACACTGAATCGCCAATTCGAGACTGGCACTGGGCGTGATGAGCAAATGAAAATGATCGGGCATCAGCACAAAAGCGTGAAGCAGATAACGTTCTGGCCGGTATCCATAAAGCGTTTCAAGAAACAGTTTGGCCCATCGCTCGTGGCGAAAAAACGGCCTGCGCTCCGCAGTGTTCGAGGTTACGAAGTAAGCTTGCCCGTTGTTGGTAGCAATCTCTCGCTTTGGTATCATGCATTCCCTCGGGGGCTAAAGCCCGGCTTCATTTTGGTCGTCGAGTGGCGCGGCTAAAGCCGCGCCATTTCAAAGCAATGTTGAATCGGTGACAACCAATCATAGCCGTCCCGGCAACGCGCTTCGATGAAAATCGGCTCAGTCGTCGCGCAGGCGGTACTTGCGCAGCCGTCCCACCAGCGACGCCGGTCCGCTCACCACCAG
The DNA here is from genome assembly GCA_050012555.1 of Occallatibacter sp. Classification (GTDB taxonomy): domain Bacteria; phylum Acidobacteriota; class Terriglobia; order Terriglobales; family Acidobacteriaceae; genus Telmatobacter. The sequence goes on from JBEKGY010000028.1 coordinate 20,066, forward strand.
CCGCACCAGGTTGCCCTCGTACTCCCGCTGATGCACGACCATCCCCGCCTCGATAGCCGCCAGCACCGCGCCCTCCTGCTGCGGAACCCTCAACTCCGCCTCGATCACCGGGTCGGAGTGAAGCGCACCATCGATGGCCGCAAGCAGCGCATCCATTCCCTCCCCGGTGCGCGCCGAAACGGCCACTTCGCCGTGGGCCTGGAACCTGACCTCAAGCCCCTGGCGCTCGTGCTCCCCCAGCAGGTCGATCTTGTTCAGCACTTCGATGCGCGGCTTGCCCAGGACCTCAAGCTCGCCCAGAACCTTCTCGACTTGTGCTTTTTGTTCCTCGCCATAAGTAGATGCGGCGTCGCGAACGTGCAGCAGCACTTCGGCCTGCTCCACCTCTTCCAGCGTGGCCCGGAAGCTGGTCACCAGCGTGTGCGGCAGGTTGCGGATGAAGCCCACCGTATCGGAGAGCAGCACCCGGCGGCGGCTGGGCAGCGAGAGGACGCGAAGTTTCGGATCCAGGGTGGCGAACATGCGCGGCGATTCGAGCATCCCGGCGCCGGTCAGGCAGTTGAAGAGCGTGCTCTTGCCGGCGTTGGTATAACCCACCAGGGCTACCGTGGGCACCGGCGCCGACTCGCGGCGCTGGCGCTGCTGCTTGCGCACCCGGCGCACCGAATCCAAATCCAGCTTCAATTTGTCAATCCGCCGCTGAATCTGCCGCCGGTCGGTCTCCAGCCTGGTTTCGCCGGGCCCGCGCGTGCCGATGCCGCCGCCCAACTGGGACATCGACTTGCCCTTGCCGGCAAGCCGCGGCAGCATGTACTCAAGCTGCGCCAGCTCCACCTGCAACTGCCCCTCGCGGGTGCGGGCGTGGCGGGCAAAAATATCCAGAATCAGCTGCGTGCGATCCAGCACCCGGCAGGGAAGCGCAGCCTCAAGATTGCGCAGCTGGGTGGGCGTGAGGTCTTGGTCGAAGAGAACCAGATCGGCCTGGGTGGAAGCGGCCACCGCGCGAATCTCCTCCACCTTGCCGGAGCCGACCAGCGTAGCCGGATCGGGCCGGGGGCGATGCTGCAGCAACTCGGCAGCCACCTGGCCGCCGGCGCTCGATACCAGTTCGCGAAACTCGGCCAGAGATTCCTCTGCGTCCAGGCCCGGCAAGACGAAGGAGGCGCCGCTGGAGCGAAAGGTTTCAGACGCGGACGGTTCCGGCGCCTGCTCATCCGGACGCACTTGAACCAGCCGCGCACCCGCCACGCCTGCACGGTTGCGGCTTGAGCGGACCCCAAGGTCCACTCCCACCAGGACCGCGCGCTCCGGTTTACCACCCCAGCGACTAAAATCCATCGCTTCCACCCCAGAAAGCAAAGATCGCTTTCTGGGGGCCCCGGTCGCTGGGGACCCCGGTTTTCCACCAGCTCCGCCAGTCCTGCTCTGCTCACCAGCCAATCGAGGCGCTCCCCGCCTGCTATCCCTGCTCCGCAGTCACCGGAGACGCCGCCGGCACGGTTACTGAAGCCGGGCCAATTCCCATTTGCATCGCAGCCGGACGATGCTCGGTATGCATCATTCCCCGGTTGCTCACCACGGTCGAAATGGCGTGTTTGAAAATCAACTGCTCCTGGCTATTGTTTTCCAGCAGCACGGAATACTTGTCGAAGGACCGGATCTTTCCCGTCAGCTTGACGCCGCTGACAAGATAAATCGTTATTGGTGTCTTGTCCTTGCGGATGGTGTTCAGGAATGTGTCCTGGATGTTTTGTGCCGGCTTGTTCTCCATTTGCCGATCTCCTGTTCTCTTCGGGTTAGATGCAACCGAACTGCGCGTGCATGAAAAAAGAAATTGGCGGGCGCGGCTCCGGAAGCCCCGGAACCGCAGGTCCCGCAATCCAACAACATTACCGCGAATGACCAACCTATTTCAACTCCGGATCACCGTAAACTTCTGTCCGGGGAAAGTTTGCGCCGTTCCGCAGTGGGACGGCCCGCCCTTCGCGGCTGGTAACATGGTCAGGTGAAAGAGACGCCAACCCCTCAGCGCGCTTACGCTTCAACCTCCCCGCCGGCGCCCATGCCGGTGCCAATGTTGGACCTCAAGCGCCAGTACCGCCCGCTGCATCGTGAACTGCTGGATGCGGTTGCGGCTGTGCTTGAGACGCAACAGTTCATTCTTGGCGAGCCGGTAGCCGCATTTGAAAAGGCCGCAGCCGCGCAACTGGGCGTGACCCACGCTGTGGGCTGCTCCTCGGGCACCGATGCCCTGTGGCTGGCGCTGGCCGCCGCCGGCATCGGTCCTCCACCCCACGGACCAGGACCCGTCCGTGGGGACCCCGGCCCTCCACCCCACGGACTAGGACCCGTCCGTGGGGACCCCGGCCCTCCACCCCACGGACCAGGACCCGTCCGTGGGGACCCCGGCCCGGGCATGGCCGTCGTTACCAGCCCTTTCAGCTTCTTCGCCTCGGTCAGCGCCATCCTCCGCGCCGGAGCGACGCCTGTGCTGGCCGACATTGAGCCCACCACCTTCAACCTGGACCCTTCTGCTGTCGAAACGGTTCTCAATGGCCCGCGCGGCGCAGCCGTTCGCGCCATCCTGCCCGTCCATCTCTATGGCCAGCCCGTCGAATGGACCGCTTTCGCTCGCCTTTCGCAAGAGCATGGCCTCAAACTCATTGAAGATGCCGCCCAGGCCTGGGGCGCCGAATGGAACGGCGTAAAGGTAGGCGCATTGGGCGAACTAGCCGCCTTCAGCTTCTATCCCACCAAGAACCTGAGCGCCGCCGGAGACGCCGGCATGGTCACCACCAACTCTGAGGAACTGGCCGAGCGGGTAAAAATGCTGCGCCAGCACGGCATGCGCCGCCGTTACTACCACGACGAACTGGGCTGGAACGCGCGCATGGACGGCTTCCAGGGCGCCATTCTCAACGTCAAGCTCAAGCACATCGCCGGCTGGAACTCAGCGCGCCGCGCGGTGGCCAGACGCTATCATGCTTTGTTTCATGCGGCAGGCCTGGTTGAGACCGGACCCTACCCCACCCACGGCGTCGTCCTGCCCCACGAAGTTCCCGGAAGCCATCACGTCTGGCACCAGTACGTCCTGCGCACCAACCGCCGCGACCCGCTGCGCGCCTTCCTCACCAGCCGCAAGATCGGCTCGGAGATCTACTACCCCGTCCCGCTTCATCTGCAGGAAGCTTTCAAGGGTCTCGGTTACGCCGAAGGCAGCTTCCCCGTAGCCGAACGCGCCGCCCGCGAAGTCCTGGCCCTGCCCATCTTTCCCGAACTCCGCGAAGACGAGCAGCAAACGGTGGTCAATGCCATCGCCGAGTTTTTGAGCTGAGCAGCCTCGCCGGCAAGACTCTGCTGGTCCCCGTTCCCTGCGCCATGCCGTAAAATCCATTCAGCATGAAGTGTCCCTATTGCGGTTTCGGGCAGGACCGGGTCGTCGACTCGCGCGAAAGCAAGGAGGCCGACTCCATCCGCCGCCGGCGCGAGTGCGAGCGCTGCAATCGCCGCTTCACCACCTACGAGCGCATCGACGAGATCCCCTACATGGTGGTCAAGAAGGACGGCCGCCGCGAGCGCTTCGACCGCCAGAAGGTGCTCAGCGGCCTGCTCCGCGCCTGCGAGAAACGCCCCGTCCCGGCCAGCAAACTCGAGGCCATCGTCGACGCCACGGAGACTTTTCTCGTCGATGCGCCGGAGCGCGAGCGAACCACAGCCGAAGTTGGCGAACTCATCATGCAGCATCTGAAAGGCCTGGATACAGTCGCCTACATCCGCTTTGCGTCGGTCTATCGGGACTTCAAGGACGTGCGCGAGTTCAAGGAAGAGCTGGAAGGACTGCTGGGCGGCCGCAGTTCCGGTAAAGCAAAAAATAGCCTCTAGCTGAACTGGAGAGCAATGGCGGAAACAAAGATGCACAAGGTAACTCTGATTCCCGGCGACGGCATCGGCCGGAGGGGACGCAGGCCGTCCTCCGCATCCTCGAAGCTACCGGCGTCAAGTGGGAGTGGGAGCGCTTCGCCGCCGGAGCCGAGCCTTTGAAATCTAAGGCGAATACATTCCCGCCGCGGACAAGGTGCAGAAGGCCCTGGAAGCGGTCTATGCCGAGCGCAAGACCCTTACCCGCGACGTAGGCGGGACGGCCGGAACCACGCAGTTCGCCGACGCAGCGCTGGCGGCCATGGCGTAGATCTATAGCGTTTTCCAGTTACTGTAGAGTTAAGCCGCCTCAGCAGTGCGCAAGAAACGCCACATAAACTCGATAACCGCACTTATCGCAACTTAGCGGCAGGCTCCTGGCGATTCATCCGCGCTACTCTGCATTTATCGATCCTGGCCAATCTGGACAGCAGCGATTTGTCCTGCGCTTGTAATTCATACCTTCACGCAAATGTTTGATTAAATGTTTAATTCGTTCAGGTGCATGCAACTGTCCTATGAGTAAATCAGGCGAAATGTGAGTGTCATAAATCAGACGAAAGGTGAGTGTATAAATCAGGCAACATGTGAGCAATATTGACCAGACTCCCCGATTTGCCTCGCGCTAATTTGGCGATGTCAGGCCGTGTCGGTATTGCACGCTGAGCCAGACGATCATTTATGAGCGTTGGACTCCTTGCCACCACGGCTGAACAAGGGGGTTACAAATGCGCAAATACAGATTCGGATTCATGTATTTCCTGGCGACTCTATTGGTCGTCCTTGTGGCCGGATGCGGTCAGGAAACAGTTAGCATCCCTGGCGTGGTGTCGGTAACCCCCGCTCAAGGCGCGACAAATGTTGCCATAAACGCAACAATCAGCGCCACCTTCAACATGGCGATGAGCGCAGCGTCGATCAACGGCACAACCTTCACGGTCGATGCCCCGGGCGGCGTTGCCGTGACTGGAACCGTCGCTTACAGCGGCTTAGTTGCCACGTTTACGCCTACGGGTGGCGTCCTCGCATACGAAACCACCTACACGGCAACGATCACCACTGGGGCTTCGACCCCCGGCGGCGCTGAACTGGTTAGCGACTACGTGTGGAGTTTTACCACGATTGCCCCAACTGCCCTAACCGTGGTAGTAACCCCCGCTCCATTCGCTCAAAATGTTATCTTAACCGCGCCAATCACCGCGACCTTCAGCCAGGCGATGAACTGTACGACACTCGCATCTTCCGCGACTACCTTTACAGTCACAGCCCCGGGCGACGTTGCCGTAGTTGGAACCGTCACGTGCTCTGGCGCAGTTGCGACGTTTACGCCGACTGGCGGCGCTCTCCCATCCTACGGCACCACCTACACGGCCACGATCACCACCGGGGCTACGGACGTTATAGGCTTCCCGCTGGCTGCCGGCAACTACGTGTGGACCTTTACCACGCTTACCCTGCCGCCTGTAATTACCCTACCGCCGACGGTAACGTCGACCATCCCTGTAACCCCAGACCCAACCGCCGTCCCCTCCGTCCCCGAGGACACGACCGTGCCCCTCAATCAGGCAGTCAGCGCCACGTTCAGTGAGCCGATGGACTCTGGCACGATCATCGGGGCAAACTTTACGCTGACATGGCCGAGCGGAACCGTGTCCGGTCAGGTTGCTTACGCACCGAGTAACAATGCGCTGGTGTTCACGCCGTCAGCGAATTTGCTGCCAACCACCACGTATACAGCTACGATCACAACCGGGGTTCAGGATGTGGCCGGCCAGCCAATGGCCAGCAGCTACACCTGGATCTTCGAGACCGGCACGACTACGAGCAGTACCCAGCCGGAACTGGTTTCGACGGTTCCTGCGAGCGCGGCCACAGACGTGCCTCTGAATCAGGCAGTCAGCGCAACCTTCACTGAGGCGATGAATCCACTGACCCTCACCACGGCAACCTTCCTGCTTTATGAGGGTACGACGGTGAGCGGAACTCCGCTACAGGCAAAGATTACCTATGATCCGATCAACTTCATTGCCACACTCACGCCCACGAACCCGCTCATCGTCAGCACCCACTACACCGCAATTGTGACCACCGGAGCAACGGACCTAGCCGGCAATCCGCTGGGGAGCACAGGTCCACCACCGAATCCATGGACCTTCGAGACCGGTACGACATCATTTGTACCGCCAGTTGTCCTTGGACCGACCATATTGCCCTTTGGCGGTTTTGCCGGCAGCGCGGGGATGACCAACACGGGACTCACCACGGTCATCAATGGAGACAGCGGTACCACGGCGACCCCCTATACTTCGTATACCGGATTCCACGATGACAGCGTTATCATTGGTGGCGTAGCGGAATGCACGTATACGGAAACGACAGCCAATGTAGGGCTGGTAACTGGAACGATCTACTCACCGCTGGTTTCCACCTCGACTTTCTGCCCGCTTGAAGGAACGGCTGCCGATATCGCCATTGCGGACGAAGCTTTGTCGGAAGCCAGCTCCGCTTACCTCACTCTTCAAAGCAATACCGCCCCTGGTCCTGGTACAGGCACCGCAGTGCCAGGTACCTCTCTGGGAATCGGCAACGTCGAGTTGGGCGGTTTAACCGAGACCCCTGGCGTCTACTATGCCGACTCAGTTACCATAGAGAATGGACCTCTTTATCTCAACGCTCAGGGCGATCCCAATGCCTACTTTGTCTTCCAGATCGGATCAACGCTCACCGTAGGCTTACCGGCAACACCTGTGAGTATCATCCTGGAAGGCGGCGCCCAGGCCAACCACATCTTCTGGGTGGTGGGGAGCAGTGTGACGCACCTCAACGCGTCGGGAGGCGGAACGTTCGAGGGAACCATCATCGCGTACTACAGTATCGCGGTTTCAACTGCCGAAAATGTCAACCCAGTGATAGTCAACGGCAGACTGATTAGTTTGAATGCGTCGACCACACTGGTGGACACCGTCATCAATGTTCCGCCCGCTCCGTAAGACTTTGGCTGAGACCGCCCCAGGGCGGTCTCAGCCCTTTTTGGGGCAATGCGCTGTTTTGCATGTGCTAGAGCGTCGAGTTAACCCGGCGCTGAGATTTTGGATGATCGCGACGTGCAGTTCGGGAGGCGACAATGAGATTGAGTGCAAGAATGATTGCCACAGCGGCATTTGCCATTTTTCTAATGCCTGCGTTCAACCTTTGCGCGGAGGAAGCTGCAAAGCCGTCAACCGGTGACGATAAGGCTGTTGATTCCAGCGTTGCAGTTGTCGCCAATCCGGATGCTTTGCTGCCGTCCGCTCCCATGCCGTCAGCCTCGATGGCAGCAGCCATGCCTTATTCGAGAGGCTTGAACAGTTATACTCCCAGGTTTGAACTGTTCCTGGGCTATTCTTATGTGCGCGCCGTGCCGGCGCTGGCGGTTGGAAACCGGGTGGTGTGGCTCAATGGCGGCAGCGCCTCCATCGCTTATAACTTCAACCGCTATCTGGGGGTCGTTGCCGACGTTGGCGACTACACCAATTCAGAGATCCAGTTCACGGGCGCATATAAGGCCACAATCGACGTGAACGACGCAGACGGGGGCGTTCTCAGCTATCTCTTCGGTCCGCGCCTTTCCTTCCGGCAGCACGAAAGGTTCACTCCCTTTGTCCAGGCTCTGTTTGGAGGCGTGCACGCCAGTGAGGTGACAATCGCCGATTGCACATTCAGTTGCACGCTCCTCCCCGAAGAGAACGTGTTTGCCATGACCGCCGGCGGCGGCCTGGACGTCAGGGTCCATCGCCATTTCGCCGTCCGCATCATTCAAGCCGAATACATGATGACCAGGTTCCAGAATTATGACACCGGAACAACCGCCATGCAGAACGACATGCGCCTGTCTTCCGGAATCGTCTTCCGTTTCGGTGGAAATCCCGCTCCTCCGCTGCCGCCCCCCTCGCCGCTGGCTTATTCCTGCTCGGTCAACCCATCGGCGGTATACATGGGAGATACGATTGCGGTGTCGGGCACGGCTCTGAATCTTAACCCCGCAAAGACCGCCGTGTACACATGGTCTGTCGATGGCGGAACGGTGACTGGGGTCTCAAGCACCGCGAATATCGACACGACTAATCTCGCTCCCGGCGCCTACACGCTTAAGGGCCATGTCTCAGAGGGCGGCAGTCCCGGCGAGAATGCCGACTGCACCGCCCCGTATGCAGTGAAGGAGTTTGCCCCGCCGACCGTCAGTTGCCTGGCCAATCCTCCATCCGTGATTTCCGGCGATTCTTCCACCATCACGGCAACCGGCCTCAGCCCACAGAATCGTCCCCTGACTTACAGCTATAGCTCGACTTCCGGTTCTGTGAGCGGAAGCGGCACGACGGCTACGCTCTCCACCGTGGGCGCCGCGGTCGGAACCGTTACCGTGACCTGCAATGTGGTCGATGACAAGGGCCAGACCGCTTCAGGCACAGCCTTGGTGGAGGTATCTGTTCCAGCCGTAGCACCCAAGCCCGTGACCAGCGAGCTGTGCTCGATTCAATTTGACCTCGACCCCCAACGTCCGTCTCGCGTGGACAATGATGCGAAGGCCTGCCTGGATGAGATTGCGCTCAATCTGCAGCAAAGCACTGATGCCACGATCGCCGTCGTAGGGAATGCTGCCGCCGGCGAGAGGGGCGGTAAAAAACTCGCCACCCAGCGCGCGGTCAACACGAAAACCTACCTGGTTACTGAGAAGGGTATCGATCCATCCCGGATTGCCGTTTACAGCGGCTCACAGGATGGAAAAACTGTATCCACCACTCTGGTTCCGGCAGGTGCAACATTCGATGCCACTGGCGACACTCCAGTGGATTAGAGCGCAATCGAGGGCATGTGGCCACTCGTGAGCGACCTGTACGAGGGCCTGGTGAGCGGCCTGGGACTGGTGCCTGGCGCCAATCTCGGCTTCCGGTGCGCCATCTTCAAAGCCATGCACGGCTCAGCCCCGGACATTCCCTGCAAGGATGTAGCCAACCCCACGGCCTTGTTGAAGTCCGCTATCCTTATGCTGCACCACCTGGACGAGCCCGCCGCGGCCGACCGGGTGCAGAAGGTCCTGGAAGCGGTCTATGCCGAACGCAAAACACTCACCGGTGACGTAGGCGGCACGGCCGGAACCACACAGTTTGCCGACGCCGTCCTGGCTGCGATGGGGTAGGACCGGCAAGCCGCGATTCGGAGATGGTAGACGCGCTAGACTGGCGGAGTTGGAGGATCGGCGATGAAGGCGTTGGTCAAGAGCAAGGCGGAGCCGGGCTTGTGGCTCGAAGAGATTCCGGAGCCGGCCATTGGCATCAACGACGTGCTGGTGCGCGTGCACAAGACGGGAATCTGCGGCACCGATGTTCATATTTACGAGTGGGACGACTGGGCGCAAAAAACGATTCCAGTGCCCATGGCCATAGGCCATGAGTTTGTAGGCGAGATTGTTGCCGTGGGTTCGAACGTCAACGACTTTTTCCCCGGCGATTTCGTCAGCGGCGAGGGGCATTTGGTCTGCGGGCGCTGCCGCAACTGCCTGGCCGGAAGACGCCATCTCTGCGCTTCGGCGCAGGGCGTGGGGGTAAACCGCGCCGGGGCGTTTGCCGAATTGATCTCGCTGCCGATGACCAATATCTGGCGGCACCACGCCGGCATCGACCGGGAGGTTGCGGCCATCTTCGATCCCTTCGGCAACGCGGTGCATACGGCGCTTTCGTTCCCGGTGCTGGGAGAAGATGTTCTCATCACCGGCGCGGGGCCCATCGGGCTGATGGCGATTCCGGTGGTGAGGTACGCGGGGGCGCGTCACGTGGTGGTGACGGATTTGAATCCGTTCCGCCTGGAGCTGGCGCGGAAGATGGGCGCGACGCTGGCCGTGAACACCGCCGAGACGCCGCTGGCCGCGGTGCAGAAACAACTGGGCATGGTGGAAGGCTTCGATGTGGGCCTGGAGATGTCGGGCAGCACGCAGGCGTTCCGGGAGTTGATTGAAAACATGTGCCATGGAGGAAAGATTGCCATCCTGGGTATTCCGGCCAAGGAGACGCCGCTGGATTTCAGGAAGGTGATCTTCAATATGCTGACCATCAAGGGCATCTACGGACGGGAGATGTACGAGACCTGGTACATGATGTCGGTGATGATGCAATTGGGAGTGGATATCTCTCCGGTGATCACGCATCGCTTCGCCTACAGCGATTTCGAACTGGGTTTCGAGGCGATGATCTCCGGGCAGGCGGGCAAGGTGCTGCTGGATTGGACGAGCTTGCACTGAAAGATCCGCCGGCGCGGGCGCGCGCGGGGAGGGAGCGCGGGAAAGGGCAGTTATGTACGGCAAGGTGCAGGAGTTTCTGCGCAACAAGATCGCCGGGATAGAAAGCGCGGGTCTATACAAGCGGGAGCGAGTGATCACCGGGCCGCAGCAGGCAAAGATTACCGTCGCCGGCGGCGCGCCGGTTTTGAACCTGTGCGCGAACAATTATCTGGGCCTCGCGAATCATCCCGCGGTGGTTGAGGCGGCGCGGCAAGCCCTGGAGGAGTGGGGCTATGGCCTGGCCAGCGTGCGCTTCATCTGCGGCACGCAGAAGCTTCACAAGCAGCTTGAAGAACGGCTCAGCGAGTTTTTCGGCACAGAAGACACCATCCTCTACAGCTCCTGCTTCGATGCCAACGGCGGCCTGTTTGAAACGCTGCTGGATGAAGAGGACGCTGTCATCTCCGACGAGTTGAACCATGCCAGCATTATCGACGGCATCCGGCTGTGCAAGGCGGCGCGTTTTCGCTATCGCAACGGCGACATGGACGATCTGGAGGCAAAGCTGAAGGAGTCCGCATCGGCGCGGCATCGCCTGATCGCCACCGACGGCGTCTTTTCGATGGATGGCTATATTGCAAAGCTGGACCGAATCTGCGATCTGGCCGGGAAGTATGAGGCGATGGTGATGGTGGACGACTCGCACGCGGTCGGATTTATGGGCGAGAACGGACGCGGCACGCCGGAGTTTTGCGGTGTTGAGGGCCGCGTGGACATCATCACGGGCACGCTGGGCAAGGCGCTGGGCGGAGCCAGCGGCGGTTACACGAGCGGACGCAAAGAGATTGTGGAATTGCTGCGCCAGCGTTCCCGTCCCTATCTCTTCTCGAACTCCGTCGCGCCGCCGATCGTCGCGGCATCACTGAAGGTTCTCGAGTTGCTGACGGAATCGGCCGATTTGCGGAGACAGTTGCGCGAGAACACACGCTTCTTTCGCCAGCGGATGAGCGAGGCAGGCTTCAATATTCTGCCGGGCGAGCATCCCATCGTGCCGGTAATGCTGGGTGATCCCGTAGTGGCTTCACGCATGGCGGAACTGCTGCTGACCAAGGGCGTCTACGTGGTTGCGTTTTCCTACCCCGTGGTGCCGCAGGGCAAGGCGCGCATCCGCACGCAGATTTCAGCCGCGCACACCCGCGCAGATCTCGAATTCGCGCTTGCGAAGTTTGTTGAAGCGAAGGAGGAATTGGGAGTTTGATGGCTGCGTTGGCGGCCATGGCGTAGCTCCTGGCGGCCTTCTCCACTCTGCCGGCGCCAAGATTATTTCGTTTACGGAAGCATGGCGATTATGTAGACTTATGTAGTTGCTGCAGTTTCCCCAAACTAACCCACAAGGAGGTATTTCAGAATGAAACAGGTTTTTCGCTACGCATTGGCAGTACTCGGAGTTTCGCTGGCGGTTGTATCCGCCGCGCCGGCTCAGGTTGCCTACAACGAAGGAACGGTGAACCGAGTGGTGCTGATCAGCATTGCGCCGGGCCACTTCAGTGCTTTCATGGCCGACCTAAAGAAGAATATAGTTCCCATCTGGGAGTCGGAAAAGAGCGCCGGGCTGATTATCGATTACCACATCTTCCTGAATACCACCAGCTCCGGTCCTGAAGATTGGGACCTGGGCTACACTCTCACCTATAAGAACATGGCTGCCCTGGATGGTCTATCCGACAAGGTATATGACATTCGCATGAAGCAATATGGCGACAGGTCCAAGGAGCAGAAAATCATCGACCAGCGGATAGAGAATGCGCACGTAATCAGCAGCATGCTGGTTCGTGATATTACCCTGCGGTAGCTGATTTCCGATCAGCAAGTCTGGCGGCGCAACGCATCCTGCGCCGCCGGCACTTGTGGTTTGCCTGCGCAGTGCCGGCGGCATAGCGAAGACCAACGCGGCGCTCTTCACGCCGCATTCTCTCCCCGGTTAGAAATTGAACTTCAGCGCTCCCTGCATGATGCGCGGCGGCGCCGCGCTGATCGCATGGCCGAATGTCGAGCTGCCGATGTTGCCATCGACCGAACCGGGGCTGGTGAACTGCGTGTGGTTGAAGACGTTGAAAGCCTCCATGCGGAAGAGCAGGAACTTCGATTCGGTCAGAGGCAGCTTCTTGGCCACCGCCATATCGTAGTTATCCTCGCCCGGGCCGTAGAAGAAACGCCGTTTTGAGTTACCCGGCGTGCCCAGCGCATTCATGCTGAAGACGGCGGCACTGAAGTAGTTATTTCCATTCCTGCGCGGGTTGTGATTCAGATTGAGAGGTCCGCCATTGTAGTCGGGTTCGTCGATGCTGCTGTTGTTGACGCCGTTGGGATTGGTTCCGATCAGCGAATTGTCCCCATTGTCAATCATGGTTACCGGAAACCCGCTGGCGAAACGCGTGATGCCGGAAAGCGACCAGCCAGGGCTCAATCGCTTGAGGCCCAGCCGATGGGAATGCAGGAACCGCTCGAAGGGCAGTTGGTACTCATAACTCAGGACGAAGTTCTGTTTCACGTCGAAGGACGAAAGCGCATAACTCAGCGCGTGGTTGAAGGGATTGACCTCCTCGCCGATGTTGGACGACTGATCCAGCGACTTACTGCAAGTGTAGGCAGCCGATAACTCCAAGCGGCCGCTGCTATGGCGGGCGCTCAATTCGAGAGCGTTGTAATTGGCGCGCCCGATGGTCGATTGCAGCGCATCGCTGCCGAAGTCGGCCCCCAGCGGCCCGCGCGTTCCATCCACATGCCCGCCGCCGATGGGGAAATATACCGTGTTCTCTCCGCCGGCGCCGCAGGTCAGCGTTCCGGGTTGCACCTCGCCGGGCTGGCTGAGGCTCAGGCAAAGCGCCGGATTGCCCGGATTCGCCTCGATCAATACCCGTTGGCGATGGCTGATTGTGCCGATATAACTGGCGCTGAAAACCGTCTCCGGCCCGGCCTGCCGCTCGATTGAAACCATCCACTCTTCCGTATACGGAACGCGGTTGTGACTGTCATACCCCGGAATCCCGCTGATGGGCTCATAGACGCTCCAGTCGATGTTCGCGTCGGGATTGCTGGGAGATGAGTTCAGCGGCGCAAAGGTATACGGAAAGGGCTGGCCGTAGTTCTGCCCATTGGCCGCGGTAATAAAGGGCGTGGCGAAGAGCGGCGGGGCCGGGCTGCTATAAGTCGTGCCATAGGGCGCGTTCGCCGCCAGCACACTCACTGAGAGCGCTTCGATTGCAGTGTAGAAGTTGCCAAAGCTGGCCCGCAGGCTGGTCGCTCCCGGTCCGCCCAGCACCTTTTCCAACAGGCTGCCGGAACGGGCCTGCGGCGACCATGCCGCGCCCACGCGCGGCGAAAAATCCAGATTGTCGATGGGGGCCAGCGTGCGCGATACTCCAGGGTCTCCCGGATAGAGGATGCCCGCGGGCGCGCCGGGAAAGACCACCGACTGCGCGCCCGCCTCGAAGGTCGAAATCTGGTTGTATTTCTCTGCCCAGGGCGCGATGCGGTCCCAGCGAAGCCCGTAATTCAAAGTCAGGCTCGGCCGCGCGCGCCAACTGTCCTGGGCAAAGAGGCCAACATATTTGTTGCGGGCATAGAAGGGATTGAGCTGGCTCTGGTTGTACTGGCTGGGCACGCCGATGAGAAAATCCGCGAAGTCCACGCCGGTTTCAGTGCCGGAGAAGACGAAGCTGCCGTTGAATTGCGCAATGGGGTAGGCGTTCACCTGGTCGGCGTGAAATTCAGCTCCAAACTTCATGGTGTGATTGCCCACAACCTTCGAGAAGTTATCGGCTGCCTGATAGGTGTTGTTCGCCTGGATCAGTTGATTGGCCACGGCGCCGGTCGAGTAGCCATTGAAGTTGAGGTTCTCCACGCTCTGTCCCTTGGGATCGAGCGCCACGATGCTGGCGGTGCCGTTCGTATTCTCAAAGCCCTGCGAGATCAGGCTCACGCCGCGTCCGCCCACCGGCTGGCCCAGGTTGGTCGAGTCGCGCAGGTAACTCACGTGCAGTTCATTTACCGTGGTGGAGTTGACGGCCTTGGTATCGCCCAGAGAGAGTAGCTGCGCCTGGCCGGTGGTCAGCGCATTGAAGCCTGGAACGCTGGCCCCGCTCTGCGCAACCGGATAGGGATTATCCAGATTGAAATTATCGATGAAATAGTAAGCCGCCAGCAGGCCCCACCGGGTATTCGCATCCATGCGCACGCCCGCCTTGTCGTCGCCAAGGGTCTGGTTGTAGACGGAGGTGGAAAAGCCATTGGCGTTATTCGGCGCCGGTATGTATTGGAGCATCCGCTGCGCCGGAACAGACCACGCGCTCTGAGGAATTTGCGCGCCGTAAAACACGCATTGTCCCGCCTGCGACTGCGCCAGGGTTGTGCATCCCGGCAAATAATACGGCTCACCCTGCGTGACGGTATAGCTCAGCTTTTGAGTGAGCAGGTTGGCAAAGTACGGGCCGCTCACCGTGCCGGTCAGCAGGCTATTGCCGTTGCTGTCAACAAAGTCGGAGAGATCGCCTATCCGATCCGCGTTCGACGGCACGCTGATCTCGCCCGTATCGATGCCTTGCGTTTGCCGGGTCCCTTGATAGTCGGCAAAGAAGAAAACCTTGTTGGGCCGAATTGGCCCGCCCGCGGTGCCGCCAAACTGGTTCTGGCGGAAGTCGCCGCGCGCAGGTGAAAAGTAGTTGCGCGCGTCGAGATCGGTATTGCGCAAAAAGTTGAAGGCGCTGCCGTGGAATGTGTTGCCGCCGGATTTTGTCACTACGCTGATCTGACCGCCGGAGAATTCGCCATACTCGGCGTCGAAGTTGCTGGTCACAATGCGAAACTCCGCAATCGCATCCAGGTTGGGAATAATCGCGGTGCCGGCGTTCACGTCCTCTTCCGCATCGCTGCCGTTCACGCTGAAGTAGTTGGCGAACTCCCGCTGCCCGTTCACCGAGATGGTGCCGGGGCTAAGCGTGCCCGATGGCGAGAGCACCGTCGCGCCCACGTCCTGCACGGTCGTCGCGCTGATCGTAGTCGCCGGCGCCACGCCCGGCTGCAGCGACAGAAGATCGGTGAAGCCGCGGCCATTCAGCGGCACGGCGGTCATCTGCCTGCCGCTGATCACCTCGCCCAGTTGCGTGCTCACCGTCTCCACATGCAGCGTATTGTCGCTTACAGTTACGGTTTCAGCGACACTACCGATTTCAAGCCGCACATCCAGCGTCAGAGCCGCGTCCATATCCAGCACAATGTCCTTGCGCCGATAACCGCGAAAACCGGGGGCCTCCACATTCAGCTCATAATGGCCAACCGGCAGAACCGGCAGCGTGTAACGCCCTTTGCCGTCGGTGTGCGTCGCGGCGGTGAGGGCGGTATTCACCTCCCGCACGGTCACGTTTGCATGGGGAATCACGCTGCCCGAAGGGTCCTTTACCGTGCCGGAGATGCTGCCTCCTACGCTTGCCCAGGCCATTATGGCCACGAAAACAATAAAGAGGAACAACAGATAGGAACGCTTGCGTGGCTTGCACCTGTGGATCTGAGCCATCTTCTCTTTCTCTTGAATCCTTAGGGTGCGGGATCTATAGTCGAGACAGTCCGCGACCTTTCGGGGTTGTGGTGGCCAGATCCTTGCGGTCTCCGCCAAGAGTTTCCCGCGAGGATCTGGAGTTGATCATCTCTCGCTGATTTTTTCTAATCGCTGCCGAAGGGCAGCATTGCCTTTTCAGCCGGTCTCAGAAGTCTGTATTTAATATACGACAATATTAGTCCTAATTCAAAATGGCCCTATTTCGCGTTTCGGATGATGGTATTTTTCCCTCGAATGTAACCTTGCCGGGCGCACCCGCACCCCGCCTTTGAGATGCAGGTTTCCTCTCACGCTGAACAGTTAAACCGGAATAACTCATGTGATTGTTCACGGGAATCCTGTGGGTGCGGCCTTTAAGGCGTGGGAAAGAGATCCCTTTTCCATATACTGCGCAATGCACCGAGGGTGATGGGCAGGGCGCCGGCGAAGAGGAAGACCATATCCCCCACCATGCGCAGCCATTCCAGCTTGTGGTAGGTGCCGCTCATCAGGAATGTCAGGCGGCGCGCGTGCCAATACCCGTTGGCGACGGAATCCCAGAGCTGGATGACTCCTCCGGGGAACAGATCCAGGGTGATCATGAGCGCGAGGCCCACATTGACGCCCCAGAAGCCAAACCGGACGAACTTCTCCGTCTCCTTCCATATAGCGTCGGATTGCATGGCCCTCAAGCAGAAGACCATCACTGCCAAGGCCAGCATCCCAAAGACGCCAAACATTGCGGCGTGTGCGTGGTTGGCGGTGAGCGACGTGCCCACCTCGAAGTAGGAGACGATCGGCAGGTTGATCAGGAAACCGAAGACCCCCGCGCCGACGAAGTTCCAGACACCCACGGCCATGAGGAAATAGATGCACCACTTCTGGCTCCAGGCCAAATCGTCGCCGCACTCGGAACATTGCGCCTTTCTCAGCTTGATGAAATCCCATGCGTCCAGAGTCAGAAGCGTTAGAGGCACAACCTCCAGAGCGGAGAAGCACGACGCCAGGCCCATGTTGAGCGTTCCCTGGCCCGTGAAATACCAATGGTGGCCTGTGCCGATGATCCCGCCGCTGAGATACAGGATGGCATCCAGGTAGATCAGGCGCGTGGCGGTCTTGGTGCTGACCACGCCCAACTGGTAGAACATGATGGCCACCAGCACCGTCGCAAAGAGTTCAAAGAATCCCTCCACCCAAAGATGGATGATCCAGAAGCGCCAGTTGTCGATGACGGCAAAGTTGGTGTGAGGGCCATAGAAAAGGGCGGGCAGGTAAAAGACAGGGATGGCCACGGCCGTGTACAGAAAGAGCGCGGATAGCTCGCGCTTTACAGGGCTTTTGAAGGCAGGCCTGAGCGCCCGAAACATCAGAAACAACCAGAAGACGAGGCCAACCGCCAGCAGAAACTGCCAGAACCGCCCGAGGTCCAGGTACTCGGAACCCTGGTGGCCGAACCAGAACCAGAGCTGCCCCAGCTTGTCGTTGATGCCGAGGAACTCGCCAACCAAGCTGCCGGCGACCACCACCGCCAGCGCCCCGAGGAGTGCGTAGACGCCAGTCCTCTGATGTTTGGGCTCTTCGCCACCGACCCACGACGCCAGGAAAAGGCCGCCACCTACCCAGGACGTCGCGATCCAGAAGATGGCGAGTTGGAGGTGCCAGGTGCGCGCCAGACTGTAGGGCATCCAGCGGGCGATGTCAAGCCCGTAAAAGGCTCCCGTCTCCACCCGATAGTGAGCGAGCAGACCTCCCAGGGATGATTGTGCCAGGAACAGGAGGGCCACGACGGCGAAGAACCATCCCGTAGCCCACTGGCTGGGCGTGAGCTTCAAAGCAGCGGGAGCAGAGTGCAAAAAATGGGGGCCAGTGCCCTCGCTCTTCCAGCCCAGGTAGTCAAATTTGCCAACGACGAAGAGGATCAAACCCAGTCCTGACAGGAGGGTGATGAGGCTCATGGCGCTCCAAACATAGGCCTCGGTGGAAGGAAGGTTTCCCGCCATGGGCTCGTAGGGCCAGTTGTTGGTGTAGGAGTAATCCTTCCCAGGGCGATTCGCCGTTGTCGCCCAGGCCGCCCAAGCGAAGTAGGTGGTCAGAGCCTTTAGCTCCCCGGGGTTGTGAATATAGTTGGCTGGTAGCCCGGGAGCAGCATCCTTCCTGGTGAAGTAGTCGCTCCATTCGCGAAGCTCTGTGCGGTAGGCAGCCACCTCGCCTGAAGAGAGGCGGAGAGTTCGCGAGGCCGCCTCGTACCGGTTTTCCTTGAGCTCGGCGATCGTCTGCGCGGCTGCGGCGCTCTGTTGGTCCAGAGAAAGCTGAGCAAAGAGCTTGCCGTACTTTTCGGTGGCGATCGTGTCCCGGATCACCTCGCTGAGCCTATGCAGGTACTCCGCACTGTAATCGGGACCTAAGTAAGCCCCATGGCCCCACAGGGTCCCGTGCTCCATAAGGCCGTACTTGAGGAACACCTCCTGGCCCATAAGGATGTCGGCCCCGGTAAACATCACAGTGCCCGTTGCATCCACGGCCTGCTCGGGAATCGGTGGAGCGTTCGTGTAGGTCAAGACTGTGACAAGGGATAGAACTGAGAAGCCGGCGATCATTACGAGGATGACGGAGTGTCTCCACCACGGAGAGAGACTCGTAGCGTCGGCAGACGTGTGGGCCATGATATGTCTCCTTCAATTCCTGTCCTGCCAGGATTTTCAGATCTCGATTTCTTAACTGGAATCTCCTGTTTCGGCTCTAAATCGGCCTTATTTTACTGCTCTTGAACGGTTTCCGTAAAACCCGACCTGCCTCTTGGCCTAAAAGCGGCGCAATTCAGGGCGATTCTGGACTCGGCAGCGGAATCGGGCTACCCGGAAGTTGGGTGTCAGTTGATGCAAACAGGGCATCCGTTGAACTGGCCCGGTCAAAGAACGAGGTTGCGATTTTTCATCAACAGAGACTTCCAGGGCGTGCCTCCAATGTCCGACTGGCTAACCATATGGAGCTCAGCGCCCTCGGTCGCTGACTAACGCCCCTCATGGTTAGTTTGATTGATCCTTCATCTGAACAAGCAGCATGCGAAGCGCCGTCTTCGCGGAGATGCCATGAGGCAGCATCGGGGGCATGTAGATGAAGGACCCTGGCTGCGTGTTGACCTTGTCCTCTCCCAATTGGACCTCAGCTTCTCCCTCCAGAAAATAGAGAATGGCCGGCGTCGGAGCTGAATGTGCGGTGAGCTCCTGGCCTGCCGAAAAGCCAAACAATGTTACGTTTACCTGATCGTCCTTGTGCAAAACGCGGCTCAAGATCCCATTTTCCGGCAGTGCGAATTCCTGCAGCAGGTTGGCAAAAAATGTATAGCCCATAAACTTCTCCTTCTTGTGCGTCTACAACGTCTGATGCGGTTGAACGAGGCGAGTTCGACCCCGACCGACCCCTTGAGGGCGTCACATGGTGTTGGTCGACCGATCAGCGGTCCGCATGCGGCTGAATTGCGCCTGTCTTCTGTCAGTTGCTCGAAGTAGATCAGGCGGCGTCCTCGGGCCAGCAGATTGTGAGAAGGAAAACACTTTCCTCCACTGCCTCAACATCGTGCGTAATGCCGCGATCGAGCGCTAACAGGTGGCCAGCAGGAACCTCTATTATCTGGTCCGGCAACTTGAGCCGCAAGTGCCCAACGATTGTGTGGATTGAGATCCTTCCATCTGCCCGGTGGTCTTTCATCTCTGTGGCTGCCTTCATGGCGACCAGGACGATGCGGAAATCCGGCTGCTTCACAAGTGTTCTCGAACTCCGCCCTGTACATCGTTGCCAGGAATCTTCTCGCTGCAGGTGCTCTATCTCTGCAGCAAGATCAAATTGCAGCAGGGGTTGAGCCAACTCGGGGAGCCTGGTTAAGCTGCTGTCTTCATCTTCGCGTCGATGCATTTCGATCTCCTTGTTCATTGAGCGGTTTCTGACTTTCTATGCCAACTGTGACATCAAAACAGGGATCAGATAAAGCAGATTCCTCTGTTTTTCTTGAGCAATTCTGCGGAATGACAATCTCTGAATCGGTATAGCCATCATGGAATAGCGCTAGAAGCCCAAAGCTCGCACTACCCGTTGGACGGTCTCGGCGCTGGAACGCAGACCGGCCTCCTCCTCAGGATTCATCGGCACTGGCAACAATACTTCCACTCCTCTGCGGCCCACAATGGACGGTATGGAGAGGCATACGTCGCTAATGCCGCGATAGTCCGTCAGCAAGGAACTGACCGGCAGCACGCGACCCTCATTCCACAGGATGGCTTCCAGAATCGCAGTCACTGCCAGGCCGATGGCGTAGTTTGTGGCGCCCTTGCCCTGGATGATCCTGTCGGCTGAGGTGCGCACGCTTTCGAAGATATCCTTCTCTTCCTGTGCGCTCAGCGCCGGGCGGCCCGGCATGCGCCAGCCTTGCACGGGCACGCTGCCGATGCTGGCGCTGGACCAGAGCGGAATCTCGCTGTCGCCATGTTCGCCGGCAATGTAGGCATGCACGTTCTGTACGGCCACCGCGCAGCGTTGCGCGATCAGAAAGCGGAAGCGCGAGCTATCCAGCACCGTGCCGCTGCCCAGAACCCGGCGGCTTTCGAGCCCGCTCAGCTTCAGCGCAACGTAGGTGAGTACATCCACCGGATTGGTCACCATCAGCAGTGTTGCATCCGGCGCAACACGCAGCAGATCAGGAATCAGCTTGCGGCAGATCGCCGTGTTCGCCTCCGCCAGATCGACGCGCGTCTGCCCGGGCTTCTGCTTCGCGCCGGCGGTTACCACAATCACGTTGGAGTGCTCCAGCACGTTCAGGTCATCCGAGCCGTCCAACTTTGCCATGGGAACGAACATCAGTCCATGGTTCAGATCCAGCACCTCGGCCTCCACCTTCGTTCTGGCTCGGTCAAAGAGGCTGATGTGCTTGCTCACTCCGCGCACGATACACGCATAGGCAATGGTTGCTCCCACACTGCCCGCGCCTACGATTCCAATCTTTTCTGCCCGGTCGCTCATAGATAAATTCCCGAATACTTTCATGGATTCCGTTTCTGACTTCCCATAATAGGTGGGATGAGAAGTCAATGCAGGGACTTTAGTCACAGGAACGATACGTTCGGCTCATTTTTCAGAAAAAAGCTTGGAAGTTGTTGCGGGCGATCAGCGATGGTCGTCCCTACCGCGACAACTAACCCCTAACCTCCCACGCGCAATTTACCCCGCCGCGCCCATCCTCCTGTACACTGGAGTATCTAAGGCCATGAAAACCAAATATCCAATCGGCATCCTGGGCGCGACCGGAATGGTCGGCCAACGCTTTATTCAGCTCCTTGAGCGCCACCCGTGGTTCGAGGTCGCCTGGCTTGCGGCCAGCGACCGGTCTAGCGGCAAAAAGTATAGCGAGGCCGCCAAGTGGCGCCTGGACACGCCTCTGCCCGAGCGCATCGCCATGATGACCGTCGCCCCGGCGGACCCCGAGGGCGCGCCGAAGATTATTTTCGCTGCTCTCGACGCCGCCATTGCCCGCGAGTTAGAGCCGAAGTTTGCCGAAGCCGGCTGCGCCGTGGTCTCGAACTCCAGCGCCTACCGCATGGCCGCCAATGTGCCCCTGGTCATCCCCGAGATCAACGCCGATCACCTGCACCTCATCGAGGAGCAGCCCTCGCGCCGGCAATCGGGCGGTTACATGGTCACCAACCCCAACTGCTCCACCATCGGCCTGGTCATGGCGCTCAAGCCCATCGAGGAGCGCTTCGGCATTGAGCAGATCTTTGTCACCACCATGCAGGCCGTCTCCGGAGCCGGCTACCCCGGCGTGCCTTCGATGGACATTCTGGGCAACGTGGTGCCCTATATCGGCAGCGAAGAAGAGAAGATGGAGGCCGAGACCCTCAAGCTGCTGGGCAAACTCCAGGGCCACGCCGTCACGCCGCTCAAGGCCCGCATCAGCGCCCACTGCAACCGCGTCGCGGTCGAGGACGGCCACACCGAATGCGTCAGCCTCAAGCTCGGCAACAAGCTGAGCAGGCCGGCTACGCGCGAAGAGATTCTGGGTGCCTGGGCGGAGTTTCGTCCCCTCGCCGGCCAGGGATTGCCGACCGCCCCCGAGCAGCCCGTTCAGTGGGCTCCGCAGGATGATCGTCCGCAGCCTCGCCTGGACTGCAATCGCGGCAATGGAATGGCGGTGACCGTAGGCCGGCTGCGCCCCTGCGGCCTGCTCGACTGGAAGTTTACCGTGCTCTCGCACAACACCATTCGCGGCGCCGCCGGCGCGGCCATCCTGAACGCCGAACTGCTGGCCAGCCTGGGCAAGCTGGATCCTGTGGCTGATGCGGTTTCAGCTACAGTTCGATGAGAGACTCATGTTTTGAAAGGGCACGGCTTTAGCCGTGCCGCAGAAGCACCAATACGGATCGCGGCTTTAGCCGCCGAGGGAATCTAAATCGTAGCCATGAAATTCCTCGGCAATGCCATGGGAAGATTCGCATGAGCCTGGTAGTGATGAAGTTTGGAGGCACGTCGGTCGAGGACCCGGCGGCCATCAGTCGTACAGCGGCAATCGTCGCCGGACGCGTGGCCCAGGGCAAGAGCCCTGTAGTCGTGATCAGCGCCATGGCCAGGGTGACTGACCAGTTGCTGCGCGCCGCCGCGGCAGCCTCCACAGGCGACCGCACCGGCGCACTGGCCATCAGTTCGCGGCTCCGCGCGTGCCATCGCGACACGGCCGCCGAGCTGGTCAATCACTCCGCCGCCGCCGCGCTGCTCACCCTGATCGACGAGAGATTCGACTTGCTCGATGAAATCCTGCGCGGTCTGGCGGCCATCCTCGAACTCACCCCGCGCATCTCCGACCTGATCGTCAGCTACGGCGAGCGCATCTCCAGCCGCATCGTCGCCGCGGCCTTCCGCGAGCGTGGCATCGACGCCGCCCACGTGGACGCGCGCGACATCATCATTACCGACTCCCAATTCCAGAAAGCCGTCCCGCAGGACGCCCTCATCGACAAACGCGCCCAGGAGAAGCTGCTCCCGCTCACCGCGCAGGGCAAGGTGCCGGTCATGGGCGGCTTTATCGCCTCCAACGAGGCCGGCATCACCACTACCCTGGGCCGCGGCGGCTCCGACTTCACCGCCGCCCTCCTCGGCGGCGCGCTCTCCGCCGAAGCCATCGAGATCTGGACCGACGTGGACGGCATCATGACCGCCGACCCCCGCGTCTGCCCCGACGCACTGCGCGTCAAGGTCATCAGCTTTGAGGAAGCCGCCGAGCTGGCCTACTTCGGCGCCAAGGTCCTGCATCCGGCCACCATTCTGCCGGCCGTCAAAAAGAACATTCCCGTCCTGGTGCTCAACAGCCGCAACGCCGCCTGCGAGGGCACGCGCATCACCTCGCTGGCCCCGCATTGCAATAGCCCCTTCAAGTCCATCGCGGTCAAAAAGAAGCTCTCCATCATCGACGTGGTGGCCAGCCGCATGTTGATGACCCACGGTTATATGAGGGAAATCTTCTCCATCTTCGACCAGCACCGCTGCGCCGTCGATATGGTTTCGACCTCCGAGGTCTCGGTCTCGCTCACCGTGGACTCGAACGACAACCTGCCCGCCATCGCCGCCGACCTCAGCAAGCTGGCCGACGTGAAATACGAGGGGCGCAAGGCGCTGGTCTGCATGGTGGGCGAGGATATCCGCGGCAAGAACGGCATGGCCGCCCAGGTCTTCACCGCCATCCGCCACATCAACGTGCGCATGATCTCGCAAGGCGCCAGCGAAATCAACATGAGTTTCATGATCGATGAGGACGACGCCGACGAAGCCGTGCGCTCGCTGCACACAGCGTTTTTCAAGGACCCCGACCCCGCGATCTTCGACGTCGAGGCCCGCAAGCCGGCCGCCAAACCCGTAAAGTAGGTATGGAGTGGTAGGTCGGGGTTTTAACCCCGGCACAAAAGCCGGCAAAACACAAATGCTCCGTGCCCCATCCTTTCGCCTTTTTTCTGGCGAAAGGGTGGGAAACCACAAAAGCTCATCCCGGATTGTTCTTAAGCCGGGTGCCCCAGGTCTCGCTTTTGAGACCTGGGAAACCACGGACCCAAATCGCCCTCCACGAGGTTCATCATGCAGATATTAGTTTTAGGCAAGGGAAAAACCGGAAGCCTGGTCGCCGAGGTCGCCCGCGAGCGCGGCCACTCGGTCCGCGCGCTCGACATCACTGAAAACGAGCACGCCTCCGCTCTCACCACCCTCAATCTTGCCGGCGTAGACGTGGTCATCGACTTCACCGCCCCCGAGGCCGCGGTAGAAGACATGCGCGCCGTCCTCGCCCTCGGCGGACGCATAGTGGTCGGCACCACCGGCTGGTACGCCCATCTCGACGAGATGAAGGCTCTCGCCAACAAACGAGGCGGAGCGCTGCTCTACGGAACCAACTTCTCCATCGGCGTGCAAAAACTCTTCCGCCTCACCGCCTCGCTCGCGCAACTCGAAGGCTACACTTTCTCCATCGCCGAGACCCACCACGTCTCCAAGCTCGACGCCCCCTCCGGCACCGCCATCACCCTCAAGCAGATCGTCGAAGCTGCCCAGCCCGGCGCAAAAGTCGAGATCGCCTCCTACCGCGTAGGCGATGCCAAGGGCGAGCACATCGTCACCGCTTCAAGCGAAACCGACACCATCAAAGTCAGCCACGACGCCCACAGCCGCCGCGGCTTCGCTCTCGGCGCCGTCCGCGCCGCCGAATGGCTGGCCGGCAAATCCGGCGCATGGGACTTCCGCGAAATCTTCGATCAGTTGTAGATGCGGGTCGATCACGTGCCTGAGAGTTACAGAAACGAAGGTCTAATAAACGAGACCTGGGTCACACGGTTTTACTTACTGGCCAGACCTGAACCCAGCCCTGCATTTTTTCATTTTCTTGCTTATTCAACCTTTTCGTTTTTTATCCTGGCTTGAGCAAGTTCGAGACTTCGCCTGGCATCGGCATAGGCCGGATCAATCCGTATCGCGTCGCTGAACTGCCCGGCAGCTTTTTCATAATCCCCCAGCTGGAACAGGGCCACACCGAGGTCATTATGCGCATAAGCGTTTGTTGGGGCGAGCCGCACCGCCTGGGTAAACTCCTCTACCGCTTCGGGGAGCTGATGCGTATCCGCAAGGATCCTGCCGATTTTAGAATGGGCCATGACCTGATCGGGTTGGATGGCCAGAGAAAGACGGAATTCGTTAATCGCGTCCTGCTTCAATCCCTGCCTGGCCAAAATAACACCTAAATTGTTATGCGCATCGTAAAACTCAGGGTTGATGGCAAGTACCTGACGGTTCACCTGAGCCGCCTCGTCAAGTTTACCCTGCATCTGGAGAGCATCGGCAAGATAAAGCCGCGCCTGTATAGAATACGGGAGCCCGGCGACTGCCCTTCTGCTATACGTCTCCTCATCCTCCGGCCTGCCCATTGAAGCAGACCATAGCGCCATGTTGGCCAGGACACCGGGGTCGTCAGGAGCAATACTCAATGCCTTTTCGAGGCGTTGCCCCGCAAGCGGCAGATTGCGCGGATCATTGCTTCGCATCAGGCAATAGGCGGAATAAGAAAGAGCCAGCGGCCAGGAGGGATAATAGACCAATGCGCGCTCGAAATATTCCTGCGCCTGGGCAGTCTTTCCCTGCCTCGCGTACGCCATGCCCAGGCCTAAATTGGGAGGTCCCCCGCGCGGGTCAATCGCGAGCACATGGCTGAAAAGCGTCACCGAATCATTCCACACCTTTACCTGCGCATCGGTCTTTATGGCGCACGCTACAAGGACCGCGACCGCAAGCAAACCAGTCGCGACCCTGATCTTCGGGAATTTAGCAACGGCATCGCCGGCCAGCCAGACCACGGCGATAAAAAGGCCGATGAAGGGAAGATAGGAGTAACGCTCGGCCAAGGCTTGATCCCCAACCTGCACGATGCCGATGACCGGCGCCAATGTTCCCAGGAACCACAGCCAGCCGATGAGGCAATAGGGCCTTCCCTTCCGGAAATGCCAGCAGACGGCGGTTACGACGAAGAGCGCAATGGCCGATAACACCGCTGCCCAAACCCTGATGTTATTTACATCATAGTAATAATAGGCCGTGAGCGGATCGGGCCAGAACATGATCCGCACGTAGCGCCAGT
>JBEKGY010000029.1:0-45742 GCA_050012555.1 Occallatibacter sp.
CGAAACAAGGCCCGGGCCTAAAGGCCTTCCTGTTGGGGCGCTGCATTCAGGGGCCTGAAAGGCCCCTGCTCCCTCCGTCGTGAAAAGCGAAGGCCTGAAGGCCCCTGCTCCCTCCGTCGTGAAAATCGAAGGCCTGAAAGGCCCCTGAAATAGGCGCAAAAAGCGATGGGCTTTAGCCCCGGGCCTTCTGTTCGCAAGTAACGTGAACAGGGCCTGGTGGCGACCGTTTCCGGGGAGAGCGATTGTGGAGCTTGCTTATATCTCCGACTGGCGGCCCTTCAGGTTCCTGCTGAGCACCTTATCCACCACATTCTCCACATCGGTGAGGAAGAAGCTGTTGGCAGGCTGGGGCACGGCAATCTGGGTCCCTGGGTAGCCCAGCGCCGAGGCGATCTCGTTCCAGCGGTAGATGGTCGAGTTCACCGGCATTACTACCGGCCTGCGAGCCGGCTCGGGCAGGGCGCAATAGGTTGCCCAGATGCCCAGTGAGATTAGAAGCGCCGACTCACTGACGAATTGGAGCGGATCGTTAAACGAAATGTGGCGGGAGGAACAAAGTAAGGTGAAGATGAAGTCGCTGGAGGACATAATGCCAAAGCCCAGTGCAATCCCGAAGGTTATGTCACGTACGGAAAGACGCAACGCATTCATGCTCAGACACAGGAAGGCCAGCAGGCAGAGCTCAACGATGCTCACCGAACGCATCAACCTAATAGCGATTTCGGGCATGACAAGGAGTCCGCTGTGCCCGAAACTGACGGTTGATAAGCTGACAATGACCGAAGCTAGTATCGCCCAGCGGAAAATTACTGTCCCAAACTTCAGCAATCCAGGGAAGGCCGAGAGTGCAGAGCGGAATATCTCTATGCAGACGAAGAAGAGAAATACTGCGCTGGCAATATATACCGCCCAGTAAACGTAGAAGTAGAATGCGGAATATGTTAAATAGGTAGGAGTTGAACTGCGGCCCCACGGCTGCGCTTGAATATAGAGAAGAGCCAATAACACTGGCTGCGAGCCCACGCACAGGGCTAAGTAATTTCCCATAGCAGGGAAACGGCGATGTAAACCCTTCTTCCAAAACAGGAAACCGAGTACGATCCAGAGCGCAAACTCCAAGACTCTCAACACGGACATTGCAAAATTTATGAGCATATGAGATCCCCCGCCCTTTCCATAGGGTTACGAGCCCGCATGGGCAGCGCGCTATAGGCGATCCATATTCCCAACGCGCTTAGAAGCACTCCTTCTTTAACGAACTGTATCGGATCGATCAGCGATGTTTTGCGGCTAATAAAGGACGAGATAAGAAGATCGCTCGAAGACATGAGGGCAAAGCCTACAGCAATTCCAAAGCTCATATCACGTACGGAAAGATGCAACGCTTTCATGCTCAGGCATAGGAAGGCCAGCAGGCAGAGTTCAACGATGCTAACCGAACGCATTAACCTATAAGCAACTTCTGGAATGATCATTGGAATGCTAATAAGGTTGCGATGCTCAAAATTGGCGGTTGATAAGCTTACGATAGCCGAGAGCAGTGCTACCCATCGGAAGGTCACGACCGCGGATTTCTTCAGTTCTGAGAACCCCGACAGTGCGGAGCGGATTATCTCGATGCAGACGAAGAAGAACAGTACAGAGTTGGCGATATATACCGCCCAGAAGGTGTAAACATAGAAGGCGTAATGCGAAAAATAGGGGTTAGTAATACTGATGCTCAACTGCGTCGACTGAGTGAAAAGGAGAACGCCCAACACCGGCGATGCTGCCAGGTTCAATGCCAGATAGTATCCCATTGCAGGGAAACTGCGATGGAAACCCTTCTTCCAAAACAGGAAGGCGAGCACGGCCCAGAGCAGAAACTCCGCCACGCACATGGCCGACATTGCGAAATTTATGGGCATGAAGATCCCAACGACATCCTGAGAACCTAATCAGAATAGCGCCGAAGACCCTGATGCTCAACAATAAAAAACGTTTAACTATGACACTTTCGTGCTATTTAACCCGCCCACTAGTTACCAGGAGGCGGATTATCAGGTGTGCAAGGCACGCCAGGTACACAGAGTGGAATCGGGCCGGCGGCGGTGGCCGACTGGTGGCTCACGAATTTGCTGGTGGAGGAGGAGGTGGCGGCTGCGGCACCGGCGACGACGACGAACAAGGCAAAGATGCGGATGGCGAGTTTCATTATTAGTAACCCCTTTAGGCTTGGATTGGCAAAGATACATTTCTTTGCATGCAATAATTATAGGGCTATTTTATCTTTAAGTACATTTATTTCTTGCACATGAGCAAGGGATCATGAAGCCAGTTACTAACGTCATTGTACCCCTTTAGTTATATAACTTCAGTACCCAATTTCAATACTTTTTCGCTCTCATCTTCCACGCTCCCAGCCGTGCTAAAATAAGATCATGCAAATTCGTGTAAAGCCCCTGTGTTTCAAGCGGTTAGTGCAGGAATGGCGGCGTGGAATCGCAGTTCCTGAATCGCGCGTTACGAGGAGCTTAAAGGCGAATATGCGACGAACGGCAATTGGCAGCCTGCATAGCGAAATTCAATCCCCTATTGGTGGCATCCCATGGCGAATGTAGTAACTAACCTGGTACCCCCTGCCGGCGATAATGTGGATAACGGCAGCTATACCGGAGAAAACATTAAAGTGCTGGAAGGCCTGGAGGCGGTGCGCCTGAGGCCGGCTATGTACATTGGCTCGACCGGCGAGATGGGGCTGCACCACCTGGTCTACGAGGTGGTGGACAATTCCGTGGACGAGGCCCTGGCCGGTTATGCCAAGAAGATCGACGTCATCATTCACGTGGACAACTCGATTACGGTGACCGACGACGGGCGCGGGATCCCGGTGGACATGATGGACCTGGCCAACGGCGAGAAGATGTCGGCGGTGCAGGTGGTGCTGACCAAGCTGCATGCGGGGGGCAAGTTCGACGCCTCGACGTATAAGGTCTCCGGCGGGCTGCACGGCGTGGGCGTGAGTTGCGTGAACGCGCTGGCGCAGGAGTTCAACGTGGAGATCTGGCGCGACGGGCACACCTGGGAGATGGATTTCAGCTGCGGGCTGCCGACCAGCGAGCTGCGGCAGGCGGGGACGAGCAAGAGGCGCGGGACCAAGGTGCACTTTTTGCCCGACAAGAGCATCTTTGCGACGACGGAGTTCAACTTCGATACGCTGGCGCAACGGCTGCGCGAGATGGCCTTCCTCAACAAGGGCCTGGAGATTACGCTCACAGACGAGCGCACCGCCGACTCGAAGACCGGGGAGGCGAGGCGAGCGGAGTTCAAGTACGCGGGCGGGATTGCGGAGTTTGTGAAGCACCTGAACCGCGGCAAGACCGTGCTGCATGATAAACCGATCATGATGGAGGCAACGCGCGACAACGTGGAGATCGAGATCGCGCTGCAGTATAACGACAGCTACTCGGAGACCGTGTTCAGCTTTGCCAACAACATCAACACGGTGGATGGCGGCTCGCATCTGTCGGGTTTCAGGACGGCGCTGACGCGGACGATCAACGCGATTGGGCAGCAGTTGGGGCTGTTCAAGGATATGAAGGAAAACCTGAGCGGCGACGATGTGCGCGAGGGGCTGGTGGCCGTGGTCAGCGTGAAGCTGTCGCAACCACAGTTCGAGGGACAGACCAAGGGCAAGCTGAACTCCGACATTGCGGGGACGGTGCAGGCGTTTGTGAACGAGCGGCTGGGCGGATTTCTTGAGCAGAACCCGCCGGTAGCGAGGAAGATTATCAACAAAGCGATCGAGGCGGCGCGTGCACGCGAGGCTGCGCGCAAGGCCCGCGACCTGACGCGGCGCAAGGGCGCATTGGACGGGGGCGGATTGCCGGGCAAGCTGGCCGATTGCAGCGAGCGCAACCCGGAGCGCTGCGAATTGTATCTCGTCGAGGGCGAGAGCGCCGGAGGGACGGCGAAGCAGGGACGCGACCGGCGGTTCCAGGCGATTTTGCCGCTGAAGGGCAAGATTCTGAACGTCGAGAAGGCGCGCTACGACAAGATGCTGGGGCACGAGGAGATCCGCGCCATGATTACGGCGCTGGGGTGCGGGATTGGCAAGGACGACTTCGACGCCAGCAAGATTCGCTACAGCAAGATTATTTTGATGACCGACGCGGACGTGGATGGCTCGCATATTCGCACGCTGCTGCTGACGTTTTTCTTCCGGCATATGACGGAGCTGATCAAGCGCGACAACATTTATATTGCGCAGCCGCCGCTCTACAAGATCAAGAAGGGGCGCTTCGAGCAGTACATCAAGGACGACCGCGAGTTTGTGAAGGTGATGGTGAAACGCGCGTCGGAAGGGATGGTGGTGCGCCACGGCGAGACGGCCAGCCGCATTGAGGGCGCCGAACTAACCCGCTTCATGGGCACCCTGAACGAGTACCTGGGTTTCGTGGAAAAGGTCGACAAGCGCATTCGCAATGAAAAATTGACGGAGCTGCTGGCCCGCGCCGAACTCGTCAACCGCGCCGACTTCGCCTCCAAAGCCGATGAGGTTCCTGAAAAGCTGGCGCTGCTGCACACCCAATTGACCGAGTTGGCCGAAGAATTTCAGTTCAAGGTGCATAAGCCCGTCGAGGACGAGGAGCACCACACCTGGTCGGTCTGCTTTACCGATGCGCAGGGAGCCATGCGCTGCATCGACTGGGCCCTGGCCTCCAGCCCCGAGTTCCGCCAGATGATGGCCAAGTACACCCTCATCAAGGAGTTCCTCGAGCCGCCGTTTCTTATCGAGTACGCTGCCAAGGCCGCCGTCGTCGAGGCGCACGACGAAGAAGCCGAGGAAGCCGAGCCCGAAGGCGTCGAAGCCCAGGCGGAAGTCAAGCAAGCCCGCCGCACCGCCCGCATCCTGAGGGAGCCGGTCGAAAAACAAACCGCCCGCGAGCTCTTCGCCTACATCGTCGAACAGGGAAAGAAAGAGTACTCGGTGCAGCGCTACAAGGGCCTGGGCGAGATGACCAGCACGCAGCTCTGGGAGACCACCATGGACCCCGACCGCCGCACCCTGCTCTCGGTAAAGTTGGAAGACATCGCCGAAACCGAAACCATCTTCACTACCCTGATGGGCGAAGACGTGGAAGCGCGGCGAAAGTTTATCGAGGATAATGCTCTGGACGTGAAGAACCTCGACATTTAGGGCAGCGACTCGGGGAGAATATCTCGATGAATCCGTACAACCCATTTCAAAAACCGCTCAGCGATCTGAATTCATCTGATCTGTGTAAGTTGCGTGTAACCCCAGAGGGGTGGTACATCGAATACAAACGAGAGTTTCCCAGCGTTTCTTCAGCGGCCAAATCCCTCAGCGCCTTCGCAAACTCGTTCGGCGGATGGCTATTCTATGGCATAAAAGAAAACCCCGAAACGCGGACGGCTGAGGCATTTCCTGGCATCCTCAGCGAAGATATTCCACAGGTGGAGGAATGGCTGCGACAGGCAGCCAGCAGTAGCGTGATCCCGCCGCCATATTTTGAGCACCTTATCATACATGGCCCTGCGCCGGAGATTGGCCTACCCGAGTCGAGAGCGATAGTCGTGGTCTGTATTCCACTGGGTAACAATTCCCCATACCTTCACCATTCGGGGAGGATTTATCGGCGAGTAGGGGACGCATCAGATCCGATACCTGTAACGGATCGCCACTCCCTGGATCTGCTATTTCAGCGAGGGCAGAATAGATGCACAGAGTTCGCGAATCTAATAACGCAAGAAAGCCGAATATCCGAGGCTGAACAGTCTGCCTCGTATTTGACCCTGTACTTTTTCACTGATCCATGGGGATCGCGCGTTCAAAGCTCCAAGATTGACTTCGAGAGATTTGCCAGCCTAATGATGGATAGCAGCTTGGAATCGGGCCGAGTGCCCTTTGATAATATATTTACCTCCAGCGATGGACTTCTGGCGAGGCAGGTGAAGAGTAACGATCCCTATCGTAGGGGTTTTACTTGGAAGTACTACCGCAACTGTACAAGTGAAATCACGATTCCCCTGTCCAGCGTGCGGCTCGGAACCGGTGCCGAACTCCGCGAGTTTTTGGATGGATATGAACAAGCCGCATATTTCATCGAACAGTGTGCTGCTCACAGATTGACGGATGGATGGCTCGTAGACCTATCTCAAAGCTTCTTTATTCTTTGTAGTATTATGATTCGCTTGAATCGACTCTATGAGATTGAAGGCCTATCATGGCCGGTATTCCTCAAAGCTAGAATTTCTGGAACTTGGCGAAGGATACCATTCCTGGATATTCCAGATTACGCGGAATTTATCAGTGTATACGGAATACCGATAGTTCAGCAGCAAGAGTGCTATGCGCCTTTCGGGACGAGTCCGGACACCTGTTTTGAACTGAACGAAAGCATCATTGCTGAGGGCGTTACGGATGCGAGAGAGCGCACGATGATTGCTCGTTTTGCAGACGCCTGCAAAATCCTCCTCAACATTGCTGAAGCTTTCGGATTACATCACTCAGCGACAGGATTTGACCCCCATGGTAGCGAGGAAGATAATTGGATTACTAAAATGTCTGTCATGGGGGATCGGGCAATCAGCGTATCTCAACGGCGTTCTTGCCACTTGTAAGATTAGATTCCATCGCCTGGATTGCCGGGCGCCTCAGGTTTCGCTCTTGGGACCCTCCCCACGCGCCCCTCCCTCTGTGGTAGTCTCTAGCCAAACCCGTGGCCACTGAGAAAAACAAACTCTACTACGGCGACAATCTTGAAGTCCTGAAGATGTACGTGAAGGACGAGACGGTGGATCTCGTCTATCTCGACCCGCCCTTCAACTCCCGCCAGGATTACAACGTTCTCTTCGCCGAGAAAGACGGCTCACAGTCGAGTTCCCAGATTCACGCCTTTGAAGATACCTGGGAGTGGAACCTTGAGGCCCAGCGCGCCTACGAGCAGATCGTGGAACAGGGCGGACGGGTGGCCGACGCGCTACGCGCCTTCAAGACATTTCTTTTCAACTCGGACATGATGGCCTACCTGGCCATGATGGCTCCGAGGCTCGTTGAACTTCGGCGAGTGCTCAAGGAAACAGGGTCCATCTATCTGCACTGCGATCCAACTGCCAGCCATTACTTGAAGATTTTGATGGATGCGGTGTTTGGGCCGCAGTTCTTTCGCAACGAAATCACTTGGAGACGAACGTCGGCACACGCGAATGTTGGACAGAAATTTGCCGTTGTCCAGGACAGGCTATTGTTCTACTCCAAGCTAGAGAAGTGGGCGTGGAACCAGGTCTATATTCCTTACAGCGAGGAATACATCGAGTCGCACTATTCACAAAAAGATCCAGATAGTGGCCGCCGATTTACGACGAGAGATCTAACAGCATCGATGCAGAGGGCATCTCGTGGCCAACTCTATGCCTGGAAAGACTTCACGCCTCCGGCTAGTAGGTGCTGGGCATACACCAAGGAGAACATGGAGCAGTTTGAAGCGCAGGGGCTGCTTACCTATTCACCACGGGGAATGCCGCGTCTGAAGCTGTATTTGGATAAAATGCCGGGAGTACCGTGCGACGACATCTGGGTAGACATTCCTCCCATCAACTCCCAAGCCCAGGAGCGCCTCGGCTACCCCACCCAAAAGCCCGAAGCTCTTCTCGAACGTATCCTCAAGGCAAGTTCCAACGAAGGCGATCTTGTCCTCGATCCCTTCTGCGGGTGCGGCACGACCGTCCAGGTTGCGCAGCGGCTCAACCGCCGCTGGATCGGCATCGACATTACCCACCTCGCCATCAACTTGATAAAGACGCGGCTCTCGGACGCCTTTGGGCCTGAGGTCAAAACAACTTACGACGTGATCGGTGAGCCGACAGATTACGCCGGAGCCGCGGAACTGGCAGCCGAGGACAAGTACCAGTTCCAGTGGTGGGCGTTGGGGCAAGTGGGCGCGCGGCCCGCCGATCAGAAAAAGGGAGCTGATCGCGGCATCGACGGACGGCTCTACTTCCATGACGACGACTCCGGACAGTCGAAGCAGATCGTCTTTTCGGTCAAAGCGGGCGGCGTGACGGTTTCACAGATTCGCGACCTGGCGGGAGTGCTCGGGCGGGAGAAAGCCGAGATCGGCGTTTTTGTAACTTTTGACGAGCCCACCAAACCAATGCTCCGGGAAGCCGCCGAGGCCGGATTTTACAAATCGACCGACGGGACTTCCTATCCGAAGCTGCAAATTCTGACCATCCAGCAGATTCTGGACGGCAAGCAGCCGGCGTATCCGCTGCACCGCCGTGACGCGACCTTCAAGAAAGCTCCGCGCAGCCGCCCGGAGCCGGCCTCGAACCTGACTTTGCCTTTGCTGCCGCTTGAGTAGGCTGTGCTGCCGTTTCGAGTTGAGTTCCCGCAGGGGTTAAAACCCCTTATTTTTTGAGGGCTGTTTCGGCACGACTGAAGTCGTGCCCTTTCAAAACAGCGGCTGGTTCAGCATTCCCGCAGGGGTTAAAACCCCTCGTTTTTTTCGGCCCTGTTCGGCACACGACCCCGACCCAGAGGGTGCCCCGGTACCCCGGTCGTGCCCTGATACAAAGCGTGTTTATGAAACACTCTCTAAGTTCAACTCTTCGGCGGCCATGCGATCTGACCGCCGTGGAGGTAGGCCAGGTTGCCGATGTGTCCTGCGCGCGCGGCGGCGACGCCGGCTTCCACGGGCGCGTTCGGCTCTTTGCGCGCTCTGACGCAGTCAAAGAAATTCTCCATGTGGTCGATGGTTCCGTCGCGGAAGCTCTTTTCCTCGAGGACTGGATTCTGATCGTTTTGCGCTCTCTCGCGATAAACGCCGAAGCCACTGCGATCGATCTTCAACGTGGCTTCGGTGCCGCGAAACTCAAGGCCGCCGTCATCGATGGAGGAACTCATCATGCCCTCGTAGACCACATCGAATCCGGGATAGCGGAATGCAGCCTGAATGGTGTCGGGACAATCCCACTGGTCGAAGACATATTTGTCGGCCAGCATCTGCGCCGCGCGCGGCTGGTCGGTGTTCATGGCCCAGTGCGCCACATCGATCCAGTGGGAAAATAAATCGGTCATGGCGCCGCCGCCAAAATTCCAGAACCAGCGCCAATGATTGAATTTTTCATCGCTGAAGGGCTGGTCGGGAGCGGAGCCGAGCCAAAGCTTCCAATCCAGCGCCTGCTGGTCAATGGGCTTCGTCGCCCAGTTCCGCGCATAATTCTGCCACCAATAGGTTCTGACCTGCGTAATGCGCCCCAGGCTGCCGCCCTGAATCAGATCGACAGCATCGCGGAAGTGAGTCCAACTGCGCTGCTGCGTGCCGCACTGCAGAATCTGCTTGCCGGAACGAACGGCGCGGGTGAGTGTGGCGCCTTCCTCGATGGTGTGGGTAACCGGCTTTTCCAGGTAGACGTCTTTGCCTGCGGCCAGGGCATCGGCTGCCATGCGAACGTGCCAGTGGTCCGGCGACGCGATGAACACGGCATCGATCTCCTGGTTGAGCACCTCGCGATAATCCAGGTAGGTATTCGCCAGCCCGTTGGTGCGCTCTCTGACGGCATCGCGGTGCGGCGCATAAACATCGCTGACGGCGACGATCTGGTACGGGCCGGCTTTATCGGCGGCATTGAGCAGGCCGCCCATCCGGCTGCCGGCGCCGATGACTCCGACGCGAATGGTGTTGTTGGCGCCAAACGCTCTGGCTGAGGCGAGCGCGGTAAGCGAGCCGGCAATAAGAAAGCTGCGGCGATCGAGCATGCTGGTCAAGAGGTTCCACTCCGTTTCTTCGCGCCTGTTTGCTTGCGTGGCTGACTGCTCCTGCCGGAGGTTCTGCTGGGGGCCAAGAGCCGGCTTCGAGATACCACGATTCTCTTCAAATGCGCGATTTCCTTGCCACGCAAATATACCGCCTCTCCCTTGCTCCAGGAAAGGAACTTGCCCTGATTGGTTTGGCAATGCTGTGAGATGACCGTCGTGCTATGCTGCCGGTCATGAATATCCTGTGTTTTGCCGCCCTGCTTTCGGCCGCCGGAATAGCTTGCGCGCTGGCGCAACCGGTTGCGGCTCAGACCGCTCCGGCCAGCCAAACCCAAACCCCGCCCGCGATGAAGACCTGGTTCATCCGGCTGATTCCGCCCCGGCCCAACTTCGACAAGGATATGAACGAGAGCGAGCAGAAGATCATGGAACAGCACTTCGTTTACTTGAAGGGGCTGTATGAAAAAGGCGTCTGCCTCTTCGCGGGGCCGGTTCTGGACCCCAAGGGGGTTTATGGAGTGGTGGTCATCGAGGCCGCAAGCGAAGATGAGGCTCGCGACCTCGCCTCCGCCGACCCCAGCGTCAAGGCCGGCGTGAACCGGATCGAAGTGGCCGAGATGCGGGTCGCCTTCCCGCCTAAGACACATCCATAAAGAGAGCCGTGATGCACTCTGCGGATTGACATTCGAAGCATAGGCAGTCCTGGCCCATTTACCATTTGGGCATGGCGCTGGTTGAGGTCAACGCGGTTTGGAAGAGCTATCCCCGGCGGGCGGGGCTGCGGACGGTCGAGCGGCCCGTGGTCGAGGACGTTTCGCTTTCCCTCTCGAGGGGAGAAACGCTGGGGCTGGTGGGCGAGTCGGGCTCGGGCAAAACCACGCTGGCGCGGATGATTCTTGGGCTGACGGAGCCCAGCCGGGGCTCGGTGCGCGTGGACGGCATCGATGTGGCGCACGCTTCGCGAACGGAGTTGCACCGCCTGCGGCGCCAGATGCAGCCCGTCTTTCAGGACCCCTATGCCGCCTTGAATCCGCGCATGAAGGTGCTGGAGATCGTCACCGAGCCGCTCAAGATCCATCGGCATGAAACGGGAATCAGGACGGACCGCGCCGGCTTGCGCGCCAAGGCCGTAGAGTTGCTGGGCGAGGTGGGAATGGATGAGTCGGCTCTGGGGCGCCATCCGCACGAGTTCTCCGGCGGGCAGCGGCAGCGCATCAACATTGCCCGCGCACTGGCGCTGCGGCCCAGGCTGCTGATTCTGGATGAGCCGGTCTCTTCCCTGGACGTGAGCGTGGGAGCGCAAATTGTGAACCTGCTGCGGCGCTTGCAGCGCGATCACCGGCTGACTTACCTGTTTATCTCTCACTCCATGCCGCTGGTGCGCTATTTGAGCACGCGCATCGCAGTGATGGAGCGGGGACGGCTGGTGGAAACCGGCGAGGCCGAGGCGCTGTGCGTTCATCCAAAAGAGGAATATACCCGCCAACTGATCGCGGCCACGCCG
Organism: Occallatibacter sp.; assembly: GCA_050012555.1. Taxonomy (GTDB): domain Bacteria; phylum Acidobacteriota; class Terriglobia; order Terriglobales; family Acidobacteriaceae; genus Telmatobacter. Next base: position 11,268 of record JBEKGY010000029.1, read on the forward strand.
GAGTTGCCCGCCACGGCGGACAGGCCCGCCACGGCGGACAGGCCTGCCGGCGTGGCCTGAAGATTCCAGATAAGCCGCTCGCTACTTCGGTTGCGGTTGCGCCGCGTTTGCCGGAGCTGCCGGTGTTGGCGTCGCTGCCGGGGCAGCAGCTTTGGGAGCTGCCGGAGACGCTGGCGTTGCAGACTGCGCGGGCGTTGCGGACGCGCCGGGCTGCGCCGGGGACGCTGGCGCTCTCGGAGGTGGGGGTGGCATCGACCCGACGGCACCCCTTTTCGTCGGTTTGGGCGGGTCATTCACCGCCAACAGTTCGACGTCAATGATCAGATCGGACTTGGGAGGAATGCCCACCGGAAAGTCAGCATTCGGCGACGGACGTTCCCGCGCGCCATAGGCCAGTTGGTAGGGGATGATAATGCGGCGTTTACCGCCGACCCTCATACCTTCGAAGCCCTGGTCCAGGCCCGTAAGTACACGTCCACGGCCCTGAGTGCCCTGAGTGAAGGTGAGAGGCTGCGGATCGCCCAGCTTGTCCTTGCCGTCGGCATCCTTCACCGGCTTTTGGTTTTTATCCATGATTTTACCGCGATGATTGTAGGAGGTATCGAACTGGCGCCCATCGGACGCAAGCCAGCCTGTGTAGTGGAAAATGTATTCTTTGTTGGGTTCGGCCACATCGCCGGCGCCAATCTTGATGTCCTGGTAGCGAAGGGTGAAGGCCGTCTTCACAGTGCCCTCGGCCGGAGGGATTCCGGGGGGCGGTATGAAGACGCAGGACTTGTTTCCTTTGCATTGAATATTGGCCAGTTGGGCGGGAACATCCGCGGCAGGTACCGGTTTGGGGGGAGCAGGCGCGGTAGCTGCCGGCTTGGCGGCAGGAGCCTGTGTTGCTGCCGGAGTAGCATTGGCTGGGGTAGCCGCAGGGGTGGCGGCAGGCGCCTGGTTGGTTGGGGTTTGGGCGAATACGGCAGTCGTGCTAACCGCCATCAACAGAGTCAAAAATGTGTATTTCATCGCGTGGTAAAACTCCAGCGTGATTCTTCTAGGAAGTGTATCAGGCTCTGCCGCACGCCAGCTCCTGTCGCGGCGCATGAATAAGCGCTTGAAAGCCGGCGCCTGTGCATGGGAATTGCAATCAATGAGGTTTGAGGCTTCCCGCCCTTGCCGCAATCCAAAAGAACGCGGCAAGGATGGGATCGAACTGTTGAATGCTACTTCGATTGCGGCTGTGCAGCAGCCGGCGGAGCAGCAGATGCGGGCGGAGTTGCCGGAGCTGCGGGCGTTGCGGGAGCTGCGGGCGTTGCCGGAGCAGCGGGCGTTGCCGGAGCAGCCAGCTTGGGCGATGCGCCGGGAGCCGGACGCTGGCCAGGCATCATGGTGGGACGATTGGGCGGCGGCGGCGGCGTATCCATCACCTCAAGCAGTTCGGCATCCACGATCAGGTCGGACTTAGCGGGAATCGCTGGATGGGTGGCGTCGCGCGCGGGAACCTCCCGATCACCCAACCCCAACTGCCAGGGAATATAGATGCGGCGCTTTCCACCGGCCTTCATGCCCTTGAATCCCAAGTCCCAGCCGGGAAGCGGACGGCCCGCTCCCATCATCAGGGTGGCTGGCTGGGGATCGCCCAGTTTGGGCTTGCCGTTTTCATCCAGAACTGGCTTCTTGTCCTTGTCAAGGACGGGGGCGCGGCGGTCGTCGGTGGAGTCGAGTTCGCTTCCATCAGCCGCCAACCATAAGGTGTAGTAGTACTTAAGGAACTTTTTGGGCTCGGCTTCCGCGCCGGCGCCGATCTTGATGTCCTGGTAGCTGAGGGTAATCGTGTAGAGGGTCTTATGAATACCCTTGACAGGAGTCATGTGGGCAGGCGGTTTGTCCGCGGTTGCCGCGGGCTTGGCGTCCGATGACGGTTTCGCGGGGGTTACGGTTGTGGGTGCGGGTGCGGTTGCCGCGGGCTTGGCGTCGGATGACGGTTTCGCGGGGGCCTGGGCACTGGCGGTTATGGCGCATGCCGCCAACGATACAATAAGGATGGATAGTTTCATGGCGTTGTCAGACTCCGGGTAGTTGTTCAGGCAAGTGTATCAGGGACTCCGGCAACCTTGCACCCCGCCAGCAACCCAGCCAGTAGAGCCGTCCTTGGCGCCAGGTGCTCCAGCACGATCGATTCGTGGCGGGCGTGCGCACCCTCGCCCACTGCGCCCATTCCGTCGAGGGTGGGAATGCCGAGCGCCGAGGTGAAGTTGCCGTCGGAGGCGCCTCCGGTGGAGGCTTCGTCGAGTGCGAAGCCCAGTTCCGCGGCCAAAGCCCTGGCCTGGCGGTATAGCCGGACGGTGGAGCGGGTGCGCTCCATGGGCGGACGATTGATGCCGCCGGCGACGGACAGCGTGCAGCGTTTGTCGAACGGCTTGAGCGCGGCAAACTTGCGCTCGATGCGCGGGCCGTCGGCCTTGCGGGCTATGCGCACATCCACCTCCGCCCAGGCATGGGCGGGAATCACATTCGTCCTGGTCCCGCCGCCGGCCACGCCCACGCTCACCGTCAGGCCGCGATGGAGATCGGTCCAGCCGGACACTATTTCGATGACGCGAGCCAGCTCGCGAATCGCATTCGCCCCTTTTTCAAAGTCCACGCCGGCGTGAGCCGCCACGCCTTTCACGTAGATCCGCCAGTTGCCGGCTCCCTTGCGGGCGGTTTTATAGGCCAGCCCCTGCGCCGGCTCCAGCACAAATACTGCAGCGCACTCGGCCGCCAGCCGCTCGGTCGTGGGCCTTGAAACCGGACTGCCCACCTCCTCGTCGCTATTCAGCAGCAGCACAATTTCGCGGTTCAGGACTCCAGCCTCCGTGAGCATCTCAATGGCGGTGAAGGCCATGGCCACGCCCGCCTTCATATCGAGAGCGCCGGGACCCCACATCCGTCCTTCGCCCACCCGGCAAGGCATGGTTTCGAGCGTGCCGAGAGGCCAGACCGTATCCAGATGGCCGAGCAGCAGGGTTGGCTTTGCTGCTTTGTTTTTGGGACCGAAGCGCGCTTCGAGCAGGTCGCCAAACCCGTCCGCCGCGGCGGATCGGTGCACTTTCACTCGCCCTCCCAAAGCTTTGGCGTGCGCGGAGGCCAGCGCAACACAGGCATCCACGGCGGCCTTTTCGCCGGAGGGCGACTCTCGCCGCACCAGTTGCTGGATCAGTTCGAGCAGCGCGGACTGTTTGCGCCGGGATCCGGCAAGCAGGGCGCGCATGGGGATGGGAAGATCAGCAGAAGGAAGCATCCGAGTACCTGTCTGAGTAATTTTAGAATCTGGCCTTTGGACGACAACAGCGGAGCCTGCCCTTCCTACTATTCGACATCGAATGCTGAGGCTTTCCACACCCCGTCTGTATTTACAACTTCAACCATACCTTCGCCTGCCCATCGTTCGTGCGGTTGGCTGTTGAGCGGGGTGAATTGGTAAAAGAGCGATATTCGATGAGGCTGGTCCCTCCTATTTTTCAGACGCCATTCTGAGGAACGTCGACGATTCAAGAGGTACGAGCAATCTACCGGACCATTATTCGGAGCCATAACCGGGCACCGACCCTGTTTGATCTCCTCAAGGAAAGCATTCGCACTTGCTTCGGGTGAGCGGTCCCGAAAGGGATTGAATACCGTCAGTCCAGTAACCTCGTCCGAGTAATCCGTACAGGCACAACTGGAAAAAAGATGAAGGAGCACCGGGTAACGGTGTCGTAGACAAGCAAGAGTGGTGAGGACGGCGGTAACGGAGATCAACACGATAATTCCCAATTTTTGCCAGAGCTTCATGTGCATACCTTCCTGAATTGTCGTCAATTCATTCTGTAAGAAACCTACTCTGTCACCGGATGGGTTCCTCAAAGCATACCTCAGGGGCTGAAGCCCGCGTTGATTTTGCGTACATTGTGCCAGGGTTGAAACCCTGGCCTACCATTCCCAGCCGACCTGTTTCGGTCAAAAGGTGGTCTGGCAGGCGCAGAGTGTGGCTAAAATGCCACAGTACGGACTTGCCGATTCGCGACTAATCTAACCCTTGCACCTTGTATTGCATTGTTTGGAGAGCAATTTTTTGGCTAATCCCGCCCACCTGGAACAGACGATTGCCTCACCCCTGGAGTTTGCGGGGATCGGGCTCCATTCCGGCGCGCCGGTGACTATGCGCCTGCTGCCGGCTCCGGCCGGGTCGGGCATCGTCTTCCGCCGCACTGACCTGGACAACTTTGAGATTCCCGCCATCGGCCGCAACGTGGCCAAAGTCAGCTATGCAACCAGCCTGATGCGCCAGGGCGTTCTGATCCAGACTACCGAGCACCTGCTCTCAGCGCTCATCGGCATGGGCGTGGATAACGTGATCGCGGAACTGGACAACCTGGAACTGCCCATCCTGGACGGCAGCGCCCTGCCCTACGTGCAGGCCTTTCTCAGCGCCGGCATCCGCTTGCAACGCCGCCGCCGCGAGACCGTCCGCGTACTGCGCCCCGTGGAGGTGCGCGAGGGCGACAAGTTCATCGGCATCTATCCGGGCCCCGGCTACAGCATTCGCTACACCATCGATTTTCCCGCTCCCATCGGCCACCAGAGCGCCAGCGTGGACCTGGCCGCCGAGACCTACGGCACGGAGATCGCTCCGGCCCGCACCTTCGGCTACAAGGCCGACGAGCAGCGGCTGCGCGATATGGGGCTCATCCGCGGCGCCACCCCGGAAAACGCCATCATTCTGGGAGCCGGGGGACCGGAGAACGGCCCGCTGCGCTTTGCTGATGAGTATGTGCGCCACAAGGTGCTGGATCTGATCGGCGACCTGGCACTGGCTGGGCGGCGCATCGAGGGCCAGGTGGTGGCCGAGCGCGCCGGCCACGCCATGCACACCGCCCTGGTCTCCCGATTGCTCAAGGACCGTTCGGCCTGGGAACTGGCCCACGTGCCGGTTGCCGCGGCGTCCGCCAGGGAAACTGTCCCTGCAAGCCTGCCTGCCAATCCTCTTTCCAGCCCGACCCTGTTTCCAGCTCGACCCTGATTCCAGCCCGGCCCGGTTCCCGGCCTGGTCCCTTGCCACTCGATCGCGCGTATCCGCGCCTTGCCGCGAGCGGCCCCAAAAAGCAGCGGCCTTTGCCCCAAAAGTATCATTGACCCAATTGGGAGGTTACTTTATGTTACTTAGGTATCCAGATTTTGGGTACCACGCTTGGCTGTACGAATAGCAAGAACCGGCAGGGTTGCCTTGAAGTATCGAATGGCTGCCATTTACCGGTCCAGGAGAATGTGATGATTTTCATTCTACTCACCATCGCCGCGATTGCAGTTGTGGCAATCTACCTTGGCCGTTTGAGAGCCGCTGCGCGCCGCAAGGATGCGCAGTCGTGGGACTCGCTTATGGCCCAGTTGCGGCTGGACTGGAGCACCCGCGAGTTAAGCAATGGATCCCTTTGGAACGAGGGGCTCAGCACCACACCCGAGGTCGCCTGGCAGCGCATGGAGGGCCCCAAGGGCCTGTGCGTGATGTACCAGAACACGCGGGTGATGCTGGAGATGGCCGACTATGCAGCCCGAAACAGCGACTCGGTTGACCGCGAGCTTCTTGAGACCCTGCGCAGCGACGCCATGCGCATCCGTTTTTGCGTACTGATGGCTCTTGGACAGTACACCTTCAGGCAGCTCAATGAAAGCATCTGCGTGAATGCGTTCCGCGCAGCGTCGATGTATGTGGGAATGGCCGATCGGATGACCCAGTTGCTGCAGGTTCATGCAGCCGGCCTGGTCCCCGACTTCGCCGCGGCAATGTAATCAGGTTTCCTCCACTGAACATAAGCCCGGGCCATGGAGCAGAGGAACCATGGTGGACTACCGGCGGGCTTAGTCTTCATGCGCAAGTCACTTCCGGGTTCGGCCTCGCGTCGAACCCGGGTTTTTTTGCCGCCAGGGCTGCTGGGCGCCGCATGGGGACTGTTCTTTACATACTCCGTGCAGGACCGGAAATGCTGAGCCTCCCGGTGTGCGGAGCGACCCTGGTTCTTATACGAACAGAATGCACATCGGCGTAGCCGCCGCAAAGCTCTTGCCCTCTTCGGCCAGCACCCCGGTCTCGGGGTTGCGCGCGAAGACGCTGAGCAGGTTCGAGTCCTGGTTGGCCACCAGCATCCAGCGCTCGGTGGGGTCCAGCGTAAAGTTGCGCGGGATCTTGCCGCCGCAATTGGAGCGGCCGATTGGGCTCAGGGCGCCGGTCTTCGGGTCGGCCGAAAAGCTATAGATAAAATCATTGATGCGATTGGCGAAATAGGCTGACCTTCCATCTCTCGAGATCACCGTGTCGCAGGCTCCGGTGGGGCCGTGGTAATCCGCCGGGAGCAGCTCAATGCTTTTGACCAGGGTCAGGCTTCCGTCGCTCTTGCTCCACTCCAGCACGTCCACCGTCGAGTCCAGCTCGTTGATGGAGTAGGCGGTGTGACCGTTGGGGTGAAAGTGCAGTGTGCGCGGGCCGGCGCCGGGTTTGGACCGATAGATTCCGGCCGGCGTCAGCATGGCCGTCTCCGCGTCCAGGCTGTAGATATGGATGCAGTCTCCGCCCAGGTCGTTGATGTAGGCAAAGCGGTTGCCGGGCGAGAAGGAGGCAAAGTGGGCGTGGGCGCTCTTCTGGCGATCGGCGTTGGGGCCGTGGGCGGTATAGTGCTCGGTCCACACCATGGGGCTCAGCCGGCCCTCGCTGACAAGAAAACTGGCCGCGCTGCCGCCCACGTAATCGGCGGAGACCAGCACCTTGCCGGTGTGGTCCAGGGCCACGTGGCAGGTGCCCACTCCAGCCGAGTTCTGGGCGGAAAGCGGATGCAACTCTCCGTTCTTCACCGCAAAGCTGGTCACTCCGCCGGCCGGTTCGCCGTTGAACGAATCCACCTCCGAGGCAGCGAAAAGATACTTATGGCCATGAGAGAAAGTGATCCAGGCCACTTTGGCAAGCTGGGCGGCAACCCCGGCCGCGGTCAGTTCCCCGCTCACCGGGTCCCAGTCATAAGCCAGGATGCCGTTCGGCGTGCCGGAAGCGATAAAGACCCTCTGGCGGCGGGTGGCGGCGAGACTGGGCCATGCGGCGGCAAGTGTGGCGGCGGAAGTGGAGACAAGAAATGTACGGCGAGAGATGATTTTCATGGCAGATTAGATTGTCGCCGATGGGGGTTGAAGCTCGCCAGTCGCGTGAATTCGACTGCGCGCTTGCCGTTACTCGGATAAGAAAATGGGGCGCCTTCACATTGTGAAAGCGCCCCATTTTGCGATTGCGCGGTACAAGCTATTCCGGCAGCGTCAGCGTGCCCTTGATGTTGAAGGTCTGCGTCAGCACAGGTACGCCGGTCTGCGGCTGGCCGCCGCCTACTGAGACGGTGTATTGGCCCTCGGCGACAATGGGCTCTCCGGCTTCGGTCACCATGCTCAGATCGCGAGGCTGAAGCTCAAAGCGCACCTTCTGCGCGGCGCCTGCCTCCAGATGAACCCGTTGGAAGCCCCGCAACGCCCGCAGCGGCCTGCCCGGAACGCGAGGGAAGCTGAGATAAAGCTGCGCCACTTCGTCGCCTGCGCGGCTGCCGGTATTGGTCACCGTTACCTCCGCAACCACCGGGCTGCCCGCCGCCACCGCGCTGGCGGGAACGGTAAGTCCACTGTAAGAGAAGGTGGTGTAACTCAGGCCGTATCCGAAGGGATAGAGCGGGGTTCCTTCAAAGTAGCGATACGTGCGGCCCTTCATGGAGTAATCCTCGAAGGGCGGCAACTGGCTCACATCCTTGTAGAAGGTTACCGGCAAGCGGCCGGCGGGGTTATTGCGGCCACTGAGAGTCTCGGCCACGGCGGCGCCGCCCTCTTCGCCGGGATACCACGCATCGAGGATGGCGTTGGCGTGCTCCCTGGCCCAGTTCACGCCCAGGGCGCTGCCGTTGGTGAGCACCACCACCAGCGGCTTGCCGGTGGCTGCTACTGCTTCCAGCAGATCCTGCTCGGGTTTGGGCAGGTCGAGGCTGGTGCGGTCGCCGCCCTTGAAGCCGGGCTCATCCACGTGCATCTCCTCGCCTTCAAGCTGGCTGGTGATGCCCACCACGGCCACTACCACGTCGGCGTTTTTGGCCGCGGCAACAGCTTCTGGATTGGGCCTGCGGTCAACCTTCGACCACACCAGGCGGGCTATGGCAGCAGGCTTATCGCTCTGGTAGTACTCGACAAGCACGTGATAGGGCTTGGCCTTCAACAGGAGAACGCGGCCCAGCCTGGTCTCGACTCCGTTGGTGTCCCAGGTGTCGGCCACTTGCTTGCCGTCGAGCGAGATACGGAAAAACCCATCGCCTTCAACGCCCAGGTTGTAGTCGGCAGTCTCCTGCGGCGTGAGGGTCGCTTCCCACTGAATGGCCAGCGGCTTGACTCCGGCAACTTCGGCAGGCAGGGGCCCGGCTGAGCTGTCAATGCTCTTTTCGATGCGTGTTGCGAGCGGCGTGGGCTTGGCTTCGAGGCCCGTAATATTCGTCAGGTCCTGCCTGGTGTAAGTGGCCTTCGCGCCCGGTTTGCCGTCCGTGGTCAGCAGTGCGGCGGGCACTGGCGACGTGGTCTTGTCTTTACGCAGAAACTGCGTGCCCGGAACAAAATTGATAGTGGCCGCGGGAAACTCCGCGCGCAGGCCCTCCAGCACGGAGACCGTATGCGAGGGAATCCCGTTGTAGTTGCCCAGCAGTACCCTGGTCTGGTCGGCCAGAGGACCGACGACTGCAATCCTGATGCCTGAGGTTTTAAGCGGCAGCACGCCGTCGTTCTTCAAGAGCACCATGGATTCGTTGGCCAGCTTGCGGGCCATGGCGCGATGCGCGGCGCCGTCGAGCAGGCTCTCATCGATCTTCGAGTAAGGCACCATCTCCGGCGGATCGAACATGCCTAGCTTCATGCGCGCGGTGAAGAGCCGCGTGAGGGCCACGTCGATCTCGCTCTCCTTCAGGAAGCCCTGCTTGACGGCATCCAGATAGGGCTTGTAGTCGTGGTCGTCTTTCACCTTGGTGGTGTAGTCGATGCACTCGTTGTCCATGCCGCGCTGCAGGCTGACGGCCGATGACTCGGCCTGGGTGGGCTTGTAGTGGTGGCCGTCAAATATATTAATGACCGCGCCGCAATCGGAGACCACGTAGCCCTTGAAGCCCCACTTGCCGCGCAACTGATCCTCGAGCAGAAATTCGTTGGCGCAGGCGGGCTGGCCGTTGATGCTGTTGTAGGCGCACATCACGGAACCTGCCTTGGCCTCGGTGACCGTGGCGCGAAAGGCGGGCAGATAGGTGTCCAGTTCGTCGTGCTTGCTCACCTTCACGTCCATCCTGTGGCGCTCGGGCTCCGGACCGCTATGCACGGCATAGTGCTTGGGGGTCGAGATAACGCGGTAATAATGCGGATCGTCGCCCTGCATGCCGGTCACAAAAGCCACGCCCATGCGCGCGGTCAGGAATGGGTCTTCGCCATAGGTCTCCTGACCGCGGCCCCAGCGGGGATCGCGGAAGATGTTGATGTTGGGCGCCCAGAAGTCCAGCCCTTCAAAGATGTTGCTGTGCCCGGCCCGCACTGCCTGCACATGCTTGATGCGCCCCTCGGTGCCGATGACCACGGCCATATCGTGAATGGCCGGCGCATCGAAGGTGGCCGCCAGGCCGATGGGCTCGGGAAACTCCGTGGTCCCGTCGCGCATCACGCCATGCAGCGCCTCGCTCCACCAGTCGTAGGCGGGCACGTTGAGCCGCGGAATGGCTCGCGCCTGATTCACCAGTTGCGTGGCCTTCTCTTCTAGCTTCATGCGGCTCACCAAATCCGCTGCGCGCTGCTCCGGCGGCAGGCTGGGGTCCAGATACGCAGGCTTTGGCTCCGCGGGCTTCTGCGCGTCCTGCGCCCCGGCCATCCACGCCCCCGCGCAAACCGCCAACCCTGCCGCTACTATCCACAATCCAATCCTCTTCATCACATTCCTCACAGGCGGGGGAAAATCGTTCAAGGTCCTTTGCCGCCGAAAAATCTTTACCCGCCCTCCGGGAGTCAACCCTAATGCCCCAGGTAGGGGCTGTCAAGCGGGACGAAAAATCGAATGATTTCCAGTGAAAAATCGTTTTATTTCGATTGGAAACCCGTGGCTCCCGAGGCCCGTGCAAAGTTGTGTTCTGAGCGCTTCACCGACTGCGGCGCCGGTCATGCGGACAGTTTCTCCTGGCTGGCACATAAGCGTAGATTGAAGAGGAAAGCGGATGCGGAACGGATCGAGCGGAGTCCTGGACGAGTTCCGGCTTCGATCCCCGTGCTTCTCTACTGCCTGTGAACCCGCCAGCGCCTGCGTCGGCAAACAAGGAGAACCCTATGAATACTCATCCCTATTTTCGCGCTTACCTGGCGGGGATTTTTGTGCCCACGCTGGTTCTGCCGCTGCTTCTGACTGCGTTTATCGTGGCGCGAATCGTGCTCAAAGTGCCGGTTCCCATCGAACAGGCAATGATCTTTCCCATGGCCGTGGTGCCCATGCTCTTCGGGCTGTGGAACATGCTCTACCTGTGTTCGCACGAGCATACCCAATTGCCCATTGGCCTGCATGGAGCGATCTTGCCGCTGCTCATGATGCCCACTGGAGCCTGCGTAGGCAGTTGCCTGGGAGTGCTTTCGCTCGGCCCCAGCGGCGTCACCTGGTTCCATGCGTGCCAGGTGCCCTATGCGTTCTTTGCCATCTTCTTCTTGGCCGCACTGGCAATTTATTACCTGATCTGGAAGTACATTGTTGGGTTTTTGAACCGGGTGGTAGGGATTGCGTGAGGCCCCGTGCTGCCTGCGGCACGATGCCGATCACCGTTCGGACGGGCTCCCCAAACAATTCTTCAGAGCAACCAGGGAGGTAAACATGTTTATTGCATTCCGTGCGATTACATATGCCACTTTGTTTGTAGGTTTCTTGCTCATCTATCTGCCGTCGCGCGTCTTAGCCTGGTCGGGCATTGTCCGGCCCACGGCAATCGAAGGGCCGCAAATCGTGGGGATGGTTGTAGGGAGTGCTGGGGCGGTGGTCGCGTTGTGGTGCATATCCACCTTCGTATGGATCGGGAGAGGCACTCCAGCGCCGTTCGATCCGCCGCGCCGGCTGGTGATTCGCGGGCCTTACCGGTTCGTCCGGAATCCGATGTACATCGGCGCGGGACTGGCGCTTGCAGGGGCCGCGCTATTCTACAAATCAGCCCCACTTCTGGTTTACGGTCTCATCTTCCTGCTCGTCGCTCATCTCTTTGTCATGTGCTACGAGGAACCCACTCTACGGCGAACCTTCGGCCCGGAGTATGAAGCGTATTGCCATCGGGTCAGGCGATGGCGGCCTCGCGTCTGAGTCGTCCAGTAAGAGGGTCTACGCGCCGGGCGCGAAGAAGTCCCGAAGCCCGGCGCGATGGGCATGGGCGGCCATCGAAGCTTGAATCTCCAGAGCCAGCGCCAGCGCATTGCGGCCCTGGCGGGCGGTGACGCGCGGCTCGCGGCGGGTGCGGACTGAATCGAGAAACGATTCGATCTCCAGCCGCAGCGGTTCGCCCGGCGTGACCGGCGGCTTGGCGAAGGACAATCCCGGCGCGGGGCCGGCTGAACCAGTTGCCGCCGCCAGTTTGGCCAGCAGAGCCGGATCGGCCTTGCCCGCCGCAATGGCTGCGGCAATCTCCGGCGGAAGGCTTGCAGCGCCACCGCCGGCATCCATGCTAATCACCAGCAGGTCCTGGCGCGCATAGTCGATGGAGACGTACTGGCGGGGCTCGAAGAAGCGCAGCTTGCGGACGCGCTCGGTCGAGACTCTGGACGCGGTGAAGTTGGCCACGCAGCCGGACTCGAACTCGACGCGGACGTTGGCAATGTCCACCTTGGGCGACAGGATCGGCAACCCCACGGCGCGCACCTCGCGCACCGGCGAGGCGGCGAAGATGAGCACAATGTCCAGGTCGTGAATCATCAGGTCCAGCACCACGTCCACGTCCAGCGCCCTGGGCGTGAAGATGGAGAGCCGGTGAGCCTCAAAGAACATGGGCCGGCGCAGTTGCGGCTGGATGGCAAGCACAGCGGGATTGAAGCGCTCCAGGTGGCCGGGCTGCAGGATGCGCTGGCCTTTGTCCGCTCTCCGGATCAGATCGTCGGCTTCGTCCAAGCTCGCGGCCAGCGGCTTTTCCACCAGCAGGTCCAGCCCCGCATCGAGCAGGGCCGAAGCAACCGCATGATGATGCACCGTGGGCACGGCAACGCTGGCTGCATCGAGCTTGAGGCCCGAATCGCGCCTGGCGGCCAGCAGTTCGTCCACGGTTGCAAAAACGGGGATTGCATATTTGGCCGCGGCATCGGCGGCGCGGGCACCATCCGGCTCGACGGCAGCCACAAGGGCAACGTCCAGCCCCGCCGTTTCCAGTTCGCGGTAAACGCGGAGATGGTTCTTGCCAAAGGCGCCGTTTCCGGCCACGGCTACGCGCAGAATGGGTTCCCTGGTTATTGCGCAGCCCCTTTTTCCGGCCCTTTGCCTTCCACGGCCTTCAGGCAGCGGCTGTAGAGTTCGAGCAGTTGGGCCACATGCTCCTCGGGCTTGGGCGTCGCGGCGCCGCTGAACCCGGTCGAGGGCGCGGCAGGCCGGCCCACGCCGACCGTGACGGCCACAAATTTGAGCAGGTCGAGTGCGATATCTTCATTGCGCCGGGCGCCTAGCCCCGTGCTGGTGAGAGCTTCCATGCTGAAAATTCTCCAAAGAGGATGCTAGCAGAAACCGCTTAGCGAGTGCCCGCTGCCGTTGCGCATAGACCATTCATAGCTTCCATATCGAATGGTATTTTTCTTCCTGCCCTGCTACCCTTTTACCATGCAGATCACGGTTGACATCCCCGATGAGTTTGCTGCCCAGGTTAAGGCTCGCGGCCTGACTCCGGAGAGCTACGTCCGGAACCTGGTTGACGATGCGGTGCGCACTGCACCCACGGCCCTGCCTCCGGCAAAGCCGAAAATGGATATGGAGACGTTTCTTCGGGAAATGGCTGCAAATTCAGAGAAAATTCCCCAACTCCCCGATGAAGCCTTCACCCGTGAAAGTTTCTATCAGGATCATGACTGATGCGTGGGTAGCCCACTTACCTCTATCCCTCGCGTTACCCTGAAATGTATGCGCACGGCCTACATCGGGATGGGCTGCAATCTGGCCAGTTGGGCCGGGCCGCCGGAGGTCACGCTGTCTGCTGCCGTGCTGCGGCTTGAATCCCTGGGGCGGGTGGTCTTCCGGTCGTCGCTTTACTCAACCGAGCCGGTTGGATTTGCCGAGCAGCCGCGCTTCATCAATGCCGTGGTGGCGCTGGAGACGGAACTGGGGCCGCGCGATCTGCTGGAAAGGCTGCTCGCGATCGAGTTGGAGTTCGGGCGCGATCGCGCGGCGGGCTTTGCGAATGGGCCGCGCACGCTGGACCTGGATATTCTGCTCTTCGGCGGCCTCAAAATCAGCGAGCCGGGACTCGAGATTCCTCACCCGCGCCTGGCAGAACGCGCTTTCGCTCTCGTCCCGCTCAACGAGATCGCGCCCCACGCCCTCGATCCACGGAGCGGAAAGACCGTGTCACAATTGCTTCAGCGTTTATTCCCCAATCCTGAAAGCGATACCCATGCGGTGGTCAAGGTTCAAAGCGATGGTTGGCGCGCTGGCGCTTGCGGCAGTGCTGCTCCTCCCGGCGAGCCTTAGCGCGCAATCCGCTGTGACGGTCGTAGACAGCCGCGGTGTCGCGCTGGCCGGAGCGGCGGTGGAGGATTCCCAGGGAAAGTTGCTGGGACGCACCGGCGCCGACGGAAGGCTGACCGTCGCGTGTGCCGCTCCCTGCCGCCTGCGCGTGACCGCCCAGGGATTTTCAGAACGCGCCTTCGAACTGACCGCCGATATGACCATCCGGCTGGAGCCGGCCGTGGCAACCGAACAGGTGACGGTAACCGCCTATCGCGCACCACTGGGGTCGCTCGAGAGCCCGGTGACCACGCGGCTGCTCACCCAGAATGCTCTCGATTCCACGGCCGCTGTAACCCTGGACGACGAACTGCGGCAGCTTCCCGGATTGGAGTTGTTTCGCCGGTCCAGCTCGCTGGTGGCCAATCCCTCGTCGCAGGGAATCAGTTTGCGCGGGCTGGGTTCCACCTCGGCCAGCCGCACTCTGATTACCGAAGACGATGTGCCGCTCAACGATCCTCTCGGCGGCTGGATTCACTGGCAGGAGCAGCCGGAGCTGGCGATTCAGAGCATTGAGCTGATGCGCGGGGGCGCCAGCGACCTCTATGGATCGAGCGCCATCGGCGGCGTGGTCAGCGTGATCCCGGTACGGCCTACGTCGGATATGTTCGAGCTGCGATCCAGCTACGGCGGAGAAGAAACCTTTGACGACAGCCTGCTCGCCCAGGCAAAACGGGGACCCTGGGGAGTGCTGGCGGCAGGCGGCGCGCTGGGCACCGATGGGTATATTCAGGAGGCTCCAGCGCAGCGCGGGCCGGTGGATGACGCCAGCAACGTCCACAGCCAGAATGGAATGCTGACAGCCGAGCATGATCGCGGGTCGCTGCGGCTTTTTTGGCGCGGCAGCGGCTTTAATGAAGCGCGCCACAACGGAACTCCCTACCAGGTAAACTCAACCCGGCTTTGGCGCTATGCGGCCGGAGGCGACTGGAAGGGACCGCACGAAGCTTCCCTCGTTACGCGGGTCTACGGCTCGGACGAGCGCTATCGGCAGACTTTCTCTCAGATTGCGAATCCCACCACACTGCGCAATAGTGAGACGCCCACGAAATTCTCGTTCATCCCGGACAATGAGCTGGGCGCGGCGGCGCACTGGAATCAGCCGCTGGGCGCAGGGCTGCTGATCGTGGCCGGAGCCGACGTCCACGACGTGCGCATCTGGGACCGCGAGCAGACCTACGGAAGCAAAGCCGCGCTGACCAACCTGCACGACCACCAGCGGGACTCAGCCGGCTACGCCGAAGCGATGTGGGTCCGCAAGGGATGGACTTTGACCGCCTCAGGCCGCATGGACTGGTTCCAGAACTACGACGGCCAGGAGCTGCAGTGGAACGGAAGCAGTTGGGTACCAGCCTCCAGCCAGCCTCCGCACTATGGCCAGCGCTTATTCGATCCCCGCGTCGGCCTCTCGCGCAAGCTCTACGATCATTGGGCGGTCTCGGCTTCGGGCTTCCGCGCCTTCCGAGCGCCCTCGCCCAACGAACTTTACCGCTCCACGCAGGTGGGCAACGAACTTACCCTTCCCAACGGATCGCTGCTCAGCGAGCGTGCCACCGGGTGGGAGACAGGCCTGGCCACCAACTGGCGTTGGGGCAGCATCCGCACCAGCTACTTCCTCACTCAGGTTAACCGGCCCATCTCCGCGGTCACCACCAATCCCACGTCCTCGCCGATTCTGTTGATGCGCGAGAATCTGGGCCAGATTGAGAGCCGCGGCGTCTCAGTGGATTACGAGCTTGCGCCGCGCCGCTGGCTGGCAGTCGATGGCGGCTACCAGTACGCCCACGCCACCGTGACGAAAAACAACCAGGAGACGGAGCTGGTGGGCAACTGGATTCCCGAGGTGGCGCGTAACCTGGCCACTATGAACGTGCGCGCATATAAGCCGGCGCTGGGAACTCTGAACCTGCAAGGACGGCTGAGCGGTCGCCAGTTTGACGACGACGCCAACCAATACCTGCTGCACGGATACTTTCGTCTGGACGCCTACGCCTCACACGACTTTGGCAAGCGGCTGCAACTCTTCGCGGCGGGCGAAAACCTGCTCAATCGCCAGATTGAAGACTCCAAGACGCCCACCACCACGCTGGGCATGCCCCGCGTGGCGCGGGCTGGCTTTCTGGTGTGCCTCGGCGGGAAAAGCAAGTAGAGCCAAAGCAAGCTGGGTGCCCCAGGTCTCGTTTTCGAAACCTGGGAGGCCACAATTCCAAATCCGCTCTCTGCTCATTCCATAAGAGCTCCGTGCCCCATCCTTGCTGTCATTCTGAGCGAAGGTCGCCGCGGCGACCGGAGTCGAAGAACCTGCGTTTTGTCATTTTCGGCAAGGGTGGGAGACCACGAACCTCCATCGGCCCTCTTCCGGCTAGAATCGTTGGGTGAGTACGGCCTTCAAAGTCATCGCGGAAACCGAAGCGGGCGGGCGGCGCGGTCAGCTTCGTCTGCCCCACCGGACGGTAGAAACGCCGGTCTTCATGCCGGTGGGCACCGCGGGCACGATCAAGGCCGTTGCGCAGGACGTGCTGGAAGCGCTGGGCGCGGAGATCATCCTCGCCAACACCTATCATCTCTACCTGAGGCCCGGCCACGAACCCATCCGCCGCATGGGCGGGCTGCACCGGTTCATGAGTTGGCCGCGGGCCCTGCTCTCCGACTCCGGCGGCTTTCAGGTCTTCAGCCTGAGCGGGCTGCGTAAGGTCACCGACGAGGGCGTCCGCTTCCGCTCGCACCTGGACGGCAGCAGCCATTTTTTCACTCCCGAGCACTCCATGGAGGTGCAGATCGCCCTGGGCGCGGATATTTCGATGGCCTTCGACGAGTGCACCGAGTACCCGGCGGATCGCAGCCGGGCCGAGGAGAGCCTGCGGCTCACCATGGCCTGGGCGCGGCGGTCGCTCGATCACTTCCGCGCCCACCGCGACGAGGTAGTGTGGCGCGACGAACTTGGAGGGCGCACGCAGAGCCTCTTCGGCATCGTGCAGGGCGGCATGTACCCCGATCTGCGCCGTGAGAGCGCGGAGCGCCTGGTGGAGATGGACTTCGACGGCTACGCCATCGGAGGCCTCAGCGTGGGCGAGCCCCGCAATTTGACTCTGGAGATCATCTCCGAAGTGCTGCCGCTGCTGCCCGCCGGCAAACCCCGCTACGTGATGGGCGTCGGCTACCCCGACGAGATCGAGCAGTATGCCCGCATGGGCGTGGATATGATGGACTGCGTGCTGCCCACCCGCGCCGCGCGCCACGGCCTCTTGTTCACCAGCGAGGGACGGTTGAACATCAAAGGCAAAAATTATGCGGAAGATCAGGGTCCTGCCGATCCCGCCTGCCAGTGCATGGTTTGCAGCCGTTACTCGCGGGCCTATCTGCGCCACCTGATGCAATCCGGCGAGGCGCTCTCGGGGACGCTGAACACCATCCACAACCTGGCCTACTACCTGGGCATCATGCAACGCGTGCGTGGACAGTTACAGGCTGGGGGCGCCGAAACGGAATCTCCCAGGGCCGCAGGGGCCCGGAAAACGCGCGAAGCTCAGCGATAACCCGTTCCAGCACGCCGGCCCAGTCGCCCGGCGTCCGCTGGCGGAAGAGCCGGGCCGTGGGATACCAGGGCGTGGTCTCCATCTCCTGCATCCAGCGCCAATCCGAAAGATGGGGCAGCAGAATCCAGACCGGCTTGCCCATGGCTCCGGCCAGGTGAGCGATGCAGGTATCCGTAGTAATAACCAGGTCCAGCGTGGCTGCCAGCGCCGCTGTTTCGGCCAGGTCTTTTTCCAGGCTCGCCCCGTCCCAGACAAAAATATCTCCGGGCAAACCGGCCAACTGATCCGCGGCCGCGCCTTTTTGCAGCGAGATCCAGGTGATGCCGGGCATGCGCAACAGCGGCAGCAGGGTTTTGAGATTCATTGACCGCTGCCGGTCAGCCTTGTAACGGGGATTGCCCGCCCAGGCAAGGCCCATGCGAACTGACTGAGTTCCTTCGGATCCAGCCAATGAAAAGGTTGAGGTATCCCACCCTTTCGCCCAAAAGCGAGGCGAAAGGATGGGGCACGGAGCATTTTTGACTGACCGATTTGAGTTCATCATGACGGGAAATTCAGCCCACTTTTCGAGCACTGCCGCATGATCGGCGCCCAGGTAAGCGCCCGGCCAGGGAACCGTCTCGACCGTGGTCCCGAAGACGGCGGGCAGGCTCAGCAGCGGGCATTCAAGATCGAACTGCGGCGGCTTTTCGCCCAGCCGCGCCGTCTCCGCCTGGCCGCAGCGCACCACGGGCAGTGAGCGCATCAGCCGCTCCACCGCCGCCTGCACCTGAAGAATAGCCACGCCGCCGCGAGCCGCCACCAGGGTGGCGTAGCGGCAGAACTGGATGGTATCGCCCAGCCCCTGCTCGGCGTGGAGCAGCACCCGGCGGCCTTCCAGCGGCTCGCCCTGCCAGCGCGGCTGCTTAAAGATCCTTGGACCGCGGTGCACCTCGCGGAAGCGCCAGCGCGCCTCGTACTCCGGCCAGCCTCGCTGCCAGTCGCCCAGGCGCAGCCGGGTCAGCGCCAGGTTGTACTTCGCTCCGGCGCTCTGGGGATCGCGTTCGACGGCCGTCTCGTGCGCCCGCAAGGCCTCGTCCATCCGGCCCATATCCAATAGGGAGTTGCCGCGGTTGGAGGCCGAGGCCCGGTTGCCCAGCGCCTCGGCCCGTTCAAATCTCTCCACCGCCTCGGCAAAGCGGCCGTCGTTGTGAAGCAGGATGCCGTGCATATTCACGGCCTCGGCGTTCTCCGGCTGGCGCGCCAAAGCCCAGCGCAGCCACTGCCATGCGCCGGCCTGGTCGCGCTCGGCGGCGCGGAACTGGCACCAGGCGATGTGGGTCTCCACCTGGGCCGGGTTCAGCGCAAAGGCCTTGCGCAGGTACGCCTCGGCCTCGGCCGGCCGGCGGCGTTCGCGCTCCAGCAGGGCCAGGTTGATCCAGCCCGCAACCAGGTCCGGCCGCAACTCGACGGCCCGCAGCAACGCCGCCTCGGCAGAGACCTCGTCCGCCGCGGCGGATTCGCGCAACAGGTGCCCCAGGTTTATCCAGGCCGCGGCAAAATCCGGCCGTCGCGCCAGCGCCCGGCGGTAACGGGCTTCGGCCTCCTTCAGCCTTCCCAGCCGCGAAAGGGCGAAGCCCACGGCAAACTCGGCCTCGGGCAGCCGCGGCTTGAGCGCCAGGGCGTGTTTGTAGTGCTCCAGAGCCTCGTCGTTGCGCCCCAGCATGGCCAGCGCATTGCCCAGGCCCATCTGGGCGGCGGCCATCGCCGGCTTGCGGCCGAGGGCCAACTCAAACTCCCGTATAGCTTGCTGGGGGCGTCCCGTGGCCAGCATCAGCTCGCCCAGGCCCATGCGGGCCAGCGCGTCTATGCCGTCCAGGCAGAGCGCGTGCTGGTAGGCGCGTTCAGCCTCTTCATAGCGGCCGGCGGCCTTCAGCGCCTGGCCCAGCGCCACCCAGGCCGCGCCCATCCGCGGCGCCGCCGCCAGGGCCGCGCGGGCCATCTTCACTGCCGCTTCGGACTGGCGGCTGGCCAGCGCCACCAGGGTCATGCCCACCAGCGCCTGGGGATGGCAGGGGTTCTCCTCCAGCATGCGCTGGTAGCCGAGCGCGACCTCGGTCAACCGGCCGGTCAGCTCTTTTTCGCGGCTCTTCTCTCTTAACGGAATCTCCGGCGCATCGACTATCACAGCCTGCCTCATCGCGAGGATGGTCTCACCTGCGAATTGCACTGCCTGCAAGCTAGAAGCTGTCCCGCCGGAGCTCAACTGGAAAATTTATGTAGTAGATAGATACAGGTGCAGATTTTCCCGATTTCCTGGCTGGTTCAATTTTGGAACAGGCAGCGCAGCCAATCGGACGTGCTCAGAAATGGCCGCAATCAACAAAGGGGAGCGCTCATGCATGCTCCCCTTCGCTGATCGTATTCAACCCAGATCGGTATCAGTACGGTAAAACCAATAGCCCGGTTTCCAGCAGCTTCTCCGTCAACCGGTCCAGGGCCTGCGGGAACTTGTATGAGATGGTTCGCACGCTCATTCCCAACAGCACGGCCGCCTCGGCCTGCGTGTACTCCTGGAGCACGATCCGGCTCAGCATCTGGCGGTCCAGCGATCCAAGCTGGTCCAGACACTTTTCCACGTCGAGGACGAAGATCACCGCGTCCTCAAAGGTGCGGACCGGGCGGCTGGAGCACCATCCCCGCGCAATTGGATCGCCCAGAATCGACGGCGCCCTGCCCACCTGCATCGAGGCATACAGATAACGCCGCAACATGCTCTCCGTATGCTTTCTGTAAAAGCCCAGGCTCGCCACCGGGCCAGCCGCGGGCGCTTTCGCCGGCGGCGTTACTTCTGGCCCTGCCGCCGGCTTCTCTTCCCATACCCTCTCATCTTCCTGCCATCCTGCCTGCGGATAGCTTGCTCCCCAAACCACCGGCAACTGAAGGGCTGCGCTCATTGCGTACCTCCCGTTGCCTCAACCACCGCCCAAACCCTGGTGAGCGGCTTGCGGCATGGGCGCCCGCGCCGCTTTCGGCTCTCCGGCGTTGGAAACTCCTTCAGCTTTATTTCACACTCCCTGCAATACACGCTCCCTTGATTTTGGGCGCGGTACCAAAGACAACCGCACCCCTCGCAAACCTTCAAATGTACGCGCAATTCCATGACTGATTCTCCGTATTCGTTTCTTCTCCCGACGGTCTTGAATGGTCCTTGTTTTTCCGCGGGGTGAAGAGAACCAGGCACGGCAACTCAGGTTTCTCTGGTCCTGATGGGGGATTGCCGCCTGTGTTCTCTCGTTTATTGTCATGCTCATGGCGCGCAGATCCTGGAATGTCCGCACTGGCCTGCCCCACACGCCTTTGCCCGGCGCCTTGGGGCGGAGATGGGATAGCCGGACTGAACCTAAGTCCTCCGGCAACTGTTCATTAGCCGCTGAAGAGGGCAGAATTTCGCCCCGCTCAGCTTTGCGGCAATGAGGCAGTTCCCAAAAAATTCCCACAAACCAGTGCGAGTTAAGTAAACCCAATTTAGGATTACGGTTCCTTTGCGTCAACGTCCCCTGATGGTTTTAAACCCAAGTGCTCTCCAATCTGCGGACAAGTGATGAGAATGCGGGCCAATCAGCCCTCATAGCTTTTCCATGAGCAATAGATGACCGTTCATGCCCATTGCTGGTGGCGGATTTTCCACAAATGAACTTTACTCAGATGCATGAACACCTCCGTTTGGAACTGATCCGCAGGATACAGCGGGGAACACTCAGCGTCTCTCTATTGGCCCGTCAAACCGGTTTTGGCCAATCTCATCTCTCCAATTTCCTGCACCACCGGCGCCAGCTTTCGCTGGAGGCCATGGACCGCATCCTCGCCTCCCAGCACCTTGAGGCTGCCGACCTTCTGCCCGTCACCCATCAGGCCGGAGATCAGCCGGACGGCGGGGAAAGCAGCCTGGTTCCCATCGTCTCCCATGCCACGGCGCTCTTCGAACCGTATATCCGCCGCACCGCGGTTCAGTCCATGCTCCATTTGCCCGCCGGCTTCATTGAGTCCCTCCGCGCTCGCGTCTCCAATCCCCGCCGCGCCTGGCAGCGGTTTGTCGCCGTGCGCGTCTCTTCCGCCGACGCCTTGCCGATGGAGCCGCTGGTGCTGCCGGACGCCATCGCGCTCCTCGACCGCCACTACAATTCGCTCATGCCCTACCGCCCCAACCGGCCCAACGTTTACGCCGTCCGCCACGGCGCCCACCTGACCCTGCGCTATGTGGATTTTCTCTCCAATCGGCTGGTGTTGCGCCCGCACAACATCGCCTTCCCCGTGGACCTGATCGAAATCGATCCCGGCGAGCCGCCCAGCGACCTGCTTGCGGGCCGCGTCGCGCTGATTCTGAATGAGCCCTGATGGAATGAGTCCCGTGAGTTCAGACCGCGTGGGTGATATCCGGATTCTCGAAGCGCGTGTAACGCGAGACGAAGTACAGATGGACCGTACCGGTGGGGCCGTTGCGCTGCTTGGCTACGATGATCTCCGACTTGGCCTTTTCTTCCTCTGACATTTCGTCGTCGCGGTTGTAGTAGGCTTCGCGGTGGATGAAGGCCACCACGTCGGCGTCCTGCTCGATGGACCCGGACTCCCGCAAGTCGCTCAAAAACGGGCGCTTATCTTCGCCGCGGCGCTCGCTGGCGCGGGACAGCTGCGACAGGGCCACCACCGGCACGTTGAGTTCCTTGGCCAGGGCTTTGAGCCCCCGGGAGATGGCTGAGACCTCCTGGGTGCGGTTCTCATAGCGCTTGCCGCCAGCCGAAGCCAAGGTGGCCGACATCAGTTGCAGATAATCCACCACCACCAGGTCAAGACCGCCGGCGGTCTGCCTGAGCCGCCGCGCTTTGGCGCGCGTCTCGGCCAGGGAGATGCCTGCCGTATCGTCGATGAACAGCCGCGAATCGACCAGGTCGCCGAGCGCCTTCTGGAGTTTGTCGCGGTCCTCGCGGAAGATGGCGCCGGTCTGCAGTTTGCGCTGGTCCACCGGGGCCTGGCTGGCCAGCATGCGGCGCAGCAGCGACTCCTTGGTCATCTCCAGGCTGAAGATGGCCACGATCGCCTTGCCGTTGATGGCGGCGTGCTGCGCGATATTGATGGCCAGGGCTGTTTTTCCCATCGAAGGCCGGCCCGCAATGACGATCAGCTCGCCTTTCTGCAAGCCGCTGGTCATCGTGTCCAGCTCATAAAAGCCTGTGGCCAGTCCGGTGACATCGTGTCTGCCCTGATTGTAGAGATTGTCGATGGATCCGAAGGAGTGCTGGACGATCTGGTCCAGGCTCTGGAAGCCCTGGGTGATGCCTCTCTCGGTAACCTCCATCAGTTGCGATTCGGCGGCGTCGAGGACTTCGAGGGCCGTCTCGCCCTGGTCGGCGGCGCGGGCGATGGCCATGGAGCAAATACCCATCAGCTTGCGCAGCAGGCTCTTGTCCTTGACGATGCGGATGTACTCCTCGATGACCGGACGGCGGGGCAAACCCTCGGTGAGCGAGGCCAGGTAAGCCACGCCGCCCACCGCCTCGACCTCCTTGTAGCGGGACAGTTCGTTGGCCAGGGTGACGATGTCCACGGCCCGCTGGGCATTCATCAACTCTGTCATGCGCAAGAAGATGCGGCGATGCGAGTCGAGGGAGAAGTCGTCGGATTCGAGCTTCTCGGCGGCCTCGGCGTGGGCGGCATTGTCCAGCAGGATGGCGCCCAGAATCGTCTTTTCGGCATCGACGTTCGCGGGCAGTCCGGCTTCGAGGGTCAGGTCAGGGATGGTGGCCATATCAGTAGCTGAGTCTAGGCCATTGTTGGCTGTGTAAGGAACGGTCCCACTCTGGAAAACGCACTAATCTATTGTAGAATCAATAATATAACTGTACAGCTCTGCGGAAAACTTGCATTATCTCTTAAAGATCGCCTGGCGGCCTTGATATAGCCATAATTTATGGCTATAATTGTTGATATGGTTGTCAGTACCGCAGAAGCGAAGAACCGTCTGCCCGAGCTGATTCGGGCTGTGGAGGGCGGAGAGCAGGTGATTATCACCCGCCACGGCCGTCCCGTGGCCCAGCTTGCGCCGCCTCCGGCTGAACGCCGCAAGCCTGTGCTGGGCGGCATGAAGGGCCGTATTCGTTTTCTTCCCGGCTGGGATGATCCCATCACTGAAGAGGAACTCCTGGGTGAGGACAATTGAGCGCGGAAGCTCCACCGCGCGGTTACCTGCTTGACACGCACACCACGCTCTGGGCGCTGGACCGTCCCGAAGCACTCGGTAGTTCTGTTCGTAACGCCGTGAGCTCCGGCCCAAACGTACTCAGCGTCGTCTCCTACTGGGAAGTTGTGATCAAGAGCATGAAAGGAAACCTGGATATTGGCGACCCGCGCCTCTGGTGGCAAGAGGCATTGCAACAGTTGGCAGCAACGGTTCTTCTGCTCAGGCCTGACCACATCGCCGCGATCTACGGGCTGGCTCCCATTCATAAGGACCCGTTCGACAGAATGCTGATCGCGCAGGCCACGGTGGAAGGGTTGGCGCTTGTGAGCAGCGATGGCGAGATCGCACGCTATGCCTCAAAGAGCTTGCGCATTGTGGGGTGAACCGATAAGTACTTAACCGCCTGACAAACAGTATCAGGTGCGTCGCAGGCGCTTGCGAAGCCAATAAACGACTACCTGACAGAATTCCCGCATGTTGCCTGTAGTGGACTCCCCGTTCCAATCCCGCAGGAGTCTTTCCCATGTGGCAACAGGCAGTTCGCCTCGTTTAGGTAATGTGTCAATTAGACCGTCCAGAACGGCCTTACGATTGCTCTTGAGCAGAGCACAATTCAAATTCAGGACACGGTCGAGTTCGTCGTTCAAAACTGTGTCATCTGATCGAATCGTTCCGTCACCAAGGAACCGAATCGAGTCCTCGATTCGATAACCGGGGTTCGCAGGATTACGTGAAAGATCGATATCGCCTTTGAATGTGTCGCAATGCTGATCGGATCGTCGTTTCCCCTCATTCCCCAAACACGCACCCAACAAGTTTGAATATACGAGTCGCTCATTTGGGTAGTTTGCCTGACAGTGCCAGTGCTCGACCTTCATATGGTCCCGGTCCGAATCGATTCGTGAAAGGCAATAGCAGCACAGGCCCCTTTGCTCGGCTACCAAGTACGTTCGCAGTGTGTCTTTGTATAGATAGTTATCAAAATCCGCATTGGGCGTCGACTGATGCTTCGTGAGGCTGGCCGGTTCCTTACCTTTGCGAATCGTTCTCATCGCGTCGATTCCAAAAAGGTCATCATGGAATGGGCACGTGCGATCTCTGGATCCTCTGACCCAAGTTTGGTCTCCAATTCCTCCAACACCTTCCGTGCATCATCGAATTCTTCTTTATCGATGAGAATTGATAGTTTAGACAGGAGATCTCCAACCCCGACATCTCGAGGGCTTGCGTGCATTACTTCCGCCAAAATTCGACTGGAGTCGATGCCGAAAGAGCGTGTTGGTTCAGAAACGCGGTTGTCATCGAGAAGACGTATCTCATTTGGCCTTGCCTCGCCGATTAGCTGGGGCGAATGGCTGGTTACAATGAACTGTACTGAGGGAAAAGATTTTTTCAGGTCGTGAATAACGTGACGTTGCCACTTGGGATGAAGATGCAAATCCAACTCATCAATGAGAACTACTCCAGGGGTTTCCACAAGAGCACGTTCCTCAAGTTGTGGATTGAGTATTGTGGCACGGCGGGCTAAATCACCTACCAGAGTAAGCATAATGCGCTGTCCGTCGCTCAGGTTCCGAAATAACTGAGCACCATATTGCCCAATATTAATCACGATGTCTTTATATCGATGATCGTAATAAAGGTGGGTGGCTCCCTCTAGGCAATTTGTGATGGCGCTGCGGACGACTCTTAACGCAATTGTCTCTTTTCGCAGTTGTTCGCTGACTGAAACCTCGTCACGAATCCAATCTAATAAAGCGGATTCCTGGATTTCGAAATATAGGCAATCTACATAGCCGTCGAGTCGCGATGGTTTGCTTCGAGAATTGATTTCCTTTCTATTGCTTTTCTTGTGTTGCGTTTCAAACCATAACCGCTCAGTGCCAAACGAGCAAAGAAGAGGAAGAGTAATACCTGTTCCTGCCTGAACAGCTTGCTCTGCTTGCTTTGCGGCTTCAAACAGAGCTTTGGCCTCACCGGTAGTCGTACGTCCTCCCTCACGACCCATCTCCCGTGCCCAATCAAGGCTGCGTCCGAGAACCTGTCCAGTAGCTTCAATCCTTGCAGGGAATTGCTTTTCAAATGTAAATCGGTCTGTGTGAGGATATGCAATGACGCGGACTTCGTCCTGATCGATTCCGACGGCCTGCGCATAACCGCGTATACCTAGAAACCAACTCCCAATTGCCACTGATAACGCATCAAGTACAGTTGTTTTCCCGGTCCCGTTATCTCCAACCACGAGATTGAAATGAGGATCGAAATGAAACTCCCGAAGATCGAAACCGTTGAAGTTACGAATTGTAAGCCGGTCAATCCTCATACATATTCCTCACGTTGCCTATGTGGCAGTGTAACGCAAGCGATTCTGCGAACGCCAGCGGTATTCCATGACGAATACTGTGTCTATCTACTCCTCAGTACGCCAGAGTAGGAAGGACTTTCTGGTGGCTTGAAATTCGTCAAGTCTTGAGAAGTCGACCGACAATGGGATAATCTCCCCCCACCCCGGGTCGCTGAGCGTTCAGGCGATTGTCCACTGCGGCCTTGTCAACGGCGCCGCCAGCAATGCATTGGCGTAGTTGTTGCCCTCGAATCTCTCCTCTTCAGGGTTCCAGCGCAGCTTATCCTCAACCTGGCAGGCGATCAGGCCGATCTGGGCGATGGAGATGGCGCGGTGGCCTACCTCAATGGGCTCCAGGGGCTGGCGGCCCTCGCGTAGGGCGGCGATAAGGTCGTTCTTATCCCAAAACGTTTTGGAGAAGTCGAGTTCTCCTTTCTCCGGCTCCCGGGTCAGCAGATCCGGCTTGCTGGCGGTCATAGTTCCCGGATAGCCGTCGACCCTGATCCACGCCTCGCTTCCGAAGTAGGTGATGGAGGGAGTACTGGTGGGCGTCTGCTCGCAGGTCATCTCCACACCGTTCGCGTAACGGTAGCGGACCTTGAAGTTGATGATCGTATTCCACAGGCTGGCGGGAAACTCGCCCCGGCCCTCCACCTCGACCGGCCCCGTGTGCTCGGAATTATTGGCCCACTGTGCCGTATCGAAGTTGTGAGCGCCCCAGTTGGCGATCATGCCCTGGGCGTAGGTGGAGACGCGCATCCAGTTGGGCCGCCGGTCATGCTGCTTCCGATCGTGCACGCGCTTCTCGGTGTAGGGAACCGCGGCCGTAGGCCCCAGCCACATATCGTAGTTCAACTCCGGCGGCACCGGCATATCGGGCTCGACGCCCACCGGGGCCGGGTCGGAGGGAAAGACGATTTCGATCCTTTCCAGCTTCCCGATGTGCCCGTTGCGGACAAGTTCGACGGCGTGGTTTTGCTCGCGGAGAGAGCGGTACTCGCTGTCGTTGCGGGCCGTAACGCCGGAGCTCGCCACCACATCCGACAGCAGCCGGCCCTGCTGGACGCTGAGGCTGATGGGCTTCTCCAGGGCGAAGTGTTTTTTTGCCCTGGCCGCCGCAATGCCCATCAGAACATGCCAATGATCGGGCGTGCCGATCATCAAGGCGTCGATATCGGGATCGGCGATCACGTCCCGGAAGTCCTCCTTCGTCCGGCATCCGCTGTAGGAGGGCAGCCCGTCGCGCTGGGCATAGAACGCGTTCACATACGCCTGCGCTTCCGCCATCCGCCAGCTGTCCACGTCGCAGACGGCAACCACCTGCACGCCGGGAACGGCCATCATCTGCGGCAGGTTGGCTTTGAAGGCCTGCCGGCCGGTCCCGATGAAGCCGACGTTGATGCGATTGCTGGGCGCTTCTGCCCCGAAAACGCTGGCAGGCACGATCGTCGGCGCCGCAATGGCGGAGAGTGCGCATCCTGACTGAACGATAAATTCCCTTCGGTTGATGGTCATGGCTGCTCCAAAGCGAGAAAGTCTATTGCCGTTTCCAGCGCAGCGGGCGTCTGTTCTATAAGGCAACGGTTATCCATCATACGCTGGACTGGGCATGCGCTGCATCCGGGGCTGGAGCTTCACATGGCGCAGATTGACGATCACAATGGCACGAATTGACAATTGCGTCTTGCCGAATGAGTATGGCTTGCGTGGCTCTGTAACATCCATCTGGGAGAGAGTATGGAAAAAACGATAGCACGCCGCGAGTTTCTGCAGACTGTTGCAGGGGGCGCGCTGGCAGGAGCGGGGCTGGGTGCGGGATTGAGCACGGGAGCGCCGCTGGCCCATGCGGCGTCCGCAGACCTCAACGCTGACTCCAAAAAAATGCCGCGGCTGCTGGCCGGCTGTTGCGCCTACTCCTACCGGGAACAGCTTTCCAGCGGCCAGATGACGTATGAGGATTTTATCCTCAAGGCCGTTGAGCTGGGGCTGGACGCCGTGGATATGACGGTTTACTACTTCAAGTCCACCGATCCCGGGTACCTGGACAGCCTTCGCCACCTGGCCTATAAGAATGCCGTGGCCTTTTCAGGCGCGGCCTGCAACGCCACCATGGTGAAGGCGGACGCGGCCAAACGCGCGGAGGTTCTGGGTCAGATCAGGAAGTGGGTGGATGTGACAGACCGGCTGGGCGCCTCGCATCTGAGGATCTTTGCCGGAGACCTGCCGCCCGGCGTGACCCTGCAACAAGCCACTGACTGGACGGTGGAGACGATGAAGGCGGCCTGCGATTACTCCGCGGAAAAGGGGATCATGCTGGGGATCGAGGACCACGGCAACGTCGCCAGCAGCGCGGACGTATGCCTGGAGATCATGCAACGGGTGAATTCACCCTATGCCGGCATCAACCTGGACATTACGCACTTTATCCCCACCCCGGCCCAGGATGCCTACGCGCAGATAGCCGCGTGCATCCCCTACGCCACGGTTTCGCACATCCGGGATCATTGGGACGATGGCAAGCCCCTGGACATGGACCGCGTCTGGAAGCTCTACGCGGAGGCCGGCCACAAGGGCTATATGTCGGTGGAATATTCCCCCGAGGAAGCGGGCGAGCCGGCCACTACGGGCGCACCCAAGCTGATTGCCAAAACCCGGGAGCTGTGCAGAAAGTACTCCAGCGTTTGAACGGCGAAGCGGCGCAGCCAGACCCTAGTTGTTCGGCTTGTCCGGCGCGGACGGTTGGTTGTCAGGCTTTTCCGGTGCGGCCGGTTGGTTGTTCGGCTTGTCCGGCGCGGACGGTTGGTTGTCAGGCTTTTCCGGTGCGGCCGGTTGGTTGTCAGGCTTGTCCGGCGCGGCCGCATGCCCCTTGGACATTCCGCGAATGTAAAGGATGAGGTCCCACACCGCGGTGTCACTGGCGCGGCCTTCCGCCTCGGAAGGCATCTTGCCCTTGCCGTTGCGGATGGCGTTGAACAGCGACTGGTCGAGCGCGGTGGCCAGCGCCGCCGGATTGGTCCAATCCGGGAGTGCCAACTGCATGTCTTTGCCCAGATCGGTCTTGCCATTGCCGTTGTCCCCGTGGCACATGGCGCAGTCCACTTGATACAGCTTCTTGGCCCGCTCATGCGAGGCAGCGGTAGGTTTCACGGGATTGGTGACGAGGTTGGCAGCGGGAGCGGCCTCCTGCTGCTTAGTCTCCTGAACGGGTGTGGGATTGGACGACTGCGCGGAGCCTAACAGAATCGCCGCGGAAAGAAGCAGAAAGGTTTTCAACATGGCGAACTCCCCAGTTGCAGGTGTCGCGTACAGGCATCTTGCAGCTGACTTGCTTTTCTCGAAAGAATTATAGCCCCAATCGACCGATGTTATCTTAGTTGATCTTCTTCAACCACAGGTTCCGGAACGAAACCTTGCACGGAACTCCCTCAATCTGCAGGCCGAACAGCCCGGATACGTTGTTGGACGATGCCGGATCGTCGTCCACCAGCACCGCCATCAATTGGCCGTTCAGGATGTGCAGGATCACGCCTCCCCGCGCGATGATCGTGTACTGGTTCCAGGCGCCGTCTTTCACAAAGGCGCCCAGCTTGTCCCGGTCCCCGATGGTCCCCGCCAGTTGCGGTATCTTTCCCTCCAGGGACTCGACCACCTGCCCGCGCCACGCGATAATCCCCCGCGAGGTGTTCTGCGAGTAGAGTTGACCGCTGTACTGGCTGGCCTGCGCGTTCACCGGGTACCAGAAATCGGCCTGGGGGCCGACCATTGCCCAGCGCGGATCGCGTCCAGGACTGCTCTGGCCCGACCCCTGCGCCGGCGGAAGGCCTGCGCTGCTGCGGTACTGGATGCCGCTGCCTCCGCCTTTCTCCACCTTGATTTCGAGCCCGAGATCGAAGTCCCTGGCCTCGACCCCGCGGTAAATCAGAAAGGTATTGGGAAAAGCGTGGGGGGAAAACATCTCCGGGGTTGTTTCTGCCACAATTGCCCCGTCTTCTACCTTCCACAGCCCCGGCTGGCCGTCCCACCCGGTCAGGGTCTTGCCGTCGAAGAGCGATGTGTACCCGGTGTGGTCCGCGAAGTCGATCGGATCGGGCTCAATGAAGACGCCGTTCCTGAACCCCGCCAGATCCGGCTTCACCTTGAGCAGCGCGGCGCGATCGGGCTCCTGTTGGCTCCCCGGTTGCGCTTGCGCGGCTGCCTGAGGCGCGCAGTTCAGCAACACCGCCAGCACAGACGCCGCCATGGCCCCTGCAACGCGCCGATTCCTACCTCGCTTACTCATGATGCCGTCTCCCATGTGACGCTTCGCGCGGCTCGCTCTGCTAAGAGCAGCCCCAAATTCCCCTACGGCACGGAGACGTGCTTGAGCAGGCCCAGTTCCCCGGCCAGGCGTTCGAGCTTGGCGCGAGTGGCCGCCGGGGGGGGAACCAGAGGCAGGCGGACGTGATCCGTGCAGCGGCCCATCAGGTTGAGCACCGTCTTGACGGGGCAGGGATTGGAATCCCAGAAGTTGGCATCGAGCAGCTGCGCATACTTGCGCTCCAGCTCGCGGGCCTCGGCCCAGTTGTTGCTGAGCGCGGCGCGGATCATGCGGCCCATCTCCGCCGGGATCTCGTTGGAAGCCACGCTGATCAGCCCGTGCGCGCCCACGCCGATCGAGCCCAGTCCCATGTTGTCGTCGCCCGAGAAGATCCTGAAGCCGGGCGGCAGCTTGTGCACCAGCTCGGCGACCACGGGCAGCTTGCCGCTGGACTCCTTGACGGCCTGGATGTTTTCAGCAGCCGCGGCCAGCCGGACCACCGTATCGGGATCGAGGTTCACTCCCGTGCGCCCAGGAATGTTGTAGAGCGCCACCGGCAGCGGGGCGACAGCCTTGGCCAGGGCCAGAAAATGCTGGAACTGGCCCTCCTGCGAGGGCTTGTTGTAGAAGGGATTGGCCGAAAGCACCGCGCTGAGCCCGCGTATCTGCTTGAGCCGGCTGGCGTTGTGCACCAGCGTCCGGGTCGAGTTGTGGGTGCAGCCGGCCCATACCGGAACCCGCCCCGCCGCCGTCTCGACGACCAGGTTGACCGTGTGCAGCCACTCCTCCTCGTCCAGCGTGGCCGCCTCGCCCGTCGATCCGCAGGCCACTAAAAAATCAACCCCGGAGTCGATCTGCCAGTTCACCAGCGCGATCAGCGCCGCCTCGTCGATCGATCCATCCACCTTGAAAGGCGTAACGATAGCCGTACCGCAACCTGTAGTTTTCATAACAGTTGAGATTATACCGGCGTCAGTGGTCGGTTTTCAGCGATCCCCGCATTTGTTTTTGCCTTTCTCCACTACAATTCAGTGGAATAGCACCTCACCGCAAAAACCCGCCGCGTCGGAGCAAGGGCCTGCCCTGAGCGTAGCCGAGGGGATGGGAACCCCAGCCGTTTTTAGGATGATCGGAGATTGCCCATCATGCCGAAGAAATCTCGCCAGCGCAAATCCCAGGTCAAGCGCCCGCCCGAGGCGCCGGCCGGGAAGACTGTTCCCGTTGCCCTTGCCGCCCATAAGCCCTGGCAAATTGCCGCCGTCTGCGTCGTCCTTGCGGTGGTTACCGTCGTTGCCTTCCGGGGTGTGCGGAGCAACGATTTCCTTACGTTGGACGATTACACCTATGTGCTGGAGAACCGGCATGTGCAGCAGGGGGTGAACCTGCAGAGCATCGCGTGGGCGTTTACAACTTCCTATGCTGGAAACTGGCACCCGCTGACCTGGATTTCCCACATGGTTGACTGGAGCATGTATGGCAAAAATCCCGGCGGCCACCATATAACCAATGTATGTCTGCACGCTGCCAATGCAATCCTGCTTTTCCTTTTGCTTTTGTATATGACCGGTTTCTTAGGTCGTTCCGCAATGGTCGCGTTTCTGTTCGCGCTGCACCCCGCGCATGTCGAATCGGTTGCCTGGATTGCTGAACGCAAGGATGTTTTGTGCGCGTTTTTCTTCTTCGCCACATTGCTTGCTTATGCATGGTACGTTCGCAAGCCATCCTGGAAACGGTTCGCATGGGTCATCTGCGGCTTTGCTTGCAGTCTCATGTCGAAACCGATGGCCGTCACTCTTCCATTTACCCTGATCTTGCTTGATTATTGGCCGTTGCGCAGAATCGCATTCACCCCGGAGACGCGCGCGCGGTGGTTCTCTTCCCTTTCGAAGTTATGCGTTGAAAAATGGCCGCTTTTCATCATGGCGGTTCTCTCCAGCGTCATCACTTTTGTTGCGCAACGGGCCGGCGGCGCGGTGGCTGAGCTTCAAGCCTTGTACTTGTGGGAGAGAATCAGCAACGCGGCGATTAGTTACTGGCGCTACGTGCGGATCATGTTCTGGCCCGATCCGCTCACAGCCTATTATTACTATGATGTAAATAACATCATGGCTTTCGCAGCGGTGTTATCGGCCATTGCGCTCGTTTTGGTCACCGCTGTCTGCTGGCATATTCGCAAGGAAAGGCCTTATTGCCTCGTCGGCTGGCTGTGGTTCCTGGGAACACTGGCGCCGGTAATCGGCATCGTGCAGGTTGGCGATCAGGCCATGGCCGAGCGTTACACCTATCTTCCCTTGATCGGCCTTTTTATCGCCGTAGTCTGGTTGGCCGGCGATGCCGTTGCTGACTATCCGAAGATCAGGACCGCGACTCAATTGCTTGCGGTCGCGGTCATCGTAGCGTGCGCCGTAAAGACCGAGGCGCAGGTAAAGGTATGGCAAGATACGGTGACGCTTTTCAGCCACGCGCTCGCGATTGACCCGCGCGGCGAACTTCCCAATTCAACCCTGGGCGGGGCGTACGCGAGACAGGTAAGGTGTGCCGAGGCGCAGGAATATTTTGAACGCGCGTTGGAATATACCCCCCCCTGGACTGAGACTCTTTCCAATTCCGCCTTTTGCCTGATGCATGCTTCGATGCAAACTCATGATCCGCGCAATCTGCCGCTTGCGGGGCAACGCCTCGAACAGGCATTGCGTATTGCCCCCAACAACTCCGATGCCCTTACCAATATGGCGCTATGGTCTGCTCTGATGGACAGGCCCAAGGATGAGGAGACGTATTGCAGAAAGGCGCTCGCCGCGCGCCCGGATTCTATAACGGCGCGGCTTTTTCTTGCCGATGCTCTCCAAGCGCAGGGAAAATTTGACGAGTCGGTTCATGAGAACCGTCAGGTGCTTTACCTCGAGCCGGATAATTACGAGGCTCATAACAATTTAGGCATTGTCTTTGGCCGGCAGGGATTGACGGAGGAAGCGCTTAAGGAGTTCCGGCTTTCTCTGGCCATCAAACCCGATCAGGCAATGACCCATTACAGAATCAGCAGGATCCTTATGCAGTCGCATCGGCTCCCCGAAGCGGTAGAGGAGCTTACTCAAACGCTGCGGCTCGACCCGGCGAGCGCTGATGCGCATAATGACCTCGGCGCGTCCCTGGTTCAACTGGGGGATTATAAGAAAGCGGTCGAGCAGTTCAGCGAGGCGGTGCGGATTAATCCGGCCTATGCCGGCGCAAGGCGAAATCTCGAACTGGCTCAAGCCCAGATGAAAAACGAAAAGGTTGAAAACGGAAAATAATGAAGTGGGAGTGCGCCCTTGCTACAAAAATCCGCCGCGGCGGAGCAAGGATGGGATGCCCACGTTTTTAGGATGATCGGAGATTGCCCATCATGCCGAAGAAATCGCGACAGCGCAAATCCCAGGTCAAGCGCCCGCCCGAGGCGCCGGCCGGGAAGACCGTTTCCATTGCTCCCGCAACCCATAAGCCGTGGCAAATTGCCGTTGTGTGCCTCGTCCTGGCGGTGGTTACCGTCGTTGCCTTCCGGGGTGTGCGGAGTAACGATTTCGTTACATTCGACGATACCAGCTATGTACTGGAGAACCGGCAGGTGCAGCAGGGGGTGACCATGCAGAGTGTCGCGTGGGCGTTTACCACCTTCTATGCTTCCAACTGGCACCCGCTGACGTGGATCTCCCACATGGTTGACTGGAGCGTTTATGGCAATGGCCCCGGCGGCCACCATATAACCAATGTATGTCTGCACGCCGCCAACTCCATCCTGCTTTTCCTTTTGCTTATGTACATGACCGGTTTCTTAGGTCGTTCCGCAATGGTCGCGTTTCTGTTCGCGCTGCACCCCGCGCATGTCGAATCCGTTGCCTGGATCTCTGAACGCAAGGATGTTTTGTGCGCGTTTTTCTGGTTCGCCACATTGCTTGCTTATGCGTGGTATCTCCGCAAGCCATCCTGGAAACGGTACACATGTTTAGTTTGCGGCTTTGCCTGCGCTCTTATGTCGAAGCCAATGGCCGTAACTCTTCCGTTTACCCTTCTGTTGCTCGATTATTGGCCGTTGCGCAGAATAACATTCACTCCGGAGACGCGCGCGCATTGGTTCTCTTCCTTTTGGAAATTATGCGTTGAAAAATGGCCGCTGTTCATCATGGCGGTTCTCTCCAGCGTCATCACCTTTTTTGCGCAGAGGGCCGGCGGTATGGTGATTGAGCTTCAATCCCTGCCCCTATGGGAGAGAATCTGCAACGCGGCGATCAGTTACTGGCGCTACGTGCGGATCATGTTCTGGCCCGATCCGCTCA